>NZ_CP092832.1:725000-1450000 GCF_022532105.1 Flavobacterium sp. HJ-32-4 | reverse complement strand
ATTGTATTTTGAATCGACAGCGAGAGTAAAATAAACCTTGGCAGTTTATTCATTGGTTGCTAGACCTTGTTTTCAGTCTCTAGAAAGGAGGTGTTCCAGCCGCACCTTCCGGTACGGCTACCTTGTTACGACTTAGCCCTAGTTACCGGTTTTACCCTAGGCAGCTCCTTGCGGTCACCGACTTCAGGCACCCCCAGCTTCCATGGCTTGACGGGCGGTGTGTACAAGGCCCGGGAACGTATTCACCGGATCATGGCTGATATCCGATTACTAGCGATTCCAGCTTCACGGAGTCGAGTTGCAGACTCCGATCCGAACTGTGACCGGTTTTATAGATTCGCTCCTGGTCGCCCAGTGGCTGCTCTCTGTACCGGCCATTGTAGCACGTGTGTAGCCCAAGGCGTAAGGGCCGTGATGATTTGACGTCATCCCCACCTTCCTCACGGTTTGCACCGGCAGTCTTGCTAGAGTTCCCGACATTACTCGCTGGCAACTAACAACAGGGGTTGCGCTCGTTATAGGACTTAACCTGACACCTCACGGCACGAGCTGACGACAACCATGCAGCACCTTGAAAGACGTCCGAAGAAATATCTGTTTCCAAATACGTCGTCTCCCATTTAAGCCTTGGTAAGGTTCCTCGCGTATCATCGAATTAAACCACATGCTCCACCGCTTGTGCGGGCCCCCGTCAATTCCTTTGAGTTTCAGGCTTGCGCCCGTACTCCCCAGGTGGGATACTTATCACTTTCGCTTAGCCACTCAGGATTGCTCCCGAACAGCTAGTATCCATCGTTTACAGCGTGGACTACCAGGGTATCTAATCCTGTTCGCTCCCCACGCTTTCGTCCATCAGCGTCAATCAATTGTTAGTAACCTGCCTTCGCAATTGGTATTCCATGTAATCTCTAAGCATTTCACCGCTACACTACATATTCTAGTTACTTCACAATAATTCAAGTCCTGCAGTATCAATGGCAGTTCGACAGTTAAGCTGCCGGATTTCACCACTGACTTACAAAACCGCCTACGGACCCTTTAAACCCAATGATTCCGGATAACGCTTGGATCCTCCGTATTACCGCGGCTGCTGGCACGGAGTTAGCCGATCCTTATTCTTACGGTACCGTCAAGCTCCTACACGTAGGAGTGTTTCTTCCCGTACAAAAGCAGTTTACACACCATAGATGCTTCATCCTGCACGCGGCATGGCTGGTTCAGGCTTGCGCCCATTGACCAATATTCCTCACTGCTGCCTCCCGTAGGAGTCTGGTCCGTGTCTCAGTACCAGTGTGGGGGATCTCCCTCTCAGGACCCCTACCCATCGTTGCCATGGTAAGCCGTTACCTTACCATCTAGCTAATGGGACGCATGCCCATCTTGAACCGTTGGAACTTTAGTAATCAAATGATGCCATCCAATTACACCATGGGGTATTAATCCAAATTTCTCTGGGCTATCCCCCTGTTCAAGGTAGGTTGCATACGCGTTACGCACCCGTGCGCCGGTCTCAAAGGAGCAAGCTCCTTCTACCCCTCGACTTGCATGTGTTAAGCCTGCCGCTAGCGTTCATCCTGAGCCAGGATCAAACTCTTCATCGTAGTTTTTAAATATTTTCGACTCAAGGCTAGCATAAAATAAACCGATTCCCGATCTACCTTACTCTCTTAATGTTTGTCTTACCCTAAAGTAAGACGTGCTGTCAATCCAATATGTCTATGAACGTGTCTTCTTGTTTTCACTTTGAAATTGAAACGGTTTTTATCTCGTTTCGCTCTCAAAGCGGGTGCAAAAGTACAACTGTTTTTCGCTTTTCCAAGACTTCAAGAGAAAAAAAAGTATTAATTTTTCTATCCGCCTGTCTATCAGTACCCAAAATCCAATCCCAAGTACCGCATCAATAAAACCAAAGAACTTTTGCGCTGTTGCGGGTGCAAAAGTAGACACCTTTTCCGGCTTTCCAAACTTTTCAAGGAAGGTTTTTATGTTAAAAATCCCGGGTAGGACTTAGCCGACTGGCATCCAGCATGGTGCGATTCCCTTACAAAGGAATAAATAGCGTCACACGCGTTCCCACGGCCTTACCATTCACTTCCAAATCCTCGTATACGACCAACGGATCTGCCGCTTCCCCTGCCAAAAGCGCCAACCGCTGCTGCACCGATTCGACCGAAAATGAACCATAACCGGCCATCGCTCCTTTTTTGATATTGGCTGCCGCCTCACGCCCGATGCCGTTGTCTGTCACCGTCACACGCAGGGCGCCGCGCGGCTCGTCGAGGCCGAAATGTACGTCAAGACGCTTCTTCCCTTTCCTGTGCATCAGGCCGTGGCGCAGGCTATTCTCAACGAACGGCTGCACGATCATCGGTGGAAGCTCATGATATTCAGGATCCACCGCATCGTCCACCGTCAAAGAAAAAGTGAAGTCGTCACCAAATCGCATCTTCTCTAACTCGAGATAGCGCGTCAACAACCGCAATTCACCCGCCACCGTAATCTTTCTCTTTCCCGAATCCTCCAATATTTGCCGTGTAAGGTGCGTGAAGTTCCCCAATTGCTCGTTGGCTTTGTATTTATCACCAAACATGAACTGCTCCTGTATACTATTCAAGGCATTAAAGATGAAGTGCGGGTTCATCTGGCTCTTAAGCGCCTTCAATTCACTTTCAACGGCCCGCTTCTCTGCCTCGATTCGTTTTTCGGATTCCTCAAGCCGCGCTTTCAGCAATTCACTTTTCCGACCCGCCTTCATTTTTTGGTAGAAGAAATACCCGGCCAGTGCCAGTACTATAAATATTATACCCACGGCATACAACATCATCGCCTTTTGGCCTGCCTTCAGTTCTGCGATTTCCTTCTGTTGGGCAAGCGACCTGATCTTCGCTTCCTTTTTCTGGGCTTCATACTGAAATGTCGCCTTCAGTGCCGTCTCCTTACTTTCATCGAAAAACGTCTTCCGGTCAATTTCCGCCGCTTCCTTCTTATATAAGTAGGCGCGACCAAAATCACCCTTCTTCGCATATACCTGGCTTAAGACATCCGCCGCATCGCGCCTATCAGACGGAAAACCGGTTTTAATGGAAAGCTGGTACGCTTTACGCCCATACATTTCTGCTTCGGCTACCTGACCCAACGAAAGCAAAACGGGTACCAGCCGGATGCAGACTTTCGCGACATGCAAATCGCTGCCAATCTGTTCATAAGTGCGCACTGATTCCAAAAAGTCGCGCCGTGCGGCAGCCATATTTCCATCTCCCGCGGCAATGTCGCCGTAGTTACGATACGCACTCGCCACGAAATCAAGGTTGTTACCCGCCTTGGCCAACTTGAAAAATGCATCGTTGTAGCTGCGGGCTTTTACCCGATCACCCAAGTTGTAGCAGGCCTGTGAGAGCCCCGACAGCGCAAGCATCAGCCGTTCACCGTTCTGTGTCCGACGGGCGATGTCTACACATTTTTCATAATACGAGATACTCGTGCGATAGTCATTTTGGTTGTCGAAGATGCGGCCCAACGCAAAATAGGTACGTTCTATCCCGTCTTCATCCTGCATTTTTTCAAACAGCGGCAGTGCACGAAGGTTATACTGTATGGCGAGAAAATTGTTTCCGAGGTTGTTGTGTACAAATCCCAAATCGGTCAGGACATAAGCGATGCTTTCGCGGTCACCCGACTTTACCGCGGCCGAATAAGCCCGTTCGAGATACACCAGCGTACTGTCGAGTTTGCCGAGGTAGTCATAGGCCGTACCGATATTCTGCAACGCAATCGCTATTCCCTTTTGATACCCCAGCTTACGGGCGATATCAAGTGATTTGCGATAGTGGCGAATGGCCTTTTCATAGGATTCCGTATAGACGCAGTAGGCGCCTTCATTATTGTAAGCTGTACTCAGGTAGCGGCGGTAGGTTTTGGCGTCTCCCCCCTCTGGATGCTCCTTAAGTTGCTTCGAGACAAGCGCCATCAATTCCCGGTTATAACGAATCCAGACGACAGGATCGTTCTCCTCCTCGATGGCATGGTCAAGAAGGAAGCAACGCAGTGTATCCGCCCGCTTGTGCGTTGACAGCGACGGTTGTTGCGGGAAGGCCCACACTCGCATAACCGAGCACAGCAGCAGAAAACAGACGATTCTCATGACCCGCTCAGCTTCATGAGCGCTTCGAAAGCGTCTTTTTTCTCCCTGGAAACCGGAAGGAACGTCTTCCCATCGTAACTGACGGCATGCCCATCGCGACGGCTATATACTTGTATCAGACTCAGGTTTACGAGGTACGAACGGTGGATACGGAAAAAACGGGCGTCCTTTGCCAATACCTGTTCAAAGTGACCGATATTCCGGACTGCAAGATCGCGCCCCTGTTTGTGGTGGAGCACCGTATAGGAACCGTCGGCTTCAAAATACAGGATGTCACTGATTTCTTTGAATACCACGCCGTCGTGGCCATACACCCCGATCTTTCCGAAAACCGTACCGGAAAGATTCTCTTGCAACACCCTGACATCGGGCGGTGCGGCTTGTGAGGTGCGTCGGGCGATGACGCGGGCGACTGTTTCGCGTAAAGGTGCGAGACCGATGGGCTTCAACAGATACCCCATTGCCGACACTTCGAAGGCCCGGATGGCATACTCCGAATAGGCCGTACAGAAAATAGTGTCGAATTTGGGCACATCGAAATAATCGAACAAAGCAAAGCCGTTTTCGTTTGGCATTTCCACATCGAGAAACACCAAATCGATCTCGTTTTTGTTGATGAGTTTAACAGCCGATGACACATCTTCCGCCTCGCCCACCACTTCCACTTCCGGGCAATGGTCTTCCAAAAAGTTACGCAGCAGCGATCGCGCCCCGCGTTCGTCGTCTACTATAAGGGCTTTCAGTTTTTTTACTACATCCACACTACAATTTTAAGGCTTTTCCGTAAAAAAACCGCCTTGCCGAACGAATCGTCAAGGCGGCCACACCAAAAAAACTATCTATCTCTTTACTATTTTACGAGTGGTGACATGCCCGCCCGCATCTTCCGCCCTTACCAGGTAAACACCCGGCGCCCACGATGTGGCCTCGATGCGGTTGCCGAAGGTAGAGGCGATCTTTTGTCCGTTAAGGGCATATACCGTCACCGATAAAGCGTCCTCACTGTCTACATAAAGGACGTCCGATACCGGATTTGGATAAAACGCGATTTCAGGAGCCGCCGCAATGCCAGGCACCGCCAGTGTACCATTTACATATAGGCTTTCCGCGTCCGCATCGGTGATGGCAGAGCGAAATACCCGGAAGTCATCTATCGCCCCGTTAAAAGTAAATTCCCCCGCAAACACACCTAATGAAAGCAAGTTATTGTTACTTACCGTATTCCATGTTTTAAGTTGCGTACCCACGAGTACACCATTGCGGTAAATCCTGGACGTGGTGCCGTCATACACCATCGTAAAATGGTACCAGGTAGCGGCAACCATTTGCGGAATCGTGGCCGAATGGTTGTTGGCGTAACCCAGATGATACGCCAGACTTGGTCCGATGGAACCCCCATTTGCCGCACTGGGCGCCGCTTGTCCATAACTGTAGACATGGTTGTAGCCAGAGGAGTTGAAGGTATTCAGCTTCACCCAAAAGGAAAAAGATCTCGGACTATCGCCATACGGCAAATTGGGTATCATCGCCGAAGTACCTACATTGTTCAGTGCGAGGGCACCGTTGGGCGTCCCGTCGTGCCCGGCTGTGAAACCGATACCGGAACCGGGTGTGAACGGGAACGTACCCAACGTCGTGGCATAGGTGTTATCGAAGCTATATTCATAGGTTTCTTGGGGTGCTCCGTTAAACACACTATATATCGGCGACTCTGTCGTGCCCAAGCTATTGGTAGCCGCAATCTGATAATAATACGTGGTATCAAGCGCAAGGCCGGTCATATTGGCAGAGCCGGCACTCCACAGATACCCAACTGCCGATGCGCCGGTAGCCTGATTGGTAAGCTCGCCCGGCGCCGTACCCCAACGCAGGACGGAGGTGGTCGCCAGGCCATTTGCCTTTAGGGAGTAATTCACGCTGCCAGTGGCCGTACCTGTGAGCGCAACGGTAACACCTTGTATTTGGGGTAGCTGCGGATCGGCCAGGGTGAGAAAGGGATACACAGAAGACTGCGTTTGCTGATTGCCACAAGCAGATCCCGTGTAAGACCGAACACGGAGAAAGTATTGTGTTTCGGGAATCAGGTTTTGGATCGTAACGGAGAAATTCTGCCCCGCAAACACCGAAATAGAAGGTACGGTGGTGTAATTCGCAAAGTTGAGCGTAGTGGAATAGATTATTTCAACTGCCGCACCCTGCGTACAATTGGCTGCTGCGTAATAGTTTACGACAGCAGAAGTTCCCGTGACGTTGGTTACCGATACCGAGGAAAGGGTCGGTTGGGCGAACAGCCAGGCAGTACAAAAAAGAAAAAGGGAGAGTAAAAGTCGCTTCATATCGTATGTTTTTTACGACACAAAGGTGAAACTCCGGAAGCATTCTAATTGTACCGGTTTTACGAACGACAGGAAACGACTGATGAACGGCCGGATTTTCTAAACGAAAGAAAATCGAATGTCCCGAAAACAGATTTATACGGCACTTCCGGGACCACTTGGATCCATCGGATCTGGGATCGACATAGGCGGATCAAGCGGATCTACGTCGCCCCAGTCGGCGGGTTCTTCGTCGTTCTCGGATGTTTCAGGCGTTTCGGGATCAGGGCGGAAGGAAGCATCGGCGCCGTTAAAAAGTGCTGGAGCCTGCCCGGGATTTTCAGGTGTGTGATGGGTTTTCATGGTAAACATTTTCGACCAAGTTACGCTCGGTTTCAGGCCACCAGGTTATGCAATAAGTGGAAAGTATTGCAACTCATCCGTGTAGTCGGGCAAGGCGGCGCTTGTCGAGAAGTCGAATCCGGCGTCCGTCGAGTTCCAGCAAACCCTCTCGCGCAAACCCGGAAAGCAGCCGGATGCAGCTTTCAACCGCGGTGCCTACGATACCCGCCAGGTCTTCGCGCGACAGTTGCAGTCGCAGGCTTCCGTCGGGAGTTTCGCCAAAGCGCGCCGACAGGTACAACAGCGCGTGCGCCAAACGGGCCGTGACGGTCTTTTGCGCCATGTCGACGAGCCCATCATCGGTTTCGCGTAAATCCTGGCAAATGGCTTTCATGACCGCCATAGAAAAGGCCGGCTGGGTTTCCAACAGGGCCATAACGTCGGCCTTAGGAATGAAACAACCCCGCATATCTTCAAGGGCTACGGCCGACAAATGGGCGGTTTCGCCACTGATGGTCGACCGCTGCCCAAGCAGTTCCCCGGCCCCGGCCAGGCGGACGGTCTGGTGACGGCCGCTCTCGGTGAGCTTGACGAGTTTGCAGCTCCCTTCCCTTATACAAAGGATGCCGTTGATGGCAGTACCCTCTTCAAACAGGGTTTCCCCTTTTCGCCAGCGACGCACCGAACGGGCGGCCGATAGCTGGCGCAAGTCGTCTTTGCGAAGCACATCAAGGGCGTTCGACTTCTTGGCGAGGCATTGCTCGCACCCGCTGGCCACGTGCCATGCGACGTTACCACAAGGGGCTCCGTGGCAACCGCCCCCGTGACAAACCGTCGTTTCAGGCTGCAAAATTGACGATGGCTACAAACACACAAAGCAGCAGGGCGCCCACTAACCAATTAAAGACGGTACGCGGCGGGCGCACAGAGAGGATGGTGCCGTTGAACGATACGCAGGCAATAACGACCAGCATCAGTTGAAACATCTGGAGCAAACCGGTTCCGTGTTCGAGTATGGCCATGGCAGCAATACCGCCCAGGCAACTTTGTACGAGGATCGCAATGGCACAGTTAGCATAATATCCTTTGCGGAATTGTTCGAAAGTGGATTGATAGACACTCATGATATTGTGATTTTAGATGGTAAAAGTAGTGGGCCGACGGATGGTAAAAACTGACATTTATCAGTGACAAACATCAGGTACTTCGGGCGCCAGCGGACCTACCTTTGCACAAAAAAGAATATGTCACGATTTGTCTCTGCCCAGGAAGCCGTTTCTTATATCCGATCCCATCAACGTATATATGTACAGGCGGCTGCCGCTACGCCCTCTGTGCTCACCCATGCCCTGGCCGAACGGGCCGCCGAACTGCAGGATGTCGAAATCTGCCACCTCCATACGGAAGGACCTGCACCCTATGCCGACCCCTCGCTGGCGGCCAGCTTCCATGTGAACTCCTTCTTCATTGGCAAAAACGTACGTCATACCCTTTCTGCCGGCAATGGCTCGTATACACCGGTATTCCTTAGCGAATTACCCAACCTCTTCCGAAAAGGCGCACTACCTATTGATGTGGCGCTGGTGCATGTTTCGCCCCCGGATGCCCACGGCTATTGTTCACTGGGTGTTTCGGTCGAAGCGACCTTAGCCGCGATGGAGCAGGCGCAACTGGTCATCGCTCAGGTAAACCCGCGGATGCCGCGGATGTTCGGCGACGCGATCGTCCACATCTCGCAACTCCATTATATGGTAGAGGTAGATACGCCGCTTTTTGGTCATGAAATGCCTGCCATTTCAGAAGCCGAGGCCAAAATCGGCGCGTTCGTGGCCTCGTTGATTGACGACAGAAGTACGTTACAGATGGGCATCGGTTCGATACCCAACGCGGCACTGGCCCAACTGGGAAACCACAAAGACCTCGGATTGCACACGGAAATGTTCTCGGATGGCGTGATTGACCTCATCGAAAGCGGTGTCATCAACTGTCGCTATAAAGGTATTGGCCGGGGAAAAGCACTGGCGACGTTTTTAGTAGGATCGCAACGCCTGTATGATTTCGTGCACGACAACCCTTTTATAGAGATGCGGGAATCGTCGTTTGTCAATGATACGAGCCGGATACGGAAGAACCCGAGGATGGTAGCGATCAACTCGGCGATAGAAGTCGACCTTACTGGCCAGGTGTGTGCTGACTCAATCGGACGGAACATGTATTCGGGTGTAGGCGGACAAATGGACTTCATCCGTGGGGCTGCGCTCAGCGAAGGCGGAAAGGCGATCATCGCACTGCCTTCGGTGACCAAAGACGGCACCAGCCGGATCGTACCGTTTCTACGGCAGGGCGCCGGTGTGGTCACGACCCGGGCGCACGTACAATATATCATTACCGAATACGGGATTGCCGATTTGTATGGAAAAACGCTGAAGCAACGCGCCAAAGCGTTAACGGATATTGCGCACCCGAACCATCGTGAATCGATTGAACGACGCTACTTTGAAGAAGCCGCTTGTCCGATCGTGAGCGTATTCTGATTACTTCGTACGGTTGGCGGCGATCTGTGCTGAATTCGCGCAGGCCCACTCAAGCATGCCCTTCAGGTGCGACAGGAACTCCTGCCCCAGTGGTGTAATGGTATATTCGACCTTCGGTGGTATCTGCGGAAAAACCTCGCGGGTGACCATCCCAAACGATTCCAACTCGCGCAGGGTAACGGTCAGCATTTTCTGGGAAATACCGTCGACGGCATGTCGGATTTCGTTGAACCGCAGGGTTTCATGGGTGCCCAGGGTCATCATTACCAGCACCGACCATTTATCTCCTAAGGTGTGCATAATGTCTTTTACCGGACACAGCGGAAGACCCGTTTCTTTCTTCGCAAGAAAATTTTCAGCAATTTTTTTGGCGTCTTTTACTGTAAAATCAACAATCGTTTCCATTTGGTTACTGTGTTACCGGCGCGTGCCTTCTTGTTTGCTACTCTCTTTTTGTTTTTACTTTGCAGTCACCAAAAGTAACTAAAAAACTTTTATTAACTGTCTTTTTACTTCCGGCCGGGACGAAAAGCCATAAAAAACAAAACATGAGCAACCACATTATCCTTATTACGGGCACCAACAGCGGTTTCGGCTGGCTGCACGCCCACACGCTTTCCGCCGCTGGGCACACCGTGTATGCCGGCATGCGTAACACCCTTACCTCCAATCGAGAAAAAGCGGCGGCCCTGGGGGCACTGCCGAATGTACACGTAATCGAACTTGACCTGTCGGACGAAGCCAAAGTAAAGGCGGCAGTCGATGGGATCGTAGCCAAAGAAGGACGCATTGACGTGCTGGTCAACAATGCCGGGAACTTCAAAGGCGGCATTGCCGAAACGTTCAACGAGCACGACATCGACGATTTGTTTGACATCCACCTCAAAGCCACCTGGCGCACGATCCGGGCCGTATTGCCCCACATGCGCCGTCAGGGCGACGGATTGATCATTAATACGTCAAGTGTACTCGGCCGTTTTTCTGCCCCGTTCATGACCTTCTATAATGCAGCGAAATTTGCGGTGGAAGGTCTTTCGGAAGGCTTACGCGCCGAGGTACGCCAACTGGGTATCGATGTATCCATTGTAGAGCCGGGTGCCTTCCCTACCGACATCTTTGGTAAATCAGGCCAGGGATCAGATGCCTTTTTGGCGGAAGGATACGGCGAACTGGCGTCGATCCCCGAACAAGTGGGCGCCGGCATCGGACAGTATTTCGAGCAAGCGGCACCGAACCCGCAGTTGGTCGCCGACGCCGTAAAACAATTGGTCGATGCGCCGAAAGGTACGCGCCCGGCACGGGTGGTGGTCGATCCAGGCAACGGCCACCTCGTTCAGGCGCTCAATGCACGCGCAGAGGAAGGTTATAGCGCCTTTCTTGAGGCGTTCGGTATGGGTTCCCTACTCAACTAAATGACAGAAAAAGCCCCGGTTCACCATCGGGGCTTTTTTTATTTGTCTGCGCCTAACACCAGGGAATAGCGCAGGACACTTTTCTCCTTAAAAAAATCTCGAACTGCGATAAAAAAATCGCATATAGTCAAGGTTGATTTGCGATAAAAATGCGTTTTGTACATAAAAACCTTACGATTGTCGATTTATTTTCGCAAAATTTGAAAATAACACAATTTCAGGCTAGCTTTACCGACTTTACCTGAATGCCCAGGCGTTCACCATTTGTCGGTCCATGATTTTTCAGGCACAGCAGGATATAGCACGTTCAAGATCGGAATTCTTTCACGAAGCCGAGGTCCTTTTTTCCATATGGGACCTTGACCTCACGTGCGTCGACGCAAATGAATTCACGCTTAAGGTGCTGAAGCTGCCACGCGAAGAGGTCATCGGTAAACATATGACGGAGCTGTCGCCGTATGTAGAGTCAACCGGCCGTCTGGAACAATATCGCGAGGTACTTCGAACGGGCCAAACGCTGGTTATTGATGAAATGCAGACGCACCTAGGGCCCGGATTCACGCACTTCCGCGTAAAGGCTTTCCGGATGGAGAACGGACTTGGCATCATTTCTAAAAACATAACGGATCTTAAGGTCATCATTGCCGAAGACGTCCGGATATTGCAGCAACAGAAAGAACTGTTGCTCAACCAGAATACCCAGCTTACCGACTTTTGCCACATCGTCTCGCATAACCTCCGCGCTCCGTTGGTGAATATTGCGATGCTGGCGGACTATATGGAAATGGCCACTGAACATGACGACCTCAGGGAACTGGCCGCGCGCCTTAGGCCGGTGGTGGGTCATCTCAATGAGACGTTTGAACACCTTGTCGAAACGTTGCAAATCAAAAGTGACCTTTCCGTACAATCAGAACTGCTCGATTTCCAGTCGATCGTTGACCCCATCCTGCAGGGCTATCGGGCACAACCGGCTTTTGAGGATTGCGTGGTGACAACAGATTTCAACGTGCCATCTGTCGTTTTTCCAAAGAAATATCTCCAAAGCATTGTGTCCAATCTGGTCAGCAATGCCTTTAAATACCGCTCGCCCGAACGTCCGCTGTGCCTACACCTGGCATCGCAAATGGAGGAGGGCGAGGTGCTGCTATTGGTACGCGATAACGGGTTAGGGCTGGATCTCGATTTGCACCGGAATCGGATCTTTAAGATTCGGCAGGTCTTTCACAAACATCCGGATGCCAAGGGGTTCGGCCTTTATATGACACGTGCCCAGGTAGAGATGATGGGCGGAAAGATCTGGGTAGAAAGCCAACCCGATGCCGGAAGCACGTTTTACATTCAATTCAAACAGTCGTAATGAACGCCAAAACCATCATATTGATTGACGATGACGATATTTTCGTCTACCTGACGTCCAAAGTAATCGCGGACGCGCAGGGGTTGGAACTGATGAAGGTGTTCGGAAACGGACTGGATGCTCTTCACTACCTCAAGGCGCACCTCGCCTCGCCCGGTGATTTGCCCGAGATCATCCTGTTGGATCTCTCAATGCCCATTATGGATGGATGGCAATTCCTGGAAAGTTATCTCCCCCTCCTGCCCAAATTCGGGAAGAAAATTACGCTTTACATCGTCAGCTCGTCGATAACACCCGCCGATATCAGTCGTGCGCGTGCCATCGAAGCCGTATGTGACTATATCATCAAGCCGATTACGCGCGACAAGCTCACCCAGATGGCGGCGTCTCTTTAACACATGCTTTCAGCGGTAGCTGTCCTCCTTTTTGTTAGTAACGGAAAAGCGCCGGTATAGCTGGCGTTTCATGTTTTCTAGTCCCGCTGCCAGAAGGATGACGGTAGGGAAAAAACCAAGGGTACTGTTTCATCTCCGAACGTTCGCTGCATCTTTTCCCAACCAACAAAACACCCACATGAAAAAAATACTACTCTTGCTGGCGTTTGTCCTTTCCGGACTCGTCAACGCCCAAACCGTGGCCATCCAACCACCTTCGCTGTCACAATGCAATAACGAGGTATTTAACCTGAACATTCAAACGCCGATTATACTCGGTGCCCAGGATCCGCAGTATTTCTATGTGACCTATTACACGACAGGTTCGGATGCCGAAAATGAAACCAATGCCATCCAGCAAACGTCGTTTTTTGTCAGTCAACCCACACAGGTGATTTTTGCCCGGGTAGACAGTTTACTGGATGACAGCTATGCCATTACACAATTCAACCTCGAATGGGGTTCTGCAATGGTAGATCAGCTTCCGAATGAAGTGGTTTGTAATTTATGGAACGTCCCGGTTCCTTCATTCGGCCAAATACACACAGAGCCCGGCGGCGGCGGCGTTATTATACCTCCTGGCACCATCATTACCTCCACCGAAACCCTCTACGTCTACAATCAGGATGGCCCGTGTTCGGCGGAAAGTTCGTTCACGATTACGGTCGTACATCCGGATCCGGTTTCACCGATGGACGATATCGTCTCGTGCGGACCCTACACCCTACCCGATCTCCCGGCGGGGCTAAACTACTCACTAAATGGGCAGGACCTCCCACCGGGTTCGGTCATCTCGGAAAATGCGGTTGTAGGTGTTGTGGCTCCTTTTCCATGCGGCCTTTTACAAGAGTTTACCGTAGTGATTACCGCACCGTCGGGCACGGTAAACGCTCCGCCTTTGGTTACCTGTGCGCTTGAAGGTTCGGCCGTGGGTATTTTCGACCTGACGAGCACTATCCCGTTTTTTTTCCGCTGGATATCCATCCGCCGCCGTTTCCTTTTACCTGTCAGAAGCCGATGCGGTGACCGGACAGAATCCGATTGAGAATCCGATTTTCTTTCCAAGTGTACCCACCGGCTTCCAGATCGTTTTCGTCCGGACGGTGATTCCAACCGTAAACGGAACCTGTGTGACCGTTAACACACAAGCCCTTATCGTCGAGCAGTGCACACCCACAACCCTGACGGTTTCGCTTCACGCCGATTACGAGGGTACGGGGTGCACGTCATCATCGTCACCCGTGGGAGGTGCCGTTGTAACCGTAGTGGCAGGGAATGTCGCCTATTATGGTATGTCGGGGCCTGACGGCACCGTAAGCTTTTTCAATTTACCGACCGGACCTGTGACCATCATGGCTACTGAGGTTCCGGCCGGGCTCGTGCTTTTAGGAGAGGGCACGTATACGACCGTGCTCGATCCGACGCAAAACACCAACTACCAAGTGGACTTTTGTTATACGCCGGTTGCCTCTGTCAACGATGTTCAGGTCAGTTTATATCCGTTGGGAAATGCGCGTCCCGGGTTCCCGGCCTATTATGCGATTATCCTTTCAAACGTGGGCAACGTCACTTCTTCGGGCACCGTCACGGTACAATTCGACAGTACGCGCCTCTCGTTTTTAAGTGCAGACCAGACAACTATCGCGCAGACCGCTGATACCTTGACGTTTAGCTACACCGATCTGGCGCCATGGCAGAACAGTTACATATGGGTGACCTTTCTCGTCGCACCTCCCCCAACCGCCAACATCGGTGATGCTTTACAGTTTACGGCAACCGTCACACCCAACCAACCCGACAATAACCTGGGTAACAATTCGACGTCATTTGCACAACCGGTGGTGAACTCTTTTGACCCGAACGACATTGCGGTGCTGGAAGGCCCCGTTATCTCGCAGGAACAGGCTGACGACTGGCTCCATTATATTGTCCGTTTTGAGAATACCGGGACGGCCGAAGCGGTGAATGTGCGTGTAGAAAATGCCCTGAGTGACCTCCTTAATTGGAATACGTTCGCGGTGGAAGGCACCAGTCACCCTGTCGAAACCACGCGTCAAAACAACCTGGTCACCTTCCGTTTTGACAACATCGACCTGCCGGCAACCACCCAGGACGCGGTGGCGAGCCATGGGTGGATTGCGTATCGCATCAAACCGGGATCCAACTTTATCCAGGGAACGACCATCGAAAATAACGCCGCTATTTTCTTTGATTTCAATGCCCCTGTACAAACGAACACCGTGACGACGGAACTGGCGCCTTTATCGATTGCCGATCCCAAAACCGATAATTTTGTGATTTATCCAAATCCGGCTGGAGAATTCGTACGGGTGACGTCGACAAATACGGATTCGGAAATAATGGTGCATGATATTACAGGGCGTCACATGCCGGTTTTTTCCCGGCAGGAAGGAACCGAAACGTGGGTCAACATCGCGCCACTACCTCCCGGCGTTTATACAGTGAAGATCCATACCAAATCCGGAATCACCACCCGGAAATTACTCAAACGGTAAACAAAGGGCGCTCCAAAAGGGCGCCTTTTTTTCTTTCCAATCGCCTTATCGTACCAGTACAGGTTCCGGAATGGTATCCCGCGTTGCAGGCTTTGGGGTTTCATGGAGTAACATCAATCGCTCTCCCTCCTCTCGTGCCTTGCGCCGTTCTCTTTTCTTTATGTCCTTTATTTCGGTCGATTTCAGGGCCGCCACCTCGGCTTCGTACACTTTTTGCCACAGGCCATCGTCTGCGCGTTTGAGGAACACCTTTGTGACAAGCGTGGTCGCTTTTATGGAAACATCCGGATAGCTATTCTGTGAAATCTTCATATCCGCATACCGCACCTGTGCATAGCCAGACATGCTGACCAAACATACGAGTATCATCCACTTCATTACATGTATTTTAAACAGAGCCAACGCTCATCATGGGGTTCTATCAAAAATAGGTATCGAAAACCGAAAGTCCTACCTAAACCGACGAACTACTAAAATTTAGGACAAAATGCGAACGGTCTATTCCATACTATCAAAAAAGACTACCCTTTCCCGGACTCGAACAACCCGTCGGCCGCCACTCCTATTTCCCAAAAAAGAAAAGGCCGTCTTTTCAGACGACCTCCCTTACAAAACATGTCTAATCGCTTATTGTTTCACCAACTTGGTCGCGGCGGTGCCGGCCTCGGTGGTAGCTTTTACAAAATAGACGCCGGCCGGAACACCTTCAACCGACACGCCTTCTTCGGTGTAGTTGAGATCGCGGAGTTTACGCCCCTGGATGTCATACAGTGCCACGCTGCGAACCGGTAATGACGACTGGATACGGAAACGGTCTTTCGCCGGGTTGGGGTATACCGTAAACGATCCGGTAGTGAAATCCTCGTTACCCAGTGACGCGGTGAACGTGGTTTGAGCCATATTCGTCTCCACCATAGTGTCGTAATCAAGATAGACGGCTGTTCCGAATTCAACGGTGTCGCCCGGCTGCAGGGTTTCTTTCGACTTCATACGAAGCAATACGCTTCCTTCGCCTCCGGGCTGGAGTTGCGCATCTTCGAAAACCAGTTCCAGCATATTACCTACCACTTTAATTTGGGCCGGCATGGTCGTATTCAGGATTTCGATCGAATTGATGTCGAACTGATCCGGATCGATATCCGACTTCAGTGCCACGAATGGTGCGGTTTCGCCTCCGGTGTTACGGAAGTTGATGGTGTAGTGCAGGTAGTCGCCGATTTCGGTAGGATCGACTTCCTCTCCTTCCATACAATATACGGCATTCTCAACAACGGCGTCTTCACCCAGTGGCTGCACGAAGGAGAATACGTTGTCTTCCGGAGTGGCTTCGGGCTGGTTGACATTGAAGATCGATTCGAATGAAATAGGCTCAGCTTCCTCCCACACATTCTCCGACTCGATGGTATTATAGGTCAAGCCCACATAAATCGTGCGGGTTTCGAACGGCAGCAGGTTGTCGACATTGAACGATAAGGTGCCTACGCCCACTGTATCCGCAAACGGGAAGGCATTCGTAGCCACGGCTGCGGCCGAATCGTAGTTGAACACCACATTGCCCGACAGCAACTGGTTGCCTTTGTTGCGCACGTTGATCATATAGTAGCTTTCATAACCGTAGTAAGGAATCGAGTACGGCAATACCGTAACCTCACCGTCGAATAGTGTAGATGTCGGCTGAAGGCAGATATCATTGTTGATAATACCTGAAAAGGTCGCTTCGTCAAAGGAAGTGGCGGAAGTACCGGCTGAAACCGTGAATCCGGGGTAAGCGTCCGCATCAATTGAGAAGGTGTAGTTTCCGTCGGGCACGACAAACGAATAGAAGCCATTGCCATCGGTAAACGTGGCGCCGTCACCATCGCCGTTGGAAATGTTGATTTTGGCGTAGGGTACAACCGTATCCGTTTCTGAACAACCATCATTGTTAAAGTCGAAACGAACCGTTCCGCTGATGACGTTGTACTCACCGGACAGGTCGAAAGAGCAATAACCATTCACGATGATGTTCGGGTTCACCTGCTGGATATAGTACTGGAATATTGACTGTTCGTACGCATCCACGCAAATGAACTCGAGCGCGGGTGCATTCGCAAAATCATTTTGTGAAAAGAACAGATCCTGGTAGCCGTTATTTTTCAGGTTAACAGTTTGGAGGAGGTCGTTAGGGAGAAAATTGACGCGATACGCGTAGGTATTGTCGCCAAAATCCAGGTTCACGAACTGGTTGCCGTTAACCGAAATATCAGAAAGGTAGTAGAGACCGGAGAAATCCAGTTCCGCAATCTGGTTATTGGACACATCCAGATAGCTCAGGTATTCCTGTCCGGAAAGATCCAATGACGTAATCTGGTTGTTGCTGCAGTATACCCCATACAAATACTCCGAATCAGGCAACACCAATTCGGTCAATTGGTTGAAGTTGCAGTTGATATACGACAGGTTCAACAGACCTTCGGTTGCAAGCGAGGTTATTTGGTTGTTCGCGCATTGGAACATCCTTAACGCTGGGTTATTTGAGAGATCTACACTAGTGAGGAAGTTGGAATCCACATACAGGTCTTCGAGTGCCGGGGCGCCCGACACATCCAACAAGGGAAGCTGGTTGTTGGTAACATCCAGAATTTTAATGCTTGGCTGTGAACCCAGGTTGACCGACGTCAGTAAATTTTGGGCGACGGATACCTGGAAGAGATTCGGCATCGTAGGAAGCGTCAGTTCTGTCAACAGGTTCTGGCGGGCGAACAGTATGATTAGTTCAGTGTTTTGGGACACATCCAGTGACGATAACTGGTTATTGTCGACATACAGCACCTGCAGCGTCGGCATACCCGATACATCAATCGACGTCAATTGGTTCGATGAGACGTTCAACTGGTTCATGAGTGTAAGACCCGAGAGTGTAAGCGACGAAAGCTGGTTACCTGACAAACCCAGGTAGGCCAGTTGCGGAAGGTCTTCCAACGAAATGCTTTGAAGATAGTTGTTCGTCAGATCCAGACTTTGAAGGGATGGCAAATTAGCTACGTTGACCGAAGACAAGCCGTTACCTGGAAGGTAGGCAAACACCAAGTTCGGAAGGTTGCTGATGTCCGCCGACGTCAACTGGCAGTAGCCGGCATTGAGGTATTGCAGCTCAGGGAAGACCGAAAAGTCAACTTGCTGGTCGGTAAGATTAAGGCCGAATATGTCCAGCACACGGAGGTTGGAAAAGGCTTCGAGGCCCGCAAGGCTGGTCACGTTGGCATATAGGATGCCCAATTTCCAGACCGCCTGTGCTTCCGACACCTGGATTTCACCATCACTGTTGGCATCGATATTCGTAATGAACTCATCGGTTTCGGAATAGGCAATGTAGTTTACCGAATCAGTTGAAGTCAGCAACGTTTTCAGGTTCGGATCACCAAACACGACATTCTGGGAAAAACACCACAGTGGCGCGATAAACAGTAAGAGGCGAAGTTTGTTCATAGCTATTTTGTTTAAGCGTTCGTGTTATTTAGATGGACAAAAGTAAATAGGTTGCGCGTACAAAGCGAAAAAAATCGATTTCGGAAACGCGTTTCGTCGTGTTTTTCTCGCGAAGCCGCATTATTAGTAGGAAAGTACCCTGCAACATTTTATAAAATTTAACATTCACGTCAGTTCCAGGAAAAAGCGTCGGAGTGACTACTTCAAAAAAGAAAAGGCCGTCTTTCCAGACGACCTTCCTTACAAAACATGTCTAATCGCTTATTGTTTCACCAACTTGGTCGCGGCGGTGCCGGCCTCGGTGGTAGCTTTTACAAAATAGACGCCGGCCGGAACACCTTCAACCGACACGCCTTCTTCGGTGTAGTTGAGATCGCGGAGTTTACGGCCCTGGATGTCATACAGTGCCACGCTGCGAACCGGTGATGACGACTGGATACGGAAACGGTCTTTCGCCGGGTTGGGGTATACCGTAAACGATCCGGTAGTGAAGTCGTCGTTACCCAATGACGCGGTGAACGTGGTTTGGGCCATATTCGTCTGCACCATAGTGTCGTAATCGAGGTAGACAGCCGTTCCGAATTCTACCATGTCGCCTGGCTGCAGGGTTTCCTTCGACTTCATACGCAGCAATACGCTTCCTTCGCCTCCGGGTTGTAGCTGCGCATCTTCGAATACGAGTTCCAGCATATTACCTACCACTTTAATTTGGGCCGGCATGGTCGTATTCAGGATTTCGATCGAATTGATGTCGAACTGATCCGGATCGATATCCGACTTCAGTGCCACGAATGGTGCGGTTTCGCCTCCGGTGTTACGGAAGTTGATGGTGTAGTGCAGGTAGTCGCCGATTTCGGTAGGATCGACTTCCTCTCCTTCCATACAATATACGGCATTCTCAACAACGGCGTCTTCACCCAGTGGCTGCACGAAGGAGAATACGTTGTCTTCCGGAGTGGCTTCGGGCTGGTTGACATTGAAGATCGATTCGAATGAAATTGGCTCGGCCTCATTCCATATATTCTCCCAATCGATGGTGTTATAGGTCAATCCGACGTAAATCGTGCGTGTTTCGAACGGCAGCAGGTTGTCGATGTTGAAGGTCAGCGTGCCGACTCCGGTAGCATCCGCAAACGGGAAGGCATTCGTGGCGACGGCTGCGGCCGAATCGTAGTTGAACACCACATTGCCCGACAGCAACTGGTTGCCCTTGTTGCGCACGTTGATCATATAGTAGCTTTCAAAGCCGTAGTAGGGAATCGAGTAAGGCAATACCGTAACTTCACCGTCGAACAACGCAGAGGTGGGCAGCAGGCAAATATCGGCGTTGACAGTACCCGAAAAGGTAGTTTCGTCAAAGGAAGCGGTCGAAGCACCGGCTGAAACGGTGAATCCAGGGTAGGCTTCCCCGTCGATTGAGAAGGTATAGTTTCCGTCCGGCACGACAAACGAATAAAAGCCATTGCCGTCGGTGAATGTAGCTCCGTCGACTTCCCCGTCGGAAATGCTCACTTTTGCATAGGGCACTGCGGTATCCGTCTCCGAACAGCCATCATTGTTGAAGTCAAAACGAACCGTTCCGCTGATAATATTGTATTCACCCGACAAATCGAACGTGCAATAGCCATTCACGATGACATTCGGATTGAGCGCCTGGATGTAGTATTGGAATTCCGCCTGTTCGAAAGCATCCACGCAGATAAATTGCAATGCCGGCGCATTCACATAATCGTTGAACACAAAGTACGGACTCTGGTAGCCGTTATTCTTTAGGTTAACCGTCTGCAGCAGATCGTTGGGAAGAAACGTAATTGTAAAGGCGTAGCTATTGTCGGCGAAATCGAGGTTCACAAACTGGTTGCCTTCCACATGAATGTCGCCGAGGTTGTATAGCCCACCAAAATCCAGCGTAGCAAGTTGGTTGTTAGACACATCAAGGGTATATAGGTATTGGTACCCTGAAACATCAAGCGTGGTCAACTGGTTCGATCCACAATTCACCTGAAACAGGTAAGGCGACTCCGGCAGGTCTAACTGCGTTAATTGGTTGTATCCGCAACCCAAATACGATAGCGAGGTGAGATTCGTGATGTTGAGCGTCGATAATTGGTTGCCGGCACATTCCAGCCACACAATCGATGGATTAGCCGAGAGATCCAGACTTGTTAGGTCGTTCGAAGTGATGAAGAGTTCCTGGATGGTCGGCACGCCCGAAATATCAACCGAGGCCAACTGGTTGTCTGATAGATCAAGACTCGTAAGCGAAGGAAGCGCATCTAACGTTACCGAAGTAAGGAGATTCTGCCCCGCCGCAAGCTGGGTTAACTGCGGGAGTCCCGAAACCGTCAATTCGGTCAGGAGATTCTGCCGAACGTACAAACCGTAAAGTGCAGGGTTTTGTGAAACATCCAGCGACGTAAGTTGGTTATGCTCCACAGAAAGGTTCTGAAGCTGCGGTAAGCCCGATACGTCGAGCGTCGATAGTTGGTTCTGCGACACATTTACATCCATCAGCAACGGCATGTTCGACAGCGAAAGGCTCGACAGTTGGTTGGCTGTCAATCCTAACATATACAGTTGCGGAAGATTGACAAATTCTACTGTTTGCAGGCCATTTGAAGAAAGATCAAGATTCTTCAATACCGGAAGATTCGTCAGGGTGACGGATGTCAGTTGGTTGGTGTTCAGATAGGCCGTGTGCAATGCGTTCATGTTCGACAGGGTCACAGAGCCTAATTGGCAATAGGATGCCGTCAGCAACTCGAGATTGGTGAACGCGGAAAAATCGAACGATCCGCCGCCGAGGTAGAGTCCTACCAGATCAAGTGACTTCAGATTGGCAAAGGCCTGAAGACCCTCTAAACTGGTTATATTGCCGTAGAAAACCCCAAGTCGGGCTACGGCTTCCGCCTCTGACACTTGTATTTCCCCGTCGCCATTGGCGTCAATCGCCATGGGCTCGTCATTAAAAGAAAAGGCCGAAACATAGCTACCGTCCGGGGAGGTGAGCACCGCTTTCAGGTTGGGATCAGCAAACACGACATTCTGGGAAAAACACCACAACGGCGCGAAAAACAGTAAGAGGCGAAGTTTGTTCATAGCTATTTTGTTTAAGCGTTTATGTTGTTTAGATAGACAAAAGTAAATAGGTTGCGCGTAGCAAATCGAAAAAAATCGATTTCGGAAACGCTTTCCGTCGTGCTTTTTTCGGAAAGCCGCATTATTAGTGGAAAGTACCCTGTAACATTTTATAAAATTTAACATTTACCGTATATTCGCTTCCATGAAAAAGCGCCCGTCACGCCGTAGTTTCAAGATTTTGAAGTGGATAGGTATCGGATTGGGGTCCGTCCTGCTCCTGATGTTCCTCTTACCTATACTGTTCCCGGGCAAAATCGCCCAGGAAGTGAAAGACTTCGCCAACCGTAAACTCACCGGCGAGCTCAACTTTTCCGAAGCGCGGCTGTCGTTTTTCGACCACTTTCCTTCGCTTACCGTCACCCTCGATGATTTTTCCCTCAAAGGATCCGCGCCCTTTCAAAAAGACACCCTGGCCGCCGCCGACCGCATCGGTTTCGGCATCAACCTGTCGCAACTACTGTTTAACGGACGCGTTGCCATCGATGAAATCTACGTAGACGATGCCGACATACAGGTGAAGGTCAACGAGAAGGGCGAAGCGAATTACAATGTATACATTGCCGATGCGCCCCAACCGGCTGACACGGTTTCATCGGCTTCCCTCCGACTCGACAAAATCCGGATTTCCCGCTGCCGCCTTCGCTATGACGACCGCTCGACCAGGATCCGTGTAGCGGCAAATGATTTCAATTATTTGGGGAAAGGCGACCTCGATAAGGCAGTTTTCGACCTCGAAACCGAAGCCGAAATCGGATCGCTTGACTTCTCCTACGACGGCGAATCGTATATGGCCCAAAAGAACGTACGCGCCGAACTGACCACGCGCATCAACACCAACGCCCTTACATTTGCTTTGCAACGCAACGACCTGCGGATCAACGAACTCCCGATCAATTTCAAAGGCGTCGTCAACATCCTCAAAAGCGGGTACTATATTGACATTGCCGCCACGTCCAACGGCAGTGACCTTGAAGATCTTTTTACCGCACTTCCGCCGGCCTATACCGCCTGGCTTGACCAGTCGAAGGTAGAAGGTCGTATCGACCTGATGCTGGCGTTGAAAGGACGGTACGACGCGAGCACGAACCGGAGTCCGACCCTCAAGTTCCACACCCGCATCACCGACGGCTTTATACAATATAAGGAAGCGCCTCTGGCGGCCTCGGATATCCAACTCAACCTCGACGCGGCCCTGCCCTCACTCGATCCGGAAGACTTTTACCTGAAACTCTCGCCTTTCTCGTTCAAATTAGGGAACGATCAATTCCGCTCGACGGTCGAACTGAAAAAACTGGGCGAAACCTCCGTAAAGGCGCAGATGAAGGGAGGCGTCGACCTGGCCGCACTCAACCGTGCACTGGGCGTTTCGTTGGTAGATGTGAAAGGAAAACTCGACGTCAATATACAATCGAATGGTACCTACAGCGCGGCCCGTCACCTCTTTCCTACCACCACCGGACGCTTCAACTGGACCAACGGCTACCTGAAAACGGCGTATTATCCGGAGCCTGTATCCGACCTCAACCTCAACGTTACCGCTACTAACCAAAACGGGCGTTATGCCGATACGAAAATCGCCATCCGGCCGGCCTCGTTCACCTTTGCCGGTCATCCGTTCCGGGTGGAGGCGTCGTTTTCCAACCTCGACGATGTCACCTATGATCTCAGCGCGAAAGGCACGCTCGACATCGGACGGTTGTACCGCGTATTCCGGCAGAAAGGACTTGACGTTGACGGACGTATTGCCGCCGACGTGCGCCTGAAAGGCACACAAAGCGATGCTACGAAAGGTCGCTATAACCGACTCAATAACCGCGGTACACTAACGGTAGAACGGATTGACACCCGGATGGAGGGACTGCCAAAAACCCTCCGCATCGAGAAAGGCGTTTTTGCCTTTAACCGCGAAAAGATGCAGTTCAATACCTTCGTTGCGCGTTATGGCCAAAGCGATTTCACACTCAACGGCCAACTCACCAACGCCATCAATTACTTTTTTGAGGAGAAGGCTACCCTGCACGGTGCTTTCCGTATGGAATCGGACCTGCTTGACCTGAATGAGTTCCGTGCGCCCGTAACAACAGCCTCCCCTACTCCACAAGCGGGGGAAGCCACTGCCACGGTGGCCGGCGTAGCCTTAGTGCCCACCAACCTCGACGTCTCGCTGACCGCGAACGCGAAGCAGGTGCTGTTCGACACCTTCAAACTCAGCGACGTAAAAGGAACAGTTGGGGTTTCAGGTGGAAAAGTCACGCTCAACGGCGCACAACTCGGCATTGCCGGCGCTACGCTGCAGCTTGATGGTTCGTACGACGACCTCACGCCACAAAGTGCCGCGTTTGACCTTCGTTTCCGGGCGCGTGATTTCGACATCCACCGTGCGTATGACGAGATTCCGATGTTTCGCGAAATGGCCACCTCAGCCGGGAGTGCCCAGGGCATCGTGTCGGTCGATTACAACTTAAAAGGACAACTGGGCCCCGATATGTCGCCCATTTACCCCTCACTGGAAGGCGGCGGCACCGTTTCGCTGAAGAAAATCAAAGTCAAGGGCCTTCGCCTCTTTAATGGCCTCAGCCGTAAAACCATATCCGCTATCGATGACCCGGATCTTTCGAAAGTCGATATCAAAACCCGAATCCGACGCAACGTCATCACCATCGAGCGCACTAAAATGAAGATTGCCCTTTGCCGCCTGCGCATTGAAGGCAAGACCAACTTCGACGGCAAACTCGCGCTTCGCATCCGGGTGGGCCTGCCACCATTTGGACTGATTGGCGTTCCGGTAGCGGTTACCGGTACGCACACGGCCCCGAAGTTTAAGGTGTTTTCGAAGAAGACGGAGGAGATTGAGGAGGAGTCGCAGTCTCAGTCGCAGTCGCAGAAGTAGTCGGTAGTCAGTAATCAGTAGTCAGTGATGGGTCGTTGGTGGTTGGTAGTTCATGTTTGGACACTCAATTACTCAGTTACTCTTTGCTCAGGCGCTCAGGGACTCAGGGACTCAGGAGCTAAGGCGCTCCGCAATAAGGTCCTTCGCTGCGCTCGGAATGACCTCGACATTGGGGAACACCTAGATTTCTCGGCTTCGCTCGAAATAGAAGTGGTTGGTAACTGGACCTTTATTTGTCGGCGACACCCTCAGTTCCTCAGTTCCTCAGTTACTCAGTTACTCAGTTACTCTTTGCTCAGGGACTCAGGGACACAGGTGCTAAAAAGGTAAGTGGTCAGTAGTCGGTAGTCAGTAGTTAGTAGCCGGTCTCAGTTCCTCAGTTCCTCAGTTACTCAGTTACTCAGTTACTCAGTTACTCAGTTACTCTTTACCCAGGAGCTAAGCCACTCCGCCTCCCTCACGCTTTCTTCACAAACTCCGATTTGAGCGCCATGGCCCCAAAACCGTCGATGCGGCAGTCGATGTTATGGTCGCTTCCCGGAACGAGGCGGATATTACGCACTTTCGTGCCCGCCTTGATGCTTTGGGCCGATCCTTTCACCGGAAGTGTTTTGATGGTGACCACTGAGTCCCCGTCCTGCAGCAGGTTTCCGTTGGCATCGCGCACCTCGTTGGCGGCGTCTGCCTGTGGTACGTCATCGGGGTTCCACTCGTGTCCGCATTCCGGGCACACCATGAGGCTGTCCATCGGATAGGCGTAAGGAGACTGACAAACGGGGCAGGTGGTATTTTCCATACTAAAAAATTTTGGGCAAACGTACTAAAATGCGGTGAGGTGCGGGTGTTTTTTTGGGTGAAATCGTAGTGTGAGTAGTTAGTGGGTAGAGGTGGTTGATCAGTGGCGGGTGCCGCGACTTCCGTTTGGGGACGCAGATCGTTTGCAACGCCCTTTTTGACGCACCGACGCGGGAGGATTCGCTTGAGCGGCCGGTCTGTTTTAGACTAAAAACTGTCACATTCGCGTGCAGTATCCATGCTTTATCCATGCTTTATCTATACTCGAACTGAGGAGCGTGACCCGTGCCGACTTTTTCTAGCAGAGCTTGTCAGCTGTTTTGATCAATATACACGACGATCGGGAAAAATAGTATCGAAAAAAGAAGAACAGTGCGCTGATTTTTATTCTCATAACGTCCGGTGTTTCCAATCTCAGACTTGTTTTTACCCGACCCGATGCACGATAGCTGGCCAGTCAACGTTATACGTCGTGTGTAGTAAACGGGATTTACCTGGTAGATAGCGCTACAAATCGTGTTGCAACTCATACAGATCGCCTCCGCCTTCGTTACAAGGAACAAAAATCCGTTGCGGAATGCTATCCCTTACACTCACACTAGATGCCGTGTTACACTCTGGTCTGTTCTCAAAAACCAAACTATTTTCTTTGATTTCTATGGGGAGACTGAATACACTTCCGACTACGTAATATCCTACCAGACCGTGCTGGTCGTAGATGCATATTTTTGCGTTGGCTTTCTTGGAACTTTCGTACTGGCCTGTGTAGTTGACTGAGTTGACAATTTTTACGGTATCTCCTTTTAAGTTTAAAATATATCCAAGGTATTTTACCGAAAGCTCGTCGACTCCGGCACCGTCGACTTTGAATTCGTACTTCGTTCCCATCTTATTTTCGTCCAGGACCATACGCCTGCACTTTTCGTAAAAGTCTTTATGCGTCGTGACAGACCGATGGCCTTTACTATCGCAGCCTGCCAGTAGACAACATAGTATAAACAGGATCTGCCTCATATGTTTGGATGATTAGGAGATGTTGGATATACGCTTTGGGAAATAAGGGCGTTACGTAAGAGCATGTAATAGCTGGTTGCTATTGCGATTTATAGTTTCGAAATTGGAGAGCTAGAGCAATAGGCCGGGCCCATTTCATTCGAAGCGATCTTCAACGCAAAATACAAAAAGAAAAATAGCGGAATTTAGTAGTCATTACCCTGTATTTTTTTCGGAACTCTCCGGGTTACGGCCCTAAAGATAGAAAACAGCATCCGTACCCCTACTGCCGGGTGTCAACTTCTCCCCTCCGACATCCGCAAAATCACCCAAACGTGCGGAAACGTAATCGCCGCCAGGAACGAGAAAAACAACGGTTCGAATACCAACTCGTCCTGCAGCAACAGGTAGGATATGAAAAGTCCGGCCAACGCCATCCCCCAATACGGGAGCGCGTTTTTCAAATACTGCTTCCCTTCCCCCACCCCGGCCCGGCCGTATAGAAAGCGAAGTTGGTCGAGCAGGGATGGTATGCTGTGCCATAAAATGAAATACAGGGCAAAGCCCCAGATGAGTCCGGATACTTTAAATAAAACGGCGAACACGCCCAGGTAGAACAGTTCCCGCACCCACACCGACCGGAACACCGCGTCGCGGAGGCTTATGGTTATGCCCAATAGCGCAACCCCCATACCTACCAACGCCAAACCCCATCCAAAAAACGCCAACGGAACGAAGTCGTTTGTAATCCCCAGCACAATCTGTTGCACCTCTTCCTTGTGGAAATAGAAAACCAGGAACAGCACCAATAGCCCATAGAGCGTAAAAAACACCTTGCGAAGTCCTTTATGTACGCTGTTGCCCAAGTGTTTCGATACATGCTGTTCGCCGAAGTGATAGCCGCTTGAGACAATGAACAAAACCAACGCCACCCGGGGCATCAGGTAAAAAAGTACGGCCGTCGCCACCACAAACGCCACATAATAGACCCACATTCGCCGGCGATTACGTGTCGGTAGGGAAGCATCGGTGTGCCGGATGAGTTGCAGGTCATTCGCCCCGTGGAGGATCCCGAAGGTGAAAATTAACGCAAACCCCAATACCGCCTGAACCGCATGCGACAGGAAGGAATCAATCCACAGTCCGACGAAGCTGGCAACAAGTGCAAAACGGGCGTATTTCGGCATCTTGATAAATTTTGTTTAAAGATAATCGAAAAAAAGTTAAACAAAAAGTATTTAGTGTTTAACGATTTCGTAATTTTACCTAAACAAAATTAGTAACCCTTAAAACTTTGTCACATGATTCATTTAACAACTATTCCGATGACCGTGTCGAAACTGCTACCAACAGATTACATCGGATTCACCTTTTTTGTAGGGTGCATGGCCATGATGGCGGCATCCGCTTTCTTTTTCCTGTCTCTTAACCAATTCGATAAGAAGTGGCGCACTTCGGTTTTGGTTTCGGGATTGATTACGTTTATTGCTGCCGTTCACTATTATTACATGCGCGATTACTGGGCCGCGTTCCAGGAATCGCCCACGTTCTTCCGCTATGTCGACTGGATCCTGACCGTGCCGTTGATGTGCCTTGAGTTCTACCTCATCCTGAAAGTGGCCGGCGCCAAGCAGGGCTTGTTGTGGAAAATGATCTTCTATTCGGTCATCATGCTCATCACCGGCTATTTCGGAGAAGCAGTGGATCCGGCAAATGCCTGGCTATGGGGCCTCGTTTCGGGTATCGCGTATTTTGCCATCGTGTATGAAATCTGGCTCGGCTCAGCCTCTAAACTCGCACAGGCCGCAGGTGGTAACGTATTGGCCGCGCACAAAATCCTGTGCTGGTTCGTACTCGTGGGATGGGCCATCTACCCACTCGGCTACATGCTCGGCACCGACGGCTGGTATACCGGTATCCTCGGAAAAGGGAATGTGGATGTAGCGTATAACATCGCCGACGCCATCAACAAAATCGGGTTTGGCCTGGTGATCTACACCCTCGCGGTCAAATCGCAGAAAGACTAAGGTTGTTGTTGTAGTGAAAAACCGGGTTGGAAACAGCCCGGTTTTTTTATTAGGAGCAAGGAGCGGGAAGCAGTCGCAGTCACAGTCACAGTCGCAGGAGTAGGCAGTGATGCTTCCAATCGACAACTTATCGGCATTACAACGCGCGTTTTGTCAGCCCGACGCAGGAGGGATCCCATCCAGTCGGCAGTCGCAGTCTCAGTGGCAGGTGTAGATAGTCGTTAGTTGGCAGTCTCAGTTACTCAGTTGCTCACTTCTCAGTTACTCACTTCTCAGTTACTCAGTTACTCAGTTACTCCGTTGCTCAGGGGCTCCTACACTCCCATCACCCATTTTCCGACCTGAAAAAAACAAGCAACTTATTTTTTTGCTATATTAGCAGTACGTTATTCCTATTACCACCTGTTCCGTTTAGACCTGTAGTGTGGCAACGTAAGGGTAACGCCCCACCAGACCTATCGCAATTCCAAAGACCTACTCCCTAACCATGAACAGAAAAATACTCGCCTTCTTACTCTTCGGTGTAGTCGCGGGCACCGCAGCACAAACACCCTTGCGAAGGGAAGAGTTCATTAATTCCGGCGCCCTGTCAGCTAATATCTCGTGTGGTATTGGCGAGATTGTGATTATGCCTTCGGTTTCCTCGCCGCGAAAGAATAACGATGTCACAACCGATTCGAAATTCACCGTATACCCCAACCCATTTTCAGACTCGGTCACGCTTCAGTCTTCTTATCCCCTAAAGCGAATCAACATCGTGAGCCTGGATGGCCGCTTGTTGCTGTCCTTTCCCTTTGAAAATGGAAAAAAAATCCCGTTGGGCCAACTCAGCCCCGGCACGTACCTACTGATAACCGATCGTCCCGAAACCAAAACCATCAAACTAATCAAGCCGTAACATGAGACAGTTCCTTACTTCGTTTTTTGTCTTCCTTTCCGTTTTCGCTTTCGCACAGGTGCCACCTGAACTCGTCAGCTTCCGGGCCGTAGCAGTAGACGCCAGCCAAAATCCGGTGACATCGACAACGATTGCCATCCGGTTGTCTGTGCTTGACGGTTCCTCATCGGGGAGCGTCATCTATCAGGAAATCCATCATCCTACTACTGATGCGGTAGGAGGATACAACCTGTTTATAGGCAATGGTACACCCACCGGATCCGAGGTATTTGCTGACATCACATGGGGATCCGGACCTAAATACCTCAAACTCGAACAAGACCTCGCGAACGGCACAACATTCGCTACCGTTGGCAGTCCCACACAACTCGTCAGCGTCCCGTATGCCCTATATGCAAAAAATACCCTGACGGTCCCCGCCAATTCCATCGAACGCATCAAAACCGTCTACGAAGACTTACGTCTCTACACCGACCTGACACCGGGAAAATTACTGTTTGTAGAAGGCTATTATAAATCAGGCGACGGCGGTGGTGGCTATTTTCTATACTCCGATACCCAAAATATGCCGGATAATGGCGGCATCTACATACAACCCAATCCAGGTGATGCGCACGCCGGTGGTGATCCGCACCAACCTGGGCGCTGGGTACGCCTTTGGGACGGACCCATCAATGCCATGTACTTCGGAATCATGAAATACCCCGACGTCTATACGACCCCCTACACCACAATCTCGAATACATCACGCATACAGGCGGCTATCGATTTCATCGCCGACAGTCGTAACTATATTGCCGATCCGTTGGGCGACGCACACCCGCCACACTATTCAGACGAGCGGGGCGACCTCACCCTTAAGTTTCCCGATGGCCAGTACTATATCGATGCACCCATCCAATTGAAAACGGAGGTACATATAGAAGGGAGTCCCGGCACCCTGTTCACCGTGGCTTTCGATCACGATTATGATTATATGTTCGAAATACCTCCCGGACCCATCAGCCGGCTGTATGTTGAAAACCTCCAGATGGATTTGGGCGGTTCCCGAAAAAAACCCACCCATGTCGGCGGATTCCATTTCAAAGCGGCCTTCAAAAATGGTGATACTACACTGGGGGGCGGCCTTTGGGGCTGCACCTTTAAAAATATCAAGATTTTCAGTTCCAACGGGCACGGCATATGGCTCGAAGGCGGCGAGTGGGCAGAGACTAATCCGGCGGCCTTGGACAACCAGTATATGTTATTCGAGCAAATATGGATCGTCCGGACCTCTCCCGATGCGAATTGTTTGAAAATCACCGGCACTTTCAACACAACGACCTTTCAGAACTGCACATTTGAAATTCCGTACGTCTATAACCCTGATACCCAACTCACGCAATGTGACCCTGGAGTGAACATCCTGATTGAGGCCCGTGGGTATAACCCTGCGATTCCGAGCGTGATCACGTTCCTGAATTGTGCTACGGGCGGACACGTGCAGTATGGATTTAAGATTAAAAATTCTGAAAACATCACCATCGACGGCAACTGGATCGAAAGCACGGAAATCGCGGTCGACATCCAAAACTCCAAAGGCATCAACGTCCTCAACAGCCGCTTTGCGAACGCAGGCGGACTTGGCTCATTGCTGGGCGCGATGCTACCCTACGGACAGGGGCGCTGCATTTCGGTGCTCGATTCACACGTCACCATCGAACGGAATTACACTTGTGTCACCGATCCGATGGCGAAAGATGCCGGAGAACTGTTTATCATGGGAATCGGCGAAAACAATGTCATCAACGCACGTTATAACTCCTTCCAGAATATCCGACAGAGTGAAACCTACGGCATCACCCAAATCGTGCAGGCGGCACCTGTAGATGTATGGCATCTCGGCACCACGCAAAACGGACTTGATCTGGGGGCGAAACGCACCGTTGTTGTAAAGGGAAACAGGAAAACCATCATGCGTTTCAACTCATCGATTGCCGCGGGGGAAACGATTTTCATCCGCGCAGAAGATATGGACCTGCTGTTCGAAAGTTGGGATCCCGTCAACGAACTCTATGGCCGAAACCTCTATTTCGGAGGGCCTTCCCAGTTCATCCTGAAACATGGAAAAGCAGCCTTGTTCATGAAACTCGATGGTGCTAATAATACCGAACGCGCCTGTTACCAGTTAGTAGGTACCTACTAATCAGAACGTTTTTGGGAGAGCCTGAGAAGGGTCAATAAGTAGCAAAAGAAGAAAAGCTGAGAGGTCACACTCTTGCCATTAATGCTAATAAGACGAATCGAGTGGAAGGGGAAGTGTCACGGGTTTCGGGGTATGGGTGTACGGCTGAACGGGAGGTTCTTTCACTTGTTTACCAGCTTCTCGCTTCGAGGCGGAGTCTGGTATCAACATCTGTATCCCAGTAGTTACCCACCAGGATCTCTCCGAATACAAACGCCTCGCCATAAAAAACCACTTCTGTGCCCCGAGCCCAGGTGAGCGTGTAAATCGTGCCCCGCTCGGTGGGTCTCGTCGCAATTCGCAACGTCATCTCATCCGGCCCATCCCTTTCCAGCTAGGCGCTTCGATAGGTTCCGGCAAACGGCGGTGCCTCCTTGTCCGGCCCCTCCAGCAACTCGGCACATTCCGCTGCATTGAACTGCGACATTTGGTTGGAGTATTCTCCCAAAAGATTCCCGTTTTGGGTGCGGGTGAAGCAGAAGCGTCCGTGGATCATAGGGGTATTTTTTAGTGTCTGCCACAAAGGGGCTTTAGTTTCTTCGCGAGTTCCTTCTCTAGTAACGGCAGGTATACCGTCGCTTCTGTAGGCAAAAACATCACATGTAGCGTCAAATCGTACTTCGCCCAATGTGCGAGATGAAGCCCCTGTGTCGTACCAACATGATAGTGCCCGAAATGAATCGCCATTCTACCCGATGCATGGCTTAGGTTTTTTCGTTTGCCAAACCCGTAATTACGCTTTCCGACATACAACACTTGGCTTTCAGGCGCCAAAACCGCATTCCGATTGGTGGCCGGAAATACGCGAATTGCCTGGTCAGGCTGAGCGAAAAACCGTCTGCTTTTCTCCATAGCGTCTAATAATTCGCGTGCAATACCCGGACTGTCGGCCTCAAACCAATACAGGCAAGGCCCTTCCCTTTCATTGAGCCCATCGATGATGTCTAAAACCTGCGGGTCGGTGATTTTCTTTGTTTCGTAGTCCGGCGGATACAGCTCAGAACACCTGATACGTTTCGAATACAAATCAATCTCCTGTTCAAAAAGTGCGTCAAAAGGAGCGGTCGGTTTTGGGATTACATCTTGTAATAGTGGCATGACGTTTGTTTCTCCAAAAATGGGAAAAACAACCGCAGTATGACCACGTAGAAATACCTGTTTTTACACCTCGTAGCCCTACTAACGCACCGAATGTGTTCTTCGTCCACTTTTTCAAATAAATACGACTACCGTTACCCCGACAGCGTGCTCCGCAACCTGACCTGTTCGGCCAGAGTACTATCCGCCTTACGCTACGGAAATAGCTCCCACTTTTCTACATAGTCTGCAATGATTCGTCGGCGGTGAATTCATAAATTATTTGTACCATGCCATTATATTCCTGCTTTTAAATTAATGATACCAAGTTGGCCGCCATAATTAAATAGCCCTGATTTAGAGAACAAATCATTAAAATCAAAAGTCAAAGGGGTATCTAAAACTTAGGCTCTCTCTTGATGCAAGCACGCATCTTTAATTCATCTTACATTTTTAACAAGACGCTGCAAATGTGCCTGCAACTCTCGATCCTGACAATATACATAACAACCCTTCATTCCGCGTGTCATCAACGTACGATAGGTGTTTTTGATGATCTGGTCTGTAAGTTTGTCGGTACCATCCACATCCTCCTTCCTCATTTTTTTAAACCCTCTAACAGTCTTATCATTGACATCTCGGGCATATGCATCGGTCACAATCCGACCGTCACGAACAACCATATCCTGCCCGATAATAACTCCGATGTAATCAACCTCCAATCCTTGGCACGTGTGGATACATCCGATTTCATTCACCGAGTCTGGCTGTATGATCCAGTTCATACCATCATCTGCAAGGTTCCATTTCATATGAAAATCGTACTCAGGAAACTCAATATCGTATGCCTTCTTGTCTCTCTTGCTGAGCCATGGCCAACAGTATCCTGCGACTAAACGCGCGCGGTTGCTGATCTTATTCTTCTTAAAAATTAAATCGCGCATTTCGGCCGGACTGTCAAAAATCCGAAAATCGTAATCAAGGTCTTCAAGAGTATCATTGGCCGTCGCCCGAATCTGTAGAGCGTTGTCAAGCCAGGCCAGGTACCCATCTGAGCCATTACAACGAAACTGCGACGAAAGTGCCAATTTCGTGATCTCAGCACCTATTTGTTTAGCGTGCTTGGAGATTTCATCAATTGTCCCAATATCGTGAAGGGCCACTTTTTGATTCTCATCAATGAAGAAAATACTGAACTTTGACGCGTGAATGATTTCCCTAACCTGATTGTCTCCAAGGTTCATGAACATGCCCGACTTTTCATTGAGTCGATGGGCTTCGTCAACAATTAATGCGTCGTACTCATCGGCTATGGCATTTGTGAAGGCTCCAGAACCGGTAAACAAATTGGAAATAACCGTCTTACGGACTTCTCCTTTTAATTTGGTTTCATAGACCGTTCGGGGGGCAGAATTTTTTGTGACATATTGCGCTAAAAACCCTTTTTTAGTAAGCGCCACCAAAAGATTGATAGCTACGACAGACTTTCCGGTTCCCGGGCCTCCCTCAACAATCAGAACCTGTTTACGACCACTATCCGCCCGTTGCGCCATGACTACGGCGTTCTCGAAAACAACTTTCTGGTCGTCTATCATGATGAACTCCCTGTTTCCTTTCAGCATGGACGAAAGACTGTCGGCAAGGTATTTTGAGGGGCGTATTCTGCCGTGCTCTATTTGGAGGATGATATCTTTATCGTCCCCATAACGCACAAATTTCATAATGAAATCACGCAAACGTTCTGCGTCCTGCCTTAAAAATAAGGGAGCCTTTTCTATATACGGCTGGTAAAAAGGATGATCGATTACGCCATCGGAGGTATAATTATGAAGGTATGCACAAGGATTTAAGACAATGTTTTGCGTGTATATAGCCTCATTGAATCCGTTAAGTAACGCCGCATACGACCATACTTGATAAGACGGATGAGCGGTCTCTGCTTTACCTCCTTGAAACGACGTCTTTACTACTCCGTCTTTGTCCGTTAGTTCGGCCTTTTCCCACTGCTTTAGTTCAATCAGTATCACCTGACTTGAACCCACTTCGTCCTTACCCGTCAACAAAAAGTCAATCCGTTTTGACGTTTGGGATATTCGATACTCGATGGCAACGCCTGCGCTATCGGGTATATCAGGAGTGTTTAACACGTTGCACATATACATCATGGAATTCCGCCATGACCTCACCTCGGCTGCCGTAGTCTCACTGAACAAAGTGACGCGAAAATAATGGTAAATTTCCTCATCAATTCGATTAGCAATAACATCCTCGGTAAACTTTGCTTTAGTAGCCTGATATACAATCATAGTTCATCGTACTTCCTGGCCGTTCCCCTCGCCTTTTCTACGGGGTACTTTTGATCGTTTTGTTTTACCTTCTCCAATACAATTTCGAAGATATCCAGTCCGTGCTTTTCCGCCAGTAAAAACGAAAACGCCAGCACATCAGCCAGTTCTTCTTTCAGCTTGTCCGGGTTGACCTGCTCAACTTCATCGCCTTTTTTCCACAGGAAAAGTTCATTGAGTTCAGCAGCTTCAATGGAAATGGCCAGGGCGAGGTTTTTGGAATCGTGGAATTGAGCCCAGTCGCGCTCATCACGAAACTGATGCAAAGTATCAATGACTTTTCTGTATTTATCCATAGTGAACTCTGCTAATCAAAGAAATGATACGTAAAATACTCAATTCACAACAAAACCTTTCGTCAAGGGCTTAGGCTAAAATAACTATTTTTTGAAGACAAGCGATAAATTCAAACAGTCTAAGCTTATCTGTTATCCTTCTAAATTCGGAACGTATAAATTTGCGCCTTCTGAGTCGCCAGCCATAACGTTGACGCAAAAATTTCACAAATCACCTCGACACGTTCTAAAGCACAAACACGATTGCTCCGTGGGAAAGTTTCCGCAGTAAAGGTCGGCAAATTCGATTCGGATATTTGTCAACCATTATCTAAACCCTTTTTTAGCGAGGTTGAAAATGACCACCTGCCTTCTAAGCAGGCGGTCGCAGGTTCGAATCCTGCTGCGATTCAATGCTAACGTAGTATGAAAATCGTAATGAAACGCATAACGGAACGAAGGATCATGAGCTTGCAGACTGAACCACAACAACCCATTGTTTTACGTCTTTCCAATGGCTACTACCTACTTCTTCTTTCGGGAAAGCCGAAACAACGGAATGTCATACAAGACCGACATGCTCAGCCGACTCACATCGCGGCCGGTCTCCGTAACGGACACCGTGCCATCCGTATACGTAATATCCCGAAGGTTGCTCAGGTATTGATAGCGAATCCCAAAACTGACCGGAACATGTTTCAGGTTATAGAAAACGCCCGCCCCTGGCGACAGAAAGTGCTCGAATCGAAGATCGGCATATTCGGCATCATCATTCTTGAGCCGCACATTCACAAGGCTTCCAAGATCTAAGGCCTCAAGAAACACCGTCCAGGAACCCGTCCTGTGTGGCCAAAACGAGAGCGCGATGCCAATCGGGGCAGTGACTCCCGCAAAACCTGAATTCGCCTGCTCAACACCACGCACCTGTTCCTGTCCCGCCTGCAAGCCTGCATAGGCATTGATGGAAAGATGGAATGCATCATTCCGTTTTTGTGTCGACGTGCCGATTGGTTCTATATAAGACCGTAAGATTTGCCGTAACTGGTCACCATTGTTATCGGAAGCAAGTTGCGCCGCCACTAACAGCAGATCGTTCTTCATGTCCGATTCGCCCAGATATGGGCCGAAGCTCCGGACAATCGTCAAAACCGCCGCAGGATAGTTTTTTTGCACAAGGGCTTCCGTCACATGGGTGTAGGTATCACACATCTGTAGAATTCTGTCAGTAATGTGATAGTGGACGCGTAATGCCGAGTCGTGGAAAAATACGGAAAGTAATCGGTTCAGGGCCCCGTTGATCTTCCTGACATAGGCCACCTGGTCGGCAAAAGTAAGTAGTTTGAAATTGCGGGCTGCAGCATACTCGTACGCGTCATTCAAATCGCGTCCCAGCGTAAGCAACTCATACATTTTCTCGGCTGGCGTACCAGGGCCGGCGTTGATATAGGCCGTAAGCGTAGGGTACATCGCCAAAGCACCCTCAAGCCTTTGATAGAACTGGCATACAAAGGCATCCGTCGCAACCTGGGCGGGATTGAGGTAGACAGCGGGATCCAACCATACCGATTCACCTCCGTCTGGTGCCCGCAAGGCATTCGAAACAGCAGCCAACACACCGGTAATCTCGCGCATTTCCGCGGAAGCATACGAACGTGCTGCGATCCGGTTGATTACATCGGGAAGTGGCGCACCGCGCGACGCTGACGTATATACGTCATCGGCGATCCCAAATAAATCAAGTGCCATCGGATACTGGTTCAGTTGATGGAAAACCAATTCCGGGCTACGGCGAAACATATCCGGTAAATTCGCAAGATCCTCGCGAATCAAAAGCTGCAACGACACCATATCCAGGCCCGTGTACGAATCTCCTGATGTATACAATTCCCGGATGTATTCGGTGGATTTGGGAAACAATGCAAAAAAAGAATCTGCATTCAGGATTCTCTCTCCGTCATCCGCACCTGGTTCGATTACATCCCGAAAAAAAATACGTATCGCCTGATGTAATAATTCGTGCTCAAAACGATCGGCGATCACCCGCGATAACTCGTTAACGACCGCACTCTCCCAGTTAAACCCATTCGTGCCGCTGGCAGGACTTTGATTGAACTTACTGGTTCGCGCCACACGCGCTTTATCCAGTATCCGATTGTTCATTCCCGACACAGTGCTACACGGAAAAACATAACTCACATCAAGGGCCGACATCATGGCATTTAGCGCAATTGGTTCTGAAATATCAATCGTCTCAAGAGCCGGCCGGGCCGTCAAGGTGAGCGGCATATAGCGCAAGGCAAATTGCCGCATGGCTCTAATTTGATCCGCGGAAAAGAAATCCCGGCTTGCATTGTATCCCATAAAATTCGTGACCATGATATCGTGTCCCCATTGCTGATACGGATAGGAAAGCGCCTTCCCCAGATTTTTCTTCTGTGTCGGCGTATCGGCAATCCCATCGTCTCCGTTTCGGCCACCTTCAAAGATATGCCGAAGTCCCAGCCAATGGCCCGCCTCATGGGTCAGCGTATGCGAGGTGCCGTTCGCTAAATCCGGATCAATTACCACCCCATGATTCCCCGCCTCACTGGGCGTGAAAGCACCCGTATTGGTGCGGCATACATAGACATTCAGGTAACGATACGGCTCGATCAGCTTACTTTCGGCAAAAGGTTTGCGTTGCTGGTAGCGAAATACGCGCGTACGGGTCTGCTTCACGATGATTCCATTGGTGGGAGTACCATCGGGCAAGACCGTGGCCAGCGTAAACCTGATATTACTGTTATCTGGAACCCAAGCAGGATTGGTACCCGCGGCCCGTGGAAAGGATGTGTTGGTGCCGGCAAAATCACTCGACAAAGTCGCTACCATGGCGTTAATGTTGACTGCATTAACCGTCGTCGGGTCTTCACAAAGAACATGCACAATCACCGGAATCGTAATAATCTGGTCACTATCCAGTACGGTGTCGGCTCCGGGCAGTTGCACCGTTTCGTAGACGGTGCGACAGGAAACCATCCCCGCCAACGCCGCGAATAAAAAGAGTCGTTTCATATCAGCGTATTTAGTGGCAGACGCCAGAGGGCGCCACCTAAGTAAAATGCATAATCAGTGCGTTTGATGACCGTCGCGCGGAGGCGGATCCCCATGGGTACCATGCCCCTCACTTTCCCGTTCAAGAAATACATAATACCCAATCAGGATTAACAGCAACACCCCATAAGCTGACAGTGCGATGACCGAACGCTGCTCTTTTGTGATTTCCTCGATCGTATGTATAATCACCGTCGCAATAATGGAAGAAGCAAAAAGTGCTTTCGAAAATTTCAGTGTACGGGTCGCATGGCTTTGGTCGGTCTTCGACATATTGGCGCCAAGCCAGAGGTTTTTCAGGTAGGCGTTATAATATCCGAGAAAACTGAACAGGATGAAAAACGGCAGGAATGTCAGGAAAATATGCTCCGCGAGTTTGAGGTAATCCGGGTCGGATGGCTTCGACGTTTCCTCAGGCGCACCCCCCGCCTGTATCATCAAGGTCTCTTTTCCTTTTAAGTTGATTTTCAATGAATCCCCCGGGGGCACTGTTACCGTTTTCATCTCCGGCGACGACTTGCTTGCAGTAACCACGATGGCAGATTTTTCGTAATGGGAACTGGATTGAAAGGCACCCCAAAGGTACCCTACCGTTTTGCACGTGCCGAACAAAAAGGCGAACACGGTCAGGGCCATAATAAGATAACCGAGGCCATCAGCAAAGGCTTCCTGCCATCTTCGTTTGCCCCAAAACAAATCCCATTTACTCCTAACACTTTTTTGATGCGTTAGTTTACGGTTTTTGCCGGTGCGCGAGGCAATAAATTGTAACAAGGTGTCTGTTGACTGCGAGCGGTATTTATGGAGCACCAGACACTTGTCCCGAACCTCGTCAAGGTCTGGATTACGGTCGTCATCGTTGGTCAACAAAACCAGGTTAAGTTCCTCTCCGTGGGCTTGGGCACGCTTATGAAGTGAGTTGATCAGACTAATTCCCGTATTATCAGAATAATCTCTAAGACAATTATCGATTATGATGATATCGGCAGATGCTATTTCCGGCAGAAGATCATTGGCGTTACCAGCAAGAATGTCCTTGAGTATCTTGCTCATACTGAATTCATCGCCTTTAGATTGCCAATAGTCGGGCCGCACTTTTATATCTAACAAGCTGAAATTCTCCTCCACCTCTCTCTTGAGGGTTTTGAAATCATGCTGATTATCCTCGATGTATAGTACGCTCTTTCTCTTAATTATTTCCATCTTTTTCACCTAGATCTTTGTTCTTTTCACTATCCGCAATTTTTCAGTGTAATTGTCACTGTGAACCGTTCGTTTCCTTCTTCAATCCGGGCACGGGGCAATCCCAGCCTCTCGAGTATTTTATTGCACATTGAAAGGCCATGGTTTTTTTGTACCAAATCTCGTTTTTCACGTAGTCCGGGGTAGGTTTGGTTAATGAATGTAATAGTGTCCTTGTCTGATATGATCTTAAAAAGGAATTTCCCTTTTTCAGGTATTGGGTGGTACTTTTTCATATTCAGTATCAATTCCGGTATCACTACATTAAACAGGTCTTCATATAGCGTGCGGGGGAATACTTCGAGCTTGAGTTCTGGATGAAGGATTATCTTTCCTCCCAAACGTATCTCTTTGCAGATAAACGTTACGAAATCTATAAAATGCTCCCTTAGATCGTCGGCATAGACCGGCACATTCCGCGGTTTATGGTCTTCCCTGGGCGCGCCGATGGCCCTGATCTGGCCGCGGATGGCGTCAATTATAATGTCGGCCGCACGTAAATAATCAGGATTTGGCTCGGTCATGCTTTTCATGACGTGCAGATAATGGCTGATCCCATGTGTCAGGGCGGAAGAAGTACTGTTTAACGCCTCGTTGTGGATGAGTTCCACAAATGCATCGTTCTTGATTTTCCGATTTAGATAGGCCAACAAATCGTCCCGAAGCAGAAATAGCAACCGCACTTTTTCGACGTTCATGAATTGTCGGAAACCATCAACCGTAGGTAACTCCGTTGAGTAGATTACCAAAACAGCCGTCGCTCTTTCCGACGCATTTTCGACTGTCTTTACCTCCGACAAACGGAAATACAACAACATATTTGCGTCTTCGAAGAGGTCAATCTCCATACTGTCTTTTTGAAAGGCGTGTTCAACGTTTATGTTGTTTCCCGCATGTTTCCGGTAGAACGTATTTCCGGGCTGGGTCGTTATGAATAAGTCTTTTTTATCTCCGGTTCGTAATACAGGCAACAAGGTCTGCACACTATAATCATCCGCGCCTTGCCAAACGCCGTCAAACATCAGGTCGATCAATCCACCCTCGGGCGGGCGAATATCGTCGAATACCCCGTCGTTAGGATACACCGGCCAAATCTCTTTTTTTGTAGTTTCTTTACCTCCATATTCTACAAAAAGGGCATATCCCAACGCGGCGCCATCCCCTCCCGTTTGGAATACACTAAGTATCGATGACATGACATTCCGTACCTGTTTCCTGATAGAATTTGACTCATAATCCCCTACACGCGACTGTGCCGGATTTTGATCCAGTTCGCGCTCCGACACTTGTGTAAGGAAATAGGAAGTGGCGAGCATCTTAGCGGTCGCCCTTCGTATTTCTTCAAATTTGACCGGATCACTGAAAAATTGGGACTGTCGGAGAAACAACAAAGCCAGTTCATGCGCGCGCGAATGAGAAAGTGGAAAGGACGCCTCGAACCATTCGTCTGCCAGATACTTCTGATAGATGTAGTCCGCTATGTCGCCAATAGCACCTGACGCCGCAGTGTCGGCCTGCCTTGCAATGTGGTTGGAAAGGCGTCGTAACGGCAGGATATTTTCAATTTTAAAAAGGATGCAGTAAATCAAGAACGGATCCCGTACCAAATCCTTTAATTCGTGGGTTCCATTCTTTTCTGAATCTATGTCCCTCAGGTAGCCCTCAAATGGGATAGCCTTGGCAACATCGCCTTCAAGCGCCTCCTTTATGCAGTAGAGCAGGTAATAGCTAAACTTCCTGACGTCCTTCGCTTCAAACTCCGAAGACGTATGTAAAAGGCCGCCCAGTTTGTCGATAAAGTCATCTTTCAAAAAAAGAAGGAACGGTTTTGACAGTACGAAGTTCGAATGCAGTTCAACCGTCCGTCTGATCAAAAACTTCAGTCTCCTGAAACGATCATAGGTGAGACCGCTACTTTTGATAATTTCCATCAACGCATCGAGTTGTTGCAAATTGTAGCCGAAAATCTGCCCGTAGATATTCTCGTAATTCCGGAAAGGCGCCCTCGAAAGTATTTTCACGAAGGTATCCTCAACGAGTTGCACATGCGACGGATGTGGAGAGTCGTTTTCCTGAATCAGTTTATTTGAGAAAAAGAACTGTTGCGCGCGTCTTGTTGTGTTTTCCTTGCCGAGGATCCAGTCAATGCTGATCGTTTGTTTTGGTCTGCCACCAATAGTATGAAAGAGAAACAACTTCAACAGGTTCCAGTGCCTTTTTGAAAACCGGCCCTGCAAAAAGTCATACTCATTTTTATCCGACTGTGCGGCATTTTCGGTTTCCTCAAGCGAACGCACCTTGCATTGTTCGACCTCACCCGCGACGTAGGTTCTCAGGGCATCCAAGTGACATTTTTCGAGCATCTTCCCAAGGGTAACACGACGTTCCTCAATCGGATTTCCTAGACGCGAACTGGCAACAAGCTCAACATTGAGCTTAAAGAAGGCCACAATGTCATTTTGTGGAACGATTTGTGTCTTTTTCGATTTTTCAACTTTCACCTCCACACTTTTTCTTCTTCCACGGGCCTGCCAGATTTTGGCTTCGGTATACCGATTGGTGCGGTCGATTAAGGTAAACAACCGATCAATACCGGCTTCTGTCCGACCCCGGATTTGTTGTAGTACGAATTCCATCTCACGATACTCCACACCTTCAGACAAAGCGTCTGTGTAGTAGATGACGTAATGCTGGTTCGAATCCTCCTTTTCGCCATCAGGCCCTTTAGTAAAATACTCCTTGAGATTCTCTATAGGCTCGTTGAGCGGCTGGTAGGTAATAAGCGTAACTTTCCTATTCAAAAAATGTCCGTCAGCAAGCAGATCTTCAATGACCGGTGCGCTTCGTTCCCTACCGTTGGTTATAATCAAAATCGACTTGTATTCTTTAGGTATTTTAGCGATTTCATCGCCAAATAGCTCTATTACTTTCCCTTTATTTTGTTGATAGAAAAGGTCCGTCTTAATGTAATGTATGTAGCGGCTTTGGCCAATTCCCATATTGCCGAAGACGTGCGCTCCGACGCCACTTTCATCGATTTTTAGCACGTCATAGAATTTGCGCCCCTCTTCATTCTCATAAACATTGTTATCGTCGAACGCGACCGGAGAGACCACCAACATAGGCGTTCCGGTTCCCTGCGACACGGGAAAGAGATAGCGCTCACTGCTCGCCTTTTCCGGAAAACATAAGGGGCACTCATTTTCCGGGAAAACCTCGCATACAAACGTTTCCAGGAAATAAGACTTCTCGGCGGATCCCTCTATACATTGAATTTTAACGTGATCTGTAACCTTCTTGCGATACGCGGAAAGCAGGGAGTTATCTTGTTCTGACTCCAGCAAAAAAAGCGTAAAGGATTCCGGCAGGAGCTGGGACGAAGGACTATTTGCTTTTATGTAACGCCCGACCTTACTTTTCAGCTGGTGGTATACGGAGAAAGTCGACCCCACAGGCAGGATAATCAGGATATGGGAACGAAAACTCGGTTCGAACTGAAAACGGGCCTGCTCTTCATCCGCTTTGGATGTTTCAATGGCGTAATTCACTTCTACAGATGGCGAGTCCTCTAACCGCCACAGCCTATTAAGTTTAAAGGCCGTTTTACTTAACACCAGGTTTGCATAGGGCCTGCAACTAAGTAGTGTAATATCTTTTTTTTGAGGAAGCTTTTTGATTATGAGACCGACAAGCTTTTCCGCAAGTTCTTCCGCCTTCTCTTCCGACTCGAGTATCTTTTTAAAATTGCGGTAGGATTCTGCGTGGAGCCGACCGGCCTGGAAATGAGTCTTTTTTACTGCGTTGTTATCCATAACGTATAACAAAATTTTCCAATTAATCAATATCCTCTCTAGGCAATCTGACGCTAACCCGCAACACATCGACGCCAAAAGTTCCCGATACAAAATGCCTCACGATCCAGCCAAAACTAAACCAGCCGTGCCACCAGGTCACAGGGCTCACATGAGCGTAACGAACTGGTAAACTACAAATTAAACTGATTTTAAGTACACCTTAACAAGTAGAAATACCTGTTTTTACAGAGGAAGAAAATATGGTTGATACTTGACTACTCGTGAGACCGCGACTGCCAACGGAAGGAAATCCCTCCTGCGTCGGGAAGACAATTGGGGCGGAATGAATGCACCGGTAACTGAGCACCTGAGCGCCTTAATCCCTGAGCGTCCAACAACCATTTACCAACTACCAATAACTGCCCACTGCCTACTGCCTACTCCTGCGACTGCGACTGCCAACCGAATGGGATCCCTCCTGCGTCGGGAAGACAATGGTGGTGGAATGAAATGCACACGGAACTGAGTCCTTGAGCACCTCAGTCCCTGAGCGCCTGAGCATCCCACTATCAACAACAAAACCCAAGCAAAAGCCTCTGTATACCGGATGTAGGGGTACGAACTACATCTGTATAACTAAAACAGGATTTATTTAGTAATCTGTATAGCTATTTTAGGACGCGACAAGTTACTGGATATTGTATAGATACTGTATAGATACTGTATGGATACTGTATGGATACTGTATGGATAGAGTATCACGAGTGTATTAAAACCGTTTACCAAAATTGGAGGCTTCGTCGCCCCTAAAATAGCCCTTCACACCAACCACCCCGATTTCGAGCGCAGCCGAGAAATCTAAATTTAGAAAGCCGTCGCCGTCATCCCGAGCAAAGCGAGGGACCTACACCGTGTGAGCAACTGAGCAACTGAGTAACTGAGTAACTGAGTAACTGAGACTGCCTACTAACTACTTCTTACTCATCATTTACATTGCCTTTGATGCCAAAGCGAACCCATCCTACTCAAAGAAAAACGATTGGTACCTCCGATTTCGAGCGCAGCCGAGAAATCTAAATTTAGAAAGCTCGCGCCGTCATCCCGAGCAAAGCGAGGGACCTGCGTGAGCGCTTGAGTCCCTTAGTCCCTGAGCACCTGAGCGCCTTAATCCCTGAGCGTCCAACAACCCATTTCCAACTACCAAACACCGACCACTTCTGAGACTGAGCGTCCAACAACCAACAACCAACAACCAACTACCGACTACTGACTACTGACTACCGACTACTGACCACCGACTACCAACCACCAACCACTTCTAATACACCACCTTCTTCGTCACTACCTCCCCATCGGTCGAGGTAATCTGCACCAACACTACCTGTTGCGCTGCCTTCAGGTCGTCGAGTTGTGCTACGTACGAGTGGATAGCGTCTTTGGTGTAGACCAGACGTCCACGGATGTCGAAGACTTTTATACTCCCTATCTCCGCTAGTCCCACATTAACAGTCAATATCTTGTCTTCGTTCTTGTAGATGTAGACCGTGTTCGCGGTGAAATCAGGTGTCGATAAGGTCGTATTCACATATTGTAGTTGCAGACGATCATTGAAGTCGCCTGCTTCCGTGGCAAAACTATACGAGGCTTCCTTGAGATTCGTTACCACACCCGTAAGGTTGTCCTTCAGGAAAATAGCCTGGTCCTCTTCGAAAAGACCGTCAACATGATCCAATGATATCCGAAACGTACCAGCGGCTTCCGCATGAAGACTCATCGGAACCACATCCGTCACATCAAACGCCGGACGCGCCTGGATGCCATAACGTTCCGTGCCAATCAACGTGCCAATGGCATGGCCGGTAACTGATAATGGCCCATCTAACGAAGGATCCTCACCCATCGTACCCTCTGGCACATAACCCACCATAATCTGGTTAGCCGGCGTATCACCCATCGAAAGGTTCAGCCAAAAGCGGCTGCGATCGCCTTCGAAACTGCGGAAAAACTGCCCGTCGTTATTGCCCGTCTGCATCGCATAGGTAAACTGCACCTGAGTCAGGCCTGAGGTGTTATGGAACAGGAAGCCCTGTCCGGTTTGTATCGTACCATTCGGAACGGGCCCTCCGGGATAGGCCGCCGTACCGCCCAGCGCGTTATACATCGCGTAGTTGCTGGCGCCAGGTGCCTGGCTGTAGTGCCCCCAAAAGTAGAGCGTACCAGGATTGACCGAAAGGAAACCATCCGTAGCATCGGCATCAATGGTAGACGAATACGGGTTACCGATTAAATTGTAGCCTTTCGTCGGACCCGATTGCGTCACCGGCACGTTCAGGGTACCATAGTTCGGAGGCCCCGAGAATATGCCATTGAAAACCGGCGCCTGCGGCAGCGTGCCCGGGTTCGCAAAATCATTCGGCGCCCGCACCATATAACCCTTACCCGGAACGAAGTCGTAAGTAGCCGTCGGCTGGTTCAATCCCGATGCCGTGAACACCGCCTTAAACGCATTCGTCGGCTCGTCCAGCACATAGAAGCGGTTATCGAGCGTATTGGGTGAAAATGCCTTCAGGTTTTGTTCTTTGACCGGCGACGACCAATACACATAATCCTGCCGCCACATCGACGCGTTGCGCAATACGGTGACCGGCGGAACCGGTGTTACATCATCGCTGGTGTAATAACTGTAGCTGGCATAGATAAGATTGGCATCGTTTGCCACCGTCAACGGGCGCATATTAATGAGTTGGAAAAGCCGTACATCCTTTCCGGAATCGATAACCAATGAACTATAGTTTTCAAGGAAGGATGCCGTGATGTCGTCTACTACATGATGGGTGCCGCCGTTAAGGCGAAGAATATAATAGGCCGACCCGCCCCAGGTCTTAATGGGTTGGGAACCGTTCAGTGCAATCTCACTGGTGCTGAATTCGTACGTAGTGAAACTGTCGGGAATATCCGCTCCCGGGCCTACCGACAGAAAGCCCGGTACGCTTAGCGTACCTCCAACTGTTTGCCGCGTCACGGGCGCTTCAAGCACCAGGAAACCAGCGCTGGTAAGGTCGCCGCGCAAGGTACGCGGTGTGGTTACCGTTACGAATCCGGTCAGGTCTACCGAAACGTTCAATGGCGGGTTCGTCGTGGGCCACTCCTCACCTACTATACAGCCATTGGCATACCGGAGACTTCCCGACGCCCCGTAGGCGATCGCACCATCAACCGTAATCGTCCCAAACCCCTCTTCGAAGGATAGCGTACCATTGACGGTAAGTGTCACCCCGGCATCTACCACCAGCGAACCGAACGATCCTATCGTCACATTATTCAGTGTCTGGTTGGATGAAATACGTAGCGTGCCGGCCGTCATGGTAACGTCGGCCGTCGATGGGAGCGTGCCTCCGCCTGTGCGGTTCAGTTGTAAAGTACCGGAATTGACAGTGGTGAGTCCAGTGAAGGTATTGGCGCCTGTCAGGATTACGGTGCCTACCCCGTTTTTCTGTAAGGTATTGGCAATCGCGCCGTTGTTGGAAATCACCCCGGTCACGGTATACGTCTCAGACGCATTCGCCGTCACATTGATCGGGATATTCGCCACCGAAAGCCCCGTGAAACGTCCGTCCATATTGGCTCCGCTGTTCCGGAGCTGTATCTGCCGGATGGCCCCGCCGCCATTGGCCATTGGCTCGATATTGTTGCGCGTGCCGCCGATGACCAGGTTGAATTCCTTATCGGAAATCACCTCTAACTCATACGTTACACCGCTCTTGAACGTCGTGAAATTCGGCATGTTGCCGTATATGAAACCGTTGGCCGTGTTATAGCGTGCGTTGTTATCGCCCCCGCGAAACTCGATACGGGTCACTGCGTTATTGGCATAGCGTTGGTCGAGTGTACTCCCGCCGTCAAAAAGGTTATTCGTGGTCCGGAAAGACACACCGATGATGCCATCCGTTACGATGCCGCTGCGCGAACCCGTAGTGGCACCCGCGATGGTAATAACCAACTTTTGTCCGGGGTTCAGCGTCGTATTCGTTCCCGGGCCCAAATCGCCTGCGGTATGGATAAACCGCCCGCGAAGCTCCCCGTTGGTGATACCCCCGGAAGAAAACAACCCGATTCCATCTGTAATCGTAAAAGCACCCGAACTCGCTGCCCAGACATTCGTCCAGGAACCGACACCCGTGCTATACGTTTGACCGAATGATGAGAAAGAAGCCAGCAGCCACAGAAAAAGCAACAGCCCGCGAAAACGTAAAGACACCATACCCTTTGACTCTTATGTGTTTGTGGGGGGTAAAAATACATAATTTCCGCAAAGGGCGAAACGGTAGGGTGGGAGAAAAGGGGGAAGGCTTGAGGGACTGAGGAACTGAGCAACTGAGTAACTGAGCAACTGAGTAACTGAGTAACTGAGTAACTGAGTAACTGAGACTGCCAACGGCCTACTGCCAACTGCCTACTGCCTACTGCCTACTGCCTACTGCCCACTGCCAACTGCCTACTTCTCCGACTGCGACTAACTAAGCAGCAGCCCCCTTCTTTCGTCGACCGGCATAAAAGGCGGCAACCGGAAAAATGATTTGGGTAAAGGCCCATTCGGGATTCTTATTCAGGAACGCCCATAACTTGGCAAAGTAACTGCGACCGTCGACATACACCTCGGTTTGCAATTTGATGGGGCCGGATGCTTCCTCCCATGGCCCTTTCTCGTCGTCACAACCATAAACCAGAATAGAAATGGTCATTTTTCCAACGGCCTTCGGCTCTACATACCAGGTCCAGTGCATGTCCTTCTTCCCGTCAAACACTAGCGTGTCTGATTGCGGCTCTACAATGATGGCGAACTTATCACCCCCGCTTCCTAATGTCACGAACATTCTTCTGGAAATACGAACATCGCCGGTTTTCACGTCGCCTGACTGACGTTTCTCCTTTTCCATAGCACCTGATAAATGCTTGTTAAAACGACGAATCGCTTTTTGGAGTTCCTCTTTGGTGATCATGACGCTGATTACGCTTTGCTGGCCTTCAATCATGCTATGCGGACAAAAATACACCAACTTACCTTCGACGCTTTCCGACGGCGTCCCGGGCTGTGCCGACTGGACAGAGGTGGGAGCTGCCGGTTTCACCGTAGAGGGTTGGACCGACCCCGATCGCACAGCGGGGGTGCCGGAACCGTTACGGCTGCTGCCGCTACCTACTTCCCGCACACTGTCTATGTCAGGACTCTCCCCTTGACTGTCGCCGTTTGAACCACCCACCGACCCGAGCACATCAGGGCGTCGGTCTTTGGGGACCGATATGCCGTCTCCGTGGCTATCGGCACACCCCATCATTTCGAGCGTTCCCGCCTGATCCGGACAGGCATCCTGCTGGTCTGCCACGCCATCCCCGTCGCGATCTGAAACAACCGGGTCGGGGCTCTTTCGGAGCGTCACGCAACCGTATACAAAGAACAGGTTGAGTGAGATAAAGGCGGTCAAAAATAAGGCGTATCGACGCCAATTTCTGTAAGGACGCCTCTTGCGGGCATCGTGTGGTAGGTGGGAAAAAGGCATGATAGCGTGGTTAGGTTAGGCAATGCGGTACGTGCACCGGTTAAATGGATCGTTCCAAAATAGCGGGAGGTGCCGGAAGCGAAGATAGGGTGATAAAGACGTTTCCCAACCAGGTATAAATACCTGTTTTTACATCTAGTTGTCAGATTTTCAGAAAAATACGCCTTTATGTATTTTAAATCTATTGCGTTTGCCAATTGATGCGTGTAGCGTTGGCACGCACCGTACGTGCATGAGGCCAACCTGCGTGACATCACGGCGTCCCGACAAACCGCAAATAGGAAAGCCCCCTGTTTCCAGAAGGCTTTCGTATGGCAAAACCGCAACTTTAGTACGCGACTTTCTTCGTCACCACCCTGCCATCGTTCGACGTAATCTGCACCAACAACACCTGGGCTGCGGGTTTCAGGTCGCGTAATTTCGTGACCGTAGTGTTTAGGTTCGGTTGGGTATACACCAAACGCCCACGACTATCGAAGATCCGAACCGTGTTTATCAAAGAAGCATCGGCATCGAGCGTCAATACCGCGTCAGTGTCTTTATAGACTACCAGCGAGTGGGATTCAAAAGCCGGAACTGACAACAGGTCAACTACATCTGGTAATTCATTTTTTGGGGTACGGATGGAATCAACCCTGCCACTACAACCGGGTGTGCTTTCGCCTACGTACCCATTTCACGACCTCGTACCACATCGCGGAGACGATTCCCAGGCCGACAGAAAGCGCCAACATCGTCCATCCAGGCGTTTCAAACTCAAAAAAGCGGGTCAGGGGTGGCACAAAAACCAACAGGTCTACGAGTGCAGTGGTGAGCGCAATGATGCCCGGCACCATGGGGTTGCGATAGCGGGTGGTGGTCAGCACCGAGTAATAAAACGACCGGTTTACCAGCGTCAGGGTACTGTTGGCGGAGATCAGCACGACGAACACCAGCGTACGGGTCAGCGCTTCGCTATAGTGTTGGTGCACCGCAAACTGGTACATCGACAAGGTGGCCAGTGTAATGACGAGTCCCTGCACGATACTGGTCGACAACTCCCGCCCCTTGAAAAAAGTGGTCGTGAACGGCCGCGGTTTCTGCTGCATGGCGTTCGGCTCAAGTGGTTCATTTTCGTAGATGATGGAACAGGTCGGCCCCATGATGACCTCGAGGAAAATGATATGCAAAGGCGAGAAAAGATGCGGATACAGCCAACCCAGTACCAACGGGATAAAGACCGTAAGAATAATAGGAATGTGGATGGAAATGATATACTGTATCGCCTTCTTCAGGTTCGCATAGATCTTCCGGCCCATGGCGATCGCATCGACCATCTTCGAAAGATCGTCTTCCTGCAAGACCAGCGAAGCCGCCTTCTGGGCCAGCGCCGTGCCCGAGCTTCCCATGGCAATACCGATATGTGCGGCTTTCAGGGCCGGACCATCGTTTACCCCGTCGCCGGTCATGGCCACGATCTGCTGTTGCGCCTTGAGGGCCTCGATGACCGCCAGTTTCGCTTCCGGATACATCCGTGTGAAGAGATGATGCTCCATCACACTGGGCAGTCGTTCCGCTGGCGTGAGTCGCATGAAGTCATCGCCGCTGATGCTCTTCTCACATCCCACAAAACCAATCTGCCGTGCGATGGCTTTGGTAGTCGCCTCGTTGTCACCGGTGATGATCTTTACGGCGATGCCGGCCGTATAAAAATCCTCCAGTACGTTCTGGATATTCGCTTTCGGTGGATCATAAAACGCGACCAATCCTAAAAAACGAAACGGAAGCTGCTGTTGGCGTTCCGGGAAATCCATTCCGGCAAAATCCGACGTGCCGACCCCCAGGATACGGAGTCCGTCGGCGGCCAGCGCATGCACCGCGTCGTGCACGGCCTTTTTCTCTTCTTCCGACAGCCCACACACGGCAATCAACGCTTCGGGCGCCCCTTTGGCGGCGATGATCCGCACACCCTTTGCGTTTTCAAAGACGTGTGTCATCATCGGCGGCTTGCCACTTAAAGGATACTCGTGAACCAGCGAAAAAGAAGGCCGTTCATCCGAAGGAAACAGGGTGCCATACTTTTGGTGCAGCGCTTTCTCCATCGGATCAAAGGCGATGGGTTCACTGGCCCACATTGCCAGGCGCACCAATTGTTTTTCCGACTTCGAAAGTGAGGTATCCGCGGGGGTGATGGTGTTGGGTAAGGTAAACAGGCGCGCGAGGCTCATCCGGTTTTCCGTGATGGTACCGGTCTTGTCCGTACAGATAACCGTCGCGCTTCCCAATGCCTCCACCGTTTTCATTTGCTTGACTACGATGCCCATCTTCATGAGTCGCCATGCACCGAGCGCCATAAACGTCGTAAAGGCCACCGGAATTTCTTCTGGCAGGATGCTTAGCGCCAGCGTCAGTGATTGTAGCAAACTCGACAAAAGATCGCGGTTTTGGAGGTAGTTGAGTACCCAAACAAGCACGAACACCGCCGTACCGGCCAGTGCCATGTTGCGCACGAAATGACCGATCTGTAGTTCAAGCGGCGTTTTCTCCTCCGTAATGGCGTCCATACTGGTGCCGATGCGCCCCAACCGGGAGGCATTCCCCACCGCGGTAACGGTTGCAATCGCAAGACCACCCAAAACTGTTGTCCCTTTGTAAATGCGGTTATCCTCCGAATGAGGGCTTTTCGCCACGGGCATTGACTCGCCTGTCAGCACGGATTCGTTCACCGAAAAGTCGTTGGAATGGGTAATAACGCCGTCGGCCACAATCGCCGCACCTTCTTCCACCATCAGGCTGTCACCCACCACCACATCGGCGGTGTCGACCTCCACCACGAGGCCGCCGCGCACCACCTTGCATTTGGGTTGGGTAAGGGCTTTGAGCTTTTCGAGCGCGTTCTTACTTCTTGAATATTGATAAAGGGATAACGACGTCTGGAAGGCGATGGCACCACACAGGAAAAGGCCGTCGCCCGTTTTCCCACTTACAAAATAAATCGCAGCCGCCACCAGAAGCAGCACCATCATTGGCTCGGTAGCCGTCCGTTTGATGGCCAGCCACAACTCGCTCTGCGCCCGGAACTCCATTTCATTCCGTCCGTATTTCGTCCGGGCTGCGTGTACCTCGGCCTCGCTCAGGCCTTCAACATGGTAATTCTGGTGGGTCATAATGTAGTATTTACCCTTACGGGATTGCCAACCGAACCTTTACGTTCCCTTCACAGAAAAGGACAGTCCTCCACCTGTTCGGACAAAGATACCACACAAATCCAGCTATAAGATCATGGAACGACGTTATACGTGACAGACGGCAGTACTTTTGAGGAAACGCTGCTATTTCTCTCCCTGTAGGTACCTCCGTCCGCTGGTGCCATGAGTCTGAGTCTCTGAGTCCCTGAGTCCGTGAGCGCCTGAGTGTATTACATCAAGAACCTGACACTTCCTCCAAATCCCTAACCTTATCACTGACTAACCCTAGCTCCTGCTTCCTAACTCCTATTCCTACTTAAATAAACACCCTGAGCACCGCTGCGTTTAAGGGAAAACGGGCCCACACAAGCCCCTTATTTGCTGGCGATTTACCCTATATCACCCGGCTCGCGTTGGCTACTATCTAACCACTACGCCAAAAAATTGACACATTTTATCTATATTTAACAAGTCGCGTCCTAATTTGATGTAAGCGACCCTACAGTAGACGTATCTTTGGCTACAGCACTTTTTTAAAACCCCTTGACAAATGGCACGACCATTGGTTCTCATAGTCGAAGATGAACTCATCATCGCCCTTGACATCAAGGAAATCCTGGAGGAAGAAGGGTATGAGGCGCGGATCAACATCACCAGCGTCGACGATGCCATTGCCGCCATCCGCGAGAGCAAACCGGCTTTGGTGCTGATCGACATCAACCTCAAACAGGCCAAAGACGGCATCGACCTGGGTACCTTCCTGTTACAAGACGATACGGTTCCGTTTCTTTACATTACGTCCTACTCCGACAAAACCACGCTCGAACGGGCCTCCGAAACCCGTCCGTATGGTTATATCGTCAAACCGTTCAAACGCGCCGACCTGATTACGACGGTTTCCATCGTGTTAAACAATTTCCGGCATCGGCATATCGATGTCATGCGGCAGGACAAGGAGATTACCGACGATATTCCCTTCATCCTGAAACAGTCGATCCGCTACATCAATGAGAACATCACCGAGCGCATCAAGATAACAGACCTCGCGGCACAAACCCGATGGGAGTCGCAGCACTACAACCGGATGTTTACCAAATATGTAGGGATGACACCCTACCAATACATCATCGAAAAGAAAATCGATAAGGCAAAGACGCTGCTGACCGAAACGGATATTCCGATCGTACAGATCTCGTTTGATGTCGGCTTCAAGAGCCACAGCAACTTCTGCGCGCTCTTCAAACGCGCCACAGGCAAGACGCCACAGGCCTTCCGGAAATGGCAGGAGGTGCAGCGCCGCTACCTTCCGGAATAGTACCGCAGCCTTCCGATAGACCCCTCTATCGTTTCCACTGCAACTAATGTCTATTTTCCGCAGGAGACGTTCTTTTCCGGCACCAAAAACATCGGGAAGCGGATAGCTTTGCAACTGAAACCAACGACAATCCCATGCCCAACCCTTCCTCCTTGTCTTCTCCTTACGTAGTTATATTTTAGCGAAGGAGGTCTATCCTTACCTACATCATGGTGCGCGAGTTATACGTTTCAGGGCCGGACTCGTTGTTTCAGCAAGAAGCCGTTTTCTCCATTGTGCGACTTCTCGTTTATACGTATTCTTAAATGGATAAGGCAACAGGTGCCGCAGACGCCTGACTGCTTTCCGAAAGGCATTGACGTTGGGGGTCAGTGCCTTTCATTTTTATGCGAATCGCCTGCCCATCACGTCGGGGATCAGGTGCAATTTTATCTATTTTTAGCACATTTCGACGGTTTTAGGTCACGTCGTATGGTGGGGCTATGGTACTTTTCCGGTTTGAAACCCCTACGTGCGTCATCATGAAAATTCCTCCCCGGACCCTTATCGCTATTTTCATCGTCATATTCGGCATCCTCTCGTCTATCGGTATCCTTTACCTGGTATTCGAACCTACACCCGTTAATGTACAGACCGCGCCGCCTGTGCCTCTCGATAGACATATGCTTTTGCTGTTAGTACTGGCTTCGCTATTTGGCCTTCGGATAAAAGCGCACAGCGTCCGGTAACAGCGTCCCTGCCTCTAAGTATGACTTCTATTTTTGCGTTGCAAAAGGACCGCAGCGGCACGCCCCGTCTGATCGCTGGTTTTCCCTCCTTTTGTGTATCTTTCCTGAAAATTAGACCACTAGGTATGGGGAGCCCGTCGAAAGGCATGACGCTGTTGTTCGTGTTGTTGGTGCACTGTGCCCTTTTTTCGCAGGCGTCCCGCTACCCCACTTCGATCAAATGGATCAATACCGACAACGGCCTGAAACAACTGTCGGTGAAGTATGCCATTGCCGACGATATCGGTTTCCTTTGGCTGGGTACCGAGCTGGGCCTCTACCGCTACGACGGCCGTAACCTCATGGAAGTGCAGGATGCCCGTTACCCCAACCTATCCAAACAGCGCATTACGCGGATGGGAAAAGACATCCTGACGGGCGATGTATATTTCGACACCTACCCGGACGCCTTACAATATGTGATCCGCAAAAACCGTATCGAACGGCTTGATCCTAAAAAATATTGGCGCAATGTGATCTTTACGCTCGGGTATTATTGCTATGTCTCGTCTGATCCGCTGGTAAAACAGGTACTTGACCAGCCGCAATCGGATGCCTTTGTAAACCGGTATGCGCTCACCCTTTTTCCCTCTGCCGGCCTGACCAAAGACTACCTCTACCTGCCGCAACCGTCTGATATAACCGTATTCGATAAAAAAGGAAAACATTACCAGATCGGCTATCCGTCGACCATAAATGTCGTGATGCTGCAATTCTCCGACACCCTCGTTACCCTCGACAAAGGCGAAGCGCGCGGTATGGCCCACGGACGGTTGCTTCCCGGTCCGATTGGGTTAGACAAACGTATCAGGGAGTCTCTCACGCAGCGTACCGGTCCGGCTACTGACCGCTATATATTTGGCTCACGGGACAGCTATTTCATAAAACACAAGGGAACCATCTATCGCATCCGTTATCGCAACCGCCGCCTCACGACCGAGTTTTTGTTTCAGGCACCGTCGGAAGACATCACGTCGATTACCTATTTAGCGTCAGAGGAGTTGTATGCCATCGGAACCAAGGCGCATGGACTCTGTTTACTGAAAATGAATCCGTTTCACACCATCCTTTGTCCGGAAGATGGCCCCAACAACGAAATCAATTACTGCTATAACGTTGTCCCGATATCGGATGAAGAATGGTACAGTCCGTCCGGGTGGAAATTCAATTTTCTTACGGGTGCACTTGAAACCGAGAGCTTCCTCAGTGATTCCCGCAACATCCGTTTCATGTTACCCTACAAGGGCCAATTTTACTATGAAGCCCAGCACGAATTATGGAATGTTGCCACCCGAAAACCCGATCATGATTTTCGCTTTAAGCGGGTCGAATATGGTTTTTCCGTCAACCTTTGTGCTTACACGTGTCACAAAAACGAATTGTACCTCGTCGACGACTATTCGCTTTACCGCCTAAACGGAACTGCATTCGAAACCGACCCTCGCTTTAAGAAGAATTTTGCTTTAAGAACCGTCAACGGATTGTATTCGGTCAACGGACGATTGATCGTACCGACGACTAAGGGCGTTTATTACTATAACGAAAAAACGGGGAAAGCAACTGTTATACCGGGACTCGAACAGGTAAATGCCCGTTACGTAAAGCGCATCGACGCGGGCCGTTTTTGGGTCGGATGCTATGGCGACGGGTTATACATCGTAACCCCCACCCGAACCTATAAAGCGCGTGACCGGAATATCGCCCTTACCACCGCCCACGCCATCGAAGAAGACGCGCAGGGGCACCTCTGGATCAGCACCAACGACGGCCTTCTGGTAACGCCGAAAGCGGAAGCCCTGCAAAAAATCACCTCTGGAGAACCGCTATACTGTTACCGCTACTCGACCAACGATGGCCTTCTCACAAACGAATTCAATGGCGGTGGCACGAACCCATCGTTACACACCAGGGAAGGCATTCTGGGTTTTCCGAGCATGAAAGGTTTCGTGTGGTTTGACCCGTCGAACCTTCCGAAGAAACGATTCAGGAGCCACATTCTCATGGACAGGGTCACGGTCGATAACAACCGGCCTGTGCCATTAGGCCCGAATGCCTATCGCATTCCGAAGGAGGCCGGCGTAATCAAGCTGGATTTCAGCTACGGCTATTTTTACAACCGTGAAAACCTGACGATTGCGTATCGTTTCGATAACGATGAATGGACGGAAGTCAGCGGAAACTCACTGCAAATGGCGCGTTACCAACCCGGACGCCATCAGTTACAGATTCGGATTACCACACATGGTTTTCCGGAGAAGACCGCCGTGACCCAGTCGTTCACATTTGATTTTGAGGAACGCTACTACGAAACGGCGTTGTTTTGGGTGTTCGCCGTCCTGATGCTCGTTTCTGTGGTATACATCGCCTATTTATTAGGGTTGCGTTACCAAAAACGGAATGCCGAGCTGTTGCGGCGTCGGATTGCTGAAAAGACGGGCGAACTCAGTGATACCGTCCGCGAATTGGAGGTTTCCCGAAATGCCGTCACCCAGTCGCTACATGACAAAGACGTGTTGTTGAAGGAGGTGCACCATCGGGTGAAGAACAACCTCCAACTGATCATTAGCATGCTGAACATCCAGGCAAGGCGGAAAAACTATACCGATATCTACGAATTCCTTAAGAAAGGGGAAACGCGGATCAGCTCGATGGCGCTCATCCACCAAAGCCTATACCAAAGTGAGGAGTCAGCCGATAAAATCCATTTTGGCCGCTATATAGACGACCTCGTTTCCTCTATTAACCAAACGTTCGAGAATACCGACGGACGGGTAGCCATTGACGTAGACATCGACCAAATATTGTTGAACCTGTCTACAGCCATCCCACTCGGACTCATCATCAATGAGCTGGTCACGAATTCCCTCAAGCATGCTTTTCCGGATAATCGAAACGGCGTCATCCAACTCCGCATCCATAAAACCGGACCCGTTGCTTTTGAACTGATCGTATCGGATGACGGCGTGGGCTTTTCGGATGAAAAACGGCAGCGTAAGTCATTTGGCCTCGAGCTCATTCAGTTGCTCGCGAGCCAGCTTCGTGGGCAGGTCCGGCTTGAAAGTGTAAGCGGAACCCGTTATACGATTACCTTCCAGGAAATCGACCTTCCGCATATAGAGTAGCTTCTTCCCTGAAAACATAAGCCTCCTGTTATCCACCCAAACGGATACGGATACCGCTATCCGAAATCTTCTTCGTGATTTGATTGTTGCCTTGCATGACGTTCTGATGTTCAGCCGTTCAAGTCTGGCTCTTCTATGATTTTATCTCTATTTCAAGCACACGCCCCCGTTTTTCGGCACATTATTCGAATAGGCCGACTGTAGTTTTGTCTCGTTGATCACTCCCTGATCACGGCACGGCCGACAATGCCCAAGTTGTCTGCCGGGCTTGAAACGATGTACAAACCTTTTATCCCCAACACCCTTTACTGTATGAAATCGTATAGTCTTTTCGCTTTCGTTTTTTTCCTGTTCGTCGGTACGATGTTTGGCCAGTGTCCTGACAACCCGCCGGGCGACCAGTTGACCAGTGGTACCAACTCGTGGATCGGCTATGTCTATGCCGAAACCGATGCCTCGACCCCTCCATCGAATGCCTTTTCGACCACCTATCGTGGGATGATTATGGCGAATGCCCAATTCGACATGGATCTGGGTGCCGATGCCCTTTCGGGTCCGGATCTGTGTGGCACCTACACCAATAACTTCGCCATCCGGTACCGGATGGAAAAAACCTTTACTCCGGGCTTTTACGGATTTACCGTAGGTGGTGCGGATGGGTACCGGCTTAGCGTCGATGGTGGTAGCACCTATATCCTATCCAACTGGACAAACCATCCATATGAGACCACCTCGGCCTCCGTTTACCTAGACGGTCCTGTAGAACTGTTACTCGAATACTACAACCAAAACAGCATAACGAGGATTAGCTTTTCTTATACAGAATGCACCAACCGTTCTACCGCTCCCACCGGCCTTATCGTCCCGGAGGAAAGCTGTGTGAACGCACCCATTACCCTCGCAGCAACCGGGGGCTACGAAGCACCGGGTGCGCTTTACGAATGGGGCACCGGCAACTCGGTTGGGGCTAACATCCTACCCGGACTTTCCACAGCTACCGTAACGGTAACGCCAGCTGCTACCACTACGTATTGGGTTCGCCGCATCGATGCGGCACCTTGTAACGTAACCACTTCGGGCGTTACGGCCACTGTCACCGTCTCCCCCGTTTCCAGCGCACCAACCGCCATAAACGGGAATACCACTGTTTGTTTCGGTACGAATACCACGCTCACCGCAGTTGGCTATGTGGGCAGTATCCAGTGGCAAAGTTCAACAGACGGAACGGTTTTCATTGATGTACCGGGCGAAACGGCGCCTTCCTATTCGCTTGAGAATGTAACGACGAACCTGTTTGTGCGAACGTTCGTACAGAACGGCAGCTGCGCGGGTGTCTATTCAGCTCCCGTTGCGATAACTGCTACCACTTCATCCGTTTCCGGATTTGTATCCGGCGGAGATGTAGTATGTGTAGGCACCAACAGTAGCACCCTGATGCTGTCTGGATATGTAGGCACCATCCAATGGCAGTCTTCAACCGATAATACGGCGTTTACCGACATACCGGGCGAAACAAATAACACACTCACCATTATCGACCTCACGGAAAGCCGCTTTTACAGGGCTCGGGTTCGCAACGGCGTTTGCCAGGCCGTGTTCTCCAATGCCACAAGCATCATCGTCAAACCGTTGGCCGTACCTGGAACGGCCGTTGGCTCAAATGCATTCGTATGCCCGGGCCCGAATATGACCACCCTGAGCCTATCCGGTTTTTTGGGTACCCTACAATGGGAGCAATCGACAGACGGGGTTACGTACAGCCCTATCGCCAATGCCACTTCCGCTTTGTATACAGCCAATAACCTGACCACCACTACATACTTCCGTGCAGCCGTATCGAACGCGCCCTGCACAAAGGTATATTCAAACGCGGTGCTCGTCACCGTCAACACGCTGCCGTCTTTGACGATCTCGGGTAGTAGTGTGTTGTGTGCCGGACAAAACAGCAACCTACTGACTGTAAGCGGCACCGCCGACACCTATCAATGGCAGTCATCAACCGATAATGCTACTTTTACGGATATTGCCGGTGCGACGGGCACATCCTACACAGCCAACAACATCGCCGTTGGCACCCTCTACCGCGTGCGGGCCACCAACGGACCCTGCGAGTGGTTTTCGCCTATTTTCAATGTCTCTGCCGTTGCCTCACCGAATGCAGGTACCGTATCGGGTCAAACGACCGTGTGTGCATCAACCAACTCAACGACCCTCACGCTTACCGGAAGTAACGGAAGCATACAATGGCAGTCGTCGACCGACGCGGTGACCTTCACCAACATACCGGGGGCAGTCGCTTCGGCGTTCACGGCCATCAATATTTCGGCGACGACCCACTACCGCGTAATGGTTTCAAACGGCATTTGTCCGCCCGTCTACAGCAACGTCGCGACGCTGACCTATTCGGCAGCGGTTGCGGGCACCATCTCCGGGGGCGGCACGATTTGCCAGGGAGGAGTGGCCACCCTCACCGTAACGGGTTCCAATGGCAGCATACAGTGGCAATCGTCAACTAACAACACTACGTTTACCAATATTACAGGGGCTACGGGTCCCATCTACCTGGCTGTCGGGCTGACAGCGAATACCTATTTCCGGGCGCGCATCTCGGGTGGAAGTTGCGGTACGGCCTTCTCACCTTCTACCCTTGTTACGGTGGTGTCGGGCATCCCGACCGGCATCATCAGCGCTCCTGGTACAAACAGCAACACCGCGTTAGGCATTGTATCCGGTTCCAACAATACGGTCATGACGTTAACGGGTGCGAGCGGCACCTATCAGTGGCAATCGTCTCCTGATAACCTGGTCTTTACAGACATCCCCGGTGCCACGTCCACTACGTACACAGCCATCAACCTTACGGCTACCACCTACTACCGCGTGGCTATCAGCCAGGGAGGTTGCGTCGTATACTGTCCGGTCTTCGCGCTGACGCTTTGTGGTATACCTGCAGGCGACCCTTCAACCTATGGCACGGGCGGAAACTGGCGGATTTATATGTATGCAGAACATGAGGGTGCCAACCCGCCCGCCGACCCTTTCAATGCTTCGCTTTTCAAAGGATGGACCAACTCTGTTGGCATCGAAAACTTCGATTTTACGATGGGCAACATCGGTGTCATAAATGGCACGGGAACCATTTGCGGCGCTAACTGGGGCTTCAAAAACAAAGCCTACCGTTATCGGTTGACCAAGAACTTCGCTGCCTCCACCTACATATTCCGCGTAGGGTCGAACGGCGGCTACCGTCTCAGTGTCGATGGGGGCGCCACCTGGATCATCAACCAATGGAACTCTACCGGCACCTACAACGCCACTTCTTCAGCGCCTGTGAGCCTGAGCGGCAATGTGAACCTGGTCATTGAATACTTCAACCTGGCGACCTATAATGCGCGACACACGTTCAACTCCTGCGACCAGGCATCCGCTACGGCGATACCGAACATCATTGGTCCGGATACGATGTGCCTGAATACGAATGCGACACTGGGCATTAATTTTAACTATGGCGCCAGCTGCCAGTGGGGAACGGGAACTACAGCAGGTCAAAATGCCATTTCAGGGGCCATCTTTAACCTTATTGCCGTCTCACCCACCCAAACCACTACCTACTGGGTACGTCGCTTTAACCCTGTGTGCAACACCTATGGCGCAGCGGCTTTCAAAACGATAACGGTCAACCCTGCGGTGCCGGTTCCATCAGAGATGCCGTATGGCAATGAAAAATGGATTGGGTATGTGTATGCGTCGAAGACCTTCACGAACGCCACAACGCCTGCCATTGCGTTTGGCAGTTCGTATGCCTATGCCGGTTACATAACCACCCCATCGGATACGTTCTCGTATACGGCCTACGGTCCGGGAAGCATCACGACCGTCCCGACTCAATTCCTGACCTCTACCCTCTGTGGGTATTTTGAACGATCCTTTTCCATTCGGTACAAAATGACGAAGAACTTTACCGCAGGCTACTACACGTTTACGGTAGCAGGAAACGACCGCTTTCGGCTGAGTCTGGACGGCGGCGCTACCTGGGTTGCCGAAAGCTGGCCAGCAGGAGGGGCTCCGGTCATAACTCCAAGTGTTACCTATTCGACCTATCTTAGCGGATCGAAGGACCTCGTCCTCGAATTCAACCAACATGCCGACACGTATGTACTGAGCTTCAGTTATGTCGCCTGTACCAACCTCTCTACTCCCCCCACGACAATTTCGGGCACAACCACTATTTGTAGCGGCAACAGTACGACCCTGACCGCTTCCGGGGGTACACATGTCACGGGCAGCACCTATGAATGGGGAACAGGTTCGGTCATAGGCGAAAACGTCCTCACGACCAGTGCGGCGACGCTGACGGTTTCTCCTACCACCACTACTACGTATTGGGTGCGCCGTAAAAACGCACCGGCCTGTGCCCAGACCACCGGTTCTAACACAGCGCCTGTATACACCACCGGAATTACGACCACCGTAACCGTAGCGGGCGCCAATGCCATCGCCGGCACCATAACCGGCGGAGGGGCGACCGTATGCGGGGGGACCAACAGCACCGTGCTGACGTTGACCGGCAGCCTGGGCACTATACAGTGGCAGACATCGACCAACAACACCAACTGGACCAACATTCCGGGTGCGACCAGTGCAACCTATACGGCTACCAACCTTACGACTAACACGTACTATCGCGTGGTGCTGAACAATGGAGGTTGCAGCGCTGCCACCACTGCTTCCGTCAACATCCTTGTATTACCTGGCTCCGTAGCGGGTACGGTATCCGGGGGCGGCAGTGTATGTGCGGGACAAAACAGTGCCAGCCTATCCGCCAGCGGTTATTCCGGAAGCGTGCAGTGGCAATCATCGGCCGATAACATTACCTTCGCTGACATAACGGGGGCAACGGGTGCGACGCTCAACGTGTTCAACCTTTCCGCCACGACCTACTACCGCATTAAGGTTGCCAACGGCAGTTGTCCGGCCGTTACGTCGTCTTCGGTTGCGGTAACCGTCAATCCACTGTCAGTTGCGGGCGTTGCAACCGGAAATAATACGGTGTGCTCGGGTATCAACAGTTCGACCTTGACCTTGGCAGGTTATTTGGGCGATGTACAATGGCAATCGTCAAGTGACAACGTTACATTCGCCAACATCCCATCGGCAACGGGTCCTTCGTATACGGCTACCAACCTTATGTCCACTACCTACTACCGTGCCATCATCACCAATGGCGCGTGTCTTTCGGTCACTTCGAATGCCGTGGTTGTCATCGTAAACCCGTCACCGCTTGCGGGCACGATCAGCGGGGCTGCGACGGTTTGTTTCGGAAACAACGCCACGACCCTTACGTTAACAGGTAATACCGACTCTATCCAATGGCAGTCATCGACCGACAACGTCAACTTTACGACGATTCCGTTTGCCACGTCCCCCACGCTGACCGTCTACAATTTGGTCACCACGACCTATTATCGCGTGGTGCTCTCAAATGGCATTTGTACGAGCACCTCGCCTGAGAGTGTGGCCATTCAGGTCGATCCGCTTTCGGTAGCGGGCAGCATACTCGGCTCCACCACGGTGTGTTCGGGTAACAGTGCCCAATTGCTACTTACGGGATCGGTGGGCACCATCCAGTGGCAATCGTCGACCGATGACGAAGTGTTCACCGATATCCCGGGAGCCAATACGCCGGTGCTGACAACCGACAACCTCGAAGCGACTACCTTCTATCGCGCTATCGTGACGAGTGGCATCTGTTCTTCGTCCACTACCACAAGCGCGGTGGTGTATGTACGCCCTTCGAGCGTACCCGGTACGGCAAGCGGTGGCACAACGGTTTGTTCGGGAATAAACGCGACACCCCTCACCCTGACAGGGTATGTAGGGAACATCCAGTGGCAGTCCTCTACCGATAACATCAATTTCACCAACCTTTCCGGTGCTACCAGCGATGTGTATACTGCTGTTAACTTAACGGGTACGAGGTTCTATCGTGCGGTGGTCACCACCAACCTCTGCTCGTCGACCCTTTCCAATACCGTTGAGGTAACGGTCCTTCCCTTCCCGACGGCTGGAACGATTTCCATCTCCGGCACGACACTTTCCACGATCAGTGTGTGTTCCGGTTCGAATTCAACCCTTCTCAACCTGGTTGGATCGGCCGGGTCACCACAATGGCAATCGTCGCCTGACAATATAACCTATACCGACATCGACGGCGCCACCGCTACGTCGCTGACCCTGACAAACGTAACCGCTACGACCTATTACCGGGCGGTGATATCGAGCAACCTGTGCGGCGCGTCGCAGACGAGTTCACCTATTCTGATTAAGATACCGCCGGTTGTCACGTATAACGGCTTCTGGTCGGGTATTCCAAGTGCGACCACGGATGTCGTCGTGGCATCCAACTATACACTGGCCAACAACCTCAGTGTTTGTTCGTGCCAGGTAAATGCGGGCGCACAGGTAACCATCCCGTCAGGAAGAACCCTTCAGGTGCAGCGCGATATTACGGTTGACCCAACAGGATCGCTCACTGTTGAAAATACGGGAAGCATCCTACAAATCGACGATGCGGCCATCAATTCGGGTATCATCACGTACAAACGGAATACGATGCCTCTCAAACAAGACGATTACACCTACTACAGTTCACCTGTGACGGGACAAACATTGGGTGGCGTTGCCTCGCCTTCGTTTCATTATTCCTTCGACACCCTTTCCAACACCTGGGTCGGCGAAACCCCCATCACGTTAATGGTCCCCGGCAAGGGCTATATTGTGCGGGCGCCCGATAACCTCGACTATACCACGCCGCTGATATTGACTACGTTCTTTATGGGAACTCCGATCAATGGATTGGTAACGGCCCCTATATCAAAAGCGGGGGAGAATAAGTATAACCTAATCGGGAATCCGTATCCGTCGGCAATTGATATCGACCGCTTCATTCTCGACCCAGCCAATACCAACCTGGTCAACGGCACGATTTATCTTTGGTCGCACAATACCGCCATTTCGACAGATAATCCGGGGCCGGATACGCTGAACTATAATGGTAGCGACTACGCGAAGTACAATCTCACAGGGGGTGTGAGTACGGCCAACCCAGCACTTACAGGAGGAAACATTCCTTCCGGTAAGATTGCAGCCGGACAGGGCTTCTTTATTGAAGCGAATGACAATCTCGCCGATGGCACCTACTCAGCGGTGTTCTCGAACCGCATGCGTATCATAGGCCAAAACAGCCAGTTCTTCCGGAGTGCGGCACTCATGCAAACTCCGACGGCCTCTGATAAAAATCGTTTGTGGCTTGGGCTTTCCAATGCGGCGGGGCTGTATGACCAGACACTTGTCGGCTATGTAGACGGTGCTACCAATGAATTCGACACCAAATTCGACGGACGCGTGTACCCTGCCGGTAATCCGGTATCGCTTTACTCGCTGTTACTGCCCGAACGCCTTTGCATCCAGGGACGGGCCTTACCGTTCGACACATCAGAGATTATACCCCTGGGCTATACCGCTTTGGTTGCCGGAGACTTTGAAATCGCACTTGACGCCTACGATGGACTGTTTGAGGGGCAGGATGTCTTCCTTCTCGATAAAACGTCGGATACTTATCACAACCTTAAGACGACTCCCTACTCGTTTACCACCGAGATCGGAACATTCGAAGAACGCTTCGAAATCAGGTTCAATGCACCGCTTTCGAGCGAAGATTTTGAAACCACGCCTGTTCACATCCGCTACTTTGATGGTGCTATCCGGATTGCAAGTGACGCGTCTTCCATTGAATCGGTCGTGATTTTCGACCTATTGGGAAAACGCCTTTTCACTGAAACAGACATCGCAAGTACTTCACTGGAAATACCACGTTTGCCAATTGCCAACCAGATGGTCATAGTAAAGGTGGTATTGGACAACGGACAGGAGTACCATAAGAAAATGGCCCTGTGATACTCGCATACACCCATAATTAACTACCAAAACCAATCATGGACCGTGGAAACAACCTCATTTTCACGGTCCGGCCCTCGGGTCATAAACCATCGCCTATGAAAACAGTAACCCTTTCCTCCCAGCCCGTGCCAACGGCACTTTTCAATAACGTGGCACTGCCATTTCCAGAAGCGCCGGTTGAGGTACCACAGCGGCCGCAGTTAAAGGTCGTCTATACCCGTAAAGCGCCTACACCTCAGCCCGAAACCATCACGAAACCGACAGTCGATTGCGCTTGGCCTAAAACGACGTTTGTACAAGATGTGTCGAACGCTATCCGTACCTTGATCGAAGCAGGCTCGTTCTCGGCTTCCAAACTGGCAACCCATTTGGGGCTAACGCAAAAAGCCCTGACGGCCGCCGTTTTCCGGGTAACCGGTGACGGCATTTCCGCCTTGGCCATGCAGGTTCGTCTTGAGATCGCACACGAACTTCTGACGTCCACAAACCTTCCCATCGATACTGTTAGGGAGTGCGCCGGCATACGATCAAAAGCGTATTTTTCCGACATGTTTAAAGAAAAATTCGGCGTGACGCCACGCGAATTTTGTATGAGTAAACAACGCTGATGGGGCAACCGATCGGGTTAGTAAACCCATCAACCGCCAGTCGTCACCAATCAACCGTATAGCCTACTTTCTGCTTCAGTTCGGCCAGTGTCACTTCTTTATAAGACTTGCTGGTATCGTTCGGAAAAAGCAGGCAATACAACACCTTTCGGGTATCGGCTTCGTACACGATTTTATAGCAGTAATCGGGAACGCCAATGCGATTGGGTCCGTAGGTTTTGGTACCGAAGATACCGCCAGCGACGATAAACAGTCTCTTCTTCTGTGACAGTTTTCGTATCTGCGTTTCCCACGTTTTCCAAATGCCGCGGTTCAGTCGGGGTACCTGTGGAAGGCAATTGTAGTAGCAGAACGTCGCACGATCGAGATCACAGTCATACGCGAAATCTTCGGCATTGGCAAGATGGCCCTTGTCATAGGCTTTATCGTAGTCGTCGTCTGTGGCTGTATTTACGCCGCATTCGTCGAAACGCATTCCGTCCCGATCACAGTCACCACCACCTTTATACAGGGTGTAGGTCACATACAACGGCTCGCGCAGGGTATACGAAAAGTAGGATTTGTAGGCGGGGGTCGTTACGATGGTATCCACGCGTACCTGGGCGTAAGTAGACGCCACGAATACCATGAACAGCGCCCATCGACAGGCCGAAAACCGCGTGAAAAAAGAATGGGATGTAGGTTTTTCTGTCATATAGCTATTAGTAACATCCGCCATGACGCGGTCGCTTTATCTCACTACAAAATTTTATTACGCTTCGGTCCGCCGAAACCAAAATTCACCGACAGCACCGACAACAAGGTCTCTCCCGGGTCAAATGCCTGGCGAAACGTGCTGCCGAACTGGTAGTTCAGGGCGATATCAGCCGTTAGCCGATACGTAATCGAAGCTGAATATTGGAAATCACTGTCGCTTCTTTTGACATAAAGAGTTTCGCCAGTTCCGCTGGTGCCTGCCGCCTCGAGGGTCGATGCACTACGCCCAACAGCTTCCGCAGAAACGGAGAGCTTATCAAACTCGGCCGACAGCGCGAATCCGTAGTCAAAATTATTACGGAACACGTCCGTGCCTGGGAAATACCGATCGAAATACCGGGTGTTGTACCATTCATAACGCAGGACACCGGTCAGGGAGAACGCTTGCAACTTCCCTCCAAAACGCCAGGAAGGTGCCATCCATAACGACTGACGCGGCACCATCGAATACGACGTTTCGTTGGTGGGAAAGCTAAGGAAGCTGCCGTACGCGAAGTCGATACGAAGGCCTTCACGTTTGAGCATGTAAGCCTTAAGCACTTCATATTGCTCGCCGAGGGCCGCCCTGACAATTTCACGGAATTTGCTTATAAAGGTCGATTTGCCATCCGATCCTTCTCCCATTTCTATATTCTCCGCTTTCTGGTAGGATGTTTCCAAAACGCGATCGGCGAAATCGACCCGGTGGTAGGTATCGATCAGCAATTGCCGGAATCCTGGCTTAATATCCGCCAGTAAGACGTCTTTTGTGGTAGCTGTCGAACGTTGCATCATCCCACGGAGACTGGCAGTAATTACCATATTATCCCTAATTGAGGTAAGCAGCGTCTGGATGGAATCCGCATCGCGTTGGTTCCCGAAGAAAACAGCCGTACGAAACCCGAGTCCGAGTGCCTTGGTCGCCGTACTGTCACCCAACAGGAACTTTTGCGCCGTCGCGATGGAAAACGACGCATTCCGCCATAGCTGCTTCCCCGCCGGGCCACCGGAAAGGTACTCCTCTATCGTCAGTCCGTGGTTCTCCCACCAATAGGGCGTAAATTCCAATCCGATATCGTCAAGGATGCCGACATCTCCGTCCGCATTTCGGAAGCCCGTGTATAAGGCTGATTCCAAGGCCCGCATTGATTTCGGACGCAACACCACATTAGGCTGCATCCCCATAACGGCCGCCGCCGGCGAATCGGGTAATGCCAACGCTTCTCCCGGAATCGGGGTCGACTCCTGGGCTGTCGCAACAGCGCACAGCATCAGCAAACCATACCAAAATCGTTTCATGAGAATGTCAGGTCGATATTAATCGAAACGTCCGCTGCCACAGATTTCGGGTTAGAATGCACCAACATTTCGGCGCCGTCGAGGTCGAAGGCCAGTTTTATCTCGTCTTCTTCGGGCGCTGGGTTGCGCACCTCGGTCGTGATATACACCGTGGCGCCTTTTGGGATTACGCCCAACGACACCGTTCCGGTAGCATCAGCCGTTTTGGTTTGACCAGACGGAAGTACGGCGGTCGTAACTGCGATATTGGCATCCGACAACAACCGTACGCGAAGCGAACGACCGCTACTGCCGGCAGGCGTACTGATGGGGTAATCATAGTCTTTCATCGTATGACTACTTTGCCCTTACTTCGAAGTGCATCCAGTCGTAGTTCTTCTCCCATCCCAATGACACGAAATTATGCCGATAGAATGCTGCGATCATCTTGCGGTATTCCGGACGGGCAAAACGGGCCGTCGCGCTGGTTTCTTTCAATTGGTTACGTTCTGGGTCGAGGTCGATCGCCACGCCCCAACTGTGACGCGAATAATCGTCGCCGCCACGCATTTTGCGGAAGTTGAAGCAGCCGCCATAGAGATCGATGCCTAACTCCTGTATCTTCGGCAGACCATAGTCTTTCAGGATATCGGCGAAGACTTTCTTAAGGTCCTCGGCTACGAGTTTGTGACAGGTGATGGACTTAACCGAGCTTTTCGTATCCCAGGCCAAACGCATCGGATAAGGGAGCTCGATCTTTACCAGATAGTCGGATCCGTCTTCGTCGGGCTTGCCAAAACGCTGCACCAGTTCGGGTGTCGTTATCATGCGGCCGGCCTTTTGGATGGTGACATCATTTGACGGTGGCGTTACCGGATCGGGCAATACGCCGATTACTTCCACTCCACCACCCCAATAGTATTGCCCGTCACGATCACGGTACCATTTGCCGAGATCGCTGCGGACGTCTGTTACTTCGATACCTTCGAAGGTGAACCCTTTGGTCACGGTGCCGGAAATACTTCCCGGATCGGGTAACTGGGTTGGAATTTTGTTTCGTTTGTTTAACGTGTTGGCTGTTACGCGAATTTGTAGCATACTTATCCTACGGCCTCCTCACCGCTTTGTTGGTTATTAACTGTTACTTGTATTGGTGGTGCTACCGACGGCGGTGCCGACGGCGTTATTTTAGCTGTATTATCGCCGGTTTCTTTTTTACCCGCGCCACGAAGCGTCACCAGTTTGTTGAGCAGGTCGAACCAGAACGGCGCGCCGAGGCAAATTCCGAAGGCTAACACCAGGAAACCAAGGAGTTTCCGGGCGTTCATCGACCAGGCCATATACCTTACGCGCATGGCAACCGGATGGTCTTTTTTAAGCACCGCGAAATAAGCGGCATTCTCAATGGAGTCACATTTGAGATGGGCCCTCTCACGCAGCAGTTTTTTCTGAAGGTCCAAACGAGCGATCTTTTTGGAATGGAGCGCCGCGGCCGCCCGATCGGTGGTACGCGCCAGTGCCTCGACCGGTTTCAGGCGATTAATCGAGTCGAGGGCGATGTCAAGATCCAGACTGATTTTCTGACCCAGCATTTGCAGGGAATCATTCTTCTCATGGCTGCGTCGCCAGGCGGAGGCAAAATCGACACCCCACCATGACGGGTCAACCTTGACGTGGTTAATGTAGGATTGGTCGAATTGCCCGAACTCATTCCATCCGACCGACAGGATGTTATTGGCGGTTGAGATATCGCCGTCTATGGTTTTCCGCGCTTCGTCCATTTGGCGATCGTAGCGCTGTCGCAAATCCTGGAGTTCGGCATTTTCCGCTTCCGTCAATCCGTGCGCTTTGGCGGAATCGGTGAGTTGTTGCACCCGTGGATCGTCTTTGTATTGCTCAGACGCCTTCATCGCCATATTGACCAACTTGTCGCGGGCGTCTTTGTCGGTGCTCAGCCGACTGGATATCTCAATGGTATCAACGTTGAAGAAAAATGCGATACCCAACCCAATGAGAAAGAGGATGAACTGCGTCTTGCGTTTGTACCAACCCGACACACGGCGCATCGAATCGTCGAACCAACTCTCAAGCCGGCTACAGAACGTATGCAACTGGTCGTAGCTGTTGCGGAGGTGCATCTCCAAAATCCGGCACGTCTCTTTCGGTAAATAACAAACATGGGAATTGTCGCTTTCATAACACGTAATGTGGTACGTCAGGATTTCCCGTATCTTCTTCGCATCCGGCAGGCTGCGCAAAAGCTCCTCGGTTTCCGCCTGTGAATGGGTAACGCCGTTCTTGATCTTCTCTGCGGCGATAACGGCCACGTTTTCTGAAAAGTCTTTCAGCAGGATGTCCAACAGCACAGCGGAAAAGTTATCCCGCGGAATGTAAGACGGTAACGGAAAGAAATGGCTTTCACCATAGTTCTTGATGAGCGGATGCTTGTAAAATCGATCCCCCAGACCATCACATTCGTTCTTGGGCGCCAGTTTGACAAGCACCTTCAATTGCCGAAACCACGCTTTTGCCTTGAAGAGCGCTGCTTCCCACTTACTGATTTCAGGCGTATCGGAAAGCATGTTCTCAATGATACTCTTTCGAAGCATTTTCGCACGAAGGCTGAGTCCGGTCGAAATGGCCTCCTGTATGGACGTCGCCAATAAGCTATACAACAGGAAAATGAATACCAACCCGATGGCGATATCCAAAGCGGGAGAATTAAACATGTTGTGGCAATTTAGTGTGAGAGACCGAACGGTATACACGTCTCAGCGGCGAGGGAAAAACAGGCAACCCGCAACCGTTTCCGGCAGGTACTACGTGGCTCATGTTGTGTTTTGTTTGGTTCGGGAGCAGGCGATGCATCCGACTAATCGACTGACATACCTACCCTCACGGCTAAGATAAGATAAAACGGTTCTACAAAAGCACGTAGAAATACGTGTTTTTTAAGCGCCTGTGAAGATGCGCATTCCTAAGACCACGAGAGCCGTACCTAGTAGCATACTGCCTGCCGCATACGAAACGGCGAGGAAGTAGTGTCCGTTCTGGACGAGTTGCATCGTCTCATACGTAAACGCGGAAAACGTAGTAAAGCCACCACAAAAACCCGTCACGAGCAAGAACCGAAGACCGGTGTCTTCGGGCGCCAATCGCCCCATCAAAGCGCCGATGAGAAAGGAACCCAACAAGTTGATCCCAAACGTCGCCCATGGGAAATCTCCGGGCAGGGCGCGCGGCACCCACTGGGAAACCAGATAACGGAAGACACTTCCGAGGGCACCACCGATGGCGACAAGAACGAGGGTTCGCATGGGGTAAAGATAGGGAAAAGAGAGGAGTGAGAAGAAGGAGGAAAGAGGCAATAAGAGAGAAGAAAGAAGAAAGAGGAGAGAGGAGAGAGGAAGGGGACGACGCAACATGACTTTGATTATATCTGACGTCCTACCTGTTGAAACTGTCAGAACCTGGTGAAATTCTGTAAGAGGCAAACGTGCGGCAGGAGGTAACTTCGGAAAAACAATTGTCATGGAAACCGAACACCCACACCACGAGGGCACGTCTCCCTCCCACCCTGCCAAAACGATGACCCGCGAACACGACGACTCCATCAGTCGAGAGCACCAGGACCGCCTCCATGAACGGGAAGGCCGGCCCGACGGAGATGATTTTGCCTATACGTCGGAAGATAAATACCTGGCACTTGAACAGCCTGGTGTCAGCTATACGAAAACGCCGGAAGACCTAACCTTATCCGATACGATGGAATTTGGGAATGAAACCGAAACACAAAAATTCCATACGCACAGTGAAAATTCCCGCAACGCGGATGCCTTTTCACAGGATGACTATTTGCTGCGCGACAACCTCGAGGGGGATGACGACCAGGGAAGCTCGATTTCATCCGACGACGCGCCACTGTAATCAGGCAGGAATAAAAAAACGGAACTCCGCGCCTACGCCCGGCTGCCCGTCCGCCTCGATAAAGCCACCGTGCTGCTCGAGTATTTTCTTGCAGATGGCCAGTCCTACTCCGGTACCTTCATACTCCTTCCTGCCGTGAAGCCGTTGGAAGACTTCGAAAATACGGTCTTTGTATTGCGGGTCGAAACCGATACCCGTATCCGTCACGGCAATCTTCCAAAACGCACGACCGTCGACGCTGACGCGTTCTGCCCCTACCCTAATTTCGGGACGCTGCCCGGGCTTTGCATACTTGATGGCATTGCCGATCAAATTGGCAAATACCTGCTGCATCGGTAGCCGACGGACGGTAAGCGTCGGTAAGGAACCTACTTCAAGGATGGTATCGATGTCATCAACCACTCCTTCCATATTCTGTAATGCCTCTTTAAGGACAACCGATAGCGACACTTTTTCAGGCTTCTGCTGGCCTGTTCCAAGTCCGGAATACCCCAGCAACGCCTGTATCAGGTGCTGCATGCGGCCGGCGGTGGCTACGATGTTTTCGAAATACGAAAGTGACGTCGGTGACAACCGGTCGCGGTCGTTTTCAAGGATGCGACTGGTAAACATCTGGATTTTCCGCAACGGCTCCTGCAGGTCGTGGGACGCGATGTAGGTAAACGACGCCAGGTCTTTGTTTTGCCCCTGCAGCAGCGCATTCATCTGTTCCAATCGCAACGCGGCGATTTTCTCAGGCGTGATGTTTTTGGACGTCACCGTAACCGAATCACCCAGCTTTTCGACCGTCGCTTCCAGCCATATTTCGTCTCCGGAAGCGTCGGTCGCGACTTCATACGTCACGGTCTCACCCGTTTCCAGTGCCTTCACAAGATGGTCAAAAACGCCGTTGTCGAAAATGCCTGGGTATACCTCGCGGCAGGTTTTGCCGGCAACGTCTTCCGGTTTCAGTCCAAAATTGGCCGGTACCTCTGGATTGGTATACGCAATGCGAAAGTCGGTAATCGTTCCGCTGTCATCACGAACCGGCTCATAGCTGGCGATACCATAATGGGTAGAATGCAAAATAGCTTTCAGGAACGCCTCCGAACGCTCGAGTTCCCGCAGGCGCAGCTCGGGTGACAATGTCGCGTTGGGTTCAGATGAAGATGTGGGCATGGTGGGAAGTAGGCATGTCTCCTGAAAGATACAAAAAATCGACGGCGTTTGAATGGGGCGCATCGTCCGGTGCGAAAAAAAAGCTACTTTTGAGTCAACCAACCTTAAAACACCAAAAAAATGGGAGAACTTTTTTTACACTGTGCCGTCGCGGCACTCGTGAGCTTCGTGGTCGGGTTTATCTGGTACAACCCGAAAGTGTTCGGCAACGCGTGGATGAACGCAGCCGGCTTGACGGAAGAAAAACTCCGGAACAGTGGACGTAACATGGGCGTCGTATTCCTTTTATGCTATGTCTTTGCTTTCATGGCCGCCATCATGCTCCAAAACATCGTAATTCACCAAATGGGCGTTTACAGCTACTTTGGTGACAGTCCGGAGAAGTTGAAAGCCTTTATCGATTCCGCTCCTGAATTTGAAACGAAATGGCGTACGTTCAAACACGGCGCACTCCACGGAACCATTCTCGGCGTCTTCCTGGCATTGCCGATGGTCGCCATCAATGCGATGTTCGAAATGAAATCCTGGAAATACATTTGGATCAATACCGGTTACTGGGTGGTCTGTTTCATTTTAATGGGTGGTATCCTTTCCGCCTGGATATAACGCACAATACGCATCATCACCGCCCCATCTAATCGGGGCGGTTTTTTAATGGATTCCATTTCCTTTACTTTATACGCTTCCGCGGAAGCGCTGCCTTCCGACTGGGACGATTGTACCGGCGGAAACATCTTCCTCTCGCGTTCGTATCTTTCGGTGCTTGACCAGTCCGGACCGGATAACATGGACTGTCGGTTCGTCGGTTTTTTCGACGGAGCAAAATTATGCGGGGTCATGCTGTCGCAATTCCTCGACCTGAACCGACTCGAATCGTTTGGGGAACGCGACAATTGCATGAAAACGACGGTTCGGAATTTCGTCTTCCGGAAGTTTGCCTCGCATGTGCTGTTCATCGGCAATAACATGCTGACCGGCCAGAACGCTTTTTACTTCCATCCCGATATCCAGCCGGACCGCTACCTGCCGGCGATCGGCGACGCGATACAGTCGCTGCAAACGTACTATAGGTCGCAAAAACGGCGCGTACACATCACGTCGATCAAAGATTTCCTGCCGGGGCAACTGACACAATTGGAAACCTTCCTGCCAGGGTACGTCCGGTTTTCTACCCAACCCAACATGGTATTCCACATTCCGGAACGATGGAGCTCAATCGACGATTATGTAGGCGATCTTACCAAAAAATACCGCGACCAGTTCAAGCGCTCCCACAAACGGGCGGACGGCATCGAAAAACGGAAAATGAAATGTGAGGAAATCGAACGGCTCGAAACCGAAATCGACCAACTGTACCGACACGTTGCAAAGAACGCTCCATTCAACACCTTTTTCCTGACGAAAGGCCACTTTGCGGATCTGAAGCGGCGTCTGGGCGACCGCTTTCATTTCTACGGCTACTTCCTCAACGATAAACTCGTCGGGTTCAACACGCTGATTCGAAACGGGACGGCCATGGACACCTATTTTCTCGGCTACGATGAAGACATCCAGCGCGAGAAAATGCTTTACCTGAACATGCTTTACGACATGGTAGCCTATTCCATCCGAAAAGGATTCCGCACGGTGGTGTTTGCCCGCACGGCGCTGGAAATCAAGAGTTCGGTGGGGGCTGAGCCGGTTGAAATGCTCGGACTCATCCGGCATTCGAACCCGCTCATCCACCGATTCCTGGATCGTATCTTCCGGTTACTCGAGCCGAAAACCGAATGGCAGCAACGCCATCCCTTTAAGGATGGTTCCTCTTAAGCAACCGTATTGGCTTTCTTCTGACGCCCCGACAACTCCGTTGTAATACGAGGTGCTTTGACCGTCAATGTTTCCTCTTCAAACGACAAGTGTTTGTGGATGGTGAGCCGCGCCATTAGGTAACTTACAGTTGACTCGGCCCCCTGGTTCAGGTTGACGCAGGTTTCCTCTAGTCCGTCATAGCATCCGCCCGTTTGCGGGTTATAAATGATCTGGTTCAAGTGGTTATTCCCCAAAAACCAGTTAAACGCTTTCTCCATTTTTTTCAGGTACGAACGGTCCTTGAATACATCATGGAACTTCCGTAGCGCTAAAATGGTGTAGGCGACGTCAATCGGCTGCTCGCCAAATTCTTCTTTTTCTTTTCCTTTCAACATCCAGCTGCGGTTGGATACCACTTTAATTCCTTCGTCGCGGAACGTCTGTTCCAACAGGAAATGGAACGATTCAAGCGCCACATCCCGGTAAACGGCCTTTCCCGTCATACAATAGGCACACAACACGGCCTCGGGCAAGACAGAGTTGGCATAGGTCAGGTAGCTCTCAAACCATTTCCATTCGGTCTCGGCCTCAACGTGGTACGAACGCACCAGTCGGTCAGCCAGCAGTTGCGCCATTGCCACATGCTCTGCGAGTTGTTCACCGCGGTGGTAGTAGTAGAGTCCCTTGATGCTGAACGCCATCGCACGCGGCGAGTGCATATCGGGGAACGTTGAAGTGGCTTTATGGAATACGATCTTTGCTTTCACTATGATGTCCTGTGGGATGATGTCAGACAGTGAAATCAGGTAACCCAGTGCCCACATCGCACGCCCGTTCGAATCCGACAGGTTATCGTCGGCATTCTGTCGGGTGAAGCGTTTTTCGATATCCACATAATTCAGAAACGAACCGTCAGGCTGTTGGCAGAATTCGATGAAGTCGAGGTAGGTCGCCAGGTAGCGGAAATCGTCTTCATCACGGGTCAGTTTATAGTGTTGCGCCGTTGCGATCATAGCACGGGCATTGTCATCGAGGGTATAGCCGAAATCGGGGTTCGGAGCGCCGAGTTTGGCAAACTGGTACATGCCAATTTCGGTCGTCATCCTTTTCAGGTGGTCGAGGCGGATCTCCGGATTGCGGTAGTGGAGTTCGATGGCTGTCTTCGAGCCGACGCCCTGGGTCATTTTCCGGAATAACTTAGCGTGTGCGATGGCCGAGTTCTCCCATGAGGTCGGCGTGATTTTATGGAGGCCGTTCAACATCGCCTCCCGCATCGCTTCTTCATCGCCCAACAAACGGTTGATGGCCTGGGCTAACTGTTCCGAATTGTCGAAATCGAACATGAGGTCGCGGTTGCCATCAAGCACTTCGATGGCGTGGGGAATGGGTGTTGAGATGATGGGGCATCCGCAACTCATGGCATAGGCAAACGTGCCGCTTACCGCCTGGTTCGGGTCTTTGGATGTAAAGAGGTAGATATCCGTCAACTGCAGGTATTCGAGTAATTCGTCAAGGGCGACATATTGGTTGATGAACTGCACATTCGGCCGGATGCCGAGTTCGTCCGTCATCGCCTCTAACATATCGCGATACGCCTCTCCTTCCTCGTTAACGACACCCGGGTGGGTTTTTCCAATAATAAGGAACAACGTATCCGGATACTGGCGCACCACTTCCGGCAGGGCGCGAAGGGTGGTTTCGATACTCTTTCCCCGTCCGAGCAAACCGAAGGTCGACAGCACACGGCGTCCTTCGAATCCATATTTGCGTTTCAACACCTCTTTGTCACCGGGTCCGACGAGGTGGGTACCATGCGGAATTACCGAGACATAATCACGCAAAACGGCATAATCGCGTTGCAGCAGCCCTTTGGCGTGATGGGTCATGACGACAACGGAATCGACGCGGTTTAACAGCTCCTGCACGTGGGCACGGAATCCTTCATTCGGGTTGGGTAAGACGGTGTGGAAGACCAGGCATACCGGTTTTTCCACCGCTTCCAAAAACGCCATCAGCGATGCTTCGTTGCCGGCAAAAAGTCCGAACTCGTGTTGGATGACAACCAAACGTACCCGCTCATTGGCATTGATATCCGCTGCCAACCGCGTATACGAAGAGGGTTGGGACGTATTCAACGTATAGGCCACGTCGGGGCTATCGTAGGTGTAGGTATTCTCATACGCGTTCTCAAGCGCTGCGATCCGAAGCGCAAAGGAGTGGTGGAACTGGGCCTCCATCGCGCGCACCAGGTCTTGCGAATACGTGGCGATACCACATTGGCGCGGGGGAAAGGTCGTCAGCATGACAATTTGCGGCAGGTCGTCTTTGCGGATGCGGTGTTGGAGTTCATTTATGGATCGTGCCGGCAGGGGTCGGCGGGCGTTTTCGAATCGGGTCTTCATCGGAAATCGTTTACGGTTTATACGTTAAGGGCAGCGAGACACCGAGATAGGGCAAAATGGGGACTGCCTTCCGGTTGCGTAAAATTCCGGTTTCAGGCGCGGGAATGTGTTATACGATTTTTCGAAACCGTTATATGGTGGGAAGATTATGATATCAAACCGATGGAACGCGAGTGTTCAATCGCTTCGAGGCTGTCGCGGAAATAACAGGTGGCAACGTTCATGGACGCAATATTCGCTAGGGCCGCCACGGTAGCGGGTTTGGGGTGATCACCCGTTTGACGGATGTAGACAGCCTGGACGGTTACGGGGAAAATCTTGCAGATATCCTCATACAGGAACGGGTCGTGCTGCGAGTCATCGCCCAACAACGTGTAGCGCAAGTGCGGATAAAATTCGAGTATATGGCGGATCTTTTCAAATTTATGCCCGTGATCGCCCCTTCCGGTTATAAAAAAATCCCACAGGCTGGTCTTGATGTCGCGCAGTAGCATGACGGCACGTGGCAATTGGTGCAGCTGCGTGAAGTCGACGATGAAGCGGTAGAGGTTCCATTCACTGCTGGAAATGTAGAAGAAAGCGTTCTGCTCGCCCTTGTTGTTGCGTCCGGCGGTTGACAAGGCCTGGTAGTGCGGCACGACACCTTCGAATACTTTTCGCTCCTGCACGTTGCGGAACAGAAGGATGTAAAGTTTGCGGAACGGATTTCGCGTATGCGATACCAAAAACGTATCGTCGATATCGGAGATGAAACCCAGATTCCCTTCATACGGACGCATGTAGCTGCCCTTCGCCCGGATTTCCTCATCCTGGTAGCGGATGCTTACCCAATAATCCTTCCAGCCGTAGCCCACGTCGGTAGTAAGGGGAATGCAAAATTTGAAATAGCCGTCGGCCAGGGTTTTGGTGTGTACCCGCTGCCCGTTGTGTTCGAGGTATACGCTCGCGTTCGACTGCGTCTTGATCCGGAACATGCGGATGACCCATTTGGCGTTCCGAAACCGCTTTTTCTGGAAATCATACTCCTCCCGCGTCGTGGGGCGGAAAACATGGCCCATGACGATTAGTTCGGCTTCGTTGGCATAGCCCCGGTATAATTTCAGTAAGGGTCTCATCAAAACGTTAATGCGCTTGGTCGCTCACCTCTAATTTACCTAAATTTAGTGATAAATGAACCTAAAAAAATGCAAAGAAGCGTACTGATGATTGCGAACCCCGTGGCAGGTGGCGTCGATAAAACGCCGCTGATCGACGCCGCGAAACGATTCGCTGAAGAACGTGGCTATCGTTTTTTTGTATATGAGACGACCGATTCGAACAACGAGGCAGCCCTTCAGCAACTGGCAAAAGAACACCGTCCGGATCGTGTGTTGATTGCCGGTGGGGATGGCACCATCAAAATGGCCGCCGATGCCCTTCACGGTCATGAGTGCATCTTCGGGATCCTGCCGTCGGGATCTGCAAACGGACTGTCAACCGACCTCGGATTTCCATCTGCCCTGGAAGACAACCTGCGGATCGCATTTTCCGACAGCGTCATGGCCATGGATATTGTATCCCTGAACGGAAAAAAGAGCCTGCACCTGAGCGATCTCGGACTCAACGCGCAACTCATCCGGAATTTTGAAAAAACGGCGATGCGGGGGATGCTGGGCTATGCCACGAAAGTGTTCACAACCCTCAAGCAAACCCGTCGCCCTTTCTACGCTACGATTGAGGCCAATGACGAAACGCGCCGGTTCCGGGCCAAGATGATTGTCATCGCCAACTCGACGAAATACGGCACCGGGGTGACCATCAACCCAAAGGGAAAGATGGACGATGGCCTGTTTGAAGTGGTCGTCCTCAAGAAACTCAACTTCTGGATTTTTGCCAAAATCGTCAGCGGGCGACTGCCGGTCGGACAGGAAGTGGAGATCATCCAGACCGCCAACGCACGGATCGAGGCCGATGTGCCCGTCAGTTTCCAGATCGACGGGGAATTTTGTGGGGAAGAGCGTCAATTGGAAGTGTCGATCCTCAAAGGCGAAATCAAAGTGGCGGTGCCGTAGCGGTTATTCGAGTTCGAGCTGTAACCGTTCCCACTCCTCCATCAACTGGTCCAATTCCTCTTTCTTCTTGTTATAGGCGGTAAAAAACTGGGCGTCCTCTACGTGCTTGTCGTAATGAGAGGCAAGTGCGAGGTCGTCTTTGCGGATGGCTTCCTCCAGTTGCTGGATCTGGCCCTCGATCTTCGAAAGGCGGTTCTGTAAGGTCTTGTTTTTCTTTTGGTCTTCGTAGGATGCTTTGGGCGCTGCCGGTTCGTCTTTCTTCGCAGCCGGGTCCTTCTTCTCGACTTCTCGCATATTTTGGAGGTTCCGCTGTTCGAGGAAGAAATTGATGTCACCAAGGTATTCCCGCACACGGTGGTCTTTGAACTCGTATACGATATTGGCCATCCCTTGGAGGAAATCCCGGTCGTGGGAAACCAACAACAGGGTGCCTTCGTATTTCTGGAGTGCGGCTTTCAGTACGTTTTTGGATTTGATGTCGAGGTGGTTCGTAGGTTCGTCCATCAACAACACATTGATCGGCTGGAGAAGCAAGCGACACAGGGCCAAACGGTTTCGTTCGCCTCCTGATAATACCTTCACCTTCTTTTCAACGTCGTCACCGCGGAAGAGGAAAGCGCCCAGCATGTCGCGCACCTTCATCCGATTGGTATCATTGGCGGCGTCTAGCATCGTATCCAGAAGCGTTTTCTCACCGTCGAGATATTCTGCCTGGTTCTGCGCGAAATAGCCCAACTGGACGTTATGGCCCAGTTTGATCACGCCATCGTAGGGTATCTCGTCGACGATCGCCTTGATGAAAGTCGATTTTCCCTGGCCGTTCTGGCCCACAAACGCGATCTTGCTTCCGCGTTCAACCAGGAGGCTGATGTCGCGGAAAATCAGTTTGTCGCCGTATTTCTTGGTGACGTGCTCAGCTTCGATGACGACTTTTCCCGGTGTCTTCGAAACGGGAAAGGAAATTGACATGACCGAATTATCGTCTTCGTCTACTTCGATCCGTTCGATTTTATCCAGCTTCTTGATCAGTGACTGCGCCATGGAAGCTTTGGTGGCCTTGGCGCGAAACTTCTCGATCAGCCGTTCGGTTTCCTCGATCTTCTTTTGTTGGTTCTTTTGGGTGGCTAATTGTTTTTCGCGGATTTCCTGGCGTAATTCCAGATATTGTGAGTAGGGACGGTTGAAATCGTAGGCGCGCCCGAGTGAAATCTCGATGGTGCGGTTCGTGACGTTATCGAGGAACATTTTATCGTGGGATACGATGACGACCACACCGGGAAAACTCTTCAGGAAATTCTCCAACCAAATGATACTTTCGATGTCGAGGTGGTTGGTAGGTTCGTCAAGCAGCAGGATGTCGTTAGACTGAAGGAGGAGTTTGGCGAGTTCGATCCGCATACGCCATCCTCCCGAGAACGTTTCGGTAGGGTTTTGGAAATCTTCGCGGCGGAAGCCTAATCCCAACAGGATTTTCTCGGTGTTACCCACATAGTCGTAGCCGCCCAGGATTTCATAGCGATGGGTGTAATCTGAGAGGTCTTCGATCAACTGTGCATAAGCTTCGCTTTCGTAGTCGGTTCGGGTAGCGAGTTGTTCGTTGATGCGTTCCAGCTTCCCTTCCACTTCGCGAATGTCGGTGAAGGCTTCGTAGGCTTCCTCCAACACCGTACGGCCTGCTTCAAAATCGATATCCTGCCGGAGGAAGCCGATGCGCACTTCCTTTTCCGTGGCAATACTCCCGGAATCCGGTGCAAGGTCACGTGCGAGGATCTTGAGCATGGTCGACTTACCCGCGCCGTTCTTTCCGACAAGGCCGACGCGGTCGCCGGCACCCAGCCGGAAGGTGATTTCTTCAAAAAGATAGGTGCCGCCAAACGAGACAGACAGGTTGTGGATATTTAGCATTCGGTAGTGGATTAACGCCCCAAACGGCGTACTTTTGTAGTGCGTAAAATTTCAGTGCAAATGTTAAAAAAAGGAAGCAAACTATACAGCATTTTAACAGGTTCTTGTCCACGTTGCCAGCACGAGAGCATGTATGCGGATTCGAACCCGTTACACGTGAAAAATGTGCTTAAAATGAAAGACCACTGCGGGCATTGCGGCCTTAAATATATGATCGAACCCTCTTTTTTCTACGGAGCCATGTATGTGAGCTACGCGGTCAATGTGGCGATTGGCATTGGCGTTTTCCTCATTGCGTTCTTTCTGGGTCTTCCGCCGCTATCGTCGTTTCTGGCGATCGTGATTGTACTGACGCTGCTCTTCCCCTTCGTCTTGCGGCTTTCGCGGAACATATACATCAACTTCTTCGTCAGCTACGATAAGGCATCCGACGAATAGAGAGGCATGAACCGCCGGATATCACACTCCGCCGGAATGGGGCTTTGATCGAAAATATGGTTGGACAGGCATTCCGCCATCCACGGAGCCAGCATCACCCCTCGTGATCCAAGTCCGTTTAAAACGTGAATATTTGACAACGCCGGATGCGTGCCTATCAACGGTCGTCGGTCTTTCACGGTCGGACGTATACCTGCCAGATGTGACACGACTTCAAAATCGCAGGTCAATAGCGCGCGCGCTTCCTCTTCCAATCGATTTCGACCGCTTTCTGTGGGCTCCGGCGTTTTATCCCAGGGCGCGTAGGTTGCCCCGATCTTAAACAAGTCATCGCCCAATGGCAACACGAACACATTCGCCTTCACAATGGCTTTTGTAAGTCCAAGTTTGGGTGCTTTCACTACCAACAATTCCCCTTTCGTACCGTCTAGCGGCAACCAGGAAAAGTAGGGGTTGTGTTGCAGCCCGAATCCTTCCGCAAATACAATGTGTCGGGCTTCTGTGCCTTTGTAGGAAACGTGACCTTCCGATACGATCAAATCCCCGTACGCAAATGTATCTGCCGCAAGTGCCCCGGCATCCTTAAGTGTAGTGCGATAACCGTCAAGCAATGTTGCGGTATTGACGTAGCCCGTTTCCAATACTTGTCCATACCCGTAAGGCGCCGACAACCCCTCGAAGGTATCGTTTCGCAGTTTGGGTGACAAAAATCGGGAAAGCACCGGGCGATCCATGGCGGCGAACCAGTTGTTTTGTTCTTCGACTGACGCAAACCGACGAAGTACGGGCAGCGGGTGCACCACCTTCGCTCCGATGCGGGTTTCTATGTCGTGATAGGACGACAATCGGTCCATCCCATCCTCCGCTCCCCAGGCAGCCGAAATACGCTTGAGGATAACAGGATTGTATAGTCCACCTGCTACCCATGAGGCCCGTTGGGAACCATCATCGAATAATAAAAATGACAAATCCCTACGCCGAAGCTGCTCGGCCATCGCCACGCCAGCTAATCCGCCCCCTATGATGAATACGTCTTTCATACCACAAAAATAAAAACTCCCACCGGGTAGGCGGGAGTTTTCGTATTTAGAACTTACGTTTTAGTAATTCCACATATCCTGTTCGAAGTTGCGAATCTTCTCTTTGATCCGCTCCGACTCCAGGAGCTGCATTTGCGCGTTGTCTTTCATGTAGTCTTCCACCTTTCGGTCGCCATAGACGTTTTCCTCTTTGTAGATGACCGCACTAAATCGACGTGCGTTGAGCAAGTGATCGAAGGATATCGGCATGGCGGAGTTTCGATCATTAAAGGCATGCGACTCGTGTAATACATCGCGAATAGCTGGGAAATAAATCCAGAACAGCTCGATGACGTCCCCCTTGTCATTTCCAATGTCACGTGCTTCCACTGACATCGGGCAGATTCCGAGAAGACGGTACTTCAGTTCGCCCTGACGCTTGTCGAAATACCAGTATCCTTTGATACGGTAGCCCGAGACGTCCTGAGCTGTAAGTGCACGCTCATTGATGTATTGAGGATCGAGCTTCTTTTTGCCTGACTTGTAGGCCTGGAAGTCCTCGTTGATAAGGTTAAAGCCTTCCGGCAATGTATCCCTATAGACGAATGAGCTTTCCATATCCTTCAGCGAACGCTTCGTATTAAAATAATCGTCAGCATACACCTCAGTGATTTTGCCGTTTTTGATATTCTTTACCAAAACATCAAACAAGGCACGGCGATCAGAACCAATGTTAGCCGTATCGATCGGATAATACAACGGGAAGTTCACACGCTCATCAAGATCGATAAACTCCCATACTGCCTTACCGAACATGATATCACGATCGTGCACATACCCATAAGGCAAAGGCTTATCGTTGTCCGATATCATTTGGGCAGCTGTCTTCTTGCCGATTTCATCTGGCGTTTTCGCATTGAGCAGATTCGATTGGGCGCTGGCAGACATGCCAACCACCGAAACCACAACCGCTGCAAAAAGATTCTTAAATTCCATATACATTCTGTTTGTTGGCTACAACGCCAATAGGGCAAAAATTATTGTATTTCGTAGATAACCGGTGCACATGGTGGCGGGATAATTCCATCCACTCCGATGTACTTATACTTGATATCGAAAACCGTGATCTGATCGCCGCGTGTAGCACGTGCCAGGGCCGCTTTACAACGACCTTCCACACGGTTACCGCTCACAACTACTGCCGCCTGACCCGGTACTTTGAATGAGAAACCCGTTACCTGAGCCGTAAGATCGTAAACGAAGTCTTTAAGCTCGGCCTTGATTTCAGATACTTCAAGACGTGATTTTGAACCTTTGGTTGTACCTGTTTGGCCACCGATAGATCCGGCAGGACCTGGAACGTTCTTGATACGGAATACTTTCGCATCGGTAACTTTCTTACCATCAGGAAGCTCAGCGGTTACGCTTACTTTCACTTCGGCACCGCTACCCGGTCTCAGCATATACTTTCCGTCACTTCCGGTAAGGCCAGGAGCGCTAGCCTTAACTTTATTGTCAGAAATACCTGCAAAGGAAATGGTCATCGGGTTAGGAAGTCCGCGATACACGACATTCATCTTGTCAGCTGAAATAGTAGCTGTCTTTGGCTGTGGCACTACCACATACTTGCCTTCGAACGCTAGTGGAACCGTTTTACCGTCTTCAAGGAAGGTAAACTTACCAGAAATCTTCTGCTCACCGATAGAACCAGCGGTCATGTTGATAATCGCTTGACCGTTTTCGATCTTACCAGGTCCCTGGAAGGAAGTCGGCTTCGTATTAGAGTCGTAACGACCCAGCACCACTTTACCGGTAACCTTCTCTCCTTGGAAATAGGCATTTTTGTCGAGTACGACGATAGCCGTATACTTGTTCATTGAGATCGCCTCAAGTGCCGCTTTACCAAGTGCAAGGTTGTAGACGTTTGCCTCGATAGTCTTGACACTGTTCTGCATCGCAGAAAGCTTTGTCAGTGATGCGATTGAAGGAAACCCTTTATAATGGTAGTCAAGATACTTTTTCTTTACTCCCTCACCATCTGTTACGTCCCCCGTGTTGAACTTACCGTCAATCTCAGCAGCTACTGCCTTGTACTTAACGTCATCGCCCAACGCAGCTTTCATATCTGATTTGTACTTATCGATGGCAGCAACAATTTCTTTGCCTTTTGGAGAGTATCCATCACCTTCGAACCACTGTTCGTCGATTTTGTCTCCTTTATCCATCGCTTCATACGGAAGCTTTCCTGTTTTTTCGTCTTTCTCGATATCTTTCGTGATATCGCTCTTCAACGACTCAATGTAGGTGTAGAACTGATCTGAGATCGCCTTAACCTTGTCTGAAATCGCTTTAGCGGAAGAGAACGTCGGGTTTTCAGCAGCCTTTGCGGTCAGCGCCTGGAACATACTGTCGTTGTTCTTGGCTGCCTCAGCATTTGTAGCTTCAAATTGTTCGTTCATCAATCCGAATGCCGACAGAACCTCTTTCGACATGTTTAGCGCGAGCATCGCGATGAAAACCAGATACATCAGGTTAATCATCTTCTGCCGTGGTGTTAATTTACCTGAAGCCATTCCTTATAGTTTCGTGTTTTGAATTATGTAAAAATGACTCGGGATTATCCTCTGTTGCTCATAGCAGAAAGCATACCGCCGTAAACGTTGTTGAGCGATGCGATGTTTGCTGTCATCGACTTCATTTGCTCTTGCAGTTTAGAAGCGCCTTCCGCGATTGCCTGGTTGGCCTCAGCATTACGCTGTTGGCTTTCCAACTGCATTTTGTAAAGGGCGTTCAGGTTTTCCATTTGTGTAGCTGCGCGCTCCAACTCTTCGCTGTATTTCTTAGTAGCCGCAATGCCGTCAGCAGCAGGGGAAATTCCTTTTGCAGCCGACTCGAAGTTACGGATCGAAGTGCCGAGGCTTGCCATCAACTGACCGTCGATTTTTGCTTCTTTCAACAGGTTGTCCAGTTTCTGGGACAGAAGGCCCTGGGCATCTTTTGGATCCTCTTTGGCATCTTTCTTACGGGCTTCGCCGCCGGCCAATTCTGGATATACCAACGACCAGTCAAGTTCTTTATCAACCGGATCGAAAGCAGACAGACCAAAGATCAATGCCTCCGTTCCCAATCCGACGATGAGCATCACACTCGCTCCAGGCCAGTGCATCAGTTTGAAGAGTGCTCCTACGATTACAACCGCCGCTCCCATACCGTAAGCGAAGTTCATTGCTTTTTTGCTCAAAAATGCCATAATACTTAATTGTTAAATTTAGATAGTTTATTAATGAAAGTTGGTTAATCTTAACGTGGTGCGTTACCCGTTGTTTGGGTTCCCATGTAATCCTGTACGGTACGGAATCCGATGTAGCTGCGGGCTGTATCCGCATATTCGAAGTCACGTGTGCTTACCGCAAGGTAGTAGGAAACGTCTTTCCATGATCCACCGCGTACTACTTTACGCATGTTCTTGGTATCCGGCACGTTCGGGTTCATGGTCGAAACGTACTCGTAAGCGCCCGGATCATACGAAGAATCTGTCCACTCCGCTACGTTACCCGCCATGTTGTAGAGGTTGTAGCCATTCGGATCATACGATTCTGCTTCCACTGTGTAAAGCGCACCGTCCGCTGCATAGTCGCCACGGTTCGGCTTGAAGTTTGCGAGGAAGCAACCACGGTCACTCTTCGCATACGGCCCACCCCATGGATAGGTCGCGGATGCCAATCCACCGCGTGCTGCGTATTCCCACTCTGCTTCGGTTGGAAGACGGAAGGAGTTGATCAGGTCGTGGTGTTTTTTCTTTGATTTGATGTATGCGTTTTTGTTAAGCGTTCTCCATGCGCAGAATGCTTTTGCCTGCTTCCAGTTCACACCTACTACAGGATACTCGCTATAGGCCTGGTGCCAGAAGTAATCGTTGTGCATCGGCTCGTTGTACGAATACGCGAAGTCTTTGATCCACACGGTTGTATCTGGATACACTTCTGTTTTCTCTGTCTTGATAAAGTCGCTACGCTTGCCTTTCTTGGCTTTCGCTGCTGCCTGGATGTCCATCCAAGAATAACGGAACTGCAGTTTCTTCACATCAATGGTACGAAGACCATTGTAGGATTCTGATACCGGCAGGTACATAGAGTCCATTACCTCTACATAATACTCATCCGGGTATTTCGCCGTGCTGGTCTGCAATTTTACTTTACGATTCAAACGACGTCCTGCATACGGATCATCATCCGTACCCTGGCTATAGTAGTTCTCATACATATATTTATCGTACGGGGTCATCTTCTCCGGATCGGCGTTCGCAAACGCATAATCCTGGATGCTTCCTCCCTTACCGCCTTTGGCCGTTCCGCCGGTAGCCGTTCCGCCACCTCCTACGTCTTCTGCCAAAATAGCCAATCGCACGCGGATGATCGAGTCTTTTACCCATTCCACGAACTGTCGGTATTCGCTGTTAGTGATTTCCGTTTCATCCATATAAAAAGAACGAACGGTCACGGTCTTGGTAGGTGCATCACCGATATTCGCGAGGTCATCATCTGATTTACCCATGATGAACGCACCGCCGGGTACCAGCGTCATTCCGTAGGGTTTCTCAGGATGCCATTTCTTTCCTTTCACACCGACCAGTTCTCCTTTGTCACTCGAACCGCAGCTGAACAACAGTGATGAAAGTGCTGCAAATGCAATGAGCTTCTTCATATAGAAATTAGGGTTATAAAGTATTCTTAAATTTAAGGGCGTAAACCTATTTATTATTTTTTACAAAAGCAATTTTTTTACTCACAAAAAGCCGGAAATCTGTGAAATCGATAGCGTAAATGCAAGTTTCTTGCTTTTAATTTCATGATTCACAGGATGCTTTTCCGTTGTGCCTTCCACCATCGCTTCGGAATCTCTCCTTTTACCGCTTCCAGATAATCTTCGTGTGAACACGGTAATAACGTATTCCTTTTTAATTTATTATTAACATGTGGTATTTCGATCCACCAACGTTCCGTACGATCGCTTTTGTAAAAGACCAATTCGTCATCTTCCATGGGCACGATGTATTTCAGGTACTGCTCCCGGCTACCGAAGGGATACTCGTTGGACCGGTAGTGGTAGCCCTCAAGGAAATACCAGATAATCTGCGCGGCCAACGGCGCCTCATTGGGTGAACTGTTCTGGTTGAAAATACCAAAGGCTGATACCTTATCGCTGATACCCGCGTAGCGGGCCAATGCACAGATTTCCTTGCCATTGAAACCGTTCGGGGTAAAAGTAAGCAAATTGCCCGAATCGCTGGATTTTATTGATGTTAAATCAAGGCTCACCAAATCGGCGTCGCGAAAGACCGGTTCGGCGATAGCGATGTTGGCCGTCACTTCCCCGAGCCGGAACTCGTCAAAGAACAATTTCTCGATCAGGTCGATTTCCTCCTGCGAGTTGTAATAGGTCTGGTAGCCGACATTACTGTAGTTGAAGAGGTTGTTTGGCTCTTCCATTACAATCTTCGACAGATACGAACTCGCGCTTACCGGATGATCGGGCTTCCCGAAATCGAAGCGGCTGTCGATGCACACCAGGTTGACCATCTGTTCGAGGGTGTCGTAGGCGCGGTAAAGTGCATATGTAATATCCTGGCTTCCGCCTATCACCACGGGGATGATTTGTTTCTTCAACAGCGAAGTGACCACTTCCCGAACGGCGTAATGGGTATCTTCGATGGTATTCCCTTCGATGATGTCGCCCAGGTCGGCGATCGTTTCGAACCAATTCCCGGGATAGAGGCTATAGAGTTCCATCCGGATGGCATCGAGGTTGACCTCTTCGTAGCTGTTCGCGCCCCGGGCATCCAGTACGCCTACCATCGCAATCCGCACTTTCGCCAGGTCGGGGAAGTCGGTGGACGTATGCAATACTACCTTACTACCCAAATGCTGGGCCGACAGGTTGCGGATAAAACCTGTGATCTCGTCGTTCAGCGGTGAAAGGAAATCGAATTCCATTACTTCTTACGTGTCGTTTTGGCTTTTGCGGCGGTTTTCTTCGCCGGGGTTTTCTGGGCAATCAGTTCCTGTATCTGTTCGAGGGTAAGTTTCGACGCGTCGACGTCTTTCCCCAACTCGATCTTGGTTTTGCCTTTCGTGATGACCGAACGTCCCCATCGGGCTTTCTCCACCACGATGCCTTCTGCCGGCCAGCTTGAAATGACTTTATCTTGGTCTTTCTGAAGTTTGTCTTCGATCAGGCTTTCGATATCGGCCTGCGTCAAACGGTCGAAATCGTATTTTTTACTGACGTTGATGAACATGCCGTTCCATTTGATGAACGGACCGAAGCGGCCCACCCCTTTTTGCACGGGATGTCCTTCGTATTCCCCAATCGGCGCATCGGCCTTGAGTTTCTCATCAATGAAGACTTGTGCCTGCGTGAGATCGACGTCAATCGGATCGGTGCCTTTCGGCAAAGAAATGAAGGTGCTGCCGTGGCGTACGTACGGGCCATAACGCCCGTTGTTGACTTCCACTTCTTCTCCTTTATAGATACCCAGGTTTTTCGGGAGCAGGAAAAGGTTCAAGGCATCTTCCAGCGCAATGGTGCCGATATTCTGGTCGGCCCGCAGGCTGGCAAATTGCTTGTTTTCATCGTCGATATCGCCAATCTGTACCATCGGGCCAAATTTTCCGAGGCGTACACTTACCGGTTTCCCGGATGTTGGATCGGTGCCGAGGATACGCTCGCCGGTTTCACGATCGGCATTGGCCACCACTTCCTCTACGTTTGGATGGAAATGGTTGTAGAACTCCTGCATCATTTTCGACCAGTTGCGATTGCCTTCCGCGATTTCATCGAAGTCTTCTTCAACGCGCGCCGTGAAATGGTAATCGAGGATGGTGCCGAAATTCTTCACCAGGAAGTCGGTGACGATGTTGCCAATGTCGGTCGGCACCAGTTTGCCTTTATCAGATCCGGTGGTTTCTTTCAGTGTTTTCTCTGACACCGCACCATTGGCGAGAAGGAGTTGGGTGTACGGACGTTCTACGCCCTCCATATTTCCTTTCTCGACATAATTACGGCCGATGATGGTTGAAATCGTAGGTGCATAGGTGGACGGACGGCCGATGCCGAGTTCTTCCAGTTTCTTTACGAGTGACGCCTCCGTGTAGCGTGAGGCCGGACGCGAATAGCGCTCGGTGGCCGTGATGGCGTGGTTGACCAGCCGCTCGCCTACTTTCATGGCGGGCAACATGCCTTCCTGCTCGTCTTCTTCGTCGTCTTGTCCTTCGAGGTATACTTTTAAGAATCCGTCGAACTGCAGGACTTCTCCCGAAGCAACGAACGGCTCTTTATGGTTGCTGGCGGTGATGTTGACCGTGGTGCGTTCCAACTCGGCGTCGGCCATCTGGGAGGCGATGGTACGCTTCCAGATCAGTTCGTAGAGACGCGACTGGTCGCGGTCGAGGCTGATCGAATGCCGTGACATATCGGTCGGACGGATGGCCTCGTGAGCCTCCTGCGCGCCTTTCGACTTGGTGACGAAGGTGCGGGGTTTCGAATAGCGGTCGCCGAACGACGACTTGATTTCCTGTGCGGTGGCTGCCATCGCTTCTTGCGAGAGGTTGACGCTGTCGGTACGCATGTAGGTGATCAAACCGGCCTCATACAGCCGTTGTGCTATCTGCATGGTGATGCCTACGGGCATATAGAGTTTACGGGCGGCTTCCTGCTGTAGCGTAGACGTGGTGAACGGCGCGGCCGGCGACTTGCGCCCGGGTTTGGTTTCGAGGTCGGCTACCTGGTAGGTCGAGCCGATATTGAGGCGAAGGAAATCTTCGGCTTCTTTTTTCGTGGCAAAATTCCGCGATAGTTTTGCCCGGACATTCTTTCCGTCAGCGTTTGCGAAATCGGCGACCACCGAATAGCTGGCCACCGGCTTGAACTGCTGTATCTCGCGTTCGCGCTCGACGATCAAACGCACGGCGACCGACTGCACGCGTCCGGCTGACAGTCCGCTGCGGATTTTTCGCCACAAGACGGGCGATACCTCATACCCTACCAGACGGTCGAGTACGCGGCGTGCCTGTTGGGCGTCTACGAGGTTGTAGTTGATATCCCGTGGGTTTTCGATGGCTTTGGTGATGGCCGATTTGGTAATTTCGTGGAAGACGATACGTTTCGTTTTCTTGCGATCGAGTTTCAGTTCTTCCGCCAGGTGCCAGGAGATGGCCTCCCCTTCGCGGTCTTCATCGCTCGCCAGCCATACGGTTTCCGCATTCTTGGCCAGCGTCTTCAGTTTTGAGACCAGCGCCTTCTTATCAGGCGACACCTCGTATTTAGGTTTAAAGCCGTTGGCGATATCCACCCCGATTTCCTTGGAAGGAAGGTCGGCGATATGCCCATAACTTGATTCGACCTGGAAATCCTTCCCAAGAAACTTTTCAATCGTCTTTGCCTTTGCAGGCGACTCCACTATCACCAGGTTCTTTGCCATACACACTATTTAGGGTCACTGGGGGCAAAAGTAGATGCTTTTTTCCAAAAACAAATTTTTTTTGGCAGTGGCTGTACCGGGTTTGACACCTATATATATTTATATATATAATAAATCCTATCGGCGGGTCTGGTGGATGCGGAAGGAGGTTGGAACGGAGGAACGGAGGAACTGAGGAACTGAGGAACTGAGGAACGGAGGAACGGAGTAACTGAGGAACGGAGAATTAAGAAATTGGGGATTTACGCATCACCTGAGACTGTGATTGTGACTGCGACTGCGACTGTGACTGCGACTGCGACTGATGATGGCGTTCCGGGCCCACTGCCTACTGCTTACTACGAAAGGCTGTCCCCTCGCTCCTTGCTCCTTGCTACTCGCTACTCCCATTGTTAAACAAAACCTGACATCTTGTCACTTTTGACACTTTTGCCCTATCTTTGCAGGCCCTAGGGCGTATAAAAACAAATGGAGAAGATCATCGAAGAGCACAAACAGGGCGAAAGCCTGGTGCGACTGCCGAAATCCGGCAATACAAAAAAACTGTTTATCGAGAGTTACGGCTGCCAAATGAACTTTTCGGACAGCGAGATCGTGGCGTCGATCCTGGCGGAGAACGGCTATGACACCACGCAGCAGTTGGAGGAAGCCGATCTCGTATTGGTCAACACCTGCTCGATTCGCGACAAGGCCGAACAAACGGTTCGCAAGCGGCTGGAGACGTATAACGCGATCAAAAAAATCAACCCGTCGATGAAGGTGGGGGTGCTGGGCTGTATGGCCGAACGCCTGAAGAGTAAATTCCTTGAGGAAGAGAAAATCGTGGACATGGTCGTAGGGCCGGATGCGTATAAAGACCTTCCGAACCTATTAAAAGAGGTAGAAGAAGGACGTGATGCGATCAATGTGATCCTGTCGAAAGACGAAACGTATGGCGATGTCGCCCCGGTGCGGCTGAACAGCAACGGCGTGAATGCGTTTGTGTCGATCACCCGCGGATGCGACAATATGTGTACGTTCTGCGTGGTGCCGTTCACACGCGGACGGGAGCGCAGCCGTGAGCCGCAGAGCATACTCGAAGAAATCGGCGACCTGTGGGCACGCGGTTTCCGCGAAGTGACGCTGCTCGGGCAGAACGTCGACAGTTATTTATGGTATGGCGGCGGGCTGAAAAAAGATTACGACAAAGCGACGGAGATGCAGAAAGCGACCGCGGTTGATTTCGCGCAACTGCTCGACCGTTGTGCCACGGCCTTCCCGAAGATGCGGTTCCGGTTTTCGACCTCGAACCCGCAGGACATGCACGAGGAAGTGCTGCACGTGATCGCGAAGCACCCGAATGTATGCAACTACATCCATTTGCCGGTGCAGAGTGGCAGTACCCGTATCCTAAAGGAAATGAACCGGCAGCACACACGGGAAGACTATATGGCGCTGATTGACCGGATCCGGGCCATCATACCCGATTGTGCGATCTCACAGGATATGATCACCGGGTTTCCGACCGAGACAGAAGACGACCACCGCGATACACTGGATTTGATGGAGTATGTCAAATACGACTACGGTTATATGTTCGCCTATTCGGAGCGTCCGGGCACGCTGGCGGCCCGGAAGATGACCGACGACGTGCCGGAGGACGTCAAACTGCGCCGCCTGCGGGAAATCGTGGCGTTGCAACAGCAGCATTCACTTGCGCGCACGCAGGCCTTTGTGGGGCAGGTGGTGGAAGTGCTGATCGAAAAAGAATCGAAGAAGTCGGACCAACACTGGAGCGGACGCAATTCGCAGAATACCGTTGTAGTGTTTCCGAAGGAACAGTATAAACCCGGCGACTTTGTGCTGGTGCGCGTTGACTCGTGCACAAGCGCGACCCTTATCGGGGAAGCCATCGGGTATTCAAACATGAATTGAAGCGACTCCGCGACTGTCACTGCGACTGTGACTGTGACTGCGACTGAGACTGAGACTGCCTAGCCCGGATGGAAGCGGCAGCCTTTTGACGGGAAAACCGCTTTTTGCCGCTGGCGACGGCGACCGCATGAAGCCGGTAGGCGGCGATGCAAAAAGGGTTTTGCCGGAGAAAGCTAAAGCGGACAGCCGGATCAGCTTCAAAAAACAATCCATAGGCGGAGGAACGACAACCGTTTTCTGCCACAACTTTGAACCAACATGGAATCTGTACAAGCCATAAAACAACGTTTCGAAATCATCGGGAATGACCCGAAGCTCAACCGTGCCATCGAGAAAGCGATTCAGGTGGCCCCGACCGACATTTCGGTGCTGGTCGTGGGGGAAAGCGGTGTGGGGAAGGAAGCCGTGCCGAAGATTATCCACTCGCTGTCGCACCGCAAGCATGGCAAATATATTGCCGTGAACTGTGGCGCGATACCGGAAGGCACGATCGACAGCGAATTGTTCGGACACGAAAAAGGGGCGTTTACCGGCGCGACCGGCACGCGGGAAGGCTATTTTGAGGTGGCCAATGGCGGCACGATTTTCCTGGATGAAGTGGGCGAATTGCCCCTCACAACACAGGTGCGCCTGTTGCGGGTGCTGGAGAACGGCGAGTTCATCAAGGTCGGCTCGTCGCAGGTGCAGAAAACCAATGTGCGCATCGTGGCGGCAACGAACGTCAACATGCGCGAGGCGATTGAGAAAGGCCGGTTTCGGGAGGACCTTTACTACCGTTTGAGTACAGTGGAGATTACCCTGCCGCCGCTGCGCGAACGCAAAGAAGATATTCATTTGCTGTTCCGGAAGTTCGCTTCCGACTTTGGACATAAGTATAAAATGCCGCCGATCCGGCTGGATGATTCGGCCGTGCAGGCGTTGCAGCGCTACCGTTGGGGCGGGAACATCCGGCAGTTGCGGAACATAGCCGAACAATTGTCGGTGCTGGAAACCAACCGCGACATCACGGGTGCCACGCTGTTGTCGTATTTGCCTGCGGAGAGCGCCTTGCCTTCGGTGATTCCGGGAAGCAAGAGCGACAGCGATTTCAGTACGGAACGTGAGATATTATATAAGGTGTTGTTCGACATGAAGAATGACCTGAACGACCTGAAGAAACTCACGCTCGAGCTAATGAAAAACGGCGGTGCGAAGGTGCAGGAAGCGCATCAGGGGCTTATTCAGAAAATCTATGGCCAACCCGAGCATGCCGAGGTGCGGGCGTTTGAAGAACATGCACATCCGGTGGTGATGCCCGCCAGTACGAATGCGGCACACACGGATTATGCCGACGACGATGCCGACGACCACTACCTCTTTGCCGAGGCCATTGAAGAAGAGGAACCGCTGCGACTAGAGCAGAAAGAGATCGAGATGATCAAAAAAGCGCTCGAACGCCACCGTGGCCGCCGGAAGGCCGCTGCGGATGAACTGGGCATTTCCGAACGCACACTTTACCGCAAAATCAAGCAATTCGATCTCGGATAAATCCGTACTTTGGCAACACGAATGAAAGCACTGAAATTACTTTTCCTTTTTGTGAGCGCCGGCCTGTTGAGTGGCTGCGGCGTGTATAATTTTACCGGGGCGAAACCGATGAGTGGCTCGTTCCAGGTGAACTATTTCCAGAACAATTCGGAGTTGGTGCAGCCGGGCATTGAGCGGACGTTCACCAATAAACTGCAGGACCTCATCCAGAACCAGACGAACCTGACGCTGACGAATTCGAACGGCGACCGGGTGTATGAGGGGGAAATCGTCGACTATCGCATTACGCCGATGTCGGCTACGGCGGACCAGCGTGCAGCGGAAAACCGACTGACGATCGCCGTAAACGTGCGGTATACCAATAAGAAGAACGAAGAGGAATCGCAGGAGAAGCGCTATAGTTTCTACCGAGACTTCCCGGGCTCGCAGCAGCCAAGCAATGCCGAATTGACGGCTTATATCGACGAGATTTTCGACCGACTGACCCAGGATATTTTCAACGACACCCTCGCCAAGTGGTAGGATGAACACAGCGGAATACACCTTTTTACTCTCACGCCCTACGGCGCTTCGCGACCGGCAACTTGCCGAGTTGGAGGAGATGGTACGCGAATTCCCGTACTTCCAGAGTGCGCGGGCGCTGCAGTTGAAAGGGTTGTATGCACAGGACAGCTACCGGTATAACCAGGCGCTGAAAACCACGGCGGCGTATACGCATGACCGGGGGGTGTTGTTCGACTTCATCACGTCGGGTAATTTCGAGAGCCTGCAGGACGCGTTTGACCAGGAAAAAGCGGCGCGGATTGCGGAGATCGTGGTGAACGACAGCGAGGAAGTGAAGCTGAGACGGGCGGATATGGATGTGGATACGCTGGAACAATCCATCCGGACGAGCATTGCGGTGACGCGGAAAGAACTGCCGACGGTCGACGCGGAGGAAAAACTGGGGATCGGGAAGCCACTTGATTTCTCGAAACAGGAGAAACACTCGTTTATGGAGTGGCTGCAACTGACGTCGATCAAGCCGATCGAGCGGCGTGCGGAGCCCGAAGCGACACCGATACCGGAGGAGCGCAAACGGAAACTCGACCTGATCGACCGGTTCATCGAAAGCAATCCGAAGATTGTGCCGAAGCGGGACGAACCGGGCACTGTGGCGGCTTCGCTGCCATCGGAAACCGACACGCAGTCGCTGATGACCGAGACGCTGGCCCGTGTGTACCTCGAGCAAAAGAAGTACGAAAAGGCCATTCAGGCGTACGAAATTTTAATTTTGAAATATCCGGAAAAAAGTAGTTTATTTGCAGACCGAATTTCAGACATCCGGTCTTTACAACAGAATTCCAATTAAATACGATATAAGATGCTTACTGTTTGCTTAGTGTTGATCGTCTTCGTTTGTTTCCTCCTGATCCTGGTGGTGATGGTACAAAACCCGAAAGGCGGCGGACTTTCCTCTTCATTCGGCGGTTCCCAGCAATTGGGCGGCGTTCAGAAAACAACCGATTTCCTTGATAAAAGTACCTGGACGCTGGGTGCTATTTTGGTGGCCCTGATTTTGGTATCGGGTATGTTCTTCGAATCAAGCGCTCCGGTAGCAACAGAAGAAGACCAAACCGAGGCTCCGGCTCCTGAAAGCAACGGTAGCGATGCACCGGCTGCAAAACCGGCTGCTCCGGCGGGCACGACTGAAACGCCTGCTCCAGCTCAAAAATAAGTCTCACACGACATCAGAAAATGCCAACATGGTGTCATGTTGGCATTTTTTTTACCATTTTGTCAGGACAAACGCGCTTGGCACGATTGTGGTCAGGCGCGGGGGCAGTAGTATAATAACCCTTATTTAATCATAAAACCATTGCTTATGAGCGTAAACATCAAACCACTTGCTGATCGCGTACTGATCGAGCCTTCCGCAGCGGAAACGCAGACGGCATCGGGCATTATTATCCCTGACACGGCAAAAGAAAAACCACAGAAAGGTACGGTTGTGGCCGTCGGAAACGGCACCAAAGACCACGAAATGACCGTGAAAGTCGGTGACACCGTGCTATACGGAAAGTATGCCGGCACCGAGCTCAAACTCGACAACAAGGATTACCTCATCATGAAGGAAAGTGACATCCTGGCAATCGTCTAATCTCCAAAAAAACAACGTATAACATCATGGCAAAAGAAATAAAATTCGACATCGAAGCCCGCGACGGACTCAAGCGCGGCGTAGACGCATTGGCAAATGCAGTGAAAGTGACACTGGGCCCTAAAGGACGCAATGTCATCATCGGCAAATCCTTTGGCGGACCTAACGTCACCAAAGACGGCGTGACCGTGGCAAAAGAAATCGAATTGAAAGATACCCTCGAGAACATGGGTGCCCAAATGGTAAAAGAAGTGGCATCCAAAACCAACGACCTGGCCGGTGACGGCACCACGACTGCTACGGTACTGGCACAGGCGATCGTAAAAGAGGGCCTTAAAAACGTTGCCGCCGGCGCGAATCCGATGGATTTGAAGCGCGGCATCGACAAAGCCGTGGAAGCGATCGTAACCGACCTTGGCAAACAGGCGAAAGAAGTAGGAAGCTCTTCTGAGAAAATCAAGCAGGTGGCTTCCATCTCTGCCAATAACGACGACATCATCGGTGACCTTATCGCCTCTGCTTTCGAAAAAGTAGGCAAAGAAGGTGTGATCACTGTAGAAGAAGCCAAAGGAACCGACACGTATGTGGATGTAGTAGAAGGTATGCAATTCGACCGTGGCTACCTGTCGGCTTACTTCGTGACCAACCCGGAGAAAATGGAAGTCGAACTTGAGCGTCCGTACATCCTGTTGTATGACAAGAAAGTATCGTCGTTGAAAGAACTCCTTCCGGTACTTGAACCCGTTGCCCAATCGGGAAAACCGCTTTTGATCATCGCGGAAGATGTAGACGGCGAAGCCCTTTCTACCCTCGTGGTGAACAAGCTTCGTGGCGCGCTGAAAATCGCGGCTGTAAAAGCACCTGGTTTCGGTGACCGTCGCAAGGCGATGCTGGAAGATATCGCCATCCTGACCGGTGGTACGGTGGTCTCGGAAGAAAGCGGTTATACGCTTGAAAACGCGACCCTCGACATGTTGGGTACGGCTGAGAAAGTGAGCATCGACAAAGACAATACGACCATCGTGAACGGTGCGGGCAAAGCCGACCTGATCCAGAACCGCGTGAACCAGATCAAGGCGCAGATGGAAGTGACCACGTCGGACTACGACCGTGAGAAACTGCAGGAGCGTTTGGCGAAACTGGCAGGCGGTGTAGCCGTACTTTACGTAGGTGCTGCTTCGGAGGTGGAAATGAAAGAGAAAAAAGACCGCGTTGACGACGCCCTCCATGCTACACGCGCTGCGGTGGAAGAAGGCATCGTAGCCGGTGGTGGCGTAGCGTTGCTGCGTGCGAAATCGGTGTTGAAAGAGCTTGCTTCCTCGAATGCAGACGAAGCGACCGGCATCCAGATCGTATCGCGTGCGGTGGAAGCGCCTTTGCGTACAATCGTTGAGAACGCAGGTCTTGAAGGATCTGTGGTGGTCGACAAGGTATTGAACGGCAAAGACGATTTCGGTTACAACGCGAAGAGTGACGAATATGTCGACATGCTGAAAGCGGGCATCATCGATCCGAAGAAAGTAACGCGTGTGGCGTTGGAAAATGCGGCTTCGGTAGCCGGTATGATCCTTACGACCGAGTGCGCTTTGGTAGACATCAAAGAAGAGAATGCAGGCGGCGGCATGCCGATGGGCGGTGGAATGCCGGGTATGATGTAACCCGAATTCACCCAGAAACTAACGGAAGGAGGACAAATTTGTCCTCCTTTCTTTTTTGTATCAGAAAAAAATATAGCTTTATGGCAACCGAAAACATTCCGTATGAATTTTCCGATGCGCAGGGTGCTGTGGCTACCCTTCCTCCTGTTACCGCTATGGCTGTCGGCCCAGGACACGACGTCCCAAAAAGAAGCCCTATCCAAGACGATTGCGTCGTATTTCGCCCTTGACCGGGAGACCATCCACCTTCATTTCGACAAGTCCGTGTTCTTTACCAACGAAGAGATTTTCTTCAAAGGATATGTATACAACCGCAAGAACAAAGAACCGTATTACGCTACCACGAACATCCATGCGCGCCTGCTGGATGAGAGCGGACAGGTCGTAGCCGAAAAGCTATTTTTCGCCTCAAACGGCAGTTTTCAAGGGAATTTTACGCTGCAACCTACCTGGGGGAGCGGCTCCTACTACATCCAGGTTTTTACCAATTGGATGAATAATTTCAGGGAAGATGAAACGTCTGTTTTCCCCATTGAATTGATTAATGTGCAGACCGGACGGGCACCGCAGCGGGATCATTTTGCTGATGTTAAGGTCGAACTATTTGCAGAAGGAGGCACATGGGTTGCGGGCGTACAGAATACGATCGGCATCCGCGTCACAGGCTGCGACGGCTCGCCGTTTAGCAGCGGGCAGGTAGAAGTCGTTGATGCCAAAGGACAGGCGGTTGCGCAATCGTCGGTAAACCGCTTCGGACTCGCGAAGGTCGCGCTTGTTCCGGAGAACGGTATGAGCGTGCGTTTTTCTTCGGGTGACAAATCGGGTGAAGCGGCTTTTCCGGTTGCGGAAGCAGGTGGTATCGCTGTTGACATCAATAATTTCACGCTGCCAGGGAAAGTCATTGTGAAGGTCCGTCCGCATCCCTCGCTGCTTCCTTCCCTCCGATCCAAACCGCTTTTTCTGGTGCTCCAACAAGATGATAAGTCGACTATCGTGGATGTTCCTTTCCCTGATTCCAAAACGGAAGCGCAATTGATTTTGCAGGACAGCCTGTTGCAGGAAGGCGTCAATGTGGCCCGTTTCATCGACTCCGAACGGAAACAGTGGGCCGAGCGACTGGTGTTCCGGTATCCAGTGGTGCGTTCGACGCCTACTATAGAAAAACAGGCAGCTAAGGATGGTGTCATGAATTTCGAAGGGCACCACTTTACGGATGCCAACCTCAGCGTTTCAGCCGTTCCGGTCGACTCCAAAGCCTACGACGAAAACCACGACCTGTATAGTACCTTCTACTTCCAGCCGTATGTGCAGCTGCCGGTTACCAACGGCCGCTATTACCTTTCAAAATATTCAAAAGGGCGACACTACGAACTCGATCTGGCCTTGCTTGCCCAGCCTGGATCACGGCAGGCTTGGTCGGACATCATCGATATGCCGCCGGTGGAGAAGTTCGAATTTGAAAAAGGCCAAACCATCGCCGGCAACCTGTCACAGCCACTGAAAGATCGGGGGAAATATAAGATGAAACTCTATTCGATTACCGCGTTGTTACAGGAGTTCTCTGATATTGGCGAAAAGAACGACTTCGCTTTTCCCAATATGGTCATCACCGACTCGACTTCGGTGAAACTCTATTTGGTGGAAGTGCCCGGATTTGAACCCAAACCCTTCAAGTTTTCGGCCCATATCGTCGGAATGAAAGGAAACTGCCTAAAGCCCTTTCGCCCGGCACCTTCTGAGTGCCCGTTGTTTCCGACGCCAGAATCCGTTGCGATACCGAAATTTGCCAAGAACTTTGTGCAACTAGCCGAGACGGAAGTCAAAAACACGAATAAACTGAAGCGACAGGATTGGCCCGGGCATCACGACCTGAATGGTTATAAGGTGCCGCCCACTGCCACGCAGCGCGTCACGACCTTTCTCGAAACGCGGGGCTTCAACGTTGTCGACGACAATATATCAGTTACCATCACAGCCCGGGGTGTCAGCACGATAAATGGCGCTCCGCGAACGCCGGTGCTGTATATCGACAATATCCGACAGATGACATATGACGTGCTCGTGGGTATGACGATGGATGAAATCGATGAAATCTACACCAATGCCCACACCATCGTTCCGTCGGTTACCAACAATGAAGGGGTGATACGCATCTATCGGAAAAAACCAAAGATATCCGGACCTGCCTCGTTCGCACAGGAATTTGCGGTAAACGGCGGATTTGCCCGTATCCACGATTTCCACAATCCCGAGCTTATCTCGACCTCCGATGAGGGCTTCCATAATTTCGGGGTGATTTCCTGGATCGGAACCTTTATTACCGACACATCGGGCTTGGTTCGCTTTTCAATACCCGATTACCGCATGCCCTCGACCTTGCATGTGGAAGGATTCACATTTGACGGAAGCCTGATTTGCGAGCGGTTTGATATCCCATAAAAAAATCCGGAATCAATCCGGATTTTGAGGTGTATCGTCTTTCGGTTGTTCGGGTAGTTTCCGCGCGAACTTGATGATGACGGGGGCCAACGTAACGACCACTAATCCAATTACAATGAGTTCGATGTGGTCTTTCATGTTGATATCGAATCGCTCCATCAAATAATCATTGAGGTAGTGGCCTGCGAATATCAGGCTAAACGACCATACTACGGAACTGACGACGTTATAGAACATGAACTTCTTCTTGTCCATATTGACAATACCCGCCACAATCGGCGCGAACGTCCGGATAATCGGAAGGAAGCGCGCAAAAATGATGGCACGTCCGCCATGCTTCTCGAAGAAATCTTTCGACTGTATCAGGTATTTCTTCTTGAACAGGAAGGTATCCTGCCGTTTGTAGAGGTAATAACCGCTTTTCGATCCGAACCAATAGCCGGTCATGTTGCCCAACACACCCGCCAATGCGACCAACGATGCCAGAACGGTGACGTTGAGCAAATCGCTGTCGATGTGGTAAATCTGGTCGATCAGGCCGGGGCGGTGGTTCCCCAGGTCGTCAATCCACTCGGTGGCGTAGATACCCGTCAGGAACAGGAGGCTGTCGCCCGGAAGAAAGAATCCGGCAAAGAGCCCCGTCTCGGCAAATACGATAAACAACACAATCCATAATCCGATTTTGACGCCCCCTATTTCCAGAAGAATGTAGTATTCGGGGTTGATCAGGTTTTTCCAGTTAAAATCGGACATGAGAAAGGGTTATTTAAGGGTATGCATTTATCGTGCGTGAAATTACACATTATTTACGGCAACGGCAATCGAAGTTAGTCCGATTTGGGAAAGACTATTCCGGCTTGCGTTCGTATTTACAACACCCGTGCAAGGCTTCGTAATCGGCCTCGGTGGCACGGTGGCGATCCGTATCATGGCCAGCTTTCGCCACGGCTTGTTCCACGGCGTCAACCGTGGTCTTCTCTTCGTTGAGGATGAGCGCCAACCGGTGACTCTCTATATCCCAGATAGCCATTTTCACGCCGTCGACCCGTAGTGCGGCTTTCTCAATCCGTTTCTTGCACTGGTCGCAATTACCGTTGACTTCGACGTCGTATCGGGCGTTCTTGTTTTTCTTTTGTTGTGCCTGGGCGGAAAAACCGGCCAACACCATTACCAATAGGATTACATACTTGTTCATATCATTTGTTTTTTTGTAGTACTTTATAACGAAGGCCGGCATAGAACATCCGGCCGAAGACAGGGGCATACGAAATGGAGGCATCAAAGGTGGGGCCAAACGGATCATCCGCCCCTAGTATGGCTTTTTGCTGGCGGTAATTCCCGATATTTTCGCCGCCGGCATACAGCTCGAACGCGCCCGAGAACACCCGTGTTACCTGAAAATGCACGAGCGAATAGCCTGCCACGCGATTGGGAAGCCGGTCTGCCTGGGGGTTGGTTCCGGTGTAGGGCAACCACTGCGCGCCCAAGGCGTTGTAGGTCGCGTCGAACTTCCAGCGGCGCCCGTCGTGATCGGGGGTTTCATAGGCGATATTCCCAAAGAGGCGTTGTTGGGGCTGCAAGGGCTTCTGGCGGTAGCCCGATGACATGAAATCCGTGCGCACCTGATAGGTTTTATACGCCAGGCGGACATTCAATCGCCGGATTGGCTCGCTGTCAAAATCGACCTGCAGGCTGGTGGCATCCGACCGACCCTGAAGGTCATAGAATGCGACGCTTTGCGGACTACCATACATATCCACCACTATCTGGTTGTCGAACACGGTGCGGTAAAGGTCGAAACCTACTTCCGACGGCTTCCCGAAAAGGGAGAGCCGTTGCTGGAAACTCAGGCCGTAGTTCCAGGCGACCTCCGGGTTGAGTCCGTATAACTTGCCGCCATTGCCCATCAAATCAAACGTTCTTGCACTGGCAAACAGCTGTTGGTTTTCAGCGAAGATGTTGGCGGCGCGTCGTCCGCGTCCGGCAGAGGCCCGCAAGACCCCTTTTTCCCACGGCACATAGCGCACATGGAGGCGGGGTGTCAGGAAAGCCCCCAGGCGGTTGTGGACATCGGCGCGCAATCCGGCAATCAGGCTGAAGTTGTCGTCGTTATTGAAATTGTATTCGAAGAAGGCGCCGACGGAATTGTCGATACGGTCGAAATTCTCATCAATCTGAGGCACAACCACGTATTCATTATAGTGATCGTACGTGAAACTCAACCCGGTGGTAAACTTATGTCGGGTATTATCTATGATGGAACTGAAAATCAGGTTCGAATAAAAACTCCGCTGGGTGAGGTTGTACAGATTCTGTCCGAAATAGGAATTCTGGTCGTGCACCGAAAAGGCATTCTGCCAGCCTATACTTTGGTAGGGCATATCCAGGAATACGTATCCTGTTTTGGTGGACAGGTCCAGGCGGCGGGTGCGTATCTCAGATCCCCAATGGTGGGTGGTGCCGCGATCACGATCGGGATCGAACCCGGTTTCTCCGGTGACCTTATTATCGTCGAGATAGCGAATGGAGGCAAATCCTTCCCAACCCGTTTCCGGATCGTGGTACTGCCAACGACTGGCGATATTCGCCTGCCGTGCCAGCGGGTTGTCGAGGAAGCCGTCGTCGTTCATATCGGTCTTAAACGGACGGGCGTTCCCGTGCACCAACAGGCTGCTGCTCCATTTTGGGGAAAGCCGACGGGTGAAGTGCGTATTGAGCTCGAATCGACCATCGGAAGAGGAATAGACGTTGGCGAAGAACGGGATGTCGTCCATGGGTTTGAGTAGTTCGGTGTTGACCTGGCCTGAAATACTTTCAAAACCATTGATAACCGAGCCGGCGCCTTTGGTCACCTGGATGCTGTGTACCCAGGTGCCGGGCGTAAACGACAATCCGTAAGCCTGCGAGGCGCCGCGCGCAAACGGGATGTTCTCTTCGGTGACCGCAAGGTACGGACTCGCGAGTCCGAGCATACGAATTTGGCGCACGCCGGTCAGTGCGTCCTGGAAATTTACGTCGATGGCCGGGTTGGTTTCAAAGCTTTCCGCGAGGTTACAGCAGGCGGCTTTGAGCAATTCCCGACTCGACATCACGGTTGTATTCGCCGTGGCAGTAAGTGCTTTTTTGAGGCTTTTGCGGCTGGTTTCGACTTTTACCTCCTGGAGGGAATCCGTCACAGGATCCTGCGCCATGGCAAAGGTCGACACCAGGAGTAGCCCATAGTGTTTGAAATGCATATACGTGGTGTATCGTTAAACAAGGAAAAAGGTCCGAGTCAACGATGCCCTAGGCGTATACGAGATAAGAAGAGTAGAGGATAAATAACGGGGGGCCATGCGCTTCACAACGGAAGGCTGGAATACGGTAGACCGTAGACGGCACCGGATGCTGGAACCGTAATGGCGGCTGTGTGGGCGTAGTGAGGATGGCGTCGACACCGAAACCGCTTTTCGCAATAGTCGGTGCGTCTTGCTTGACTTTAAGCTGGACGGAGGTTTCGTCGCAACATCCTTTCTTTTCGAGTGTAGACCCGGTAGCGCAGCCGGATGCTGTGTCCGGCTCCATGCCGCAACCACCGCCTGTGAGGTGGAAACCGGCGGCTACAGAAACCGCTTCCCCTCCGCAATAATGCACGCGTACCGCCAGGCTCGTCTGGGTGGCCAAGAGCACAAACGACAACAGTAAAGCGAGCGTTTTGCGGGTCATGACGCAAAGATACGGATTATTCGCCGTTTGCTGCCTGGCGGTCCTGGAAATAGAACGCCGGAATGAACAGGATGATGAACAGCGGCTGGATCAGGAAGCGCCGCACGTAGAAAAGCGCCAGGAGGTTGTGGTCGAAGCATTGCAGTACGATCCAAAAGGCGATAAACAGCACTACAAACAGCAGGGCATACAGCAGGGCGGCGAACCGTAGCTTGGATACGGATTGGAACAGGACGTAGAGCAAGGTCAGCGACACGACCATATTAAGGGTATATCGAAACGTCAGTCCGAGTACCAGTTGAACGGAAGCGTATTCCGGAAGCGGCTTACCCTGGTATTCGCCATGAAAGAAATCGAGGAACGGGTCATAGAACAACGAGCGCTCAAAAAGGCGGATGGCCGCGAGTGCCGCTACCAGCAGGACGGCAAGTACGATACGTATGATATTACGCTTTTTTCCGGGCATGGGGCGAGAATTTTCGGATCCATAGTACCCATAACAGGAAGATGGTGCCGTAGATGACGAGTGGGAAGAGGATATCGTGCATCAGGGCCTGCGATTCGGGATACGTTCGGATGCCGATGGTTAGCAGGGCAATGCGGGCCACGTTCAAGAGATGGATCAGGACGAGTCCACCCAAAATAAACAACCCGGTTTTTTTGAAAGTCGATCCGAAAGCCACGATAAAGGCCGTAAACAGGATCATGAGACTTATGGCGTTACATCCCTCGATCACGCGTACGACAGTCTTCCCTCCCACTAACACCCTGTAAGAGGCTTCGCTTTCGTGTGGCAGCATCGACGCGTCATATCCTGACAGTTGCAAGACACCCACCACCTGTTCGGAAACCAGGCGGGTCATGGCGTCGATTTCATGGATACGTTCGTCATACGACCCCAGAAAAAGCTGGTAGAGCAGGGTCAACACGATGTAGACCCCGAGAAATTTCAGCAGGAACAGCAAAAAAGGGCGGTATTGGCGAAACAGGGTCTGCATGACATTTAACAATTTTCTATCATCCTGCGCCGTACGGGTGTCCTACCTTTGTAAAGAAAACCAGGCGCCGCGCGCCACGACGAAAAAAGACGCCATGACATTCGAGGAACTGAAGCCAAAAGTACAGGATATTCTGCACCATACCAACATCCTTCGCGAGGATAAGCTACTTGAAATCTGCCACCTGTTGCGCGACAACATCGACTATTACGATTGGGTCGGTTTTTATTTCCGCAATGGTGAGAAGGAAGAACTGATTCTCGGGCCGTATGCCGGTGAGCCGACCGACCACACGGTTATCCCTTTTGGGAAGGGCATTTGTGGACAGGTAGCGGTGTCGAACCAGAATTTCGTAGTTCCGGATGTGACGGCGCAGGATAACTATATCGCGTGCAGCCTGACCGTCAAATCGGAGATCGTCGTGCCGATGTTTGTAGACGGACGCAACATCGGGCAGATCGACATTGACAGTGAGGTTGCCGACCCTTTTACCGAGCAGGATGAGCGTTTCCTGGAATTCGTCAACGCGGAAATCGCGAAGTTGTTCCGATAAGCCAACCCAATCTTACCTTCATCCCCATTACCGACGCCACGTGCGCCGTGGTTTATGTTGTCTATACACTACCTCCACCACTCCCACTCTCGACTTTTGACTTTTGACCTTCGACTTTTGACTTTCGACTTTCGACTCAGTCCTCTTGCCTATCCAAAAAATAATACTACCTTTGCACCCGTGTACGAAAAACGTAGCACTACATAATAATCATTTAAAGAATATTAGCATGTATTTGACTAAAGAGAAAAAAGAAGAAATTTTTGCCAAGCACGGAGGCGCTGCGACCAACACCGGTTCAGCAGAAGGGCAGATCGCGCTGTTCACCTACAGGATCAACCACCTCACGGAGCACCTTAAGAAAAACCGCCACGACTACAACACCGAGCGTGCCCTTGTAAAGTTGGTAGGTAAAAGAAGGAGCCACCTTGACTACCTGAAGAACACCGAGATCAACCGCTACCGCGCGATCATCAAAGAACTCAACATCAGGAAATAATCTGACCGAAAGAGGCGCCCGCGCGCCTCTTTTTGTTTTGGAATCCGGCGCAAAAAAAGTTTTGGTTTTTCATTGGGTCTGCAACTACAACAACACAACTACAACAACAAACAAAAACCCACTGTTTAATCAACAAAAGGATTTATGATTCCAAATGTTATTACCGAGGTTATCGATTTGGGAGATGGCAGGACCATCTCGATCGAAACCGGAAAACTGGCCAAACAGGCCGACGGATCGGTAGTAGTGCGTATGGGTGACACCATGCTGCTCGCTACCGCAGTCTCCGCAAGAACTGCAAACCCTGGAGTGGATTTTCTTCCGCTCACCGTTGACTACCGCGAGAAATTCGCCTCTTCAGGCCGTTTCCCAGGTGGTTTCTTCAAGCGCGAAGCGCGTCCTAGCGACAAGGAAGTATTGACCATGCGCCTTGTGGACCGCGTGCTCCGTCCGCTTTTCCCGGATGATTACCATGCCGAAACGCAGGTAATGATCCAATTGATGTCACACGATGAGGAAGTCATGCCGGATTCACTGGCCGGACTTGCCGCTTCTGCTGCCATCGCTGTTTCCGACCTGCCTTTCCCAACCCTGATTTCAGAGGTGCGTGTGGCACGTGTTGACGGTAAATTCATCATCAACCCTAGTCCGTCACAACTCGAAGCGTCTGACATCGACATGATGATCGGTGCGTCTGCCGACTCTGTTGCGATGGTAGAAGGTGAGATGAAAGAGATTTCCGAAAAGGAAATGGTCGAAGCCATCAAATTCGCCCATGACGCCATCAAGGTACAGGTTGCCGCCCAGGAACGCATGCGTGCGGCTGTTGGCAAAGCGATGCGCGAATACGAAGGTGACAAGTCAAACGAGGCCGTCTATGCCCGCGTGAAAGAAGCCGCTTACGACAAGTACTACGCCATTGCACTTGAAGGTTCGTCCAAGCAGGAGCGCAGCGAGAAATTCTCAGCCGTTAAGGAGGAGGTCATCGCGACGTTCACCGAAGAAGAACTTGCCGAGAACGGTGACCTGGTGAGCACGTATCTGTATAAAGTACAGAAAGAGGCCGTCCGTAACGTCATCCTTGAAAAAGGCATCCGTCTTGACGGACGTAAGACAACCGACATCCGTCCGATCTGGTGTGAGGTCGATTATCTGCCACGCACCCACGGTTCTGCTATCTTCACACGGGGTGAAACCCAGGCGTTGGCGACCGTCACCCTTGGTACATCGCGCGAAGCGAACATCATCGATACACCATCTGAGCAAGGTGAAGAGCGTTTCTACCTGCACTACAACTTCCCTCCTTTCTCAACTGGTGAGGCACGTCCGCTACGCGGTACGTCACGTCGTGAGGTAGGCCACGGAAACCTGGCGCAACGGGCGTTGAAAAACATGATCCCGGAAGATTGTGCCTATACCATCCGTATCGTATCGGAAGTTCTTGAATCAAACGGATCGTCTTCCATGGCCACTGTTTGTGCCGGCACGATGGCGCTTCTTGATTCAGGTGTTGGTATGGTGAAGCCGGTATCGGGTATCGCCATGGGACTCATCTCAGACGATGCTACCGGTCGTTGGGCCGTATTGTCGGATATCCTTGGGGATGAAGATCACCTGGGTGACATGGACTTCAAAGTAACGGGTACCGCTGACGGTATCACGGCCTGCCAGATGGACATTAAGATTGAAGGACTTCGTTATGATATCATGGAGCAGGCGTTGGAACAGGCACGTGCCGGACGTCTTCACATTTTGGAGAAGCTGACAGAGGCCATCCCAGCTTCACGTCCGCAACTGAAACCAAATGCGCCGAAGATCATCATGGCGTACATGCCAAGCCAATACATTGGGCCGTTCATCGGACCAGGTGGAAAGAATATCCAGGAACTCCAGAAATTGTCGAAAACGACCATCGTACTCAACGAAGTCGACGACCAGGGTGTTGTCGAAATCCTCGGTACCGACCAGGATGGTATCGACATGGTTCTGGCCAAGATCGAAGCGCTTAAGTTCAAACCGGAAATCGGTGAGACGTACCGCGTGAAAGTCATCAAGATCATGGACTTCGGTGCGGTAGTGGAATACCTCGACGCGCCGGGTAACGAAATCCTGCTGCACGTGTCAGAATTGGCATGGGAGCGCACGGAGAACGTAACCGATGTGGTCAACATGGGTGATGAACTTGATGTGAAATTCATGGGTATCGATCCGAAGACGAAGAAAGAGCGTGTTTCCCGTAAGGCGCTTCTCCCACGCCCTCCTCGTGATGAGAATGCACCGCGCCCGGAGCGTCGCGATGACCGCGGACCACGTCGCGATGACCGTGGACCCCGCCGTGACGATCGCGGACCGCGTCGTGATGACCGTGGGCCACGTCGTGATGACAACCGTCCGCCGCGCGAACCACGCCCGGACCAAGAAGAATCCCGTGAGTCACACAACGACGAAACACAGGAATAGTACCAGTTATATATATAGGTTAATTCAGGAAACCCTGCTTCTATCGGAGCAGGGTTTCTTTTTTGAGGCAACCTTTTGCTTTGTGGTCGACTATAGCTAAAACAGGTCATATGAAACTACGTCTCCTGGTTGCCATCTTCATCGCATTTTCAGCCCTAAGCTGTGAAACCGAACCCGTGGGAAGCCGCACGCGCCCACCCGATAACGTCAATCCGATTGACTGGGAGCCGGAGCCGGAGGAAGAAAATCCACCCATCGATCCCGAAACGCCTATTGAGACGGAAGTTGCACAAAACGACCCGAAAAACTGTGGCCTCAATGACGCAGGCTGCGCGAGCATTACCGAGCCCGCGCTGCCGCTACCGGTTTTTGAGATTCCGCCCGACCTCCCGGTGCTGTTTGACCTCAGTGCCGATATGCCGCCCGTGCGAAGCCAGGGGGCGCAGGGAAGCTGCGTGGCGTGGGCCACGACCTATTACCTAAAAAGCTATCAGGAAAAAATCCAATATGGCCATGTGTTTACCACCTTCGACCAGGTGATGAGTCCGGCGTATGTTTATAACCAGGCGAAAGAAGCCGGCGGTTGCGATGTGGGCACCTGCATCGAGAACGCACTCCATGTATTGAAAGCACAAGGGGCCTGCACATGGGCGTATTTTCCGTACAACCCTTCCGTATGCACCTACCAGCCCGGAAGCGTGGCACGAACCGAGGCCGAGGCCCATAAAATTAGTGACTATTACGCGGTCTACCCGCTTGCGGAAACCGGTTCCTTCACAACCCGCAATGTCGTAAAGGCGATGATCGCTACGCAGATGCCGGTGGTCATCGGTATGAAACTCGACCAGTCGTTCCGGGCGGCCACACCCCGGGATGCCGACAACCGCTTCGTGTACCTCCATTGCGACAGCACGCAACTTGTCGGCTCACACGCCATGCTCGTGGTGGGGTACGACGACGACCTGGCCGCGTTCAAGGTGGTGAACTCATGGGGAACCGACTGGGGCAACGAAGGTTACTGCTGGGTGAGTTATGATTTCTTCCGACAAGCCTCCGATCCTGACTATGAATACGGCCTTTTAGGCGCTTATATCGCGTATGACGCAATTTAAATTACCATGAAACGATACCTCCCCTTCCTGTTTCTCGCCCTGGCGGGATGCACCGACCTCGATGATACCCTACGGGCCGACACCATCGTCCCCGACTTTGACAATGTGATCACACAGCAGGACGTCCTGTTTACGCAAGTGAGCCAGATCAGCAACGAGGACACCGACCCGTTACAGCACATCGTCTGCATTGACTTCGTCTATCCCCTTACCGTCATTACCTATGATGGTGATCTCGATCCGGTGGCGCAAGACCAGATTGTCGGCGACGCTGATTTCAGTGCTTTCCTCGGCAACCTGGTTACAGACGCTGCGATCAGTATCAGCTATCCGATTTCGACCACACTAGCAGACGGCAGCGTCTTTTCCATCCATAACAACGAAGAGTTGAAGGCGGCGATCGACAGTTGCAACCGTGACGACATCATCCGGTATTGCAACGGATTGTTTTGTCCGCCCACACCCTGCGTCTGGAACGTCGATTACGTAGAAGGCGGTCGCAATGGGTTTGTAGGTGGTGTTTTCCAGACCCATCCCGACGGGACATTAACCTTTTACTACAATGGCGAAACCTATGAGGGTACGTGGACGTTTCTTTTCGTAAACGACAACTACCACATGAACATTTATCTCGGCGGCACCTCAGCCCTAGCCGACTACTGGCAAATCGACGCACCTGTCATCGTCACGCCTGATACTATCCGTATCGGCGACGGAAACCAGTTGATACAACTAAGTCGTTCCTGTGAAACCGAAACGGCCTATTCGATTGGCGCCGTCGGTCCGCAGGGAGGGTTGGTATGCTATGACAAAGGTTCGTATAGCGAGGGATGGCGGTATATTGAGATAATGGAAAGCGACCTACCTTCCGCGCAATGGGGATGCAACATCCTGGCGATTCCGCAGGCATTACAGGACGGCATGGGTGCCGGAAAATGGGCCAGCGGCGATATTGCCCGGATGCATGGGGCGCTGGTCGATTTCTACACTACGCCTTCCGTCTGTTCCCCTACCGCCGACGGAACCGTGGCTGCACGGGAAGTATTGTTATTTGGGGCGGATGTCGGCCATCGCTGGTTTCTTCCTTCCAAAGCGGAACTCCAGGCTATACGGGACGCCCTTGTGCCGCTACTGCCCAATGAGTTGAACGGACGCTATTGGTCGGCCACCGACGCTACGGGTGCTACTGCCTTTGTGCTGGACGCTACGACCAATGTGATGAGCGCTGAAGATAAGACGACATCGGGCGTGCATGTGCGCGGAATCCATTACTTTTAAGAGGGATGACACGCATTTCCGATTTACCGAACGATACCCCTGCTTCCGTTGGATCTCGATAACATCATAAAAGGCTGTATGGACGGCGACCGAAAGGCGCGGGAAGCACTCTATGGACGCTACCGAAATACGCTCTTCGCGCTCAGCCTGAAGTATTGCGCCAACCTGGAAGAAGCCGAAGACAACCTGCACAACGCGTTCGTCGAGATCTTCACCAACATCCGAAGCTTTGCAAACAAAGGGTCGTTTGAGGGATGGATGAAACGGATCACCATCCACAAAGCAATTGACAGTTACCGCAAAACCTTTGGACTCGTCGCCCTGCCTGACAAGCTCCCGGATGACACCACGGTAGATGAAGACGAGATGGACGTGTCGCTTGACCGGTTGTTGGAACTCGTGCAACGTCTTCCCAACCAGTACCGGCTGGTATTCTGCCTTTATGAGTTGGACGATTATTCGCATAAGGAAATCGCCTCAATGCTGGATATTACAGAGGGCACCTCAAAATCAAACCTACACAAGGCCAAGGCTTTGTTGAAAAGAGAGTTACAGCAAACTCCCATTAACCCTAAAAAGGTGAGCAATGGAAAATAAAAAAGATATCGGTCGCGCCTTCCGCGAACGCCTGAAAGACCTCGACCAAACGCCTTCTGACGAAGTTTGGGCTCGTATCGAGGCCGACCTTGAAAAAAAGAAAAAACGCCGCGGCGTGTTCTGGCTTTGGTGGCCGGGACTGGCGGCAATGCTCCTGGTGGGGTATTTTGGCGTTACGTATTTCACCGGGGATGCTGTCGAGAGTAACGACAATTGGGAACGACGTGACGAAAAATCGGCTCCGGTACGCCCTTCTGTATCACAACCCGTCGTATCACATCCGGATGGAAAGGTAGACCCTAGTGATCCAAACACCCTGCATCCTGAGAGGTCGGCACCGACGTCAGGCAACACGACTACTGTAACGGCATCCCAAAAAGCCCATTCCGTCGAGTCGTCTCGTCCTTCCTTTACTAAAAAAGGGCCGGTGCACCGAAATCACCGGCGTACGCGAATGCACCCTCCGACGCGCTTTACATCGTATTTTGCTAAAAAGCGAATGGCGTCTTCCCGCGACGCGTTCGGACAGGCAGAAGAGGCCAAAGGCATCGCATTTCAGCCGAATCCGACGGGAAGTCTCGGGCGGGAACTGCTGTTTCCCACCAGTGATTCCCTTTCCGTTGCCACAACACCGACGGCAGACAGCACCGCCAACCAAAAGAAAACCGTCAAAAAAGACGAATCCAAAGCTGCAGAGGAACCCAAGCCCCAGTATGAGTTTTACGTGGGCGGTTGGTATGGCCCAAACGTAATGGCATCCTTCGGGAACGCCTCGCCTCTCTCAGATGCCGCTACCTTCTCGGGCAAGGGAAAGGCAGGCCATTCGTTCGGCTTGTTTGCGAAGTGGAAGTTCAACGGCCGTTTTGGTATCCAGATTGGCTACTCACAGGTAAACCTGGCGTACCAAACCCACATCTCGGGGGTCGGGAGTGATAATCGCTTCCTTGACTACAGTCGCATTGATTTGGCTGCCGGAATGTCGCCTATGGATGTCGAAGAACGATTCGTAAATGCCCAGACGGTTACCATTGACCAGGAAATCCGGTACTCCGAGATTCCCATCACGTTCAGCTACCGGCTACTAGACCGCAATCTCGGGGTGGAGGCACTACTCGGCATAGCCCTGATGCGCTACAACCGCAATGAATTAGTCGTCTCGGCAACGGGAACCCAAACGTTTTCTCTGGGAGGTCAAAACAACTTCCTGAAAACCACTTCGGGTATTGACGCAGGTTTTCAGGTATACTATAAAATCGGGTCGCATTGGCGCGCCGAGGTAACGCCGCTCTTCCGTTACCCCCTTAAGACGCTCGAAAGCGACACCACCTTCCGACCCCGGTGGGTCACAGCTCAATTCGGATTTAGTTACAGATTATAAGTTGGTTAGGCCCGGTTTTAACGCCGGGCTTTTCTTATTGCTTGTATACAATCCCTACCAACAACGCGCCGCTTCCAAAATCGCGCGGTAAGTCTTTGTAAAACCAGGAGTAAGGTGTCCACTGGTAACCCGCCTGTACACCTACATTCTTGTAAAACCAGCGTACCCCGAGTCCGATTGACATGGTACTGAACACCTTGCTGTATCGTTCCTTTTGAAAGGGAGCAGAGGGATCGGTATAGCCTACAAACTGTGATCGGTACGTCAGGAAGCCGTAGCCCAGGGTCGAATACCATTCCATGCCGGTGGTCGGAGATTCGAAGAAATCCATCCGTGCCGAGTAGCGGATACCTATGGTGCCGCCGAGTCCACGGATGCGGTTGTTGAAGATACTGTCGCGATGGATATACTGGAAGTTGCCCACGCTTTCCGGAACCGTCAGGTTGAAACCAATCTCGAGTGATTCGCGCTCGAAATGGACGGCGCGGTACCAGAATCCGAAGTTCACAGACGGCTGGATTTTGTCTTTTAGGCCGTCAAGCGGAATGTACCCTCCGGCTTCGACATATACACGTTCGGTGGGCGACAGGAAAGGACGGGCCTGTGCCGATCCTATCAGGGAGGCAAGCAATAGCGAAACACAAATGATCTTTTTCATGCGATTACCAGTTTAAGAGGGGTAGTACCCGTTTTTTATTGATGTTCAACAAGCCTAGCTGAAACCCGCGATGGGTGCGGTTGATCAGCCCAATCTGGAAGCCATATCGCGACGAACGGGCTGAGTTGATGGCTCCCAGCTGTAGCCCACGCAATTCACGGGTCATGTTGAGGAGCCCTATTTGCGTGCCCCGTACCTCCCAGGCGCTGTTGGTGAGGGAAATAGAGCCTCCGTTCAGGTGCCGGATGGAGGAGAACGGACTGATGGTGAATCCGTCTACCCGAACTGCTCCAACGGCAAGTGCCGATACGGAAACACCCTGCATCCGGTTCAGGAGGGTAGCGGTCGAGAGGTTGAGTCCGCGCACCTCCGCACCTTCTTCGATAAATCCACCCGTACTTACATTGATTCCATTGACCCGGATAAACGTTGGCGCCGCCGCCGGAAGGCTGTCAATGATGGGAATTTCACCCCGTTTGCTCAGGTACATAACCCTAACGATCCCGGCGAGTACGAAGGCCGCGCCGGTCGGACTCAATTCGGTGTTGAGGCCGTTTACGGTTTGCCGTTCGATCAGTTTACTGCGATAATGGCCGACGCCCAGCACCCATCCGTCGACACGGCTTACCTTACGGGAAATGGGCGATAGGCTGAACCCGCGCTGTATATGGCCCGGTAAGCTGTCTTGTGCGCTTGCACTACCTGCTATGAGGAGTGCCAAAAGGAGGATTTTTTTCATTTGGATGTGTATTTTACTGAGCCAAAACTATTGCGATAATAACAATCGATGTTGTGTTAAATAATTTTAGTACTATTGTGTTTTGCGAAAATCACAAATGAACCAAGATCTGCTGCTGGCTGCCATCCGAAAGAAAATCCCACCCGGTGATTCGTTGCTGGATGTATTGTCGGCTGTCCTATCGATTAGCTACGATGCGGCCCACCGGCGGGTATCCTCTAAGAGCAAGTTCTCGATAGACGAGGCCGTCGCGTTGTGTCGGCATTTTAACCTGTCGATGGATGCGGTGTTGGGTGCCGATAACAAAGTGGTGGTCGAAAAGACCAAGGAAATCCATTCGTTTGCTGACCTGGCTGATTATTTTGCGACATCGGCGGATTATCTGGAACGTTTCCAGAAGCAGGACGCGGTGATGTATTATTCCGCTAAGGATATCCCGCTGTTTCATACGGTGGGCGGTACGCTGTTGTCGAAGTTCAAGCTATATGTATGGATGGCGTTGCTGACCGGTAGCGACATGACGCCTTTTTCGGGGTTTACGGTACCGGAAGCCGTACTACCGCACAGCAGCCGACTGCGGAATGCGTATGCGAATATGGCCATCCGTGAAATCTGGAATGATACGACGATCAACAGCACCTTACAGCAAATCGACTATTTCTCGGAATCGGGATTGCTGACACCGGACGCGGCGCGCGCGCTCTATGAGGATGTCCGCACATTATTGGCGGAAACCGAGCGTCGCTGTTCGCGGGCGGATGCGCGTTATGATCTGTACCATAATGAGCTTTTGATTCTTAACAATAACGTACTCGTGTGCGATGAGAACCGTATGCGCCTCTTCGTCCCTTATACGATGTTAGGTTATTTCATCACCGGAGACGACGTGACGTGCCGGCACGCCCGCGACTATTTTCTCTTCCAATTGCAAAACTCAAAATCGCTGAACCACTCCGGCACCAGAGACCGTAAATTATTCTTTAGCAAGATGTTACAAAAGGTTGCCTTTTACGAAGCGCGCCTGACGGCCCGGGTCGATCTTTCCTACTAAAGATTTTTTTGGAGGTTTGTAACTTTTTCGGAGCGGCATACGTATAACTACAAGTATCGTAACCCCACTCAGACTAATTCATGAGACAACTTAAGATTACCAAGCAGGTAACCAACCGGGAGACTGCTTCACTTGACAAGTACCTACAGGAAATCGGGAAAGTCGATCTTATCACCGCTGACGAAGAGGTGGAACTCGCACAAAAGATCAAGGCCGGAGACCAGAAAGCGTTGGAGAAGCTGACAAAAGCCAACCTTCGTTTCGTGGTATCCGTTGCCAAGCAATACCAAAACCAGGGATTGACGCTTCCCGATCTGATCAACGAAGGAAACCTTGGATTGATCAAAGCTGCGCAGCGCTTCGACGAAACCCGCGGTTTTAAATTCATTTCGTATGCGGTTTGGTGGATCCGTCAATCGATTCTTCAGGCGTTGGCCGAACAATCGCGTATTGTGCGTTTGCCGCTGAACAAAATCGGATCGATCAATAAGATCAACAAGATGTATGCGTTGCTCGAGCAATCGAACGAGCGTCCACCATCCGCGGAAGAAATCGCGAAAGAACTCGACATGACCGTCAACGACGTGAAGGAGAGTATGAAGAATTCCGGACGTCACCTGTCAATGGATGCGCCGTTGGTAGAAGGCGAGGATTCGAACCTGTATGATGTATTGCGTTCAGGCGAGTCTCCTAACCCCGACCGTGAACTGATCCACGAATCACTGCGGACGGAAATCGAGCGTTCGCTTGAAACGCTTACACCGCGTGAAGCGGATGTGGTGCGTCTGTATTTCGGATTGGGTGACCAACATCCGATGACACTTGAGGAGATTGGCGAGACCTTCGACCTCACGCGCGAGCGTGTGCGCCAGATCAAGGAGAAGGCTATCCGGAGGTTGAAACACACCTCACGCAGCAAAATCCTGAAGACCTACCTGGGATAATTGCAACAATAGCCGGGCATTTTACATTTGGATTTTTTAAATTTAGTTGTATTTTGCACGTCCATAATTTACGATTATCACTTTTTTGATATAAACGCGACAACAGTCTGATTAACTGTTCGTTTTTTGATTGATGATTGAAACTCCGGCTGATTACCGGAGTTTTTTCATGTTGTAGGGTCACCTAGATACTATTTGAAACTCCGGTCTGTTCGCACAATGTGCTCGGGTTCCCGGAGTTTTTTCATTTCAGCCGCGAAGGCACTAAGACACGAAGGGCACGAATTATCGACTGAGTGGTTCTTTATAGTGATAGCCTAAGACGCGAAGGGGGCGGATTATCGACTAAGCGATTCTTTTGTAATTATAGACACAAAGGCGCTAAGACACGAAGGCTGATGAAAAGCTATCTCATCCCTGATCTTCTGATGTGACGGCACAAAGCTGCGGGAATGTCGATTACAATCGTCCACCGCGCCTACTGCCTACTGCCTACTACCCACTGCCTACTGCCTGCTACTCCACCTTCCGCTTTCCCAAATCTTCCGTACCTTTGCGCCACAACAACACTACTATGTCCAAAACTCTTATTGCGCCGTCTGTTCTGGCGGCTGATTTCGCCAATCTGCAACGCGACATCGAGATGATCAACGCCAGTGAGGCTGATTGGTTTCACATCGATATCATGGATGGGGTTTTCGTGCCCAACATTTCCTTCGGGATGCCGGTGCTCGAATCGACCGTCAAATACATGAAAAAAGTCGTAGATGTCCACCTCATGATTGTCGACCCCGACCGTTACATCAAGACTTTTGCCGCACTGGGCACGCATAACCTGACGGTGCATTACGAAGCCTGTACACATCTTCACCGCACCCTACAGGCCATCAAGGCAGAAGGCATGAAAGCGGGTGTGGCGTTGAATCCCCACACTCCGGTTGCGCTGTTGGAAGACGTCATCAAGGACATCGACCTTGTCTGCGTCATGAGTGTCAACCCTGGGTTCGGAGGGCAGTCTTTTATAGAGAACACCTATGATAAGGTTCGCAAACTGAAAGCCCTCATTACAAGCAAAGGCGCGTCAACGCTTATCGAAATCGACGGTGGGGTGAATGCCGGAAACGCGAAGGCCCTGGTCGAAGCCGGTGCTGATGTGCTTGTTGCGGGGAATTTCGTTTTCCGTTCTGAAGATCCGGTGGCAACAGTGGCGTCGCTACGTCAATTGCTGGCGTAAGTTGTTTTAACATTATGTGCGGGTTTCCCGTACTTTTTTTCAAAGCGAAAACGCGACCTTTAGACCTCAAAGGTTTTGAAAACCTTTGAGGTCTAAGCCGTTTCGTCACTGGTACGTATTGCCCTAAAACAACTCCGACTGCTGCGCCACCTGCCGCGCCGGAATCTTCAAATCGGTGCCAATCGCGGCATTTAGTCGCTCGATGAAATAAGACGACAACAACGGCGACTCCTTCTCAATATTTTGGTGCACGAAGAAATACAGCTTTTCGAGTCCCTGCTTTTTCCAATCGGCAATGCGTTCCACCCACTCGTCCAAACGCGGGACGTCTGACGGATGGTTAGCACCCACATACCGCACAAAAGCCACGGGCGTCGTCAGCCGCATATGCAGCATGTCGCGCCGACCCGCTGTATCGACGATGATGTTGGCCATGCCGAGTTCCGACAACAAACCACAGAAGGCATCGAGTGTGGTTTTATCGGCGAACCATTCGCCATTGCGTACTTCCACCGCCAACGGAAAACCGGCCGGAAACATTCGCAGCGCCGCCTCGAGTTTCGCAAAATCCTTCGGTTTGAAATTGTCGTGCAATTGCAGGAACGCCATTCCGAGCTTATCGCCGAAATTGCTGACCGCATTGGCAAACGTGCTGATGGGTTCCTCTACGTTATTCAGCCTACGGTAATGGGTGATCAGGTCGCTTACTTTTGGAAAAAACCGAAACCCCTCCGGCGTTTTATCGCGCCACGCTTCTACCTGCTCCCATTTTGGCATGCCGTAAAAGGTCGCATTGAGCTCAATCGAGTTGAACTGGGTGGCGTAATACGTCAGCTCGTCTTTTGTGCCGCGGGGATAAAACCCTTTCAGGTCGGTGCGGTTCCACTTGGCGCAGCCCACAAACGCTTCAAACGCCTTGGGATTGCCTTTTGACAGCACGCCTTTGGTTTCCGGTGCGTCCACCGGCAGGGTGAAATCGACGAGCCCGGGGTCGTCCACTTTTCCGAATATCATGATATCGTTTTACCCGAAAGTTACGAAAAAACGCCTACCGTTCCCGGTAATTAATCATCTTCGCCACTTTCTCATACAGCAACGGGAAGTGTGCCCTGAACTCGGTTGGCGTCTCGAAGAAGTGTTCCAGCACCACCGCCATGAACTCGTGGGCGTTGGTAAAGGCGTAGTCGCGGAAATAGCCCGTATTGCGCACCCGCTCCATCGCACCGGGTTGTGCAAGCCCGGCCATGATTTCGCCATACATATCGCTGAAAATCGAGGAACTGGCATGGCGCGACCGCTCGCCATACAGATGCATCAGGTGGGTAAACTCGTGGATACCTAGGTGCAGGTTGTCATTCCCTATTTCATGCCCCTCCTGGAAATGCCGCCACGAAAAAACGACCGCACCGACCATCGGGTTGAACTCGCCTTTATTGTCAGATTTCGTAAACGGCGAATAATACACATCCGGATACAGGATCACTTTCTTCAACAGGTCCGGAAGATACGTCCGCATCCCGAACGTCAGCATCACATGCGCCGCCGCTACCGACGTCTTCATGGCGTCGGTCACCTCCAGGCCGTTCCGCCCCTCAAATTCGTAGCATTCTAAAAAACGCACCACCCGATGGTCAAAATACCGCTGTCGTTGGGCTGACAACCGCGCGTAAAACCGGTTTTCACGCCGCAATTGGGCCCGCAATGTTTCATCAAGTCGCTTGGTGCGAAGGTAGGCGTGCACATACAACGGTCGGTTGCACGCAAACACAAAGACCGGCTCGACCATCAAAAACAGGATAGCGCGGCCCATAAAAAACAACACAAGGGCGAGAAAAGCCAACATAAAAACGCCTAACAGCGCGTCTCCGACTGCATCCATCTACGAATTTTAATAAAGAAACCAAAAGTAGGGTTTTGGGCGCGCCGGCGCAACGGGTCTTTTGCATTGTTCGGCCCATAAGGCGCCGTCAGGCTATCCGCTTTAGCTTTTTCGCCAGAAACAACAAGATCCCCGACACGCCCTACAGGCTCAAAAGGCTACCGCTCCTATCCTTCGCGCGGGCCGCGGAAGGTCTCTGCCAACCTCACGCCCCTTTCGCGGCTATAAACGACCTATCGTGGATACACCTCCCCGCGCGCCTTCGCGTCTTCGTGTCTTCGCGGCCCCTTGGCACTACCACGCCCTTCTTGATTGTGTGTTCCTTCGCAAAACCCGCAAAGGGCCGCTTTGAAAATACCACTAAAAGCAGAAAAGGCTCAAGCGGGGCTAGGTTGCTCCATTGCCGATAAGATCCCTCATCGGGATTTGCTCCGCTGCGCTGCGCACATCCCGTCAAAGCTCCGCTTTGAAAATACCCACAAAAAGGAAAAAGGCTCGAGCGGGGCTCGGCTGCTACATTGGCGATGAGGTCATGAATCGGGATTTGCTCCGCTGCGCTGCGCACATCCCGCAAAGCTCCGCTTTGAAAATACCACTAAAAGCAGAAAAGGCTCGAGCGGGGGCTCGGCCTTTTCTGCTTTTAGTGGCATTTATTCGTGACCTCATCGGGATTCGAACCCAAATCTTCAGAACCGGAATCTGAAATTCTATCCATTGAACTATGAGGCCGGTAAAACGGATGCGAAAATAGCGAAATCCGTTGGGTTTTGTGTCGTATCAGGACAATAATTTCTTCACCACACCGGAAATCGTCTTGCCGTCGGCCTGACCTGCCAATTGTGCACTGGCCACTCCCATCACCTTGCCCATCGCAGCCATTCCGCTGGCGCCAGTCTCGGCGATGATCTTGGCGACGACTGCCTCTACTTCGGCTTCGCTTAACTGTGCGGGTAGAAACTGCTCAATGACGGCGGCCTGCGCGATTTCGGGTTCTGCAAGGTCGGGACGGCCCTGTTCGGTGTAGATTTTTGCGCTGTCGCGACGCTGTTTCACCAGGCGTTGCAGCAGTTTGATCTCTTCTTCGGGCGCGATTTCGGCTTTGGCGCCGCTTTCGGTCTGGGCCAGCAACAAGGCCGACTTCACCGCGCGGAGAGACTCTAGTTTCACGGTATCTTTTGCTTTCATAGCGTCTTTGATCTCGGCCATGATTTTCTCGGATAGACTCATATCGTTGTCGTTTTGTATTTCGTAACGTGTTTTGGAACAGGCAGCTCCCGCTAGCCCGGATAGCAGCGGCAGCCTTTTGAGCCGCCCCTAAACGTCGGGCGTGATGCGGCGCGACGGCGAAAAAGCTATAGCGGATAGCCGGTCGTGTCCCGTGAATCGGAGCGAGGGTGCCATGCTTCCCAAAATCCATTGCAAAAGTAAAAAAAATAACCCGGAACACAGGTCCCGGGTCATTAGCAAAAAGGTTTGAGTTAGTTAATCCACGTTATCATGCAGGAACGAGTTGTTCGAACGCAATTGGATGTCGTCGTTGCTGTCGAGCCCCAATGACAAACGGGATTTGCTATTTTGGTCAGGCGTAGAGGTCACGTCAAGTCCCATGCGCTTATACGCCGGTTCTTTCTCGAATTCCTCCAACCGTGACGGGTTGTTGTGGAACTTATAGTTGAATTCTTTCAGCCTCCGCCTTCTTTCTTCGGCGCGGAGACGGTTGGCTTCTTCGATCGACATTTCGGTCGGCGATACGTTCTCGTTGATGCTGGCGAATTCGCTTCCCCAGTTCACTTCTTTCATCGTGATTTTCAACTCTTCCGGTTCTTCGGCTACTTTGGCAACCGGTTTCGAATCGGTAAGGGCGTTCTCGATTTCCATGTACTCTTCAAGCGAATAACGGATGACACCGGTTTCGTTGAGTTCGGTCATCGGCACTACCTGCACCGGTTGGTTCACGGTGATATCGTGCGTTTCAGCCGAGAGTTCGAACAGCATACGGTCTTCTGCCACAGGGGCCGGTGGGGCCGCTACAGGCTCGGGCTTGCTTACTGGCAGATCGAAAGAGAAGGTGAACTGGTCTTCTTCCTGTTTTACGGTTTTGGGCTCGTTCACGCGGATGTCGTTCACTTCAGGTGCGAACAGGAAATCGTTGGCGAAGGCCGCCGGCGATACGATTTCGAAGGTCACATCGAGGTTTTTGATGAACTCGGTGGTTGGCACAAGGTCAACTTCGAATACAGGTTCCGCTTTTGGCGCTTCCACTATTTCCGCTGCCGCGATGATGTCCATCGCGATTTTGGTCTCGCGCGCCGTTACCTCTTCCATCAGGTCGTGCACGATCTTCTCTTCTTTCACTTCCGGCTCAGCAGACAGTGAAAGGTCGAAAGGCGTGAGCGTCTTCTGGGTCAGGTTGTGCGTAATGCGTTGTTCGTCTTCCAGCGCGTGGATGATTTTCTTCGGCTCGGTATTGACGATTTCGTTCTGCTGCTCGACATTGAAGCCCGTCGCGATGATGGTCACGGCAATGGCGTCGCCCAGGCTTTCGTCTTCCCCTACACCCATAATGATGTTGGCGTTATAGCCGGCTTCCTGTTGGATATGGTCGTTGATTTCACCAATCTCGTCGATGGTGATTTCCTGGCTACCCGAAACGATCAGCAACAAAACGTTTTTGGCACCGGTGATCTTATTGTCGTTGAGCAGTGGAGAGTCGAGAGCGGCGACAATCCCTTCTTTTGCGCGGTTTTCACCACTGGCGAGCGCCGATCCCATGATGGCCGTTCCGCTGTTCGACAGTACGGTTTTCGCATCTTTCAGGTCGATGTTCTGGGTGTAGTGGTGCGTGATGACCTCTGCAATGCCGCGGGAAGCGGTTGCGAGTACTTCATCGGCTTTCGAGAACCCGGCCTTGAAGCCCAGGTTTCCGTATACCTCGCGCAGTTTGTTGTTATTGATGACGATGAGCGAGTCGACCTGTTTGCGCAGGCGCTCGACGCCGTTCATGGCCTGGTCTTGGCGCACCTTGCCTTCAAACTGGAACGGGATAGTTACGATACCCACGGTCAGGATGTCGCGTTCACGGGCCAGTTGTGCGATGACAGGAGCCGCACCGGTTCCGGTACCACCTCCCATACCGGCGGTGATGAAGACCATCTTGGTGTTGCTGTCGAGCATTTTCTCGATATCCGAGATGCTTTCGATCGCCGACTGTTGCCCTACTTCTGGGTTCGCACCGGCCCCGAGTCCTTCGGTTAGGGTAACGCCCAGTTGTATCTTATTCGGCACGGGGCTGTTCTGCAGGGCCTGTGCATCGGTGTTGCAGATGATGAAATCAACACCTTTAATACCCTGGCGGAACATGTGGTTGATCGCGTTGCTTCCCCCACCGCCTACGCCGATTACTTTGATGACATTCGACTGGTTTTTAGGCAGATCGAATGAAATACTTCCAAATTCTGAGTTGCTGGTCATACTTTTTGGTTTAAATTCTTGCTCTCTTGATTTTTATCCCCCCGTTATTTGGCTAGTCGTGTTATTCTGCGTTATCAAGGAATTCCTTGATTTTATCGACGTACTTATCGAAAAAGGAACGCCTGATCTTGGTTTCGGTAGTCTCTACCTGCTTGGTATCCAACACCGGGGCCACTGGCTCTACCGGTGTTTCGGCCACCGGCTCAGGCTGCGTGGCAATCGGCTGGTACACCGGTTCGGGCGCGCGGTAGACCGGCTTCTGCACTTCCACCGGCACCATTGGGATGGCGCTGCAGGTATTGTTGCGGATGCTGTTCATGACGAGTCCGACGGCTGTAGCATACAGTGGACTTGAAAACTCTTCATCTGAATTGCCGGCGAGGTGCTCGTTCGGGTATCCGATGCGGGTATCCATTCCGGTGATGTACTCGACCAATTGCTTGATGTGTTTCAATTGCGAGCCACCTCCTGTCAATACGATACCGGCAATGAGCTTCTTGCGTGGGTCTTCGTGTCCGTATGCCTTGATTTCATTGAATACCTGCTCGATGATTTCGACCACACGGGCGTGGATGATCTTCGACAGGTTTTTCAGCGATATCTCTTTCGGTTCACGTCCGCGGAGTCCGGGAATCGACACGATTTCATTGTCTTTGTTTTCGCCTGGCCAGGCTGAACCGAATTTCACTTTCAGGAGTTCCGCCTGTTTCTCGATGATGGAACAACCTTCTTTGATGTCTTCCGTGATGATATTACCGCCGAACGGAATGACCGCGGTGTGACGGATGATGCCATCCTTGAAGATCGCGAGGTCCGTCGTGCCACCTCCGATATCGATCAGGGCTACACCGGCTTCTTTCTCTTCCTGGCTGAGGACGGCGTCAGCGGAAGCCAGCGGCTCAAGCGTCAACCCAGACAGTTCGATGCCGGCGCTCTGCACGCAGCGACCTACGTTACGGATAGACGACGCCTGTCCGACTACGACGTGGAAGCTGGACTCCAGACGTCCGCCGTACATACCGATTGGTTCCTTGATTTCGGATTGCCCGTCGATTTTGAATTCCTGTGGCAGCACGTGGATGATCTCTTCTCCGGGAAGCATCGCCAGTTTGTGTACCTGGTTGATCAACAGATCGATATCCTTATCGCCGATGACCTCTTCCGGATTGCTCCGGCTGATGTAATCCGCGTGCTGGATACTCCGGATGTGCTGTCCGGCAATGCCGACCACACAGTCCTTGATCTGGTAATTCGAATCGTTCTCAGCTTCGGCCACGGCCTGCTGGATCGACTGGATCGTCTGCGTGATGTTATTCACCACGCCACGCGCCACGCCGAGGCTTTTCGATTTCCCCACACCGAGGATCTCCAGCTTGCCGTACTCGTTCTTACGCCCGATCATGGCGACGATCTTCGTCGTTCCGATGTCGAGGCCTACTGCGATGTTCTCTTTTTCCATAATGGTCGTTATGACGTACTATTGCTGCCTTTTATGCTCTTTGGCTTGTTATCGGGAAGCCGGCCCGTTTTTCGTTCGCGTTACCGGGTGCATACCACCTGTCGGATGAACTTCAGGTTGATGTTTCGGTAGTCGTCCAGGAGGCTGTCGCGAACCGCCTTCTGGAAAAATGCCTTATAGTTGTCGAACTTCCGTCGCATGTGGATGGTTCGCCCGAACTCGATCACGTACTCGTAGTTCCGGTTCTGCATCAGGATGCTTCCATTGGGCATGATCCGCGCACCGATGATGTTTTTTTTCAGGAAATCATCATCGTGGACCATCCGGAAAAGTTCGCCTAATTTTTTGCTGTCGGCGGCCGTTAAGTCGCCCGAAATCAGCGGGACGCGGGCGGCGCTAACCGGCGAAAGCGGCATCGCATTTCCTTCATTGTCAAGGTAGAACGATCCTTCTTCACCTACGACCCGGGCAACCGGGGTCTTTTGCTTCACCCTTGCGTGGAGGCAACCGTCGATTGTCACGAACACTTCCGATTTCTCGACCATGTCGTTTGCATCAATGGATTTTTCCAACCTACCCAAATCTACCTCATCTACCCGGACGTCACGCGGAGCCGTTTTATTTTCTATTAACAATTTATTAACCGCGGTTGCGGTGATATAGCGGGTTTTCGGCTCTTCGAACGTCACTTCGGTGCGGCGCAGCGGGCGGCTTTCGTTCCGTTTCAGCGTGAACGAATACAGCGCCAATAATCCGATGAAAATCAGCACCAAACGGACATTGATCCAGATATTTCGCCAATTACGCTTTTTCATGGAGCACGTTTTTTATGTCAGCGGTCATTTCTCCAATATCTCCGGCGCCGATGGTCACGAATACATCGGCATCGCTGGTTTTCAACACCTCGAAAAGGGCGGTTTTCGACACCAATTCCTTATGTGGATTTTCAATTTTTTCCAACAACCAATCCGACGTCACACCCTCGATCGGCAGTTCACGTGCCGGATAGATGTCGAGCAAAACGATTTCATCGAAACCCGACAGGCTGCGCGCAAATCCGTCGATGAAATCACGGGTGCGGCTGTAGAGATGGGGTTGGAAGACCGCGAGTATCTTCTTCCCGGGATACAACTCGCTAACCGCTTGTCGCACCGCGTCGATTTCCGTTGGATGGTGGGCGTAATCGTCGATATACACCAAGCCTTCTTCCCGGATCTGGTACGAAAACCGGCGGCGCACGCCGCGAAAACTATCCAACGCGGCCCGTATATCATCTGCCGAAACACCGGCTGTCATGGCCATGGCCGACGCCATCAGGGCATTCATCAGGTTGTGGTGGCCCGGTAAGCCAAACGCCACATTCGTTACCTGCATCGTCGGGGTGACGATGTCGAACACGTAGCGCCCGTTTTCGATTCGAACGTGCTGCGCCGACACATCGGCCTTCTCCTCTACGGCGACGGTCACACCTTCCAGCGGCAGACCGTTCGCGATGAACAATTTGCTTTTGTCGGTTACTTTGGCTGCAAACTCCGTAAACGAGGCCTTGATGGCGGCATCATCCCCATAAATGTCGAGGTGGTCGGCATCCATTGAGGTGATGCAGGCAACATCGGGGTGCAGGTGCAGGAACGACCGGTCGAATTCATCGGCTTCCACCACGGTGAGGGCGATGCCGTCACCTACGATGTTCGAGTCGTAATTTTCCACGATACCTCCCAAAAAGGCGGTCATATCGGCCTTCGCCGTATAGAGGATGTGTGCCAGGATACTGGACGTCGTCGTCTTCCCATGCGTACCGGCTACCGCCAGGCAATAGCTGTCGCGGGTTACGATGCCCAGTACTTCGGCCCGTTTTTTCACGGTATAGCCGTTCGCCAGGAAATAGTTCCATTCGCCGTGGTCTTTCGGTACCGCCGGTGTCACGACAACGAGCGTGTCTTCCGGACGGAACGAAGCGGGAATCGCCTGGATGTCGTCGTCGAAATGCACCGTAATACCGTCGGTCGCCAACTCGTCGGTCAGGTGAGTAGGCGTCTTGTCATAGCCCGTCACGTTTCGTCCGGTCTTTTTGAAATACCGGGCGAGGGCCGACATACCGATGCCTCCGATGCCGATGAAATAGACGTTATGGAAATTTCCGGACTGCATCCTATTTGGTTAGTAATTGTTCAATTTCGTCTACAATATCGCGGGTCGCATCCGGCAGTGCGAGGCTGCGGATGTTTCGCCCGAGTTCGGCCTGCCACGTGTCGTTCTGCAACAAATCGGTGAATGTCGTGGCAAACTGGGTGTCGAGCTGGCTTTCCTTCAACAATACCGCCCCCTTCGCATCGACGATGGCCTGCGCGTTCTTGGTTTGATGGTCTTCTGCCACATTCGGTGACGGGATGAAGATCACGGGTTTGCCGACGATGCACAATTCGGAAACCGACGAAGCGCCGGAACGGGAAATGATGACATCGGCGGCGGCATACGCAAGATCCATCCGCTCGATGAAAGCGCGGACGCGGATCGCATCGTTTTCGTACGATTGGTACTCTTCGTAGTAAAACTTCCCGCATTGCCAGATCACCTGCACGTCCTGCGCCGCGATGTTGACGACTTCTTTTGCGATAAGCTGGTTGATGCGCCGTGAGCCAAGGCTTCCGCCCAATACCAACAGCGTTTTCTTCGTTTCGGAAAGGCCAAAATGCGCAAGGCCTTCGGTGCGTTTTCCGTCGATCTGGAGTAGGTCCTGACGCACCGGGTTGCCGGTTTTTACGATTTTCCCCGCAGGAAAGAACCGGTCGAGGTGGTCATAGGCAACGCATACTTTTCGTGCTTTGGCCGATAGCCACTTATTGGTGATACCCGGGTAGGAATTCTGCTCCTGGATCAGCGTCGGTACGCCGGCCGCTGCCGCTACACGCAACAGTGGACCGCTGGCAAAGCCGCCGGTTCCAATGGCCACATCGGGACGAAACTCGCGAATGATGGTGCGGGCTTTCAGCAGGCTCGAGAACATCTTCAGGGGAAACATCGCGTTGTCGAGCGTGAGGCTGCGTTGAATGCCGGAAATCCAGAGGCCTTTGATGGGATAACCGGCCTGGGGCACTTTCTGCATTTCCATTTTATCCTGGGCACCTACGAAGAGGATATCACAGTCGGGATAGCGACGGCGAAGCTCATCTGCAATCGCGATGGCCGGGTAGATGTGACCACCCGTGCCGCCTCCGCTTAATATGAATTTCAGTTTCTTCATCGCATAACCGGTTGTAAGGGGTTATCGGATGCATCCTCTATTGAGTAGTCTTCGTCGTCATCCGCCTGGGCTGCCTCGCGCGCATCCCGTTCGATCTGTTCGTCTATCAGTTTCTGGAGCGCTTTTTCACGGCGTTCCTTGTCTTCGAGTTCTTCAGCGATTTCTTCTTCCTTCTTCGTCACACTCAGGATGATTCCCAGTGCCACGCAGGTCATCCATATCGAACTACCGCCTGAACTGATGAGAGGTAGCGTTTGTCCGGTCACAGGCAGCAACTGCGTCGCGACGCCCATATTGATCAAGGCCTGGAAGATGATCGGGAATCCCAGTCCTACGACCAACAGTTTCCCAAAAAGCGAGTTGGCTTTGTGCGCGGCCACCACGAAACGGAAAAACAACAATAAGTAGAGTGTCAGGATGCCGAGTCCGCCGATCAGTCCGTATTCCTCCACTATAATCGCGAAGATGAAATCGGAGGACGATTGTGGCAGGAAATTTTTCTGCACCGACTTCCCTGGCCCGAGTCCGTAGATACCACCGGTTGCAATCGCCGTCTTGGCTTTTTCGATCTGGTAGTCGCCGTCGGATTCGTCTTTCTCTTTGTTCGAATAGTTCATGATCCGGTTCTCCCACGTTTCGACGCGTTGGAACACGCCGGGCACGTGCCCCGGATTGGTTTTCTGCATGATCTTGGCCACGCCTATAAACAGGATGAAGGCCCCGACGCCCATCGCGATAATAATGCCCAGGTACCGCGCGGGATAGCCTCCGATGAACGTCAGCATCAGCACCATCGAAAATATCAGTGCCGCGGTTGAGAAGTTATTGGGCAGGATGAGCATGAGGGTGATGGCCACCGGCGTCCAGAGGTTGAAGAGCGACAATTTGAAGTTGTCGGGTTCACCGGTCTTCGACAGGTAGCGGGCCACATACATCATCAACACAATCGATGCAAGTGAAGATGTTTGGAACGAAACGCCAAGAAACGGCACCTGGATCCAACGGGTGGCGCTGCCCTGCTCGATACCGAAAAACAGCGTATAGGCCAGCAGCAGCCATACCAACGGAAGGAAAATACGCGATATGCCGCGGAAGTAGTGATACGGGATTTTCTGGATGTTGTAAAGGATGAAGAACCCAAATACGATGTGCACAAAGTGCTTCAGCAGGTACCCGAGCGTATTGCCCGTACCCTGCCCGATAAACGCCAGGTTACTACTGGCGCTGAACACCGGCATGAACGAGAAAAGCGCCAGCAGGGCCACGAATGACCAGATGCCTTTGTCTCCTTTCAAACTTGCTACAATGTTCTTCATGTTACTGTTGGGTTAGCCCTTCTTGCTCCTTGCTACTCGTTCCTTCTTCTACAAATTCTGCACCGCCTGCTTAAACTGTTTTCCCCTGTCTTCGTAGTTTTCGAACAGGTCGAAACTGGCGCATGCCGGTGACAACAGCACGGCGTCGCCCTTTTCGGCCAGGCGCTGTGAGGTACGGACGGCGTCGGTCATGTTGTCGACTTCCACCATCACGTCTACCACGTCGCCGAACGCATCGATGATCTTGCGGTTGTCGACACCGAGGCACACAATCGCTTTGACTTTCTCGCGAACGAGTGGCATCAGTTCAGTGTAATCGTTTCCTTTATCCACACCACCCACAATCCATACGGTAGGGACGGTCATGCTCTCGAGGGCGAAGAAGGTCGCGTTGACATTCGTCGCTTTTGAGTCGTTGATATACTGTACATTCTGGATTTTCAGCACTTTCTCCAATCGGTGCTCAACGCCCTGGAAGTTCGACAGGCTTTCGCGGATGGTCTGCTTCCTGATTTTCATCAGTTGGGCTACCGATGCAGCGGCCATGGCGTTCTTGAGGTTGTGCTTGCCTTCGAGTGCGAGGTGGCTGGTGTCCATTGAGAAATCGTCTTCTTTGATGTGCAGTTTCATGGTTTGGTCGTTTAGATAGGCCCCTGTCTGCAGTGGCCGGGTAATCGAAAAAGGTATTTTTTGTGCTTTGATATCGTTTGTTTCCAGCCATTTACTGATGGCAGGGTCATCGGCGTCGTATATGAAATAATCGTCTTCGTCCTGGTTCATCGTGATCCGGAATTTCGAGGCGATGTAGTTTTCGTATTTGTATTCGTAGCGGTCAAGGTGATCCGGACTGATGTTGGTCAACACAGCAATGTGCGGCTTATAGTCGATGATGCCGTCTAACTGGAAGCTGCTTAATTCCAGCACATAGGCATCGTAATTCTCATCCGCCACCTGCCACGCAAAACTCTTCCCGACGTTTCCGGCCAGGCCGACGTTGAGTCCGCCCGAGCGCAGCAAATGGTACGTCAGCATCGTCGTCGTCGTTTTGCCGTTACTGCCGGTGATGCCTATTGTCACCGCCTTGGTAAATCCGGCGGCGAACTCGATTTCCGAGATGACCGCGATGCCCCGATCCCGCAGTTTGGTGACCATGGGTGCCTTATCCGGAATTCCCGGACTTTTCATCACCACATCGGCCAGCAGCAGGCGTTCTTCGGTATGGCGCTCGTCTTCCCATTCGATCTGGTTGAGATTCAAGACCTCGCGATAGTGGTCTTTGATCCGTCCCAAATCGGAGACAAACACGTCGTATCCCTGTTTTTTACCAAGGATGGCCGTGCCCACACCGCTTTCGCCTCCGCCTAATACTACGAGTCGTTTCATCCTATCGCAGTTTCAGGGTTACAATCGACAAAATGGCCAGCAGGATACCCACGACCCAAAAACGGGTCACGATCTTACTTTCATGATAGCCTTTCTTCTGGTAGTGGTGGTGCAAAGGCGACATCAGGAAGATGCGACGCCCTTCGCCAAAGCGCTTTTTGGTGTATTTGAAATAGCTCACCTGCAGCACTACGGAAAAATTTTCAACGATGAAGATCCCGCAAAGCAGCGGCACCAATAGTTCTTTCCGCACGGCAATTGCCAATACGGCAATGACGCCACCGATGGTCAAACTGCCCGTGTCGCCCATGAACACAGTGGCGGGATAGGAGTTGTACCAAAGGAAACCAATCAACGCCCCGACAAAAGCTGCGATGAAAATGGTCATCTCGCCCGAATTCGGGATGTACATGATGTTGAGATAACTCGAAAAAATGACGTTACCTGATACAAAGGTGAAGATGCCCAGCGCTACCACGGATATTGCCGAGGTGCCGGCCGCAAGACCGTCGATACCATCGGTAAGGTTGGCGCCATTTGAGATCGCCGTTACGATGAAAATCACCACCGGGATGAAAATCAGCCACGCCCAATTGTGGTAGTCGTCACCCATAAAGGAGATGAGTTCGGCATAGTCGAATTCGTTGTTTTTGACGAACGGAATCGTAGTGGCGGTGGATTTTTCGTAGTGCGCCGACGGTTGGATTTCGATCCGGGTGCCGTTTTCATACCGGTAATTAGAACCCGATTCGTCACGCACGGTCACACCCGGATGGAAGTAGAGCACCGTTCCGACGATGAGTCCCAATCCGACCTGACCTACCACTTTGAAAATCCCTTTTAGGCCTTGTTTGTCTTTCTTGAAGATCTTGATGTAGTCGTCGATAAAGCCGATCGTACCCATCCAAAGGGTCGTTACGATGAGCAGGATGACATAGATATTGTTGAGTTTCGCGAACAGTAACACCGGAATCAGCGTCGCACCAATGATAATCAAACCACCCATCGTAGGCGTTCCCGCTTTTTCTTTCTGCCCTTCGAGGCCGAGTTCGCGGATGGTCTCCCCTACCTGCTGCCTCCGCAGGAAGTTGATGACCCGCTTCCCGAAAATCGTCGAAAGTCCGAGGGAAAAGATAATGGCCAGCGCCGACCGGAACGTAATATACTGGAATACACCGGCTCCGGGGAGTCCAGATTCCCTATGTAAATAGTCGAAGAGGTAGTAGAGCATAGCCGGTTATTTGTTTAGTTGTATCAATAGTTCCTTTACGGTCTGCATGTCGTCGAAATCATAGCGTACACCTTTGATTTCCTGATAGTTTTCGTGGCCTTTACCGGCTACCAGGATGATATCACCGGGGTTGGCAAGCTGACAGGCGGTCTTGATAGCCTGACGACGGTCGGTGATGGCAATCGTACGTTTGTAATGTTGCGGTTGTACGCCTTTCTCCATGTCTGCGATGATGTCATCGGGATCTTCGCTTCGCGGGTTATCCGACGTCAGGATCAGCTTGTCGCTCATAGACGAGCCGATATCCGCCATGACCGGACGCTTGGTTTTATCGCGGTCGCCACCGCATCCTACCACCGTAATCAACTGTTCGTTGCGGGTGCGGATGTCGTTGATCGTCTTCAACACATTCTCCAACGCATCGGGTGTATGGGCGTAATCGACGATGGCCGTAATCTTCGAATCGGATACGATGAACTGGAAGCGGCCCGACACACTTTCCAACTCCGACAAGAGGCGTAGGGCTTCCAGCGGTTCCAATCCCAATTCCACCGCCGTGCCATAAATCGCCAACAAGTTATAGGCATTGAAGGTGCCGATGAGGCGAACCCACACTTCCTGGTCGTTGATTTTAAGCAACAGTCCTGATAATTGGTTCTCCAGTATCTGCGCTTTATAGTCGGCGAACGATTTCAGTGCATATGTCCGTTTGCGGGCATAGGTATTCTGCAACATGACAAGCCCGTTGCGGTCGTCGAGGTTGGTGAGGGCAAAAGACGACGGCGACAGGTGATCGAAAAACGCCTTCTTCACATCGCGATATTCGGCGAACGTCGCATGGTAGTCAAGGTGGTCGTGGGATAAATTGGTAAATACGCCGCCAGCAAACTGCAGGCCTTCTGTCCGTTTTTGGTGGATGCCGTGCGAGCTTACTTCCATAAAGCAGTAATCGATACCGGCGTCGACCATTTCCCGCAGGTAGCGGTTGATGGTCAGCGAGTCGGGAGTGGTATGCGTCGCTTTGTATTCGACATCGTCCACCATAATCCGCACTGTTGAGATCAGTCCGGTTTTGAAGCCTGCTTTACGGAACAATTGGTACGACAACGACGCCACGGTTGTTTTTCCGTTGGTGCCGGTAATACCCGTGAGTTTCAGGTCGTGAGACGGATTGCCGTAATAATTCGCGGCCATGAATGCCAACGCTGAATGCGCGTCGGGCGTACGCACATACGTCACGCCAGCCACGATGGTTTCAGGAAGGGTTTCACACACCACAGCAATCGCACCCTGCGCGATGGCCGTATCGATATAGGCGTGTCCGTCGGAAACGGTGCCCCGGATCGCTACAAACACATCGCCTTGCCCGATCTTACGGGAATCGAAGTCTATCTGCCGGATGCGGATATCCGTAGCGCCTTTTACAGCGTCGATACTGACTTTATATAGTATGTCGCGGAGAATACTCACGATAATTCAAGTGTTATAGTGGTGTTTTTCTGTATGCTTTCGCCCGGATTCAGGGATTGCTTGCGCACTTTACCCACCCCGATGACCCGCACTTTCATGCCGAGGTTCTCGAGCAGGGCCACGGCGTCCATTCCCGCCATGCCTTTGAGGTTGGGGATGGTCTTGCGTCCTGATACGACCTGGGCGTCATAGCGTTCAAAATTTTTGTCCTGAAGCGGATTGCGTTGCTTGAGGTTCCGTACTTCATTCATCGAAGGAGAATCGGTAAAGATCTTTTGTGCAATCCGTTTGAATACCGGACCCGCCACATCCGCACCGTAATAGCCTTTTGCCGTAGACGGTTTGTGTACGACCACAATGCAGGAATACTTCGGATTATCAGCCGGGAAATACCCGACAAACGAGGAAGCGTAATACAGTTTCCCTTCGCCTTTGTAATAGTCGACCTGGGCCGTACCGGTTTTTCCCGCCATGGAGAAGTTGGGCGAATACAAGGCTTTTCCCGTTCCCTTCTTGACCACATTTTCCAATACCGCACGTACTTTCTTCAGGGTGGCATCCGATGCGATCTTCGGGCAAATCACCTGCTTATCGAACTTCTTGATCGTTTTGTTCCATTCTTTGATTTCCCGGACGAACAACGGCTTGACCATCTCACCGTTATTGGCGACGGCGTTATAGATCGATAGGGTTTGCAACGGGGTCACCGACACGCCATAGCCGAATGCCATCCACGGAAGTGAAATAGCCGACCAACGCGCATCACCCGGTTGCGGGATAATAGGCTTACCTTCCCCTTCAAACGGGAGTCCCAGTGGCTTGTCGAGTCCGTATCGGTTGATCCGGTTCACAAACGTCTCCGGATCTTTACGGTAGTGGTTATACACCGCCTGCACCAGCACCGTATTGGATGAAATTTCAAATCCGCGCGCCAAGGATACGCTCGGCTCGGCACCGCTATAGTGCGAATCTTTCACGCGATGGCCGCCGCTATATTGCATCTCGCCTCCGTGACGGTTGTAAACGTCGGAGGTATCGGCCCGCTTGTCGTCTAACAACGCCAGCATATCCAACAACTTGAACGTAGAGCCCGGTTCATGTGATTCGGCTACGGCATAGTTCACAGTTTCGTAGTAGGTGCTATCTTTCGCACGGCCAAGATTGGAAATAGCGCGGATTTCACCCGTTTTGGTTTCCATAACTACTACGCATCCGTGGTCGGCCTGGTATTCCTGGAGTTGCTTCAGCAGGGCGTGGTGGGCGATATCCTGTATGTATACGTCAATGGTAGAGATGACATCGTATCCGTCGTGCGGCTCCACTTCATTCTCATCGCGGATCGGCTTCCATTGCCCTTTTGCAATTTTCTGTTTGAGGATTTTACCGTCGGTGCCGTTCAGGTAGTTGGCAAAAGCGGCCTCGATGCCTTTGCTGATACGTTTGCCATCACCGCCGATGCGATCATAGCCGATGGTCCGCAACGCCACCTGACCGATCGGGTATTCACGGACGGTTTTCTGGTCCATGATGAAACCACCTTTATACGGTCCTTTGTTGAACAGCGGAAACCCCTTCACCCTCATATACTCGGTATAGCTGAGTCCTTTTGCGATCAGGAAGTAGCGGTTTTTGTGGTCACGGGCCCGGGTGAGGGCGTTTTCATAATGCGCGGCCGACTTACCGAACATCTCCGAAAGCGACTGTGCCAGCGCGCCGAGGTTCTTGTCGAAATCCTCCTGCTTAGGCGCTACTGCATCAAAGCGGATGTCATAGTTAGGGATGGACGTCGCCAGCAAACTGCCGTCCACCGAATAAATGTTCCCTTTATTGGCCGGGATGACGAAGCGTTTCACCGTACGCTCTTTGGCCAGTTTCCGATAATAGTCGCCTTCGACCAGCTGGATGTTCGTCATTTTCACCACGACGGCAACGGCCATGATGAAAATCACGACAGCAAACAGGTACATCCTGTGGGCGATCTTTTTATCGTTGTCTACCATAGTTTATCGAAAAAGCCTTCTTTCTTCGGCTGCTTGACCCTGATTTTGACAGGCGGCACGGCAGACGGATAGATGTGGCGTTCCTGCATCTTCTCGGCGATGGTCGATTCCATTTTCAGTTTCATCAACTGGGAACGGCGGTCGACGAACTCTGAGCGCAGTTCCTTCACTTCATTGGTCAGCACCGCAATGCGGTACGTCTTTTCATCATAGCTGTTGTTGTTGCCGATCATCACGATGGCCAGCAATACCAGAAAAAGGATAAACCTCCAGTTACGGAAGGCATCCTCATTGACAAGGAAACGGGCTTTGAGTATGTTGTAAACCGCGTTCTTCATTTTCCGGTACGTTCGGCGATACGCAGTTTGGCACTGCGCGCACGATTATTCACGGCAATTTCGGCTTCATCGGGAACAATCAGCTTTCCGACGGGAACGAAGGGCGTTTCGTAATTCCCGAAGAAATCGCGTTCCGGTTCGCCCTCGAACATCCCGTTACGGATGAAACGCTTCACCAACCGGTCTTCGAGGGAGTGATAGGAGATGATACTCAGGCGGCCGCCGGTCTTCAGCAGGTCGTTCATTTGGAGCAGGAATTCCTTCAGCACCTCCAATTCCTGGTTCACTTCTATCCGGATGGCCTGATACATCTGGGCCAGTATTTTATTGCTTTTGTGGGCCGGCAAAAAACGCGACAGCACCTGTTTGAATTCTTCGGTGCTGCGGATGGGTTGCTTCATGCGGGCGTCAACGAGCGTGCGGGCGATGACCGGGGCGTTTTTGAGTTCGCCATAGTCGAGAAACACGCGCCGGAGCTGCAGTTCATCGTATTCGTTGATGACGCGAAATGCATTCAGGTCGTCGTTTTGGTTCATCCGCATGTCGAGCGGCGCATTGAACCGGGTTGAGAAGCCCCGCTCAGGCACGTCGAATTGGTGGGACGATACGCCGAGATCCGCCAAAACACCATCGACCTGGCGTACGCCGTGAAGGCGAAGAAAACGGCGAATGAACCGGAAGTTCTCGTTGATGAGCACGAAGCGATCGTCGTCAAGGGCATTCTCTACAGCATCGACATCCTGGTCGAACGCAAAAAGGCGCCCGTTGGGTCCGAGCCGGCGCAGGATTTCGCGCGAGTGTCCGCCACCGCCAAAGGTCACGTCGACATACATCCCGTCAGGACGAATGTCGAGTCCGTCGACCGTAGCCGACAACAATACCGGATTATGATAGTCCATCACCGTCATCATTTGCACCCCCCATTACATCTTCTGCCAGCGCCGCAAAGTCGACGTCATCGCCAGACACGGCACTTTCGTATTTCTGTTTGTCCCAGATCTCGACGATGTTGACTTTTGACGAGAAGACCACTTCCTTCTGGATCGAACTGAAGTCTTTCAGGTCTTTCGCGATCAGTATCCGCCCTAAATCGTCGATTTCAATCATTTTCACGCCCGCCATAAACCGGCGGATGAAATCGTTGTTCTTTTTGTTGAACCGGTTGAGTTTGTTGATTTTGGCCATCATCAGGTTCCATTCCGACATCGGCCACAACTCCAGACACGGATCGAAAACCGAACGTTTCAGCACGAAACCTTCCGCCAATACCGGCGCAAGCTGCTTCTTCAAGGGAGCCGGCACTATCAGCCTTCCCTTGTCATCCGCCTTGCATTCGTATGTTCCGATGATGGTAATCAACACATTAAGATTTTACCCGTGGTTAAGCAAAAATAACGATTTCCTCCATAAATCTCCACAATACCCCACTTTTGTTGATAAGTTTTCCCTTTATCCCCCACCCGGCCCACTAGCGGCCACCAACGACGCGGTATAACCTCCATCACCCTTGGTGGGATGACGAAAAAAAGCCGCCCCCTTTTGGTTGAAACTCCTATATTTGTGGGGATTTTAAGAAAGGCCCGTACGCATGACCTACCAATTGAAAAAAGAAGGCAGATACACTTACTATGAAGCCGGTGAAGGAACGCCGATCATTGTGCTTCACGGACTCATGGGCGGGCTGAGTAATTTTGACGGAGTAGCCGACTATTTCCCGAAGCAGGGATACAAAGTGGTCATTCCGGAGTTGCCGATTTACACGCAAAGCATCCTGAAAACCAACGTGAAAGCCTTTGCGAAGTTTGTGAAGGACTTTATCACGTTCAAAGGGTTCGAGCGGGTGATCCTGTTGGGAAATTCATTGGGCGGACACATCGCGCTCTACCACACAAAGATGTATCCTGAGAAGATGCTGGCCCTGGTGATCACCGGAAGTTCGGGTCTTTACGAAAACTCGATGGGCGACAGTTATCCGCGTCGGGGCGACCGCGACTACATCCAAAAGAAGGCGGAAGAAGTGTTTTACGACCCGAAGATCGCCACACCTGAGATTGTCGAAGAGGTCTATGCCGTAGCGAATGACCGCCTCAAACTCATCAAGACCCTGACCATCGCCAAGAGCGCCATCCGTCATAATATGGCGAAGGACCTGCCGAAAATGCACGTACCGACCTGTATCATCTGGGGTAAAAACGACAAAGTAACACCGCCGGAGGTAGCAGAGGAGTTCCATAAACTCTTACCGCATTCCAGCCTCTATTGGATCGACCAGTGCGGGCATGCCGCCATGATGGAGCACCCGAACGAATTCAACCGCCTGATGCACGAGTGGTTGCGGGAGCATCATTTTTGAGGAACTGAGTAGAGAAGCAACTGAGGAACTGAGGAGTTGACGAACTGCGCAAGTGAGTTTGCGGGCTATTGGACCATTTTCCTTTATCTACTATCCGGTATCCGGAACAAGCACATATGAAAATAACATCCGCCGAGTTTATCGTCAGTAATTCCGATGCGGCCAAGTGCCCGAAAGACTGGATTCCGGAATACGCGTTCATCGGACGCTCGAACGTGGGAAAATCGTCGCTGATCAACATGCTGACGAACCACAAAAGCCTCGCGAAAACCTCGGGTAAACCAGGTAAAACGCAGTTGATCAACCACTTCAAGATCAACAACAACTGGTTTTTGGTCGACTTACCCGGCTATGGTTATGCACGGGTTTCAAAGAAAACGAAAGAAACGTTCCAGAAGTTCATCACCGATTATTTCGAAACGCGCGAACAGTTGTCGTGTGCGTTTGTCTTGATCGATATCCGGCTTGAAGCGCAAAAAATCGACCTCGAGTTCCTGACGTATCTGGGCGAAACCGGTATTCCGGTCGCGCTCATCTTCACCAAAGCCGATAAGGTTGGGAAGACAAAGGCGCACGGATTGGTCGCGGATTATAAGAAAACGCTACTGGCGGGCGACTGGGAAGAAATGCCACCGTATTTTATCACGTCATCAGAGGACGGAACGGGCAAAGAGGAACTACTGGCGTTTATTGACGGGATCAATAAGGAGTTGTTTAAGGGAGAGGGGTGAGATGAGAGGGGTGAGAGGTGAGAAGAAGGAGGAAAGAGGAAAGCGGGGCGATGGGACAGATATGCTTTACCTGTCCGGGCTATCAGGTAGGTGAACGTGTGAAGGCTGCGTCAGCGATCGTAGCGATTGTCTGAGCTTTGCGACGCTTTTCGCGGAGCAAAGCGAGTGCGGAGAGCGCGACGGCGCGCCAACAACCTGTTAGGTGACGGGAATTCCTTGCGCCGGGACGCCCAAAAAATCTACGCTAAACAATCGGAAACCAATGTTTCCTTTACTTTTTTAAGTCGAGTTTTTCGGCGAAATACTCACAGAAATCCCGCATGGTGTCGGCCATTTTTTCGTCGCCGGTGGCGCGCTGGTAGGTGTCGGACATCGCCACGAGGGTTTGGTGGAAAAACACTTTCATCTCGTCGACGGGCATGTCTTTGGTCCAGAGGTCGATGCGCAGCGTTTCCTGCGGCTTGCTGTCCCAGACCGACAATAAAAGCGCTTTGGTAGGCTTGTTTACCACGCCGCCATCACGGGCCGTCCAGGTCATTTTTTCGGGAATACGATTCGCGTCGAGCGCGATCTTGATGCGGATTTCAGAAGACGTATCAGTCATTGGATAATTTCGGTTTGTAGTGTGATCCGGTGAAGATCTCGTTGGCGTCCATCGCAAGCAGTTGCGTCAGGCTCACCTCTTCGTTTTGTTCCATATAGGCGCGAACGATCTGCCATCCGACCCAGGTGCCGATGCGGCCGGGCGTTTCGTTGTCCACCTCAAGATAGAACTTCGAAAACGGGGCCGGGTTGATAAAGCGGTTGCCGAGTCGACCGTCGGTGCTATACAGTAATTTTTGTTCTACGAAAGAGGTCCAGATAACTCCTTCGTTTTCCTTACAGAAGGCGATCTGGGCATCCGTGTAACCTATTTTGGCGGCATCGGAATAGTTGGGGAGGAGTAAATCCTTCATATACAGTTCCTTTCCGGCCCGGACCATCTGGGCCAGCAGGGTGTTCTCGGTCAACTCCGGAAGCTTGGTAGCGGCGAAGGCGGCTGCGATATCCGGCATCATTTGTCCGGGTTCGAAATTCTGCCGCAGGTACTCCGGATAATCATAGAATTTATGGTCTTTCCCTAAATACAGCTCCAGCGAAATCAATACCAGCCCATCGCGATACAGAACCTTCGTATTATAGTCCATTTCGTTGATGAGCGTCACGACGGTGGGTGTCGGCGTTTTCGGGTAGTAATATTTGATGTGACGGAAGAGGTCTTCGATTTCCGCCGTTTGTTTGTTGAAGTCGGGGAAGCGCTTCTGCACCTCATTATAGAGCTCGCGCCATTGCGGATGCGTCATTTTGGCGATCCAGACCGAGTCGGGCGTTGACGCAGGGAAGAATTCCGGGTACTGCCGCTTGAGGGCGGGCAGTCCGGCGGGAGGTGTTTCGAAGAAGGCCTTGTCAAAACGTTCCACCCGGATATTGTCCAGTGGCACCTCCTCTATGGCCTTTTCTGTCTTGGATTGCTTCCCACAGGCCACGAGCAGGAGAAGCGTTGAAAATAAAAACAGTCGTTTCATCTAGGCAAAACCGGGAAATACCGGAAATATTGTAATTGTGTAAGGAAATACGCCCGGATTTGGCTAATTTTAGCCACCCAAAAGCGCGACAAAGATACATTCGCGCCCTGTTTTTCAAACCAACAAGATGCAAAAAAACACCACCCTTGATGTAGCCCGGGTGAACACCCATATCGTCGCCTGGCTCCAGGACTATGCCGTACGCTCGCGAACCAACGGATTTGTGGTTGGTATTTCGGGCGGAATCGACTCTGCCGTTACGTCTACACTTTGTGCGCAAACCGGCCTCCGGACGTTGTGCGTCGAAATGCCCATCCACCAGCCGCCGAGCCACTGGGCCCGAAGCAGCGAACACATCGCGCAGTTGCAAAGCCGTTTCCCCAATGTGGAGAAAGCGACGTCCGATCTCACACCGCTCTTTGAGAGCTTCAAGGCCACCTTTCCGGGCGATGAGAACGAGCCGATGCTGGCCCACACACTGGCCAATACACGGGCGCGACTTCGGATGACAACCTTATATTACCATGCCGGCCTTCACGGTTTGCTGGTAGCCGGAACAGGAAATAAAGTCGAAGACTTTGGAGTGGGCTTTTATACGAAGTATGGAGACGGTGGCGTAGACGTGAGCCCGATTGCAGACCTCGTAAAATCAGAGGTGTATGCCCTCGGGCGGTACCTATCTGTCCCCGATTCAATATTGGTGGCACCGCCTACCGATGGCCTTTTCGGCGATGACCGTTCTGACGAAGATCAATTGGGCGCTACCTACGACGAATTGGAAGAGGCGATGGCGGCGGATGCCGTTGGGAAAACGATTGACGATTTCTCAGGTCGCGAAAAAATTGCATTTGAAATTTACAAAAAATTAAATAATGCTAACAGGCACAAGATGATACCTATTCCGGTTTGCTTAATTCCGGAAGGTTATAGGTAAATTTTTCAGTCCTGATTTACAATGTTATAACATTTTTTTAGTATTTTTACCACTTAAGCAACCCCCAAAACAAGCTTCGGTAAATGGCAATACAAATATGTACAGCCGATAATCAACCTGTGGTTCATTGTGGATTAAAATCGTATTTTGCGAATCATCCCGAAATCAGTATTTCCTCGCAAGTCTACCATTTTGACGATGTTCGGGAAATTCTCCGCACCCGACCTACTGACATCCTGGTTATCGATTTAGAACTAGCCGGCCTCACGACCATTACGGCGTTGAAAGCCACCATCAAGGAATTCAAAGCCCGCGTGGTCCTATTCACGAATCTGGCCGAACACATCTACACTCCAAACGCGATCAAAGCAGGTGTCGCAGCGTACGTTCCCAAAACGGCAAGCCTCGAAACACTTGAGAGCATCCTCCTGCGCGTCAACGAAGGAGAGATTGTCTTCAGCGATGATATCCGCCGGAAACTCAGCCTGATCTCCCGCCAAAACAAAAGCGAACGACTCTACCGCAAACTCTCTACACGCGAGATTGAGGTATTGCGCTATTTGTCGGAAGGAAAGAAGAACAATGAGATTTCCCGTATTCTCGGACTCAACGAGAAGACGATCAGCACCTACAAACTTCGACTGCTGACCAAACTCAACGTCACCAACCTCGTTGACCTGGTCAATAAGGCGAAGACGCTTGATATCGTTTAGGAAAAACGGGACATCACGCGACCCAAACGCGTTGAAAAGGTGTGGATGAGCTTATAGTAATCCATCACCATCGACAGCGTTTCACTATTGTCGGCCTCAGGGTCGGGCACGATTTCCTTTTTCAACTCATCGATGATGCGGTCTACCAGATACCAGCGCAGCGTAAAGATGGTTTCGGTAACGTACTGTCCAATCGTGTCGGTTTTCTGTTTGACGAGTATCTGCCGCGCTTCCCAGTTGTGGAGCTGCATCCGCTCGTCTTCCATCAGGATGTCGGTAACCATCGGACTCAATGCCGTGTCGAGGCGTGCCAGGTAATGCTCGGTTGAAAAAGTTTCATTGGCATGGAAATAGGCAATGAGGTCGTTGTAGATGGCACGGAATTCCGCGTTCGCGAGTTCGACTTCATCTTCCTGTAAACTCAGGTAGATGCGTTCGTAGATTTTGCAGGTGGTGGTTTCCCGTACTTCTTCCGCTTCCCCTTCTTCGTTCAGGCGAAGGAAGGTATCTTCGAAATCGGCGGTTCGGTCGCCATATAGCAGCAGGATCGCGATGATCTTTCGTTCAAGTTCGTAGAGGATGTCGACTTTCTCAGCCGGTGCGTCTGGTTCTGATTGCACGACTTCAAGTCCCTGTCGTTCCGTCTGCGGTTTCTTCGACGCGTCGGCCAGGTTCTTCTGCACCATCTGCGCGAGCGCACTGGCAAGTACCTGTTCGGAGATATCCATGAGACGCGAACACTCTTGTATGTAGATTTCGCGTTGGATACGATCGGGCACCTTTGAGATACTGGTCACGATATCGCGGATCAACTCGGCCTTTTTGATGGGATCATGACGGGCGTCCTCCATCAGAAGGGACGTCTTGAACCGGATGAAGTCTTTGCTGTTCGTTTCGATATACGCTACCAAGTCTTCATACGGTGTCTTCCGCGCAAAGCTATCCGGGTCATCGCCATCGGGGAACGTACAGACCCGCACGTTCATCCCTTCCTCCAAAATCAGGTCAATACCGCGAAGCGACGCCCGCAGACCGGCTGCATCCCCGTCAAACAGCACGGTGATGTTTCGCGTCAGGCGATTGACGAGTCGTATTTGGTCGGGGGTAAGCGCAGTTCCCGACGAGGCCACCACGTTCTCAATACCCGCTTGGTGAAACTGGATGACATCGGTGTAGCCTTCCACCAAAAAACAGTTGTTCTGCTTGGCAATGGCCTGCCGCGCCTGGAAGATACCATAGAGTACCTTACTCTTATGGTAAATCTCGCTTTCCGGCGAATTCAGGTATTTCGCGGTTTTTTTGTCGTTGGTAAGGATACGTCCGCCAAAACCCAACACCCGTCCCGACATGCTTTGGATGGGAAACATGACCCGTCCGCTAAACCGGTCGAATTGTCGTTCTTCCCGCACAATCGTCAGGCCGGTGCTTTCCATGAACTCGAGTTGGTACCCTTTCCGGATGGCTTCATCGGTAAAAGCCGTACGCGATTCAGGCGAATAACCCAACTGGAATTTCCGGATGGTGTCTAACGTAAACCCACGTTCTTTGAAGTACGACAGCCCAATGGCTTTCCCTTCGTCGCTGTTCAGCAGGATGTCATGGAAGTAGTCGCGGGCGAATTCCGACACGAGGTACATACTCTCGCGCGCATCCTGCACCGCCTTCTGCTCGTCGGTCTGCTCGGTTTCTTCGATTTCGATGTTGTACTTCTTCGCCAGATACCGGATGGCCTCCGGATAGGTGAAATGCTCGTGTTCCATGATAAAGGAGATGGCATTTCCGCCTTTGCCGCTACTGAAATCCTTCCAAATCTGCTTGACGGGCGACACCATGAAAGAAGGCGTCCGTTCTTCCGAAAACGGACTCAACCCTTTGAAATTACTGCCCGATCGCTTCAGTTGCACGAAATCGCCGATGACCTCCTCTACGCGGACGGCTTCGAAAACTTTCTCTATAGTGCTTTGGGTAATCATGCGTGGGCAGCCAATGGCAAAGTACGAAGGTACATCATTGCGACGTAAAATACGAAAGCGCTCCAAAGGGAACGCTTTCATGATAGGGAAGAAAAGGTAAAATTACCTCACTACTTCTTAATTCAGGTCAAACCGGATGCCCAACGACACGTTGCGCTGCGCCACCGGATTGTCTTTGAATAATGGGTTTAAGTCGTATTTAACGTAGAGACTTGTCGACTCATATCCTACATAAGCACTCACGCCATAAATGAAATCGTTGACATTGAAACTGCCTTTGGTGATACTGCGTTCTTTGTATCCGTCGACATCGTAACGCAACACTTGTTTGGTTTTAAGGTTCACACCGGCATAGCCACCGATACCGAAACGAAACGACTCATGCGTACGGAACGTAGGTTTTCCATCGTGCTCGCCTTTGCGGGTGAAATCAAACTCGAGATGGACGGGAAACACCAGGTTGACATTCCGGAAACGCGAATCGCGCATGTTCACCGTATTGGTCTCAAGGTCCGTCGTTGAACCGTTGTCAACAAACATACGGTTGTCGGTAGGACGCAGGTTGTTGTATTGCAACGAAAAACCGTATTTGGCGTGCAGCAGGTTGTCGGTTTTCATCAGGCGGGTATTCCAGGTAAAACCCCACTCATAGAAATGGGAGCCCCAGTAGCGGAAATCGGAATTGGCTACCGACCCGTTCGTGACAAGGTTGTTGACGCCGGCTGCGAAAACGAACTGGGTTGTGGTGCGCGACTCGCCATGATGGCGTGACCAATTATCCGGGTCCCGCCATTTGAAGGTAACACGGAACATGCGGCTGGTATCCTCCTCATGGATTTTCCCGTCGATTTTCTGTTGCACCAAATCGCGGAGCTCCGCTTCGTAGGCGGCGACTTTCTCTTCAATCGCGCGGGCATGGGTCTGCGCGAGGTCCATTTTGCGCTGGTCGGCTTCTTCTGCCGTAAGGCGACCCGCCTGTAGGTCTTCGTTGACCTTCTCCACTTCCTGTTTCAATGCGGCTTTCTCGTCTTTCGTAACGGTCTCGATCTTGTTGGCGATCAGGCGCGCACGATCTTCAAAACTCTGGCCCACCATCTTGCTGGCCAACAGGCAGAACAAGCCTGCCAAAAAAAGGGTAATGGTTCTCATAACTATTGAAATTTGATTGATGATTGCTATTCATTGTTCCGGTTCGACAGCGCCACCTTGACATTCTGGTAGTTGCGTGTCACCGTCCGGATAGTTTTCTCGCGAAAGGTCATATCGAGTTCACCGTCGACCTGCGACAAGAGGCTGGCAGCGTCGACCTTTACCTTTTCCTTACCAGAAAACGGCACCGTCACCTTGCCCTTATTGTCGACCGAAGCCAGTAGTGCGGCTGCGTCAACCGTTACCGGCTTCGGTGCGACCTGTCCGGTCTTTTGATGGATGATTTCATTCGTATTCTGAGCGACTCCGGCTCCGTTTGTCCCGGCTTCGTTAGTCGGATAGGTCACCGGCGCGTTTACAATGGCACCCTTTTCGCTTGTCGCTTCTGCGTGCCGGCCCACTTTAGGCGTTTGGATGGCGACTGCTGCGGGGCTTGTTGCCGTTGTCGGCATCGGGAGGGCCGCTTCTGGCGTTGAAGGCGTTACCTGCGTCTCCTCTGTCTCATTGACCACCACCCTCGGACGTGCCGTATCGGTCATTTCCTGTGTGCTGCCGAAAAACCAGGTGGCAATCAAGGCAAAGCCCAGTATACTGGCGGCGATATACAGCCAACGGAAATCCCGCTTCTTCTTACCTTCCGCTACGGACAGCATGGCATCCAGGCGGTCCCATGCGCCTTCAGAGGGCATGATTTCCCGTTGCCCTAATTTTATCCTGAAATCCTCCTCCATTTTATTCCGTTCCGTTGCCATACATTTCTAATTTTTGAATTCGTTCCTGCAGGTGCCTCCGGGCCGCTGCAAACTGCGATCGCGACGTGCCTTCATGGATGTCAAGCATTTCCGCAATCTCTTTGTGTTTATACCCTTCGATGACGTAGAGGTTGAAGATGGTACGAAATCCGTCAGGCATCTCGTCGATCAGCGATTGGATGTCGTCGACCGACAGGTTGCATTCGATGTCGTTGAAACCCGGCTCGGCATACGGCTTGTCTTCAAGAAAACTGATGCGTCGGTGGGCCCGCAGATACGAAAGGCATTCGTTGATCATAATCCGCCGTATCCATCCTTCAAAACTCCCCTTCCCCTCAAAATGGGCCAGGTTCGTGAACACTTTCATGAATGCGGTGATCATCACATCTTCGGCCTGGTGAACGTCTTTGATATACTGCCTGCACACCCCCAGCATCTTCGGTGCATGGCGCTGGTACATCAGCTGCTGTGCGTGCCGGTTGCGGTCGATGGCGAGTCGGATCAACTCCTTCTCATCAGCATGTAAATCGATTACTTTCAAACCTCTTCGATGGTGTATTTGGACCCAAGACGAAAAAAGACGTCAAAACGTTGTATGGAGAACAAAAAAAAATAAAAAATAAGAATACGTAGAGTCTAAATGCTTGTTATTCAGCATAGAAAAACTGTTGAAAAAAAGAAAACTTTACAAGGATAGTATCCTACCTCCCCCTCTTTCTTCTCTCCCCCTACTTCTTCCTCTCAATCACATACTCCACCATCAATTCCAAGGCCGCGCGATAGTCGGAATGGGGAAAGGTCGCCAAAAGCTCAAGCGCCTCGTCGCGGAAGTCCCGCATTTTCTGCTCGGCATACGCGAGTCCTAATTGTTCTTTTACGAATTGGATGACCTCACGCACCCGTTTTTTGTCTTTGTTGTGATTTTTGATCGAATTGATCAGCCAGTCTTTGTCTTTTTTAGAGCAGGTGTTGAGTACGTAAATGAGTGGCAGTGTCATTTTCTGCTCTTTGATGTCGATGCCGGTCGGTTTGCCGATTGCATCGTCGGTATAGTCGAAGAGGTCGTCTTTTATCTGGAAGGCCATCCCGATCAACTCACCGAACTTTCGCATCCTCTCGACCGTGGCGTCATCGTCAGGCGCGACGGATCTCGCACCCAACGCACAGCAGGCGGCAATGAGCGTGGCGGTTTTCTGGCGGATGATTTCGTAATATACCTCCTCGGTGATATCGAGGCGTCGTGCTTTTTCAATCTGGAGCAGTTCGCCCTCGCTCATTTCACGCACGGCCACCGAGATGATCCGCAAAAGATCGAAGTCACCGTTGTCAATGGAAAGTAACAAGCCTTTCGACAGCAGGTAGTCGCCCACCAAAACCGCAATCTTGTTCTTCCATAAGGCATTGATGGAAAAAAAGCCCCGGCGGCGGTTGCTGTCGTCTACCACATCGTCGTGCACGAGCGTGGCGGTATGGATGAGTTCGATTACGGAAGCCCCGCGGTAGGTGCGTTCGTTAATGGCGCCTCCGGATACCATCTTCGCCGAGAGAAACACGAACATGGGACGCATCTGCTTCCCCTTTCGGTTGACGATATAATAGGTGATACGGTTCAGGAGCGCCACCCGTGATGCCATAGCATCGTGGAACTTCTTCTCGAAAAGTTCCATTTCGGCGAAAATGGGCTGCTTGATCTGCTCCGTGATTTTCATTGCCCAAATATAACCTTAAACGGGGAAAGAATGGAAGGTGTCATACGGAAAGTCGCAGTGGCTGTCGCCGTCACAGTGCCTCTAGCAGAAAGGGTGCCAACCCTATGCATCACAGGGAAAGTGGTTTAGGATTTATTTGCCAACTGCCCACAGGCCGCATCGATGTCTTTCCCCCGGCTGCGGCGCACTTTTACGACGATGTCATGGGCTTCCAACGCCTTGATATACGCGTTGATGGCCGCTTCATCTGCCTGTTGAAACTCGCCGTCGTCGATTGGGTTGTATTCGATCAGGTTGACCTTACACGGCACGTGCTTGCAGAACCGCACGAGGGCGTCGATCGAGGCTTTGTCGTCATTGATACCTTTCCAGACGACATATTCATAGGTGACACGGCTTTTGGTTTGTCGGTACCAATAATCAAGGGCATCGCGAAGTTCGGTCAGTGGAAAGTTTTTGGTGAACGGCATGATCCGGTTGCGGGTTTCCTCGATGGCGGAATGCAGCGATACGGCGAGCTTGAACTTCACTCCCTCGTCAGCCATCTTACGGATCATCTTTGACACGCCCGAGGTCGACACGGTAATCCGCTTCGGCGACATGCCCAGGCCTTCGTCCGACGTGATCATCTCTATGGCCTTCAGCACGTTGTTGTAGTTCATCAAGGGCTCGCCCATCCCCATAAATACAATATTCGAGAGCGGATGCCCGTGATACAACCGGCTTTCGCGGTCGATGGCCACCACCTGGTCGTAAATTTCGTCAGGGTTCAGGTTCCGCATCCTTTTGAGGCGTGCGGTAGCACAAAATTCACAGTCGAGGCTGCAACCCACCTGGCTTGAGACACAGGCCGTGGTTCGGGTTTCGGTCGGAATCAATACGCTCTCGACAATGAGTCCGTCGTGCAGGCGAACGGCGTTCTTCAGCGTACCGTCCTCGCTGCGCTGCATCTGGTCGACCCGGATGTGGTTGATCACAAAATGGTCTTCCAGCATCTGGCGTGTAGTTTTTGCCACATTGGTCATGTCGTCAAACGAATGCGCGCCCTTGCTCCACAACCACTCATAGACCTGGTTGCCCCGAAAGGCCTGGTCGCCGTTGGCTACAAAAAAATCACGGAGTTGCTGCTTGGTCAGCGCCCGTATGTCACGCTTTTCGATTTGCATGGTGCAAAGGTACATCGAAATTTTGGGATGCGTGTTTCTGACTAAAGTAGCGGTTTTACGGAGGGAGTTAGCGGATGAGCGATTGATGGTGATACGTAAAAACCCGACAGGATGGGAAAACCCTTCGGGCAGTCGCCTTTCGTTAACTTTACACCCGATGGAAAGCAACGTCCATCCTACATTTGCTACCTTTACGGCACAACACCAAACCCTTTTTTCTCACATTTACGTATTCGCTAATTCGTCCCTTTCCATGCATTTCCTCTCCGAACAACTCGAAGATTATGTCGCCCGCCACTCAGAAGATGAGCCGGAACTACTGGCGCAACTCAACCGTGAGACCCACTTGAAAATCCTGCAACCCCGCATGTTGTCCGGTCACTTCCAGGGGCGTGTGCTGAGCCTGCTCTCCAAATTGGTGCGGCCCCGGCACATCCTTGAGATTGGGACATATACGGGATATGCCACACTGTGTTTGGCCGAAGGACTCGCGGATGGTGGCACCATCGACACACTCGACAACAACGAAGAATTGTTTGATTTCCAGCGACGGTATTTCGATGCATCTCCCTGGGGACCGCAGATCACCCAGCATTTGGGCCATGCTCTTGACATCATCCCCACACTTTCCAAGAGCTATGACCTGGTTTTTATCGATGCGGATAAAGAAAATTACCCCCACTATTTCGAATTGATCGTGCCGATGATGTCAAAAGGCGGTATCATCCTGTCGGACAATGTATTGTGGAGCGGAAAGGTGTTGGAAGAAGTAAAGGCAAACGACAAAAGCACCCGTGTACTGCTGGAATACAACGAACTACTGAAACGGGATCCCCGGGTGGAAACGGTGCTGCTGCCCATCCGCGACGGGCTCACCGTAAGTCGGGTTTTGTAGGATTAGGAAGGAAAAACCCGCGACTTCGACCACAGGTAAATCCGGAAAAAGAGCGTTCCCATAAGAGCACCGAAGAGGTAGCCCACTGCGATGTCGCCCGGATAGTGGAGTCCTAAATAGATGCGGGAATACGCGAACACCAACGGCCAGAAAAACAAAAGTCCCATCAGGCGATACTGACGTCGCAGCAACAGGAACAGGAAGGTGGCATTTGCCATTGAATTGGCCGCATGCCCCGAGAAAAAGCTAAAACTGGAACTGGTTTTCACCGATCGTATCAGGTAGCAAATCCCTTCATCGTTGCACGGTCGAGGCCGCTGAAAATGCGACTTCACGAGGTTGACCACCTGGTCGGTCACCGTGATGAGCACCGCTACGCACAACAACACCCAAAGCGTTTGTTTCCAGCCTAGTTTGCGTTGTACCAACCACAGCAGAAAAACGTAAAACGGAATCCAATAGCCGATTTTGGTAACAGCCAGCCAAAACGGGTCCCAGGTTTCAGAACCGAGGCTGTTCAAATAAATAAAAAGATTGGAATCGTATTGTAGGATGCGCTCCATTAACGCTGGCGTTTGATCGGTCCTTCCGCGATATCCCCAATGTCCTGGGCGGCTTTACCGTATTCGTCAGAAACGCCCTTGGTAATATCGTCCAGCCCTAAATTATCAGTAGGGGTGTGTTCGGTGACCATTTTGGTGAATCCCTGACGGGCTTTCTCGATTTCGTCGGTGATGCCGCCTGTGAGCGTCTTCGTGTCGAGTCCACTTTCTTCGGCACTTTTCTGGATTTCGTGTTTGATGCCGTCCGTGGCATGCCGCACCTGGGCCATAAGTCGACCAAGGGAACGGGCAATCTGCGGGATGTTCTCCGATCCGAACAACATCAACGCCACCACGATGATCAGGAAAATTTCGCCGCCTCCGATACCGAACATACTTCTCGTTTTATCGGTGCCAAAGATACGAATAATAGCACCGGCCTGCCTGCACTTTAATCAAACTTTGACTTTACCGCCTGCTTGGGCCAGCTGTTATTTGTGGTATCTACATCGGCGGTCTCCAGCTTCGGATCGACGACAATTTGCGTCAGTTTCTTATCCGTTGCGAACAACTTCGTGGTTTCTGCATCGTTGAAACGCCATACCTGGGCCGGGAACCGTCGTACTTCGGTAGTGCCGTCCTCAAACGTGAGTTCCACGATCAGCGGCATGACGAGTCCGCCCGGTTTGTCGAACGTCACTTCGTAAAAATACTTGGGCGATTTCAGTTTCGCCTTTTCTTCCTCCGTAAAATTCTTGGCAATGAAGTCGGCCAACGGCGCCACCTGCTGCACATCGAACGGTTTGTCGAGTTCGGGTTTGTACGACTCGCTTCCCTCTTCTATCATATACACCTGCGCACCCGCATTCGCGAGGCGACGGCGACGTCCGGTTTCAGGAGCCTTATAGCCTTTTGGCGCATCGGCCGTCACAAAATACCGTTTGACTTCCTTGATGCCAATGTCATTGTAATCGGTTGTGAAGAACCAACCGCGCCAGAACCAGTCGAGGTCAACTCCCGAGGCGTCTTCCATCGTCCGGAAGAAATCGTCCGGTGTTGGGTGTTTGAATTTCCAACGGTTGGCATACGTTTTAAAGGCGTGGTCGAACAGTTCGCGTCCCATGATGGTTTCGCGCAGCATGTAGAGTCCGGCCGCGGGCTTGGCATACGCGTTGTTTCCAAACTGGCGCAGGCTTTCAGAATTGGTCATGATCGGCTCAAGTCCGGATTGGTCGCCACTCATGTAGGGCACTACCAACTTCGGCAATCCGCGTCGGACGGGGAAATCCGCCTGCCAATCCAATTCCGTCAAGGTTTCAAGGAACGTGTTCAATCCCTCGTCCATCCATGTCCATTGACGCTCGTCCGAGTTGACAATCATCGGGAAGAAATTGTGCCCGACTTCGTGTGTGATCACGCCCATCATGCCATACTTCACCTGGTCGGAGTACTTTCCGTCCGCATCCGGTCGGCCGAAATTCCAACAGATCATCGGATATTCCATCCCCTGGTCTTGCGCGTTGATCGAAATGGCCTTCGGATAGGGATAGTCGAAAGTATGGGCCGAATAGGTTTTAAGGGTATGCGCCACGATCCGGGTAGAATATTGTTCCCACAACGGGTTGCCTTCCTTAGGATAAAGCGAGATCGCCATAACATCCTTCCCACCCAATTTCACGGCCATCGCGTCGTAGATGAATTTACGAGAGGTCGAAATACCGAAATCCCGCACGTTGACGGCTTTGAAGCGCCACGTCTTTTTCTTATCGGAAAACCCTTTTTCAGCTGCCATGGCTTCCTCTGCCGTTACGACGATAACCGGTTTGTCATACGATTTCTGGGCGTCCTGGTACCGCTTCAATTGCGCGGCGGTAAACACTTCGGCACGGTTCTGCAGTTCGCCGGTCGCCTCCATAATATGGTCGGCCGGGACCGTGATGTTGACCTCGAAGTTACCGAACGGCAGCGCAAATTCGCCCGCCCCCCAGAACTGCATGTTCTGCCATCCTTCCACGTCGTTGTAGACCGCCATCCGCGGATAGAACTGCGCCAATACGTATAAATTGTTGCCATCCGAATCGAAGTGCTCATAACCCGAGCGGCCGCCTTCGATCTGGTAGTTGTTGATATTGTACCACCACTTGACCGAGAAGGTAAACGTCTCGCCGTGCTGCAACGGTTTGGGCAAATCGATCCGCATCATGGTATAGTTGACCGTGTGCGGCAGTTCTTTGCCATCCGGACCTTTTACATAGTCGATCTTGAAGCCACCGTCGAACTTCTCCTGCAGGTATTTGCGCGAAAAGCCCAATACGCCGATAGACGTGTCAGCACCCTCATCGTTTGCCAATGGCGATTGTGAATCGCGCGCCAGGATGTTCTGGTCGAGTTGCATCCAGAGGTATTCGAGCGGTTCTTTGGCGTTGTTGTGATACGTGATGGTCTCGGTACCATACAGGCGTTGGTTGCGGTCATCGAGTTCGATGTCCATTTTATAGTCGGCCTGTTGCTGGTAGTAATCCGGTCCGGGTGCGCCCGAAGCCGTCCGATACGAGTTCGGCGTCGCCAGCAGGTCATACATCTGCCGGAACTTGCTTTGGTCGGTGTGGCCACCTTCCTTTTTCTTGGTTTCCTGTTGGGCCGTCACCGCAAGCGGGAGGCAAAGCAAAGCGTAAAAAATGTGCTTCATAGCAGTTTCTTTATGGAAATACCAGGTGCGCGCTGGTTTCCCCTTCTTTCAATACGATATTCTTCTTTTCTCCAGACACGTCCGCCTGCAGGATGTTCTGCTGTTCGGAGTGACACGCCATCAATGCCGTGTTCGAAACGTCAATTTGGCGCGGATGCTTTACACCGTCAACGCGAAAGTAGCAAATCACGACGGTTTCTTCGATTTCTGTACTGACAAACGTGAGCGTTGCCGGTTTTCCGTTTACCTTGATTTTCAATTGCTCGGCCATATAGCGCTGCAAATAGGCCACGTCGTCTTTCGATTGCTGTGGTTCGCCTACGTGAGTAGCGGTTTTAGCGTACTTCGAGAGGCACTCGTTCAGGTCGTCGATAAAGATCCGTCCGGTGATTTCCAACCGACTTTTATCGGCATTGAAGCGAAGTTGGTAGATTGACATATAGAATTTGTGCGCCGAAAAGGCCGAAGCCAGGGCGAAAATCGCAAACATACCTATAAAACGAAGCGTCTTCATAAGGGATTTTGTCGTCATTCTTTTGTATCCGTAACACGGCTCCCGTCTTTCAACTGGATAAACGCCGCGGCGAGGAACACGATGCGAAGATCGGCAGCGGGTCGTTTTTTGGCAATGACCGCCTCGCGAAATTCGTCGTCTTCCACACAAAAATACTCGAATGGACCGCTTTCGGCTGCGGTGATGCCAAATTTTGTGTCGTAATAGGAGGCATCGTACCACTCCTGCATCCGTTTCAGGGCACGCGGGTACTTCTCAACCTCCAATTGGTTCCGCAGTCTTTCAGTACGCCCGGTCAGGTAATTGATGACCGGATCAAACGAAAACCCGACACCTCCCCCTTCAAGGGTCGTTATAAAAACATGCCGCGCCGCGCGCAGACGTCGTTCAGCGGGCGTGTAGGTTTTCGCCGGACGTTCCAGTATACCGAGGGAAACAGCGTTAAGATGGGCGTAATTCTGTATCTCGACTTCCTCGAGTTGGTTGGTTTTGGCCGTCATCGCCACCGATAGTGCCCCCTTTTCAAACTCGTGTTCCTCTACAATGTGCCGCATCAGGTCAAGATGGACGGCCGAACACAGCAACACATCATCGGGTTTGGCCATAATATGGAAAACGCCTTTGGCATCGCTGACGGCTTCCCGGTGGTTCACGAGGTTAAGGATGCGTACGCCGCCCGGCGCGGCATTGGTGACGGTGATGGTGCCGGTAATGTCTTTCTCTTGTTGGGCCCAACCGGAAAACGACAGGAGGAGAAACAGCAGCCTATGGCTTCGCATTCAGCCCGCGGTTGTAAGTATCGGCCAGCTGAAGGGTCACGAACGCCAACTGCACCGAATTGTTCGAGGCGAGTGCATCGAGGAATTCCTTACTGTCCACCAAAAGGTAATGGAACCCCCTTATGCGGTCAGGGGCAATACCGAGGTCGGCATAATAAGAGTCGGGCCACAGGTCTTTCAACTGCGCCAAAACGAATTCCTTCTTTTCGAGCAGCGCCTCGCGTTTGAGACGCTTGGTCCGCCCCGTGATTTTGTTGATAAGGCCGTCAAGGGCCGTGCTGGTGGCGGTGAACACTTTGCGCTCGGCGGGCGTATACTGCTTCGCGGGTTTGGTAAGGATGCCCAACGCAACGGCATCCATCTGGGTCGACTTGGTAACGGCGACTTCCTCGAGTTCGATGGGTTTGGCGGCGATGCGAAGTGTGATCTTTCCGGAATTGATGTCGTCTTCGCGGATTAACCTACGGACATAGTCGATTTGGGTGCCTGACAAAACCAACATATCACCTTCCGATGCGGGAATGGTAAAATTCCCCTCGGCGTCAGTCACGACTTCGACTTCGTTGACGAGGTTGACGATATGGATGTTAGAGGGACTGCCGTCACGCACAACGACTTTTCCGGCAAGTGGTTTCCCTTTCTGCGCTGCGGCGACAAGGGAACATAAGAGGAGTACATACGTAGCGATTCGCACCACAGGCAATGGATTTTGGGAGAAACGGATGTGGAAGTGTTCGGGGCCGCCCGGAATTACCCTAAGACGATGCGGACGATCACGCCGATAAAAACGGTAACCAACTTAACCATATGTCGTTGTATTAATTCGTTGGCGTAAAAATATGGGTTTTGGAAAGTCGTCGGTGTGGGGCTAATGGTAAATTTCTGTTAATAACGCGCCTTTCGTATCTTCGACCCTAAAATCCGACGCATGAAGCGCCTTATCATTGCCAGCACCTCCACCCTTCATGGCGGGAGCTACCTCGACTATTTACTGCCGGAATTAGAATTGCTTTTCGCCGGGGCAGACGATATCCTCTTCATCCCCTATGCCCGGCCCGGCGGTATCGACCATGACACCTACACAGAGAAAGCGGCGCAGGCCTTTTCGGGTATCGGTAAGCGGGTGTACGGACTCCACTCCTACCCGGATCCCCTTGAAGCCATCCGGACGGCGAAAGCGATCTTCACAGGGGGCGGAAATACCTTCGTGCTGGTAAAGGAGCTCCATGAGAAAGGCCTGATGACACCTCTTAGGGAGGTCCTTCTGGACGGCACCCCGTATCTCGGAACGAGCGCCGGAAGCAACATAACCGGGCCTACCATGCAAACCACCAATGACATGCCGATTGCTTATCCGCCTGACTTCCGCACACTGGGCATCCTGCCGTTTAACCTCAACCCGCATTACCTCGATCCGGATCCGGGATCGACCCACATGGGGGAAACGCGTGAAACCCGTATCCGCGAATTCCACGCCTTTAATGAAACGCCCGTGCTGGGTCTTCGAGAAGGCAGTTGGATAGCCGTGATGGGCGACCGCCTGACATTGGAGGGCGACCTTACCGCGCGTCTGTTCCGGAAAGGGGCGGATGCCGTAGAACTGGCGTCAGGATATGATTTGACGGAACTAAGCTAAAGACAGCGGAAACGAAACTAGAAGACATAAAAAACCCCGACGTATCATCGGGGTTTTTGAAGTGGAGCGGAAGACGAGGCTCGAACTCGCGACAACCAGCTTGGAAGGCTGGAGCTCTACCAACTGAGCTACTTCCGCTTATATTACAAGCACAATTTGGGTGTTTGACACACTTTTATCGTGTTTGCGGATGCAAATATAGAGAAGAAAAATTGGTTGATGCAAACTTTTTCAAAGGAAAATCGTGTGCCAGGCGATAACCGCTTAGCTCCGAACGCCTTGTGCGGCGTGGCTCGGGTGGTAAATATACAGGCACGAACCGTCGCGTAGCGCTTCGATGACCGGCTTCACCATGTCATTTGGAATCGCCGGACAACCCAGGCTGCGTCCGAGACGGGTGTGCTTCCGGATGAAATCTTCCGACACATAATCGGCCCCGTGCATCACCACTGCCCGTTGCAAGGCGCGATCGTTCACCCCTTTTTCGAGGCCGTTCAACCGCAGCGAAACGCCGTGTTTCCCGTTATATACGGTCCCTGTCGCATAAAACCCCAGGCTGCTTTTGTTCGATTCTGCGTCATTCGAGAAGGATTGGGCAAATTCATCGCCGGTTTTACGGCCGTGCGCGACCCAGGTATGGTAGAGCACTTCGTGGGTATTCATGTTCACCACCCACAGGCGCTTGGTGTTCGAAGAGAGACTGAAATCGGCTATAGCCAATACGTCACGCGTGATGACGCCGGCCGCACGAAGTTGGAAAAACCCCTTTGCCGCAGCTTTGAAACAGTCAGACGACGGCAGTATTTCGGCGCTTTTCGCCAGATCGCGGTACACGAGGTCGGCAGGTTCTTCCGTGGTGGCAGACGGTAAAACAACCTTGGACACGTTAGAGGGCGCCGTCAACAAAGACGACAGAAAAAAAAGTGACGACAGGAAATAATAGGTCATACGAATCGTTCAGGTGGGAGGCCGATTCCTAAAAACCGTGCCAAACCGCTTCGACAACAAAGGTTTAACAAAAATGCGCCAAAATCCTTTCTATAACGGAATTTTTTAAAAATACGTATGCCAATTAGTGTGTTACAGGCCATTATTTCTATTTTTGTGACACTAACCCAACCTTCTATGCTCCGGACGCCCAGGCTGTTTCCGCTTATCTGCTTATTGGCCAGCCTGTCGCTGATGGCGCAGAAAAAGACCGTGCGCACGTCATTTACGGATGCTTCCATCAGCATTGACGGCACGATGGAAAAGCTCTGGGAAACAGCGGAACCGGCGACCGACTTTGTCATGTACCAACCCGACAACGGCAAGTTGATCGCACCGGAAAAAAGAGCGACAGTACGCGTTTTATACAACCAGGAAGCCCTTTACATATTCGCGGAGCTACAGGATGACCAGCCGGATAAAATCCTGAAGGAAATCACACAACGCGACAATATTGGGGTGGCGGATATGTTCGGCGTCTTCATCAACGGATTCAACGACGGCCAGCAGGATTTCCAGTTTTTTGTCAGTGCTTCGGGCGTGCAGATGGACCGCCTCGCAACGGAAGACAATGAAGTCGCGCCGGATAATTTCGGACAGGATTTTTCGTGGGATGCCATTTGGGACAGCGCCGTCCGACTGACATCAACCGGCTGGAATGTAGAAATGAAGATTCCGTATGCCGCCTTACGCTTCTCTGACGCATCCATACAGACCTGGGGCATCAACTTCTATAGGGGTATCCGGCGTGACCGGCAGCATTACACCTGGAATCCCATCCGTTTTGACGAAAAGCTGACACGGACGCAAAACGGTTTACTCGAAGGATTACAGAACCTAAAGCCCCCTACCCGCTTGTTCTTCATTCCCTACACCTCGTTTTACCACGAACAGGGGCCGGCGGGAAAGGACGACCGTTTCAAAGCCGGACTCGATGTCAAATACGGCATCAATGAGTCGTTTACGCTGGATGCCATCCTCGTGCCGGATTTCGGGCAGACGAAGTACGACAACCTCATCCTCAACCTCTCACCCTACGAACAGCAATTTGCCGAAAACCGTCCGTTCTTTACGGAAGGTACGGACCTGTTCAGCAAAGGCGACCTCTTTTATTCACGTCGGATCGGTGCCGCACCGTCATTTGGATACACGACCTATGACAGCGCGACCGAAACGCTTGACCAACCCGCTACTGTCAACCTGTTGAATGCGGTAAAAATTTCGGGGCGCACCAATCACGGACTCGGCATCGGCGTGCTGAATGCTGTAACGGAAGAGACGCACGGAACAGTGACTGACATCGCCACCGGATCCAAGCGCAGCGTAGTCGTCGAACCGCTTACCAACTACAATGTGTTAGTGCTCGACCAGCGTTTCAACCAAAATTCATCTGTGAGTTTCGTCAATACCAACGTGTCGCGCGACGGCAGTTTCTATGATGCGAACGTATCGGCCTTCCTCTTCAACCTCAACACCAAAAAAAACACCTATAACCTGTCCGGAGACTTTAAGTACAGTTATATAGAAAGCGATTATCAGGGCTTCAAGACCGCCCTTAACCTCGAGAAAACGAGCGGTCAGTATCGTTGGTCGTTGTTCGGGAAGTACATTTCCAACAACTACGACATCAACGACTTGGGGTATATCGCCCAGACCAATTACCACAACGCCTACGCCGACGCCAGCTACCGCATTTTGAACCCGACCAAATGGTTCAACACCTTCCGCGTCGATGTGCGTTCATCTGTTGAGTTACAGAACAACACAGGAAAGCCACAAGACGCGTTCTTCAATGTGGGCGCACAGGGTAATTCGGTGGTCAACGATTACTATTATGCCTTGGTACAACTCAACCCTATTGAGACCTTTGACTTTTACATGCCCCGGTCACCCGGACGGTATTCGTATGTGCCGAAAAGTGCGTTGGCACAATTGATTTTCTCGTCCAACTACAACCGTCCGTTTGCGCTTGACGTTAACGTGGTGGGGCGAAAGTACGACGAAGATCGCCGACTGACGTATGCGTGGAATTTCAGTCCACGCTACCGCGTCAACGACAAACTCATGCTCATTTACACCTTTGAATATTCCCGCGATTTGAGTGACCGCGGGTATGTGGGCAACACGGATACCGACATCCTCTATGCCGAGCGCGATATCAAAACCATCGTATCCCAACTCAGCGCCAAATATGCGCTCAATAATAAAATGACGCTCAACCTCAGCGCCCGCTATTACTGGTCGTATTCTGAAAACCGACGCATGTTTACCCTCCGTGACGACGGGTATCTTGACGGAACGGATTTTATTGCCGGACTTGATGACAACTTCAACGTCTGGAACATGGACCTCAATTATTCGTGGTGGTTTGCGCCGGGCAGTCAATTGTCGGTGCTGTACCGTAACAACGCGCTCGATTATACCAATATCATCCGGCATCGTTTCAACGACAACGTGCGGGAGTTGTTCGATGACAACCTCAACAATGTGTTTTCGATAAGCGTGCGCTATTATATCGACTACAATTCGCTGCGCCGTAGGAAATAAGGGGTTAAAAATATGACAATATTCCGCTCTGCGACGGGCAATCGCCTATCTTTGCGAAAATTGTCAAAATGTCCAAAAAAGTCATCCTGATGATACTCGACGGTTGGGGAAAATCGCCCGATCCGAAAGTATCCGCCATCGACAACGCACGCGTTCCGTTTATCAAAAGTTTATATACCCGTTATCCAAGTGCCGAACTCCGCACCGACGGCCTCAATGTAGGACTGCCGGAAGGGCAGATGGGAAATTCGGAAGTAGGACACATGAACCTTGGCGCGGGGCGTATCGTGTATCAGGATTTGGCCAAAATCAACCTCGCGGTACAACACCATACGTTGAAGGAAGAGCCCGTGCTCAAAGAAGCCTTCGCCTATGCAAAAGCCCATAACAAGCCGATTCATTTTCTGGGACTGCTGTCTGATGGCGGTGTGCACTCGCATACCTCGCATCTCATGGGCCTTCTGGACGCTGCCGAAGAAGCTGGGTTGGATAAACTGTTCGTACATGCCTTCACCGATGGTCGCGATGTCGACCCGAAATCAGGGGCCGGTTATGTACGCACGTTGGTGGACACCCTTTCGGGAAGACCGGCACAGCTCGCCTCGATTATCGGCCGTTATTACGCGATGGACCGCGACCGTCGTTGGGAACGGGTGCGACTCGCCTATGACCTTTTGGTTAATGGAAAAGGAACGCCGTCGCTGGATGCCGTCAAAAGCGTGGAGGAAAGCTACGCGGCTGGCGTAACGGATGAATTCATTCAACCTATTGTGATGACCGGAACGGATGGTCAACCACTGGCTACATTACAGCCCGACGATGTGGTGATATTCTTTAATTTCCGCACCGATCGCGGTCGTCAGCTGACGGAAGTATTGACCCAATGGGATTGCCATGAGCAAAACATGCACACCGTCCCGTTGTATTATGTGACGATGACGAACTACGATGAAAGTTTCCACGACATCAAAGTCATCTACAACAAAGACAACATCACCATGACATTGGGCGAAGTGCTCGAAAAACATGGAAAAAAACAAATACGGATCGCGGAAACCGAAAAATATCCGCACGTAACCTTCTTCTTCTCGGGAGGACGCGAGTTGCCGTTCGAAGGTGAATCGCGGATTCTGTGTCCGTCGCCCAAAGTGGCCACGTATGACCTCCAACCCGAAATGAGCGCCTACGAACTGGCAGAGGCCCTCGTTCCTGAACTCGAAAAGAAAGAAGTAGATTTCGTTTGCCTGAATTTTGCGAACGGCGACATGGTAGGCCACACCGGTGTGTGGGAGGCGGCGATCAAAGCCTGCGAAGCCGTAGACGCCTGTGTTGAAAAGGTCATCACGGCGGCACTTGCAAATGGCTATACCACTATCGTCATTGCGGATCATGGCAACTGTGATACCATGATCAATCCGGATGGCAGCCCGAACACGGCGCATACCACCAACCCGGTGCCGATTATCCTCGTAGATCCTGAGCGTACCTCTATCAAAAGCGGGGTGCTGGGTGACATTGCGCCGACCATTCTCGAACTCATGGGCATACCCCAACCGGATGTCATGACGCGGCAGTCACTGCTGTAAAAACGCCACGCGATGAAACGACTCCTGCCCCTTTTATTCTTCATAACCTCACTGGCATCGTTCGCACAGCAGGGCGCCCCTTCATGTGCCGAACTGGTGGCCAACTCGTCACAATACCAGGCCTGCGCTACCACCATCACCTTCGCGAGTTCTACGAACAACAGCAGTGGTGAGTCGTATATGCCCAGTTGCTTCGATACGAATCTCGCGGGACCCAGTTGGTTTTTTATCAAGATCGCCACATCGGGAAGTATTAATTTCCAGATCAAACAGGTAAACGGTGCGGGTACCCTTGCGGATGTCGACTTCAGCTTATGGGGTCCTTTTACGACCCTCACAAATGTTTGTTCGCAATTGACGCCCGGGCGGGAAGTTGACTGCAGCTACTCACCTAGTGGACTCGAGAACGTAACCCTCCCGAATGGCGTCGCGGGCGAATTGTATGTGTTGGTCATCGATAACTTCTCGCAGACGGCGGGCAATATTACCATCACTCAAACCGGCGGGGACGGCAGTTCTGATTGTAGTTTCCTTTCCGACGTTGACATACTGGACGACACGGGCAACGAAATCCTACAACTTGATTATTGCAAACCAACAACGCAGAACCTCGTTGCCACCGTTGACACCTCCGATTTTACGGGCAACCCTGCCGACCTTCGTTTCAACTATAAATGGTATAAAGACACGGTATTGGTCTATACCCTTACCGACGATACTTCACCGACCAATACCTATGTAGCCACTGATACCGGCATCTATCGGGTGGAGATGACCTCTTACGATGTGACCGACCCTCCCTTAGACCCGTCGACACTCACTGTCAGTGCGGATGAAATAACGTTGAATTTCTACGAAGCCCCCATCGTTACTGTAACGACTTCTTCGAATTGCCTTCAGGCCGCGCCACAGTTACAGGCGACGGTCAGCAATCCTGGGGCGGCGCCGGTAAGCTACCAATGGTTCCGGGGAACGACTTCGATCGTGGGCGCCACAACCGCTACCTATTCACCCACTCAGGCCGGAACCTATTTTGTTCAGGCTAGTAACCCCGGATGTACGGCGGTTAATTCAAACAGCCTCGTCATCTATCCTGTACCTACGGTCAACATTACCGGAACAACTACTATTTGCGAAGATGACACTTACACCCTAACCTCCGGGGTCACTAACACCGGAAGTGCCACCGTTACGTACCAGTGGAATAAAGGCGGCAACCCGATTCCGGGCGCGAACGGCGCGACCTTTACAGTTTCGTCGGCCAACCAAACGCCGGGTTCTTCTGAAGCCTATACCCTGACGCTGACCCTTGACGGGATCTGCTCGACCGTATCGAATGCGGTTACGGTAACGCTGAACCAAAAGCCCGTGCTCGCCAGCAGTCCGGTGGTATTGAAGCAATGCGATTATATCGCGCCGAACACCGACGGTGTAGCCATCTTCGATCTTACGCAGGCTGCAAACGCATTGACAAACAATATGGCGGGCATCACCCTTTCCTACTTCCTGGATGCCGGACTTACCCAACAGATCGCTAATTCGTCGTTTTTCACCAACACCACGCCGTTCAACCAGACCCTTTATGTCACGGGCCAGTTTCCCGGCCAGGTGCCGGTGTGTACATCCGACGTGGCGGTTTTACAGTTAGAAGTAGACCCGACGTCAGTCGCTGCCTATCCAAACCTGGCGCCGGTTTGCCCGGAACTGAACCAAGGGTTTGGCTTTTTCGACTTTGAGACCCAACGGGCCTTGATCAAAACGACCTACTTCCCGACGACGAACGTCAACATTGCCTTTTACGCCAATGCGACGGATGCCGCGGTGGAAACCGGTCCACTCGACAATACATCGCCTATTCCAACCGGTAATAACACCATTTACACCCGTATTGAAACGAATAACGATTGTGAAGGTATCGGGACGTTCTCGGCCAATGTCTACGTAGCGCCGGCTTTGACCAATGTTGCCGATTGGGAACTGTGTGAAAGCGAACCGGTGATCCTGTCGGCTAAAGATAGTGAAGCCCTGACCGGACAGGCTACTACGGTATCGGTCCGGTATTTTGCGTCGTTTGAAAACGCGCGGCTGAACATCGCGGCGTTCGATAAAAACGCGGATGCAAATTTCCCAATCGGCACCACGACGGTGTATGCGCGCCTTTCCGACAGCGCGACGGGTTGTTTTTCTATCATTGACTTTGATGTGAAAGTATACGATGAGCCGAACATAGCCGCTCCGACGCCCATGTCGAATTGCAGCGGCAGTGTAGGCACGTTCAACCTTGACTCACGTATTGCGCAGATTACAGGTGGCAACGCCAATTACAGCGTGCAATTCTTTGCCTCCCAGGCGGACTTTGATGCCGGTATCGCGATTACGGGTACCAATTCGTATCAATCCGGCAACCGCACGGTACTGATTTTGGTGACAGACCCGACGCAACACGGCTGTACGTCACAGACCACGCTGTCGCTTTCGGTTAGCGAACGTCCTGGTGCCTCTAGCAATCCCGACATCCTTCAACTGTGCGATGACAGCGGTTTCCATGCGTTTGACCTTACCGAACGCGAGCGTCAGATGGCGGGTACTACCCCTTTGGCCGAATTGGAATTTTTCTATTATGAATCGCCTGACAGTGCGGAGGCCAACGACCCTGACTGGATTGCAGATCCCACCCAGTACGTCAACCGTGACCCGCAATACCAGAAAATTTACGTCCGGATCAACAGCAAAACGAGCTTCGACAGCGAAACCGGATTACCTTGCTACCGGGTACTGGAACTGGAGCTGTTCGTGCGGCATTCCCCGCCGGATAATCTCCTGAAAACGCCTTATCACATCTGTGTCGACAAAGACGGTAACGTAGTGAGTCCCGCGCTCATCGAAACAGGTTTACCCGAAGGTTTCCAGTTTACGTGGTATGAAGGTCCAGACGCCGTGCCGGGTTCCGAACGGCCGACCAATCAGTCGTTCTTTGTAGCGACCGAACCGGGCACCTATTCGGTGCGGATCGTCGATTTCCGGTACACATCCTTGTGCGACATCGTGATCAATTTCACGGTACGCAATACCGAGGTGCCGTTTTCCATCAGTGGAAGTCCGGCCGATCTCATCGCTTTTGAAACCGATAATACGCTGACGGCGGTGGTCGATCCACCTTCTTCGGATTATGAATACCAGCTTGACAATGATGGTTGGCAGGACAGTAATGTGTTTGTCGATGTGAAGGAAGGGCTTTACCGCCTGACCGTCCGCAGCAAATACGGATGTGGTGAGGTCGCGACCGATGTAGTTGTCGCCGATTTCCCGCGGTTCTTTACGCCGAACGGCGATGGCTTCCACGACACCTGGAACATCGACGGACAGGAAGCGCTTGACGTTTCGGTCGTGTATGTCTTTGACCGCAATGGGAAGTTACTGCGTTCGATCTTCCGGGATGACACCGGTTGGGACGGCACCTATAACGGGCGACCGATGCCTGCCGATGACTATTGGTTTGTCGTACTTTATACAAAAGGCGGTATCACGAAAGAATTCCGAAGCCATTTCGCCCTCAAGCGATAATTCGGAAAATCGTACTTTTGCAGCCTGAATCCATTCGCATGATTATCCCAAAGACAGCCGAGGAAATCGAACTGATGCGCGAAAGTGCGCTGATCGTATCGAAAACGCTTGGCATGATTGCCCAGGAGATACGTCCGGGTATTACAACACTCGAACTTGATAAAATGGCGGAGGCCTTTATCCGCGACCAGGGCGCTGTGCCTGGTTTTCTCGGACTTTACGGCTGCCCGTCGACCTTGCTGACCAGCGTTAACGAGCAGGTCGTGCATGGCTTACCTACGCACCGCCCGATTGAGGAAGGCGACATCGTATCGGTCGACTGTGGTGCGTTGAAGAACGGCTACTACGGCGACCATGCCTACACCTTCGAAATTGGTGAAGTAGAGCCGGCGACGCGCAAACTGTTGCAGGTTACCAAAGAATCCCTTTATATCGGCATACGCGAATTCAGGGCCGGCAACCGGGTGGAAGACGTGGGTAACGCCATCCAGAAATATACCGAATCATTTGGCTATGGCGTTGTGCGCGAGCTGGTGGGCCATGGTATTGGGGAAAAGATGCACGAAGAACCGGAAATGCCGAACTACGGCAAACGCGGTCGCGGGAAGCTCTTTGTGGAAGGAATGGTCGTGGCCATCGAACCGATGATCAACATGGGCACCCGAAACATCCGGACGTTGAAAGACGGATGGACCATCGTGACGGCTGACAAGAAACCAAGCGCCCATTTCGAACACAACGTGGCATTGGTCAACGGGAAACCGGAGTTGCTTTCGACCTTCGCCTATGTATACAAAGCCCTGGGCATCGAATCGGATGAAGAGAACGAGTTCCGTCAAAAACCCCTGGTGATTTGAAAAAGATTTTCCGTTTCCTGCTGAATACGGTGCCACGGCCTTTGCTGATCCGGCTGAGCTATCTGGCGCGTCCGCTTTTGGCGGTATGGATGAAAGGCGACCGTTTCACCGACCCTATCGACGGGAAAAGCTATAAAAGTTTCCTGCCGTATGGCTACGGACACCAGCGCAGCAATGTACTGGCGCCCGGAACCCTGTCGCTGGAACGCCATCGCTTGTTGTGGTTATACCTTCAAAACGAAACTGACTTTTTCACGGCACGAAAGAAGGTACTGCACTTTGCGCCTGAGCAGGCTTTCTACAAACGTTTCCGCGGCATGTCGAATCTGGACTATACGACAACCGATTTATTGTCGCCCTTGGCGGACGTAAAGGCAGATATCTGCAACCTGCCGTTTGCTGATGACACCTACGACCTTATCCTTTGTAACCACGTGCTTGAGCACATCCCCGACGATACAAAAGCCATGCAGGAATTGTTCCGGGTGATGAAACCCGGCGGCATGGGCATTTTCCAGATACCACAGGATTTGTCGCGCGCCACGACCTTTGAAGACGATTCGATTACCGATCCGAAAGAACGCGCGCGCATTTTTGGCCAGTATGACCACGTGCGGGTGTATGGCCGTGATTACTTCGACAAATTGCGCAGCATCGGCTTCCGGGTGGTGGAAGAAGATTATACCACACGTATTGCACCCGAACTCGTCGAACGATACGGATTGGCGAAGGGTGAAGTGATACCGGTGGTGTTTAAGGGTTTAGAGTTCAGGGTTCATAGTTCATAGTTCAGGGTTCAGAGTACTGGTTCAGTGTTGAAAGTGGGGTCGGCCAGTGATGTAATCTGTGACTGCGACTGATCCCGCGTGAGGGATGGCAGCGGCAGCCGCGCAGCGCGAAGGCGGGTTTTGCCGGCAGGCGGGTGCGACCGGAGGAAGCGAACGGCGACGGTGCAAAACCAACTGAGGGCAAGTGGCTATAGCGGACAGCCCGACGGCGCCCTGCGGATGGTTGAAGGACCCCATACTGCCTACTGCTACTGCCCACTGCCTACTACGAAGGCGCCGGCACGCCCGAAAAACCCTACCTCCGTACATAAAACCAAAAACCTACAATGTTTTGGAAACCTTGCAGGTTAGAAGGACGGGCGAGGATACGACGTGCACTTGCTCCTTGCTCCTCCTTCGCAAACCTTGGAGGTTGTAAACACGACGGACCCACTGCCAACTGACTACTAACTACTAACTACTGCCAACTAAAAAAAAGCCCATCCGAAACGGACAGGCTTTTCTTGTAAAGGGCCATCAACAATCAGCTCTTCTCGGGCAGGAGCATTCCGATGATTTTCTCTTTCGTCAGGTATTTTTTGGCGACGGCCTGCAGGTCGGCCGCCGTAATCGAATTGATCTTCTTCTCGGTCTCGAGCACGTCGGCCGGTGACACGCCGTTGATATACGAACGCGTGAAGTTCGTCAGCCAGAAGCGGTTTTCTTTTGCGTTCTTCTTGTATTCCAGCAGTTCGGCTTCGCGGAATTTCACGAGGTCTTTTTCTTCCGGACCCTTGTCGATGATCTTCTGCAACTCGCGCAGGGCGGAAGCGGTCAGTTTCTCGGCATTTTCGGGTCCGCATGGGAATGAAATGTTGAAGTTATAGCTGCCATACGGCACTTTGTTCATGCCGCCGCGGGCGCTGATGCCGTATACGCCGCTTTCATTTTCGCGGAGTTCCTCGATCAGTTTGATGGTAAGTACCTCGCCGAGCGCCTGCAGAGCGAAGGCTTCCTTCGGAGAATAGGTGGTGTCACCATAGTACATGATGTTGACCGTACTCTTCGGATCCTGCCCTTTGTTGACCACCTTTTTGAGATCGCCGCGGATGAAGCGGTAGCCCGGGTCTTTCGGCTGTTCGTGCGTACCTTTTGACGGCAGCGACGCCAGGTATTGCGCGGCGAACGCTTCGATCGCTGCATCGTCGATGTTGCCTACGAAATAGAAATGGAAGTCACCGGCATCGGCGAAACGCTCTTTATACTTGCGATAGGCCAGTTCGTAATCGGTGGCATCCCAGGTTTTGTCAGTCGGAACGATACCGTTGAAACGCGGGTTTTGCGAGTTCAGGTAGGTATAGAATTCCTGTTGGAAGTACATGGTCGGCTCCGACATCATGTTCTTGTAGAACGCCGATTGCTTCTGGCGGTAGCCATCGAACGCCTCTTTGTCGAGGTTAAGATCGGTGAAGTAGGCATAGACCATCTGGAAGAGGTATTCAAGGTCTTTCGGTGTCGCGGAACCCCGGATGCCTTCGGTAGCCGCCGATACATAGGGTGACGCACCGGCAATCTTGCCCGACATGAACTTGTTGATGTCGTTTACTTTTAGTCCGGAGAAGCCCGCTTCGGTGAGCGCGCCCATGGCGAACTGGGTTTTCTTCATCTCGTCGTCGGTGAAGAAATTCGATCCTCCGAGGCTAATGCCTTCCATCATGACTTCATCGTTTTTGAAATCGGTCTTTTTGTAGGTCACTTTGGCACCATTAGACAGCGTGAGGGTGACGGCTCCGATTTTCTCGTCGGTTTCTTTTTTTACCACCGAGCCGGCTTTCACCGGATTGCGGAGAAGGCTTTGGGCGATGGCCACATCTTCATACGGCGTGACTTCGGCATCGTTGATGGCGAGTGCCGCCAGGACTTCCGCTTCGGTCACTTTCTTCAGTCCGTCTTTTTCCGGTCCGGTTATCACGATCACGCGGTTGTCGTCTTTCACATAGCCTTTGGCGGCAGCATTGACCTCTTCGAGCGTAACGCCCGGCAGCAACTGCTTGATGGCTTCGTAATTCCACTCGATACCCGGCGACGGCGTTTGCTCAAGGAAGTGCGACTGGTATTCGCTTACGAAGTTCGCCGATTCCGACTTGTTGCGGTCTTTGTAGGCACTTTCGTATTGGACCATAATCTCTGATTTTGCGCGGTCAAGCTCCGACTGGGTAAATCCGTATTTTTGGGCGCGGGCGTTTTCAAGGGCGAGTGTCTTGAGGGCCGGCAGCACCTTGTCTTCCTCTACCATCGCAAACGATTGGTAGGCTTCTTTGTCGCGGGCATAGGTGCCGCCGTGGTACGAAAATCCGTAGGTGAACGGCGGGGTCGGCGAATTCGTCAGCTCCTGTAGGCGGTTGTTGAGCATAGTAGCATAAAGGCCTTCGATAAAATCCTTACGGCCGTCGGCGATGGTCACCTGCGGCTTCTTGACATCGTAATCCTTATACATCAACTGGATCTGCGTGCCCGATGCTTCTTTGTCGCTTTCGATGCACACGAAGGTCTCCTTGTGGTTTGGAAGGCTGTAGACCTGCCGCGGCCGCTCCTTCTTCGGATTGGCGTAGGAAGCGAAGTGTTCTTTTACTTTCTTTTCCATCGCATCCACGTCGATATCGCCAACGACGATCACCGCCATCAGATCCGGGCGGTACCAGTCTTTGTGGAAATTGACGATTTTATCGTAGGTAAAATTCTGGAGAATCTCTTTTTTTCCGATGGGAAGACGCTCGGCATGCCGTGATTTGTAGAGCATTTTAGGAAGGTAACGGTCTTCCATCCGCTTGTCGGCGCCGAGTCCGAGGCGGTATTCTTCCAACACCACGCCCCGCTCCTTGTCGATCTCCTCCGGAGTGAGGTTGGCATTAAAAGCCCAGTCTTCGATGATCTGGAAACCTTTCTCCAGTTTCTGCGGATCGTCTGACGGGATGGGAAGGAAATAGACCGTTTCATCAAAGCTGGTATAGGCATTCAGGTGTTGCCCGAATTTCACCCCGATGCTTTGCAGGTAGTCGACCAGGGCGTTCTTCGGGAAGCGCTTGGTGCCGTTGAAATTCATGTGTTCCATGAAGTGGGCGAGTCCTTGCTGGTCGTCATTTTCCATCAACGACCCGGCGTTTACGACCAGGCGCAGGTCGACCTTGTTTTCCGGTTTGGTGTTACGGCGGATGTAGTAGGTAAGTCCGTTTTTGAGTTTCCCGGTGCGTACAGCCGGATCGAACGGGATTTTGGTGTCGGGCTTCAGTTCCTGTGCCCCGGCGCAAAGCGGCAAGGCCAACAGAAACAGCCACGTCTTGTGGAGTTGTTTCATGCTAAATGGTTTTGTTTATGGAAATGTAGCTATTAAAACTCCGGAACCGTCCTATTATTGCGTTTCTTTAACATTCGTCCACAGGTGGGATGGCGCGTCGTTATTTGTTATATTTACGAGCCTGAATCCTTCCCGAATGAAAATCGTCTGTACATTGTTGCTCGTTTTAGCCTTTGTGTGCCCGATGCACGCGCAGGAACATGAGGTAGCGCCGCCTTATAATATCAAAAGTGCCGCGTTCGTGCAAAACGGACAGACCGTCGTGCCTATATTTCCCCTGGGCGACAACTTCACCTTTGAGTTCGACGACCTTTTCGGCGATGAGGCGAATTATTATTTTCAGGTGGTGCACTGTGACTACGACTGGCAGCCGTCGCAGTTGAACAAGGCCGAATACATCACCGGATTGGATGACCAGCGCATCGTGCAGTACCTCAACTCCTTTAATACGCTGCAGTTGTATTCGCATTACACGCTTCCGTTTCCCAACAAATTCATGCGATTTCGGGTCAGCGGCAACTACATACTGAAGATTCTGAACGACGACCACGAAGTGGTTTTTTCGCGGAAGTTTATTCTCTATGAAAACCTGGTCTCGGTGCCCATGCAGGTGAAACGCGCGCGGCAGGTGCGCGATGTCAATTTTAAGCACAACCTTGAATTTTCGATTAAGTCGACGACCATCAACTTCCAGTCGCCCCTGCAGAACGTGAAAGTCATGCTTTTGCAGAACGGCCGCTTCGACAATGCCATTACCAACGTGAAACCCATGTTCACGATGGGCAACGACCTGATTTACCGCTACGACCGTGAAACCCAATTCTGGGCTGGGAATGAGTTCCTGTGGTTTGAGAACAAAGACGTCAGGGCGGCCACCAATTTCGTTGGGCGTATCGATGCCAATGAAACGTATAATGCCTACTTGTATACCCATGAAGCCGCCGGTGCCAAACCGTACACCTTTGCACCTGATAAAAATGGCTGGTTCCTGCCCATGCGTGTGAATTCGCAGGACCCGAATATAGAATCGGATTATGTCTGGACGTTCTTCACCCTTTCTGCACCCGCTTATTTCGGCAAGAGTGACGTATACATCACTGGCATGTTCAACAACTACGCCCTGACGCCGGAGTTCAAAATGGAGTACAACGAAAAGAAGGCGGTTTATGAAAAGGCGGTGCTGATCAAACAGGGGTTCACGAACTACCAGTACGTATTAGCCGACGCTACAGGTAAAATCGATTTTGAGAACGCGCTCGATGGGAACTTCTACCAAACCGAGAACGATTATTTTGCCATTGTATACTATCGGGAAAACGGACAGCGTTATGACCGCGTAGTGGGCAAAGGCGTCGCCTCGTCGGTTGACATTGTCAATTGACCAAAATTTAACGCTGCGGACCGGCTTTTCCCCGCTTTTTTTGTAACTTTGGGATGTTAATGCGCTTAGCCTAAGATGGTTTCACAAATAACGAGGGGGATCAAGATTTCAGTCAAGACCAGTTTTGAAGGCACCTACTTCAAGAACTACAAAATCCACTTTGCCTTCAGTTACGAGATTACCATCGAGAACCACGGCAAAGACTCGGTGCAGCTCATCACGCGCCACTGGGAGATCTTTGATTCGCTCAGTGAAACCGAAATCGTCGATGGCGAAGGCGTCATCGGCAAAAAGCCGGTTCTGAAACCCGGTGAGACCCACACCTACAGTTCCGGTTGCCTGCTGTCGTCGCCCTTTGGTGCCATGCGGGGTTATTTCAACATGGTCAATTTCACCAGCACCCGCAACTTCAAGGTAATCGTCCCGGCATTTAAGTTGAGTGCACCCTTTGCGATCAATTAAGCGACCCCTGTCCCCTAACTCCTAACTCCTTTTTTTGGCGTGCCCCTGCGGGTCGGGCTTTCGTCTTTAGCTTTTTGCCCGACTGTGTGTCAACGGTAAGTTTTTTCAAGATTCGTTTTCTTGACATCCCGGGGCAAAAAGGCTACCACCTCAATCCCTCACGCGGTTGGCTTCACGCTTGAAATGCTGTTGTTATAGGATGTCAATGGTAAAATTTAACAAAATAGGTGGTTTTCCCGTAAAGGCGAATCCGGTTTTTTTGTGACCTTTAGACCTCAAAGGTTTTGAAAACCTTTGAGGTCTAAGCCCCGGGGGTTTCGCTTGCGCACCAAACGGCTCATATCATCGCGTTAGGATCCCGAAGCTGCCCCAAACACCTGCAACACCGCTTCCTTCGTCACCACCCAAACCGCGTCGCCTTCTTCGGGTTCGAGGGTGTATTTACCGGTGAACTCACCAAAGGCCGGAAGGATCAATTGTTGGCCTCTTCTGAAATAACAGGCCAACCGCAACGACGTGCGGCCCGTACTTCGCAATACGATCCCGGGGTGGATGTGTCCGGCAAAATTAAAGTAGCCGTCGCGATTGGTCGGATGATGGGTAAACAAAAAACCCTCGTACACCAATTCCTCGCAAACCACTACGCCCAACTCATCGTAATGCCGTCTGGCAATCACGTCGTGATTTCCTTCCACCAACACTACCCGCGCGTCAACACCCGAGATCCAGTCTTCGAAAAGCTGCCATTCGCGGTTCTTCCGGCTGTGGAAAAGATCGCCAAGGAACAGGATCGTCTCCGGTTGAAAATGGTCGACCACTTTGGCCAGTTTACGGAAATTCGCCTCCGCCGAAACGGGCGGAATGGCCACGCCGTGTTGGCGAAAGTGGCTCACCTTTCCGATATGCACATCCGAAATCAGCAACATCCGGCGCTCCCGCCACAGCATCGCCCCCGAACAGTGGAGTTCGAAATGGTGCCCGTCAATTACAATCGTCATGCGTTCGCTCCTTTCATATACTGTGCCGTCATCTTCCGGATGCGCTCTTCGAGTGTTTCCGACGACAGTTTTTCCCGCAGTCGGTCGGTGATGATCGGAAAACTGAACGGCGTCGGTTTGGTGCACCGCCGCCAGACGATTTCCTGTCCACCGATACGCTCCAACGCTTCGATGAGACGTCCTTCCTGCAACTGGTGTTCAAACGTTTCGCGAAACGACTGTTGGAACAGGAGGTTGTCGGGTTCGTAATCCCGGAAGACCTCAAACAGCAGGGCCGAACTTGCCTGCAGTTGTTTCGTCTTAATTACCTTACCCGGATAACCCGTGAAAATGAGTCCGGCGATAACGGCGATATCCCGAAACTTCCGCCGTGCCATTTCCGTGGCGTTCAGGCTGCGCTGCAGGTCGGCATGCACGTGCGAGGTGCTAAACAGGTTATTGTCGAGCACGCTTTGCAGGTCGATTTCCTGATCCGACAACAGTTCGAATCCGTAATCATTGTAGGCCAGTGAAAATGTAATGGGTGTCAGCAGGCTGATCCGGAAGGCCAGCAGGCTCGCCATGGCCTCGTGCACGAACCGTCCTTCGAACGGATAGAACAAAGCATGGTACCCTTCCCGCGTTTTGAAGGTTTCGATCAGAAACTGGTTCGCATCGGGCACAATCGATTCTTTTTGTTGTCGTTGGAAGATCGGCGCCATCGCTTTCAATTCCGGCGTCAGGTGTCCGGTGTTCACCGTATGCATCTCTTGCCGCAGCATCTCACTCATCTGGGCCGAAAACGAAAGCCGTCCGCCCAGCCAGCTCGCCAGTCGACCCGATTTTTTGCCTTCCGCTTTGCGCACCAATACCTGCATGTTCTTGATCTTGAAAAGCTCGAGGCTCTTACCGGCAAAGGTAAACACATCGCCCGGCTTCAACTTCGAGACAAACCATTCCTCGATGGTGCCGATATAGCCACCACCCAGCCATTTTACCTGCATCACGGCATCGCCCACAATGGTGCCGATTGACATACGATGGTGCATGGCAATGGCGCGACTGTTGATCTTGAAGCGCCCGTCTTCCAGTATCTCGACTTTCTTATATTCGTCGTAGGCTTGCAAACTCTGGCTGCCCTGGGTAATGAAATTCAGCATCCATTGCCAGTCGGCATCACTCATGGACTGAAAGCAAAAGGTCGAACGCACTTCCTCCCGAATCTCATCCGGAATAAAACCATCCGACACGGCCAGGGTATTGAGGTATTGCACCAACACATCCCAACTGTCGAGATAGGGGATGCGGTCTTCCACCACAGTGCGTGCCACGGCTTTTCGCAAGGCGGAGGCTTCTACGAGTTCCATCGCATAGGTAGAAAGGAAATAGATGACGCTCTCTTTGCCCGGCTGGTGGCCGCTGCGGCCCGCCCGTTGCATGAACCGCGCGACGCCTTTGGGGCCACCGACCTGCACCACCGATTCGACGGGCGCGAAATCGACCCCCAAATCCAGACTCGACGTGCAGACCACCACTTTCAGTTCTTCCCTTCGGATCGCGTCTTCCACCCAAAGCCGGGTTTCACGGTCGATACTGCCGTGGTGCATGGCCATCTCGCCGGCGAACTCCGGATATTTCTCCAACAGCCGCTGGAACCACAGTTCGCAGGCCGATCGCACGTTGGTGAATACCAGGGTTGTTTTACTCGCTTTGATGATTTTGGCTACCTCATCGATTAGGTGGATCCCCATATGGCCTCGCCAGGGATAGGTATCCATTTTCTCGGGAATGATCGACACTACTTTGATTTTTTTGTCGATGTCGGCGCGGATGAGGACAGAGTTTTCCAATGCTTCCGACTGCATCCCCAGCAACACGTCGCGGGCCTGTTGCAGGTTCCCGATGGTTGCCGAGATACCCCAGATCCGCATTTTCGGGGCGATGGTTTTCAGTCGTGACAACGCAAGCTCCATCTGCACGCCGCGTTTGGTGCCGAGCAGTTCGTGCCATTCGTCTACGATGATGGCGCTGCAATGTTCGAATAAAGCCGGATAGCCCTTGGTCGCTAACAACAGTTGCAGGCTTTCGGGTGTCGTCACCAACAAATCGGGCATCTTATTGCGTTGTTTCGAGCGCTCCGAAGTGCTGGTATCGCCGGTGCGAATGCCAACCGTCATCTCTGGCGCCAGGTCGGCTACCACGCGTTCGGCCGCCTGTTTGATTTCGACCGACAAAGCCCGAAGCGGCGTGATCCAAATGGCCTTCAAACCGGAAGTCGGACGTTTTCCTTCCCGGCGTTTTAAATAATCCAACACCACCGGAATCCAGAGGGCATAAGTCTTACCGCTGCCGGTTGGGGCGTTCAATAAGCCATTTTTTCCCTGAAGGAAGGCCGTCCAGGTTTGCTTCTGGAACGGAAAGGCTTTCCACCCCTGCGCCTGGAACCACCGTTCGGCTGTTTCGAATTGGTCGCTCCGGTTCATGGGATCAGGTTTTTAAGGTCTTCGATCGAGTTGGCGTCTTCGATCTTTTTGTCGTGCCGCCAGCGTAAAATACGCGGAAACCGTGTGGCGACGCCGCTTTTATGCCGTTTCGACAGCGCCACGCCTTCGAATCCGATCTCGAAAACCAGTTCCGGCGTTACGCTGCGCACGGGCCCGAAACGCTCAAGGGTATTTTTCTTGATCCAGTCGTCAACCTTACGGAACTCGGCGTCGGTGAGTCCGGAATAGGCTTTTGCGAACGTGACCAGTTCCCGTCCGTTTTCCGTTTCCTGCCATAACGCAAACGTATAATCGGTAAAAAGGTTCGACCGGCGCCCGTGTCCGCGCATCGCATACGTCAGTACGGCGTCAATCGTCAACGGTTCTATTTTCCACTTCCACCAATCGCCTTTCTTACGACCCACCTGGTACGGCGAAGCGTTTCGTTTCAGCATCAAACCTTCGGAATGGAGTTCCCGGGCCCGTTCGCGCTCCTTTGTCACGTCGTCCCAAGTAGAAAACGATTGGCGTTCCGATAATTGAAGGGGAAGCGACGGTGAGGCAATGTCGGCGTAGAGACGTTCGAGCAACTGCCGCCGTTCTTCATACGTACGCTCCCGGACGTCCTGTCCTTCCCACTCGAGGATGTCGTAAGCGCGGATAATGACCGGTGTTGCCTTTAGTAAAGCCGGCGTGACGGTCTTACGCCCGATGCGGGTTTGTAAGTCGTTGAACGAGCCGATTTCTCCATTAGGAAAAGGCAGGATCTCGCCATCGATGACCGTGCCGTCGGGAATCGCATCAAGGAAGGCATTGAACTCGGGGTATTTGTCGGTGACGAGTTCTTCACCGCGACTCCAAACGTAGAGTTTACCGTCACGGCGGATGGTTTGCGACCTGATGCCGTCCCATTTGTGTTCGACACTCCAGTCGGAAGCCCGACCAAGGTCTTCGATTACCCCTTCGATGGGATAGGCAAGATAGAACGGATACGGTTTTGAGAGATAGTCCTGGCTTTGTTCATCGCGCACCAATTGCTGGAATGTTGTCCGCGCCGGATCCCAGTCGCCCATGAGCTTATAGGCCAACAGGTCTTCGTCGACATTTTCTGCTTTCGACAGGGCCCGCGTCATCAGTTTTTGGCTCACGCCAATGCGGAAACTTCCGGTGATGAGTTTGGTAAAGACAAACCGCTCGTAATAGGCCAATCCTTTCCAGTTTGACTGCAGGTATGCTTTTTTGTCGTCATCGGACTTGCTTCGAAGCGCAATGATTTCGAGTAAGAATTCGGTGAGGCTCTTGTCGGACGGCTCGTTCGAAGGTGGAACCACCAGCGCGATGGTCTCGGCCAAATCGCCTACGATGTGGTAGCTTTCCTCGAAGAGCCACAGCGGAATACCGGCCAGTTCGTTGGCCCACATGCGCAACAGGGTCGTGTTGACCGGACGGGGCGGCCGCCGATGCGACAGTAGGGCGATGGTCCAGACCTTATCTTCGTCGGAGGCATGGCGAAAATAGTCGGTTAGCGCGTCCACCTTCGCCGATGTCTTATTCGAACTGTCTAAGGTGCGTATGAGTTCGGCAAAATTCTTCATGCCGTCGATTCGGTTGGTGCGGCCGGTTCGGTATCGACGGCCTCGTTGTCGCGCGCCTCAAGTTCCCCTGATTCGCCTTCGTATTGGGTGTGGGCGGTGCGGGCATCGTAGCCCAACTCGCGTAGGTAGCGCGAGAAAATGTCGGAATAGCCGTGAGTGGCGATGACCTTTTCGCAGCCCGTCGCTTTGATGGAATCCAGAAGGGAATACCAATCGCAATGGTCACTCATGACGAATCCTTTGTCGATGGCGCGGCGGCGGCGGGCACCCCGGAAGGCCATCCAACCGGAAGCGGTGCCAGTGACGAAAGGGGCCATTTTCCGGATCCAGGTGCTGCCATGCGCCGAGGGCGGTGCGATGACAATGTTCCCGAGTAGTTCTTCCTTTTTGGTGAGCTGCGTGATGCGGGTGGTTTCGGGCAGCCAGGCGATGCGACGGATGACTTCGTTCATATTCTCTACCGCGCCATGGGTATAGATTTTCCCGATCGAGGTGTCGAGGTGGCGGATGAGGCGTTGTGCTTTCCCGAGGGTATAGCCAAACAAAACCGACGTACGTCCTTCCGCCTGGTTCTCGGCCCACCAACTGTTGATATCCTGGAACACCTGTGCCTGCGGCACCCAGTTAAAAGCGGGCAGTCCGAAGGTGCATTCCGTAATGAAGGTATGACATTTAACGGGCTCGTAGGGCACGGCCAGTCCGTCGTCTTCGGTTTTATAATCGCCGGTGAATACCCATACTTCCCCTTTGTATTCGACCCGCACCTGCGATGATCCGACGATATGCCCTGCGGGATGTAGTGAAAACGTCACGCCGTTGATCGTAAAGGTTTCGTTCCACGCTTTTCCGGTCACGCAGATGTCCCCGAGTCGGTGGCGGATAATGGGCACGTTGTCATGGTGGGTGATATAGGATTGATGCCCCCAACGGGCGTGGTCGGAATGGCCATGGGTGATGATGGCCTTGTCAACCGGGCGCCACGGATCGAGGTATACGCCGGCCTGGGCGCAGTAAATGCCTTTGTCGTCGAATGCAAGAAGAGGGGGCTTTGGAACCATGTAGCTTAAAAATACGACGATTTGCGTTAAGCACTGGAAAGGGCGATTATTTTAACAATTGTTACGGTTTTTCCGTACCTCTTTTTCCGGCCAGAAGGCTACCTTCGAGACCTCAAAGGTTTTAAAAACCTTTGAGGTCTCGGCACTTTGACAGTTGCAGTCGCGGGTTACGCCGGATTCCCTTTCGGGTTCCCGTTAAAGAACGCCAAACCACACCCCACACGACACCCAAACGCAGCGCCTTGCTTGTCCTTTCTCCACAATGCTACTTTCACTGCGACTGCGACTGGGACTGTGACTGCGACTGCGACTGCGACTGAATTCGTATCTTTGCGGTACTTTTTTTGACAATCCTTAAAAAATATACTATGCCAAAAGGTTTTTTCCAGGTTCCGAAAGCGGTGAACGAACCTGTCAAATCGTATGCGCCGGGCAGTCCGGAGCGGGAGGCTGTGCTGGCGGCCTACAAAAAACTGTGGAATGAGACCATCGACGTGCCGTTGCACATCGGGACAGAACGGATCTATACCGGCAATACCCGGGATATTCGTCCGCCGCACGACCACCGGCATGTAGTGGGGAAATACCACCTGGCAGAAAAAGCACATGTAGAGCAGGCCATCGCATCGGCGCTTGAAGCCCGGGAAGCGTGGGCTTCCCTTCAATGGGAGCAACGCGCGGCTATCTTTTTGAAAGCAGCCGAACTGATTGCCGGCCCGTATCGCGCCCGCATCAACGCGGCGACGATGATCGGACAGTCGAAGACGATCCACCAGGCGGAAATAGACGCGGCATGTGAGTTGATTGACTTCCTACGTTATAACGTGGAGTTCATGACGCAGATTTATAACGACCAGCCGAAGTCGGATTCCTCGACTTGGGACCGTGTCGAATACCGCCCACTCGAAGGGTTTGTATACGCTATTACACCATTCAATTTCACGGCAATCGCGGCCAACCTGCCGTCATGCGTCGCGATGATGGGTAATGTGGTCGTGTGGAAACCCAGCGACAGCCAGGTATTTTCGGCTAAGATCATCCTGGATGTATTCAAGGAAGCCGGTGTTCCGGATGGCGTTATCAACGTCGTATTCGGTGACCCGGTCATGATTTCGGATACACTGTTGGCGAGTCCGGATTTCGCGGGCATCCACTACACCGGTTCAACTTTCGTCTTCAAGGAACTGTGGAAGAAAGTCGGGGAAAACATCCATACCTATAAAACCTATCCGCGTATTGTGGGCGAAACCGGAGGCAAAGACTTCGTATTAGCCCACCCGAGTGCCAACGTGCGCCAGGTGGTGACGGGCATCACACGGGGTGGTTTTGAGTTCCAGGGACAGAAATGTTCAGCGGCCTCACGGGCTTACATCCCGCAAAGTATGTGGCCGGCTGTGAAAGAGCAACTGATCGCCGATGTCAAATCGATGAAGCAGGGATCGCCTGAGGATATGTCGAATTTCGTGACGGCCGTGATTCATGAAGCGTCATTTGATAAGTTGGCCAAATATATTGACCAGGCGAAACAGGATGCGGATGCCGAAATCATCGTGGGTGGCGGCTACGATAAATCCAAAGGATGGTTCATCGAGCCTACGGTTATTGTAACAACGAACCCGAAATATACGACCATGGAAACCGAGTTGTTCGGACCGGTGGTGACGATTTACGTATACGAAGACGCCAAGTGGGCCGAAACCCTGAAACTGGTTGACGGTACGTCGGAATATGCCCTGACCGGCGCCGTCTTCAGCCAGGACCGCTATGCAATCGCGGAAGCGACTACGGCATTGGTGAATTCAGCAGGTAACTTTTACATTAACGACAAACCTACCGGGGCTGTCGTGGGTATGCAGCCGTTTGGCGGCGCACGGGCTTCGGGCACAAACGACAAGGCCGGTTCGATGCAGAACCTGTTACGTTGGGTGTCGCCACGAACTATTAAAGAAACGTTTGTGACGCCAGAAGACTACCGGTATCCGTTCTTAGGATAATTTTTACAACATCCAAATAATGAGTCCGTTACGAGGTAACGGGCTTTTTTATTGCCTATATTTGATGAAACTTCCGCCTATGAAACGATTACTACTTCTGCTATTTATCGCCTCTTCGTCTTTCGCCCAACCGCCGATTACAATGCTGAACGGCGGGAACAGTATGTTGGAATGGTGGGACGGTTACAACTTTCGGAATTACCATATAATCAACCCAACGGGACTTGACGAAGGGCCGGCCGGTTTCGATAAAGTCTGGAATTTCACGTCGATCGAAATTCCGGAACTCGCGACGCACTATTATAACCGCAGCGCCACCAGCAACGAATCCGCCGATTATCCGGGCGTGGAAATGGTCACTACCGGTATGAACATGGCGTCGACGGTGGTCACAAGCACGGTCTATACGTCGGAAGAGGGACGCTATACGCTGGCAAACATTACACCTGCCATTTCCCTAGTATATAGTGACACGCCTGAAGTCGGTGCTTTCCCTAAAGCCTATGGCGATCTGACGGTCGACACGACAGCGGGAAGTTATGTGTACGGTGCTTACGCTGGCACCTTTTCAGGTACGATGATTACCGAATACGATGCCTATGGCACAATGACCAACAATTTTCCGACGTATGACGCGGTGGTGGTCGGGCGCCTAAAATCCGTCGAAACGCTACAGGTGACCTACCCCGGCTTCGGCAACGTCGGCACCTACGTGCAAACGACCTATCGCTACTATCGGGAAGAAGACAGATGGCCGCTATTCAAGTCGACCCGAACGCAAATCAACATCGCCTTACTGGGTATCAACCAGGATACGACCGTCTATGAGGCGGCAGAAGCGGCGTTTTTGTCGGCACCGTCGGTCATGGGCCCCTCACCCATTAGCGTGAGCCCGAATCCGGTGGTGAACGAACTGCAAATACATAGTGCCGTTTCGGTTACATCCATCGTGGTGGTCGACGCTACAGGAAGGGAAGTGATGCGCACAACAGGGCGGTCATCCGTTGACATGACGACGTTGCCCACGGGTATGTATGTAGTGACCATACAGACAGGCGACCATTCTGTGGTACGGAAGGTCTTGAAAAAATAAGAAAAACCCGGCAAAATGGACTGCCGGGTTCACGAATTTCTCCTCCCTTAAGCACTTTGCCGAGACCAGACTGGGGATTAAGGGATGGCGACAGCGTGAATAAGGCTCCCCTCAAGAATAGCGATTTCCATAAGTTGATTTACTTTTCTTTTTCCCCACGCAACAAACCGATGTACTTAATCGTAACGTAAATCAAAAAGAAAAAACCCAAGTCATCAGAAACGTCGCGCAGTGAATCAATCCTATTGTCAAAGCCCAACGCCAATATGTAATAGGCTACTTTTATTAGCACCAAACCGATACCAACCGCGGCGATTATATAACTCTCTTTTTGTTTCATGCTTCTCAAGTTTTTCTTCGAAGGACGTCCGAGTTTGCACTAAACACCGCTCAGCACGCCTATCTTATATCGGTATTTAATGGAAAATACTAATTTGCCAAAAGAGACACCTTTATTGATACAGTCGAAAGTTAGGTTATACAATAGAGATACAACGGTTTGTAGAAACAGGCCGTCGCGTATGTTCGCATCTAAACTTTCAAATCTCACAGTCTTGATATTAGTGCTTCCCATGATGGTCCTTACACTTTTTAAATAACTAAATAGAGTGACGACTCTCGGAGCGAAAATCGACTAAACACACTAAAATTAGGAAGACACACTCTAATTGGAGTCGGACGCCTTCAAGCCTCCGAAAAATAAGATTACTTCTTTTCCTTTTTGCACTTACAAGATTCTGATGTAAGGAATCCCCCCTTCGAACAACACGCATAATAACCTGTTTTACAACTTACGGAACAGCCGTGCGACTGAGATGCTCCCGATACGGTCGTAGAACAAGAGCTAGATCCTTCACCACCACTGTCACAGTCATCGTCGCCAGAAACCGTTATATCCTTTACGAGCGAATGGAGAACCCTCAATGTTGTCGTTCCGGATTCTTTTATACTTTTTAAGTCTTTACCCTGATACGTCTCGGAAGTCCCCCAATTGAACACAAAACCGGCGCCTGATGTATTGACCGAATCGAAATTGCCACTGCCGATATTCTCAAGAAGGGATAAAGAGGTGGCGTCATCGATTCCGATAAAAATACTGTTTTTAGTGACTTGGTTGAAAAGCGTTACGCCATGTGCATAGACGTCAATATCGTAAAGACCGTCTTCCAGACTTTCCTGGAAATCTGCATTCTGGAAAACCACGAAATTCACTCTCCCCCCGTCAACGAAATATGCAGTAAGCTCTTTACCCTCAATGTCATCTTCCGTAATCCTAAACTCTGTTTGACCACGGAACGAATAGATCGCTGCTTCACCTGATTTAGGACTTAAGCGGTAGGACATCGTTTTTGACTCCTGATTTGCCATCTTATCCGACGTAGCGTCGCAAGAAGTAAGGCCAAAAACCGAAACAAGGCAACAAACCAGTAACATGGACTTGCTTTTTGTGATGCGATTCTCGTTGAACTTCAAAAATAATTTTTTCATGTTAAATAAGTTAGTTTAATGCCTACTTTCAGAAATAAGTCGCTGTTTCGGCTTGTCCGACTTTAAAACGCTTTATAAATGGCATAGTCGCGCGGTGCCTTGCCTTTGCGGCGGATGTAGGTCGATTTGTCCACCAGCATGACCTCGTCCGGTTTCGAAAGGACCAACAACAGGATGTGCACTACTTTTAGTCAAATAGCCTCGTTGCTGAATCGCTTGAAATCAGTCACCCGAAACCTTACGGCGGCTGCCCAACCTAATCCAAATCTCTAGGTGGTATCGTCATGCTTTTTCGGTTACGCTTCAGCGCCGTTTTTTATGAGGCGTGCCGAAACGCCATTTGATTTCGGACGACATGGGTTGAGGGTAAAAAACCCGGCATCCTATAATGCCGGGTTCACTTCTACACAGTTACAGTAAGGGGTTTCCTGTGCATTTCTCGAACAATCGGTTTCCGGAGGTTATGCAACGGAATTATGTGATTAGCCAGGTAGATACTGGCCGCATTGTTTATTCCTCCTTGACCGTAATCGTGATATCATCATTGAATTTGTATTCGCCTTTTTTGAATATTTCTTTGTTTGCCAATACAATTTCATAGGTATAAATGCCTTTGGGCAATTCAAAAACGCACTCTTTTCCCTCTTTCTGGACTACCATTTCTTTTTTGACTTCGTCACCGTCCTCGTTCATGCCTGTAATTCTAAAAACGATCTTCTCGGCAAGTTTGTTCTTTACGCACACGCTCTCGATTGTTTTGGAATTTGTGGACTTACTTTCGGACTTCCCGCCACTAAAAAAAGACAGTCCATTGACCAGAATCTCTCCTCCTTTTAGCACTTTGTCTAAATCCGACTGTGCATAAAAGGGCATTGGTAGCACCATGAGTACTACCAATAACACCATAAATTTCATACGTTAGGTTACTTTTTCCCAGACATTCAGTTCTTCTGGTAACGGATAGTTTTCGTCCTGGAAAATCTCTCGTGGATGGTAACGCCCTTATATAAATAAAGGAGCGCCGAAACAGGGAGAAAAATGGTACTGATCATTTTTAAGATCGTTCTCACTATACGTGTAAGCACGGCCGTTTCGTCCCCGCTTTCAATACGTACCACTTTAATGGAAAATACTAATTTGCCAAAAGTGACACCTTTATTGATACAATCGAAAGTTAGATTATACAACAGAAATACAACGATTTGTAGGGATAGGCCGTAGCGTATGTTCGCATCTATACTTTCAAGTCTCCCGGTCGTAATATTTTCATCGATGTCAAAAATCGAGAAAAACAATAACCCAATAAAATTTGAAATGATTACATCAAAAATGAACGCGTAAATCCTTTTAGCTTTACTATTTTCCATAATACATTTACCTCGTTTTTACAATCTCTAAGTTAAAGTAACCCTCCGGGTCGACTGGGTATTTACCGAGCCTGATGGTGACCGTTTCGCCGCTATCGTCTAACCATTGATCGCTTTTTGTAATTTCCAATTCGGTCACCTTACGTATATCAACATCTTTGAAAAAGTCCTTTATGTTTAAGGCATAATTGGTTTTTTGCGGTTGCATATCTTCGATTGCCTTACACATTTTTTCACTTACCGGCATACAACCCGTTGGATACGCTTGATTCGGAGGAAATCCACATGCAATATAAACATCAGCCGACACCCAGGCGATCAAAATATTCAATCCTACATTCACCTTTGTGCATGAAAGCTTCAACGAGGCTTCGTTAGAATTTTCCATTACGACAAGAGGGGTCAAATCTCCTTCCGCTCTGTCTTGTGAATAGCCGTTGAATCCAAAATACAAAATAGCAAGTAAGCTAAAAACTATTTTTCTCATAATTACAAAATATTACGTCATTCCGTATGTGTTGGTTAGAAATGACAGGTTGATAACTGTTTTCCTGATCCTTACTTCTGGAAACCCAGGTAGTTCCCAGAACGCCACAAAATAATCCCAGGAAGTGTGGCATCTTCTTGTGATGGTTGACGTTGTTTACCATGGCAGCAGAACCACCTGTTCGTGCTGGTTCGGTACCCCATCTGCAAGCCGTTGTCCGAAAACGCAGATAAAATCCGTCAGATAGACATCGATGAAACAATGTCCGCTAATCATCGAGGTGGTAAGCCTCTTCCTTTACCATTCTTTTGATTTCGTGCAATTTTATAGGTACGTAGCACGTCGCTCGGGACAGCCTGCCCGACCAATGATTGCGCCGCTTCCGCGGGAAGCACTACAACCTAAAAACACAGCTTTTTCGTTGCGACGTCCAATGAAACGCTCATCATACATAAAGCCCCTCCCACCTATCGTTTTGCGATTGGTTGCAAGACATAACTATCCGATCTCCGACGTTCCGGTATCAGATTACCGTGCATGGAGAGTATCAGATAGGCGTCGATTTTCCACTGTGTAACGACGCGACTAAAGATCATCGTCCCGCTTTTTTAGATCGCCCCACATGATGTGGTCATGCGGGTTCGGCGACACCACGCCATAGGTATCGCGCACATCTTCCCGCAACACGGGCTCTGGAAACGTATCATCCGCTTGTCCCGCCTGTTCGTCCGAAGAATGGCCGATGGCGGAACGGGTATTTTTTGGGGTTATACCACCGGATGTATGCGCTTCTTTTAAACAGGAAGCAAGGACCACTAGTCCGAAACACGCAAGGACACAAAAGGAAAACTGAGTTCTCATACTGATACAATAGCTATATGGCATTAATAATGATTGAAAAAGGCCGTTCCGTAACCTTTATTTATGAGGTTCCGGAGGCATGAAGTGGGCATGAAGACCCCACCCGATCTCTAAGACCGGGCTACACTGCAGGCAGTGCTAAAATGTGTGCGTAATCATGGTATATCGCGGTTTAAAGGTTAGTTACGGAGTATTTCCAAGTCTAGCCCCTTCCTTGCTATCGATATAATCTCTTATTAATTTTTCCCTGCTCTCTATCAACAGCTGCATGGCCTCCATGGCCTTCGCATCGCCGCGAAGAAGCCGCATTTTGGCCGCCTCCGGGTTGATCTCAAGCATGCGTGACAGCGTGGCGTAATCGCCATAACGCATCATTTTTTTCAACTGTTCTAATGTCATAACATCTGAAAAGCACTATCTTGCAGGGGAACGAAACAAATATAAACAACTTTCTAATTTTTGTACGCTTTTTCCAACAAAAAATAGAAAAAAGTTCGCTGCTACCCATGGAAGTGGAAAAGCCTATTGCACGTATTCGGCAAATCATCAAAGACAAAAACCTGTCTGTCAGCGCATTCGAAAAGAAAATCGGCATGTCGAACAACTCCATCCAGGTGGCGTTGAAACGCAATGCCAACGTGAAAGATGAGACCCTCAACCACATTCTGGCGGCCTTTCCCGAAATCTCGGCCGAGTGGCTGCTGACCGGAAAAGGCACTATGATCCGAAATGCCTATCCGCCCGCGCCAGAAACGTCACCTACCGTCGAGGAAGAACGCTACGTCATCCAACTGCAACGCGAATACATCGCCCAGCTTAAAAAAGAGATCGAAGAGCTGAAAAGCCAGTTAGAAAAGTGACGGTGTCTTAAATGGCAAAACCCGGCCAAATGACCGGGTCCTGCACTATCAACCTAAACAATAACTTATAATCCGCCACCGCCACCGTTGGCTTTCTCCACGTTGATGTCGGTGTTCTCTTTTTCCAGTTTCAGGTTACCAAAATTGTAGGTAAGCGATACCCGGAATACCCGGCTGTCCTGCTTCTCGTAGAAGCGGGTGTCAAGGTTCCGCCCGGTGACATACGCATTCACTTCATTTACGTTGAAAATGTCGAAGGCATGGAGGCCGACGCGGAGTTTCTTATCCATAAAATCCTTATTGAACGAAATATCGAGACTCTGGATCGGCTTGTCGATACGGTAAATCTCCCACACCCCTTTCGGTAGGATGAAATAAGACATGTTGTTCGTAATTCCCCATGGCAACAGTATCTGCGATTGGAAGCCGAAGTTGAACGTGCCTCTGTTCGGATACCCCAACGGATACCCTTCCGTAATGGTCTTGTTCCAACCGATATTGGCCATGATGTAATTCATCTTGTCCAATTGCCCCATCCGGTTCTGGAACTCCTGCTTCCCTTTGAAAATATAATCAAGCGGAATCGGGAAGTTCAGGTAAGCACCTATCACCTTCATCTTATCAAACGAAACGAACGTGCGGTTGCTGACCAACTCGCCATCCGCGGCCTCCAGCATGAACTGGTTGTTGTCGGTTGAAACCGAATAGTTCACACCGGCCTGGATATAGTCGAATGCCGAAAAACGAAATTCAAAATTGTCGAAGAATACGGGGCGAAGCGCCAAATTCCCCTCCGACGTGTTGTATTTGTTATACACGTTATTGATGTTCGGGTCAATCGTAAAGTAACCCGGCTGCGCGATCTTACGGGTGTACGATCCAGACACGTTCATTTTGTCGGTCAGTTCATACATCGCGTTGAACGTCGGGAACAGGTTGTTGTTGACAAACTTGATGCGGTCGGCCGCCGTGCTGGCTTCACGCGTCACATCAAAATCTTCGAACCGCAATCCGGCCGTCAGGTTCAGTTTCCCCCATTTCTTGCGGGCCTCGGCATAGAACGCAAGGTTGTTTTCGGTATAATCGAAATCAATCGTATTGGCATACACACCCGAACCAAAGATGGCATCGGTGTCGCTGTCGAAATTGTACTTGCCCAAATCGCTTACCTTCAACACGTTGTATTTACCTCCGGTATTGATCGAGAAATTCCACTTTTCAAACGGAATCGCGAAATCATACTTCAGGTAGTAATTATACATGTCGAAGTCGATGTTGCTGTTGTTATACGACATATCCGCATTCTCATCGGAAATACCCCGCAGTTTGGTGCCGCGACCGAAGTAATTACCGTACGCCGTAACATCCAGCGTGCGCCCGATGGTATCCAGCTTGACTTTATATTGCAGCACCGCTTCGTGTGAGGCTGTCTTGAACTTCGTAGCCGAGTTGTTGCGATAGTCGATGTCGGGTCCGGTGGTCAGGGCGTCGTTGCCTACCTCATCGTTCGATACGTGCACATTGTAATTGAACAACAGGTTCGAACGGTCGTTGATTTTATAGTTGGTGCCACTTCTCCAATACCAGTTCCGCCAATGGAAAAGAGCCAGATTGCGTTGGTCAAGTTGCTTCGCCGGCGTGAAGTAGGTGAAATCCTGGACGGTGCGGTTGAAGTTCTCGCCTTCAATATAGTTATATCCGATCATCGTCTGCCAGCTCAGGTTTTTCTCTTTTCCGTTGAGAAGGATCTGCGGACTCGGCTTTTGGTATTTGTTGAAATTGTAATTGATGTTGAAACTGGCATTGATGCCTTTCATCCGCTTGGTACTGGTCACGATATTGATGATCGAGCCGCTCGCATTGGCATCATAGGCCGCGCCTGGGTTGTAGATAAGTTCGACTTTCTCGATGGCGTTCGCCGGAAGCGAATTCAGGTAATTCTCTAAATCGGTGCCGGTGAGTGAACTCGGCGCCCCGTCAATGTAAATACGTACCCCTTTGCCGTTCAACGAAAGGTTGCCACCCGGTGCTTTCACTACACCCGGAAGTTTCTTGACGGCATCAAGGCTGGTGCCCGAACTCAACAAGCCGTTCTCGCGGACGCTGATGGTGGTCTTATCCGATTCAACCTTCACATACTGCCGTTTGTTACCGTAAATGGTCACCTGGTTGAGTTCGGTGGTCTTCGAAAGAAGCAACACGGTTCCAATGACCAGATTGGCACGGTTGGCATCGGTTACGGTGAAGTCCACAGCTTGTGTCTCAAAGGAAAGACCGCTGAACGTCAACACATACTCGCCGGCTTCCAGTTCAAGATCGAGATTCAGGAGGCAGCCGGTGCCGTTATACACACCGACTTTCACGAGGCCGTTAGGCGTCTTCTTCTCAATAAGAATGTTCCGTTCGGTGGTGTCAGCCGAACACGCGCCGCCGTCAATGGTGGAATGGATTTCAATTTGCGTGGGTGGGTGCGCGGACATACGTCCGGTTAGGCACAGGACAAGTGCCAGTAGAAGTGATTTCATGTGATTGATGATTGATGATGATTGCAACTAAGACTGGACGTTGCGGTTTTTGTTACAGTTTTAACACACAATCACCCCAAAAAAAAATCCGGCGATCAGGCCGGATGTATTTCGTTTCGTTCGTAAGTCCCTTTTTTTAAAGGGATTGTGCCCGATTCTTTTTGCACATAGCGTTTGCGACAACTCCATGACTGACAGCCGCACGATGTCAAAACGCCCAGGGCAAAACCGATGATAAGTAGCTTTTTCATTTTTTGTAAGGAGGGAAGCAAAGTCCGTGCCACTAGTTTCGGCACATTTCTTTGAGTTCGTCCATATAATGCCGTTGGTTCGACAGACGCGGAATCTTATGTTGTCCACCCAGTTTGTCCTGTCGCTTCAGCCAGTGATAGAACAAATTCTCGGGCGCCACATTCACCACCGGCGGATTCAGGGTCATGTTATTGAGGCGTTTCGCTTCGTAATCGGAGTTGAGGGATTTCAACGTCGTATCCAACACTTCCTGGAAGGCCGACAGGTTTTCCGGATGGCGACGGAACTCGATCATCCATTCATGCGCCCCTTTTTCTTTCCCTTCCATAAAAACCGGCGCTACGGTATAATCCACTACTTCCGCCTGTGTGATCTCGCACGCACGGGCCACGGCCTGGTCAGCATTCTCAATGATAAGTTCTTCGCCGAAGACATTGATATGATGCTTCGTACGCCCGGTTACCCGGATGCGATATGGGTCAATTGACGTAAAGCGGACGGTATCGCCGATTTGGTAACGCCACAATCCGGAATTCGTCGTGATGACGATGGCGTAGTTCACATCCGGCTCGACCTCCCACAAGGGCACCACTTTTTGATGGGCGGTTCCGTAGGTATCCATCGGGATGAATTCATAGAAAATGCCATAATCGAGCATCAACAAAAGGTCCGGCGAATTGTTCCGGTCCTGGATGGCGAAGAAACCTTCCGACGCATTGTAGATTTCGTAGTATTGGAAATCGGCCTTCGGAAACAGCTTCCGGTATTGGTCGCGATACGGATCGAAACTCACACCGCCGTGGAAATACACCTCAACGTTCGGCCAGATCTCGGTGATGTCTTTCTTCCCGGTTTCGGCCAGCACTTTGTTGAGCAACACCATCATCCACGACGGAACCCCGGCAAAACTGGTAACATTCTCCTGAAGCGTTTCCTGTATGATCGCATCGAGCTTGATTTCCCAATCGCCCAAAAGTGACGTCCGGTTGCTCGGTGTACTCGAAAACTCGGCCCAAAAGGGCATGTTCTCGATCAGGATGGCGGACAGATCGCCGAAATACGTATTATTCTGTTCATACACCTGCTTACTTCCTCCCAATCGAAGGCTTTTGCCTGTGAACAGTTGCGAATCTTCGTTGTTGTTCAGGTAAAGGCACAGAAGGTCTTTGCCTGCTTTATAATGACAGTTCTCCAACGCCTCGAAGCTTACCGGAATAAACTTCGATTGGGCGTTCGTCGTACCACTCGATTTCGCAAACCATTTGATGGGCGAACTCCAAAACAGGTTCTGCTCGCCCCGGCGCGTGCGTTCGATCATCCCCTCAAGGTCTTCGTAGGTCGCGATGGGAATGCGGTCGGCAAAAGTGCGGTAACTGCGGATGCTGTCGAAACCATACGTCTTCCCTACCGTGGTCGTATCGGCCTGACGGAGAAGGCTCATCAACAATTCTTCCTGCACCTCATGCGGATATTTGAGGAAGAGTTCCATTTGGTGGACCCGCTTCTTCAGGATCCAGGCGGCAACCGAATTGACGAGCGGAAAAGGCATATGGTTTGGGTTGGTGGTCTAGGCCATGATGGCTAACTTTACCAAAAATATGAAAATTCCGGCTTTATCCATGCCGGATCCTATTAAACACGCCCATTACATGCTTTACGAAGGTACACTGGCCAAGATGCAGACCGAATACGGGAAGCCGATTCAATATTACCTGGTGTTCGAAAACAGTTTCCTGAACCTCAACCAACAGATCGGGAAACCGTTGGAAGTGGTGTTGAAAGGCTACCAATGCCTCAACTGCTCCAAACAGAAAAAGATCTTCCGACAGGGCTTTTGCTACGACTGCTTTTACGGCAGTCCGGCCGCCGGCGACTGGATCATGCGCCCCGAACTGAGCACGGCCCACCTGGGTATCGCCGACCGCGACCTCGACTATGAGACCAAAGTGCAGGTGCAGCCACACGTGGTATACCTTGCCTGCTCAAGTGAACTCAAAGTGGGCGTCACCCGCAAAACACAGGTCCCCACCCGCTGGATCGACCAGGGTGCGGAGAAAGCGATTGTGATAGTCGAAGTGCCAAATCGCTATCTGGCAGGCATCACCGAAGTCGCCCTCAAAGCGCATTTCTCGGATAAGATCAATTGGCGGAAAATGCTCACCAACGCCGTCTCCCATTTTGATCTACCCTCCGAGCGGATCAAACTGCACAACCTATTACCGGACGAGGTGCAGGAATTTTTCTTCCCCGAAAAAATCGATGTGTTCGAAATGGAATATCCGGTCGCGCGCTACCCGTCGTCGATCTCAAGCCTCAGTCTGGATAAGACAACGTCGTTCTCGGGCATCCTCGCCGGAATAAAAGGGCAGTACCTGCTTTTTGAAGACGGCACCGTATTCAACGTGCGGGCCTTCGAAGGCTACCGCGTGGCCATCACCGTATAAAAAACCCCGCTGATGCGGGGTTCTCTTTATTCTTTCTTTTCTTCTTTTTTCTTCTTGTTGAACAGGCCGTTCAGCAGTTCCTTGCCTTTTTCCTTGGCCTTCTCAGCCGCGGTTTCCTTCGCGTTTTGTGTGGCCGACTTGGTAGTATCTTTCGTTGTCGTGCCACCGGTCTGCGACTTGATCAGGTTGCCCAGGGCATTGGTGGCCTGTTGCGTGTATTTGTCTTTCTGCTGCTTCACCAATTGGGTCACGAGGCTCGTGGTGGCTTGTTTAAGGTCAGTGCTCACTTTCGGACTCGAAAAACTACCGGTTAGATTGGCATTGATCGGAACATTGTCGAGCTTGGCAGCATCGGCGGGTGCCAGTTTCGTCAGCAGGTTATTGACCTCGGTGCCCAGGTATTTCGCGGGTACATCGAGTTTGACATTATAGTTCATCGCCTGGTCAAAACCGTGGGTACCCCCGATGGTCGCACCGATGTCCTTATACTTAAGGTTGAATGGCTTGACGGTGACCTTGCCATTCTCAAACGCCAATTGGGCCTTCAGGTCGTTTAAGTTGAGTTTCGAGATGTCGATGAATTTGAGGTTCCCCGAAAGGGCGCTCAGCAATTTGGAGTTCTTTTCGTTCACGGTCGTCGACAACAATTGCCCCAACAGGTCGCCGGAAAGTGTCTTCAGGTCAGGCGCCATCGTTTTGGGGTCGAGCTTTCCTTTGACGTTTATCGTCGAATTCAATTTGCCGTTGATGACACCCGCAATGGGCGCAATGTTCCGCAACATATCGAGTTGGGTAAACGACTGCTGGATGTCGATTTTGTTCAATGACAGGTCCATATCAAACGTCGGGACTTTCTCTTTGGTCGACACACCGCCGCTGGCTGTGATGAGTCCATCGAAAATAGACGTCCGCACATCCGACAGCGTCGCCGTTTGGTCGCGCACCGTCACTTTACCCGTCACGTTCTTCAAGGTGAGATTATCATACAATACGGTTCCGATTTTGGCATTCAGCGTACAGTCGAGGTTCGACGGAATTTTCATCGCCCCGCTCGGTGCCGCGCCTTCTTTGGCCGGTGCATCCGCCGACATAAAATCGCTGACCGCAAACTGGTTCGATGACAGGTTGAAATTGCCTTTCAGCACCTGGTTCTTGAATACGAAGCCGTAAAAGTTGTCAAGGGTGCCGTTCACGCTCAGGTCGGTGCGTCCGGTCGTGGCATCAAATCGCTTCAGGCTGACACGGCTCGGATCGAACGAAACCGACGCCTGGCTGATCTTCAGCGCCTTGCCGTTGTCATCTACATATTGGAAACCCGACAGGTCGATGGTTCCCTGGTTGCGGATGTTCTGGTATTGGCTCGTTTCGACCGATTTCATATCGAAATTCGTCTCGACATTGGCTTTGAGGATACCGGAAAGCGGTTTGCTCAGCTTCACCGGATACGCCCGTGTAAGGTTGCCCAGGTTGACCGTACCATTCAACTTCGCGGCTACCAGCGGATTTTCGGCTACGTTCCGGATGGTAGCGCTCGCATTGAACACGTCCTGGTCGATACGAAAGGCCAGTTTCTGGAGGTTGACATAGGTATCGTTCATGATACCGGTGTCGTTGATAATCTGGGTGTTGATCTGGATGTCCTGCACTGATTTGGGCAAATCCGGATATTGGAACGACGCGTTATCCGACGCCATCTCTATGTTGAACTTCGGCACTGTGGTATCCGTAAGTTTTCCTTTGGCAAATCCTTTTACCGAGAAACTGCCGGTTGTCTTGACATTGGCCAGGCTGCCCGAATAGGCCGACGGAATCAACCCGAGGAAGTTCTGGAAGTCGGATGTTGGGGTACTGAACGTAAGGTCATACGCCTGTCCGTCGTCGAGTAATTGCAGCGATCCGTTGAACCGCAGTGGTAACTTGTTGATGAGCGCCTTGTTGTCTTTGAACGTATAGGTTTGTTTGTCAAGATCGATTCCCAAAACTGCATCAAGCGACAGGGCGACGTTGCGCATATAATTGACGTTGTCCATATCCAGCGACAGGCGCGCTTTCGTTTTCGTCACCAAATCGAGTTTCGAAGCCGCGAAATCACCCGTTCCCTGGTGGTCGAGACTGTCGATGACCATGTTGATCTTCGACCGTGCGTCGTAATACCGGAAACGGAAATTGCGCACTTCATATTCTTTCACCTTCAGCGACAACGGATCGCTTTTCTTGCCGTCCTCTTCTTTTTGGTCTTTCAAGGCGATGTCGAAATTCCCTATGCCATCCTTATTAAACAGGATGTTGATGATTCCGTTTTCCGACGTAAACGAATCAACCTGCATCGGTTCCTCCTTCCCTTTAAATAACTCCCTAAGCGACATCACGAGATTGACTTCTCCAAACGACACCAGTGTGTCACCTTCGAACGGCGCTTTGTTGATGACCAATAATGAGTCGACACGCACACTGGCCTGCGGGAAATTCCGGAACAGGCTCAGGTCGGCATCGGCAAACGACACCTTCGCATCGACATTTTTATTGATGGTCTCGGCAATCTTGGCTTTTATCTGGCCCTGGAAAACATAAGGCGCAATGAACAGGATGAGGAGCAAAACGAGAAACGAGATACCGGTCCACTTCAGGATTTTTTTCAACATAACCACAGGGTTTAGGATGGATGCGAACAAATGTAAGGTTTTGCCTTTTTTTCGGTGATAATGTTTTGCTAAGATTTGGAGCAAAAAAGTGTCAAAAACAAACTTTCCGCCCTATGATTATTATCATACCCGAAGCGATTCTTCAGGGGTACTTTTGAACTGTAATTCAAAACGAAAACACATGAAATCGCTAAAAATCTGCGTCTTTGCCCTTCTGGTCGGTTTACCGTTTGCAGCTGTTGCACAGGACACCAAGAACGAAGACAGTTTCAAACATTGGCAAGTGCGCCTCCGCGGCGTGGCCGTTGTGCCGGATGAAAGCGCCTCGATTGGGGCCATTGGGGGTGATGTCGACATCTCGACGGCCTTCATACCTGAACTCGACTTCACGTATTTCTTCACGCCCAACTGGTCGGCGGAACTCATCCTGGGCACGGCCAAACACGATGTCAAAACCGTGAAATCAGACTTGTCTCCCATCGGCGGTGGCACAGCCGATGTCGACCTCGGCAGTGTATGGTTGCTGCCTCCGACCCTGACGGCACAATACCATTTCAATGTCGACAAGCCCTTCCGTCCGTATCTCGGTGCCGGTGTGAACTACACCATTTTCTATGGGGCCGATGAAGGCAGCGTAGTGAAGGATGTCAGCTACTCAAACGCACTGGGCTTCGCGTTCCAGGCAGGCTTCGACTACATGATCAACGACAAGTTCTTCGTGAACGCAGACGTCAAAAAGATCTTTCTCAATACGGACGTGACGGTTGACGCCTCTAACCTGGCCGCCGGACTGTCTATTCCAGCCGACGTCGATATCAACCCGTGGCTCTTTGGTTTCGGCGTCGGAATGAAATTTTGATGTGGTTTTTCAAAATGGGAACGGCCTCTGGAAAGGGGCCGTTTTCTTTTGTAGTTATTTCCGTCATTGCCCTCTTCTTCATTAAACGGGGGGCCTGACGACTTTTTCGGTCATTGATAACGGGTCGTAAAAACTGGATACTGCCTGGATACTGCCTGGATACTCCCTAGATAAAGCGTATATAAAGCGTATATGGTGACAAATTCATACCCGGTCAAAGGCATTAAGTCAATCCATCCACAATCCAACATCAAAATCGTAACTGGGGATCAGGGACAAAGAAAAAAGACTGCCCTTTTTCAGAGCAGCCTTTCGTTTTTAGTTCAGGCGGATGTCGTACGGCAATCGGGCCTGTACGCCTTTCTGGCCCATCGCTTCCCGCCACTGTTGCAGGATGCGGTAGTTCGCTTCGCCTAACTCTTCCTTCATAATGCTCTCGCGCGTGCTGGCAAACGGCATGAGTTCTGCCAATACATCGCCCAGTTCTTTCTTATACTCCGGGAAATTCATCGTCCGGTATTTCGTGATCTTCGCCCGTTTGGCTGCTTCTGCCAGCGCCGCATCAAGTCCGCCGATTTTATCGACCAACCCAATTCGAAGGGCGTCTTTTCCTGACCAAACCCGCCCCTGCCCGATTGAATCGACCTGGGCCGGCGTCATGTGGCGTCCTTTGGCTACACGACCTACGAAGGTGCTGTAGATATACTCGACGCTTTCGGTAAGTGTTTTACGTGTGGTGTCGTCAAGCGGACGAAACGGACTGTACGTAGCCGCATTGACATTGGTACTGACGGTTTCCGCATGGATGCCCATCTTGTCGCTGAGTCCCTTGACGTTCGGCAATACGCCAAACACACCGATGGAACCGGTGATGGTACCTTCTTCCGCAAAAATCTGGTCGGCCCCGCAGGAAATATAATACCCGCCGGAGGCCGCGAGGTTCCCCATCGACACGATAACCGGCTTTTTCTTTTTCGTCAGTTCGATCTCCCTCCAGATCAGGTCAGACGTAAGGGCGCTTCCACCCGGACTATCGACGCGCAATACCACCGCCTTGATGCGTTTGTTCTCGCGTGCCTCTTTCAGGGCACGGCGCATCGAACCCTCGCCAATATAGGTCACGTCGCCTTCACCCGATTTGATCTCACCCTGCGCATAAATGACAGCGATGCGGTCACTGCCCAGGCCTTCATCCGGAGTGGTAGCCACATTCTTTGCATAATCGGCGATTTTGACGCTGTTGTAGTTTTTGTCTTTTTCCACCTTCAATGCCTTACGAATGGCATCGTGGTATTGGTCTTCATACGCAACGCGATCGACCAGCTTCTGGTTTTTTGCCATCTCGGGCGTACGGGCGAGGAGTCCGTCGGCAATAGCATTCAACTGGGAAACCGGAATATGGCGGCTTTTAGAGATATCGTTCAGGATACCAGACCAAATCCCACCCAAAAGTGCGGTGAGTTGCTCGCGGTTGGCGTCGCTCATTTTGTTTTCAAGGAAGGGCTCTACGGCCGATTTGTATTTACCGTGACGGATGACTTCCATACGGATGCCCGACTTCTCCTGAAGGTCTTTGAAGAACATCAGTTCGGTAGACAGTCCACGGAAATCCATCTCGCCGACCGGGTTCAGGTAGACGGTGTCGGCAACAGAACCGATGTAGTATTCTTTTTGGGAATACGCATTGCTATACGACAAAACGAACTTCTTCGATTTGCGGAAATCGGCCAGCGCGTCGCGAAGGGCCTTGGCCTGGGCGATCCCGAGGTCGGAGGTGTTGTTGAGGATGGAAATCCCTTTTATCTGGTCGTCTTCTCCTGCTGCCCGGATGGCTTTTACCACATCCATCACCCCCACACGGCTCTTCCCCGACAGTGATTCTACCCAGGGGTCAGAGTACTTGCCGGCGTAGTCATTGGAGATATCGGCCAGATCCAGTTCGATGACCGAATCGTCCTTCACTTCAGTCGACTCTTTCCCGCCACCGGCCACAGCCGCCACGAGCAGGAACATGAAAAAAGAAAGTACAGAAAAAACGAAAAGCCCCACAATCGTGGCTAAAACATTTGACAGAAACTTCATAGTACGTTTAGTTTTACGATAAGTCTTTCACAGACAGGCAGCGTTACATCCGCACGTCTGGAACTGCAAATATAGCTTTATTATACGCCCGAATTTGATTACTTTGCGCCCCATGAACCTGCAACACCGCGTCATCCTGTCGCTGGGCAGCAATGAAGGCGACCGGCTTGCGTCGCTTGATTCCGCCATCGCCCGGATTCATGCCGAGATCGGGACCGTCATTCGGGTTTCAGGCGTATACGAGTCGCCTGCGTGGGGCTTCGAAGGCGGTGATTTCTTAAATGTTGCCATCCTAGTGCATACCCTCAAGAAACCATCGGTCGTGCTGAAAAGTGTGTTAGGGATCGAAAAGAAAGCAGGACGCATCCGGACGGGCACCTACTCATCACGACCCATCGATATTGACATCCTTACCTGGGATGATGAAGTGATGGATACCCCGCAACTGTCGGTTCCGCATCCGCGGATGGCGACCCGTGATTTTGTGTTGTTTCCACTACGCGACATCCTGCCGGATTTTGTGCATCCTGTTTCAGGGGCAACGGTTGATGACCTTATCAGAGCACTTCCGGAATCCCATTGTCGCCATGTCGGAACGCCACAGTTACCCGGAAACGGATTCCCATTCGGCAACTTCAGTTATATCGCGATCGAAGGGAACATCGGGGCCGGAAAAACCACCCTTACCACCCGCATCGCCGAGGATTTCAATGCCAAAACCGTGCTGGAGCGTTTTGCCGACAACCCCTTCCTGCCGAAGTTTTATAAAGACCAGCCGCGGTATGCCTTCCCTTTGGAAATGTCGTTTCTGGCCGATCGCTACCAGCAGTTATCGGATGACATTGCGCAGTTCGACCTCTTCCGCGACTTCATCGTATCGGATTACCACGTCTTCAAATCGCTGATTTTCGCCAAGGTGACACTGGCAGAGGACGAGTACCGCCTTTACCGAAAACTGTTCGATATTATTTACCGGGAAATGCCGCGACCTGATCTTTACGTATACTTATACCAGGACACCGAACGGTTGCTGGCCAACATCCGGAAAAGAGGCCGTGCCTATGAGCAGGAAATTCCGGCCGAATACCTCGAAAAGATCAACAAAGGTTACCTCGATTTTATTAAGTCGCAGCAGGGAATGAACATCCTCGTCATCGATGTTTCGAAACTCGATTTTGTCAAAAACCAGAAGGACTATCTTTTTATCCTAGACGAAATCCGGAAAAAAGTACTTAGCGCAACAAGCTGAAATGTCCGCGGATATCGGCGGTGGTGGGATCGAGTTTAAGAACGAACCAGTAGTCTCCCGCGGGTGCAGGTCTTCCGTTATACGTTCCGTCCCAATTGCGGTTCGCGCCTGAGAGCGTCGTTATCAGCTTCCCGTAGCGATCAAAAACCGATAACTGGAATCCTGGGTATTTGAGTCCACCCCGAATAGACCAATAATCGTTTCGTCCGTCGCCATTTGGAGTGAAATACGGCGGGATCATTCCTATTACGAATTCCTTCTTGTCGTTTCCGCATTGGTTCTTCTCCCGCACATAGGCGGTGTACAATCCGGATTCGGGTAGCTGGAGTACGGGCGAATCGGAAAAGGTCGTCCCATCCAATGAATATTCAAAGTCACCGGGCTGCGCCATCACCACCGTCGCCGTAAGGCCATCCAGGACAATCTCTGAAATCACCGGCGGCACAAACTCGGTTACCGTAAACGTCGCCACTGCGCTGCAACCTTCAGGCTGTGGCGTAGTGACCGTTACGGAATATACGCCCCCTTCGGTGACGTTGATCGTACGTGTCGTCTCGTTTGTAGGTGACCACTGGTAGCTCACATTCGACACGCCCGCATCGAGCACGAGCGTATCGCCGGGACAAATGGTAAACGTATCGTCTGCTACCACCGGTTTTTGGTACACCGGCAGGGTCACCGAAACCCGTGTGGGCGAGATACAGCCGTCATTGTCGGCTTCGAGGTAATAGGTCGTCGTTTGGGTAAGGGCAGGTGTGGTAAAATAGGGTCCGTTACCCACAAGGGTGCCACCGGTCGGCGCATCGTACCAACGAATGAAACCGACATTGCTGCTGGCTTCGAGTTGCACCGGATCACCACAGGAGCGGCCTGGATCCAAAACGGTAACTTGCGGCACCTGCAATACGGTGAGGGTAACCGGCGTGCGGGTAGCGCCGGGACAGGTTCCGTTGAACGGATCGGCATAAAACTGGGTGGTAGCCGAAACAACGGGCGTTGTAAATTGTGGACCCGTTCCTAAGCGTACGCCACCGGTCGGCGCCGCAAACCATCCGATTGTGCCGTCATTGGTTTCGGCTTTTAGCAACGCACTTCCTGAGCCGCAGACCGTGGCGCCGGTAGTGTCGGAAATCGAGGGTACGTAGAGACTTGAAGTGGTGGATATCTGCAACACCGGATCGCCCGGCATTCCACCATATTCCACAATATATCCTTTTGGCTGGTAATTGCCGCTCACGTCCCCCGTGTTGGAAAGGTCGTTCCATGAGCCCGGTACGCCCACACCGGGTGCTGTAATGTGTGCATAATCCTCGTCACCGAGATTGTTGGGTTCGCCGTTGTTCCAGAAGAAGAAACCCGTAGCCGGGCCGTTGTCCCAGAACACAGTTCCCGCTTCAGGGCCGGTCATCCACTTCCAGAGCCCTTCCTGGCCCGAGTCGCTTCCACCAATCCAGCCCGCGCCCGACGATTGTTCGCCGCAGAGTTGCGCTTCATCTGCCGAGAGGATCGTAGCGAGATAGCCCTGCAACCCATAATACGTGCTGGCGGCAGCGGCGGTAAGGGCGGATGACCAGGTAATGCCCAGGTTGGGAACGTATTGGTAATAATGTTGTGTAGACGGAAGGTAATTTGCCTGTCCTACTGTGATGGAAAACACGCGGGTGCCCGAGACATTGGCGGCGGAGTTGGTAAAGACCACATCCTCGATGGCCGCGATGAAGTCGGTATACGATACAGGCGTGCCTGCCGGGTTCTTCAAGGTAAGTTTCCCCGCAAGCGGATCCCATGAGGGTACGATCCCCGGGTGGGTTCCGGTAAGCGACAGCACGTCCTGTCCTTGCACATATCCCTGCGAAATCTGGATGTAAATCGCGTCGGTGGCGGTATCATCCGGATCGGTAATGGTCATGCTGGTGACGATGGGCAAGGCGCTGCCTGGACAATACTCCTGATTGCCCGTAGCGTGCAACACCGGTGCTACATTCTGTGCCTGAAGGAACCCATACATCAGGAGCAGTACGCCCCATCCCGCAATTTTTCTCATATACCGACTTTCCATTTAGAACAGATATCCCATACTACGACCCCCACACTGACCGCGATATTTAACGAGTGTTTAGTGCCCGATTGCGGAATTTCAAGACATTGGCCGCAGGCATTCACGGCTTCTTGTGACACACCAAACACCTCGTTGCCGAATACCAACGCATAGGTCGTATCCGGTTCTGGATGAAAGGTATCGAGCATCGTTGCGCCCTCCGCCTGCTCAACGGCGTAGGTTTTGACACCGGCCGCCTGAAGTTCCGCGAGGGTTTCCAGGATGTCCTCCCGATACTCCCACGCTACGGTTTCGGTCGCGCCGAGGGCCGTTTTGTTGATTTCCTTATTGGGTGGCGTTGCCGTAATTCCGCACAGGATGATTTTCTCAACGATAAAGGCATCGGCCGTCCGAAAAACAGATCCTACATTTAAGGCGCTTCGCACATCGTCGAGCACCAGAATAAGCGGTGTTTTTTCCCGCATGGCGGAATTCATCCGGCGACTTTCGGCCGAGTTCGTCATTTTCGAGTTTTCGCATCGTTTACAAAAAAAGCCTCCTTTCGGAAGCTTTCATTTCACACGTTGATAAACGTATTAGCTTTTTGTAGCAGGTGCAGCAGCCGGAGCTGGTTGCGCTGCGTTTGGATCAGGCTTTACGGTTCCTTTGATTGTCAACACTTTTGGTGTTTCAGAAGCATTGGTCGTAAGGGTAACGGTTTTGGTGAACGATCCTACTCTTTCCGTAGCATATTTCACACCGATTACACCTTTCGCGCCTGGAGCGATTGGGTCTTTTGGCCACGTCGGAACGGTACAGCCGCAAGAGCCTTGTGCATTTTTGATGATCAGCGGCTCGGTTCCGTTGTTAGTGAACACGAACTCGCGCTTGCCATCTGCCTTGAACTCGATTGTTCCGTAGTCGATGGTTTCGTTTTCGAAAACGATGCCAGGACCTGTAACCGCCGGTTTAGGCGCCTCTACTGTTGTATTGGCTTGTTTTTTTGTGACGGTTTTCTTGCTGGACTCCTGTGCAGAAGCCGTTGTCAGGGCAAAAACCGACAGAACGGATAAAAGAAAAATATTCTTTTTCATGTGGTGAATAATAAATTGGTTTGAGCAAATGTAGCAATATTTGCCAATGGCTGCGGGGTTTTTTTCATAAATAAATTTTAAATTTTGGCGCTAATACATACACTGTAAATTACTTAAATTCGCGGTTCCCGTACCGTCATCCAAAAAACCAACGATTTGTCAGCAAAGGAAAAAGCCGCGAAAGAAACGCCCCTGATGAAGCAGTATAACGAGATCAAGGCCAAGTATCCCGATGCCTGCCTCTTGTTTCGCGTGGGCGATTTTTACGAAACCTTTGGAGAAGATGCCATCCGGGCCTCGCGCATCCTCGGTATCATCCTGACAAAACGGGGGAACGGAAGCGAAAGTGAGACGGCACTGGCCGGGTTTCCGCATCATTCCCTGAACACCTATCTCCCCAAACTGGTAAAAGCCGGACTCCGTGTCGCCATCTGCGACCAATTGGAGGATCCCAAAATGACCAAAACAATCGTCAAGCGCGGCGTTACGGAATTGGTCACACCGGGTGTGGCGTTCAATGACGAGGTATTGCAGTCGAAATCGAACAACTTCCTGGCGTCGGTGAGTTTTGGAAAGAAACAACTCGGCGTCGCTTTTCTGGATGTCACCACCGGCGAATTCCTGACTGCACAGGGCACCCCGGACTATATCGACAAGCTCCTCCGGAATTTCAGTCCGAGCGAAATCCTCGTCCCTAAACAATGTAAATCTGCGTTTCGCGAGGCGTTTGGCGACGACCACCATCTGTTTTTCCTCGAAGATTGGGTGTACAAAGACGACTACGCGGTAGAGACCCTTACCCGGCATTTCAAGACGAATTCCCTGAAGGGTTTTGGCGTGGATGACCTTTCCGACGGCATCGTTGCCTCGGGTGCCATCCTGTATTATTTATCGGAGACGCGCCACGACCGCCTGCAACATATTTCCGCTTTACAGCGCATCGCAGAGGATGCCTATGTTTGGATGGATCGTTTCACCATCCGCAACCTCGAGCTGTATGGCAGCACCAATCCAAACGCGGTCACCCTGCTCGACGTCATCGACCGGACGCTGTCGCCTATGGGCGGACGCCTGCTGAAACGCTGGCTGGCGCTTCCTTTGAAAGACATCGTGAAAATACGGGAACGACATGCCGTGGTGCGGTATTTCAAGGAACAGCCCGACACGCTCCGGGCGTTGCAGCAACAGATCCGGCTCATTTCGGATCTGGAGCGACTGATCTCGAAATTGGCAACCGGGAAAGTGAGTCCACGGGAAGTCATCTACCTTTGTGATTCACTCGACGCTATCCTCCCTATCAAGGAAATGGCGCTGAAAAGCGGGAATGAGGCGCTTCGTTTTATGGGCGACAATTTACACGGATGCGAATTGCTGCGGGAGAAGATACGCGCTACCCTGCATCCGGACGCGCCGGTAGCCATTGCAAAAGGAAATGCCATCGCGGCGGGCGTACATCCGGACCTTGACGAACTCCGCTCGATTTCCACATCCGGCAAGGAGGTGCTCGAACGGATCGAAAGCCGGGAAGCAGAACGCACGGGCATCGCCTCGCTCAAGATTTCATTCAACAACGTATTCGGTTACTATATTGAAGTCCGGAACACGCATAAAGATAAAGTCCCAACCGAATGGATCCGCAAGCAAACCCTGGTGAATGCCGAGCGCTACATCACCGAGGAACTGAAGGAATATGAAACGAAGATACTCGGGGCGGAGGAAAAAATCCACAAACTCGAAACCGAGCTGTTCGAGCAATTAGTGCATTGGATTGCTACGTACATCAAACCCGTGCAACTCAACGCCCACCTCATCGCGCAACTCGACTGTCTGGCGTCGTTTGCCCAGTTGGCCCTTGACCAGCACTATACCGAGCCGTTGATAGACGATTCGTTCGAACTCGAAATCAAAGGAGGCCGGCACCCGGTGATCGAAAAACAACTTCCGGTCGGCACCTCGTACATCAGTAACGATGTGTTTCTTGACCGCGAGGCGCAGCAGATCATCATGATTACCGGACCGAACATGTCGGGTAAATCCGCCATACTGCGACAGACGGCGCTGATTGTGCTGTTGGCCCAGATGGGATGCTTCGTTCCGGCAGACGAGGTACGCATGGGCATGGTGGACAAAATTTTCACGCGGGTAGGTGCCTCCGACAACATCTCGATGGGCGAATCGACATTTATGGTCGAGATGAACGAAACGGCGTCGATCCTCAACAACCTCTCGGACCGTAGTCTGGTGTTGCTCGATGAAATCGGACGGGGTACCAGCACCTACGATGGCATTTCGATTGCGTGGGCCATTGCCGAATACCTGCACGAGCACCCCGGACGACCGAAAACGCTGTTTGCGACGCATTACCACGAGTTGAATGAGATGACGGATATTTTGCCGCGGATCCGCAACTTCAACGTATCGGTCAAAGAACTGAAAGACAATGTGTTGTTCTTACGGAAACTGATAGAAGGCGGCAGCGCCCACAGCTTCGGTATCCATGTGGCGCGTATGGCCGGCATGCCGCAAACGGTAGTGGCAAAGGCGCAGAAACTCCTCAAGAAACTCGAAAAGAACCATTCAGGTGACGCGCTGAACGGCATCCGGAGTGAAAAGGAAGAAATGCAATTGAGCTTCTTTAACCTTGACGATCCGCTGTTGGAGGAGATTCGTGATGAGATTGTGAATCTTGATATCAATACCCTAACGCCGGTTGAAGCGTTGATGAAACTGAACGAGATTCGCCGGATGCTGGTGAAGAAATAAGAAAGAAACCAAGCCTGGTATTGGCTTTGGTTTGAGCGAGAATGACTTACAAATCAATCGTGCATTTTTTAGCAAAAAACCTTGCACTATCCGATTTTAGTATTAAATTTGCCTCCGCAATCACAGGGTTGCACGTTCTTTTACATCATGCGAAAATAGCTCAGTTGGTAGAGCGCCACCTTGCCAAGGTGGAGGTCGCGGGTTCGAATCCCGTTTTTCGCTCAAATTCTACCTATTTGCTCGAGTGGTGGAATCGGTAGACACGCTGGACTTAAAATCCAGTGGACAGCAATGTCCGTGTGGGTTCAAGTCCCACCTTGAGTACAGCACAAGCCCCAACTACTGGGGCTTTTTTTATTTCTGATATGGGCGCGTTTGTCATTAGCACCAAACTAAACGGAGACTACAAATTCGAATTTACGTCGCGGAAAGGAAAAGTGATCCTGAGTAGCCTCGGATACGAATCGAAAGAGGCGTGCGAAGCGGGTATTGCGCGGCTGGCGCAGCAGTTGGAGCAAACCCAATTTGAAACGGCGAAGGCGGCCGGCGGAAAGTTCCTATTTCGCATTGTGCTCGACGGCGAGGTCCTGGCAACAAGCCGTAAGTTCACTACTGAGTTGCTTTTACAAAAAGCCTGCGACGAAGTACGCAAGACGGCGCCACTTGCCGAAACGCTCGACTTTTCAAACACCTCCCTTCTTTTCCCTGGGTAAAGCCCAAAAAAAAAGCCCCGCAATGCGGAGCTTTGTTTTTATTAGCGGGTGCTAATTACTTCTTAGCAGCTTCAGCAGGAGCAGCAGTAGTATCAGCAGCAGCAGCTGTAGTGTCAGCAGCAGGAGCAGCTGTAGTGTCAGCAGGAGCCTCAGGAGCTACAGCAGTAGTGTCAGCAGCAGCTTCAGTGTTTTCAGCTTCTTTCTTGCAAGAAACAACAGTCAGAGCAGCGATAGCGATAACGCTCAAAATTACTTTTTTCATCTTACTTAAATATAAAAGGTTAATTATTAATTCGTGGCAAAGATAAAAATTTTTCAATTCGTTAAAATTATTTTTTCAACTTTTTTCGAAACCTCTATCGTTCGTCCGAGCACCAGGTAACAAACACCGTGCCAAATTCGTCTTAATGGGGATTTTTTTTAACTTCCCTATAACAGTTCTTCGGGAAATACATCCAACCCACTCATTATCAATATCTTTTTATTTTGGATGCACCAACTTCATTTCATCAATTAAATTTTTTGCTCCCGCAAATTTATCGATGATGAAGAGCACATAGCGGATATCCACCATGATATTCCGGCAAATAGAGGGGTCATAATACACATCACTCATCGTGCCTTCCCAAACCCGGTCAAAGTTCAGTCCAATCAGGTTACCACGGGCGTCGACGGCCGGACTTCCGGAGTTTCCGCCGGTGGTGTGGTTCGTGCCTATAAAGGCAACAGGCATCTTCCCTTTCACTCCATACGGACCGTAGTCTTTGCGTTCGTATAACTCAAGTAGCTTCTTCGGCACATCAAACTCATAATCCCCCGGAATATACTTTTCGATGACGCCATCCAAATAGGTCATCGCGCCATAGGAAACGGCATCCCTCGGCTCATACCCTTTGACTTTCCCATACGTGACGCGGAGGGTGCTGTTGGCATCCGGGAAGAGTTTCCTCCCTTCGTTCATTTCGATCTGCGCCTTCATATAGGTGCGCTGCAGGCCGATGATCCGCAGGTTGATTTCCTCATATTTAGGCGCTACCTGCTTCACATAACTATCCGCCATTTTCGCCAGGACGGCGAATGCAGGGTCAGCATGCAGTTTTTCCAACACTTCTTTCGACGTACCCTCCAACAGTTTCTTGGCTCCGTCAAAGCTCGTCAATTGCGAACGCGAATAGACATCCGCTACCAGGTCATTTGCATTTACGTTCTCCATTCCGGCCGGAAGAAAGGCCTTTGGATATTTGGTCAGGTACAATTGCATCAACTGCGCGGCTACGTTCCGGTCTACTTCCGGATTGAAATCTTTATAGAATTCACCCAGTCCGGTCGTCAACTCGGTGCGTCGCGCCTCAAAGGCCGCTTCACCCTTGGTGTTCAGCAACTGCTCAAGCTGGTACATCTTATAGGCCACACTCAGCAATTCGGTATTGCGAAGCGCGATTTCCGTAAAGTAATCCCGCGCCAATGCATACGGTGCAAATTCCGCATAATTCTTGGCAAGATCCGGCAGCAGGTTGCCATATTCCGCCTGTTTGCCTTTCTCTGTCAAACGCTGGGTAAACGCCGCCTCCTGTTGCTGCTTCTTTTTTACGGCATCCGACTTCTTAAGTCCGAGCACCTCGCCCTGCCATTTCTTCCAATAGTTGGCAATCGACGCGTACTTCGCCGCATACTGTATCTTGATGGCGTTGTCTTTTCGCATGAACCCATCGACTACTTTCAATGCCTTGTCGCGCACTTCGATCTTGGCTGGATCTAGGTCGTTTACGATCTGGGCGACTGCTACGGAAGGGAGGTACTCGGTGGTGCGCCCCGGATAACCGAGCACCATGGTGAAATCGCCCTCTTTCACACCGTCCATCGATACCGGCAGGTAGTGTTTGGGGGTATACGGAACATTATCCGCCGAATAGTCCGCCGGATGGTTGTCTTTTCCTGCATAAATCCGGAACAGCGAAAAATCGCCTGTATGCCGCGGCCACACCCAGTTATCGGTGTCGGATCCGAACTTCCCAATCGATGAAGGCGGCGTGCCGACCAACCGGATGTCGCGGAAGGTCTCGGTTACGAAGAGGATGTATTGGTTGCCATCGTAAAACGTGCGGATCTTGTTTTCCTGCCACGCTTCCTTAGGGAAACTCTTGGTCGTAGCCGCGATGTTCTCCTGGATTTTCTTCTGCTTATCCGCCTCACTCAATCCGGCGGTACCGTCCAGCACCTGCGCAGTGACATCTTCGATTTTTACTACGAACATCACGACCATGCCGGGGTTCGGCAACTCGTCTTCCATTTTATACGCCCAAAAGCCATCGGTGAGGTAATCGTGGTCGACCGTCGAGTGCGACTGGATTGCGTCGAAACCGCAGTGGTGGTTGGTGAGCAGCAGTCCCTTTGGAGAAATCACCTCCGACGTACAGCCTCCATCAAATTGGGGCACCGCGTCTTTGAGGCTGGAACGATTGACGTCATAAATGTCTTTGACCGACATTTTCATGCCGAGCGATTTCATTTCCTTTTCGTTGAAACCGTCAAGCAATGACGGAATCCACATGCCACCCTGTTGGGCGCTGACGGAAACGGTAACAAAAAGCAGTAATAAACGAAACAGTACTTTCATGAGGAAGGAGTATTAATAGGGAAGCGCATCGAGGCGCGTTTGTGTTCAAGGAAACCGGCGTTCCGATAGAGGCGTATGGCCACTTCATTATGGGGTTCGACTTCGAGGTAGAGCGTGCGGAGCCCGAGGTCGACGGCCACCTCCTGCGCGAAGGCAATTGCGGCTTTTCCGATTCCGTGTCCGCGGAAAACATCCTTTATATACAGCTCATCCACGATGCCCACGGTACCGCCGTATTCAAAGCTGAAAATGAACGTTAACACCAGATATCCTGCGGTGATTCCGTTATATGACACGAGCCACGCGCGCCCGGCATCCGGTTTTTCGACGAACTGTGCCCACAATTTTGTGGAATGGGCCGTGTCGATCGGGTAGCCATCGATGGCATAAAAATCGACCATCATCCGAACCACATCCGGTATGTCTGTTTTTTGTATGGGACGGAAGGTAATCATGTGAAATAGGTCATAATTCGGTCAACGGCGTGGCGGTTCATCTGCACGAACGTCTGCGCGATGTGCCCCTTGTCCGCGCGGATGGAACTATCGGTAATCAGCGTGTCGAACGCCAAAGCCAGCGACGGGGCATCTTCAATAACGGCGCAGGCCCCCATCTCTACAAGTGCCGTCGCCTCAGCGAAATGTGCGTAATTCGGTCCGTGCACGATCGGCACGCCAAAGGTCGCCGGCTCCAGCAGGTTGTGCACCCCGGGGTTTCCGAAACCGCCACCCACATACGCAATATCGGCATAGCTGTATATTTTGGTCAAGATGCCGATGGTATCCACGATGAAGACGGAAAAATCGGAGAGTGTTTTCCCTTCTTTCTCCGAAAACAGCACCGTCGGTTTTTGCAGAGAGGCCCGCAATTTCGCCACCTGCTCCGGCTTGATGTTGTGTGGCGCGATGATGAACCGCACGTCATGCCCCGAGGCGTTTATATAATACGCCAACAAGGCTTCGTCTTTCGGCCACGAACTCCCGACCACGATCGCGGTTTTTCCGTCAAGGAACGCTTCCATAAAATCAAGTCGGTTATCCTTTTCGAGTATCGCTGCCACACGGTCGAAACGGGTGTCACCCGAGACGGTTACGTTTCGTTTGCCGATTGACTCCAGCAATTCTTTTGCACGCGAATGCTGCACGAAGAAATGGGTAAACGCATCCAGCGCGCGCCGATAGAAGCCGCCGTACCATTTGAAAAACACCTGATTGTCCCTAAAAATGCCCGAAATAAGATAGGTTGGGGTTCCGCGTTTGCGAAGGGCGGCGAGGTAGTTCGGCCAAAACTCATATTTGATGAAAAACACCTGCTCGGGACGCACGATGTCGAGGAAGCGCTTTACGTTTCGTTTTGTGTCGAGCGGAAGGTAAACCGTCACGTCGGCTACCGTGTTGTTTTTCCGCACTTCATAACCCGATGGCGAGAAAAAGGTGAGCACGAATGCGTGGTTCGGAAACCGTTCTTTCATACGCTCCATCACCGGAAGTCCTTGTTCGTATTCGCCCAGTGACGCCGCGTGGAACCAGATCGTAGGTCGTTGGGAGGAAAGTGCCGCCTCCAGACGCGAAAAAGTTTGCCTGCGCCCGTCGACGAACAACCGCATCTTGCGACTGAACAACGCCACCACCGGCAGAAGGGCGGCAACGGTATGCATCAACACGTTATAAAGGAAAAACATCGACGGAATTTGTGCCGCTAAAATACGGCTCTTTTGCAGATATCGCATTGGCATCAGGCGGCAAATCGCTATTTTTGTGGCGCTTTCGCGGATGCATCCGCAACCTAAAACCTACTTCGATGAGAAAATTGCAAATGGTCGACCTCAAAACGCAGTACGACCACATAAAAGCGGATGTCGATGCCGCGATCCAACAAGTACTCGACACGACGACCTACATCAACGGACCCCTTGTGCAAGAGTTCCAGAAGAACCTTGAACACTACCTGGGCGTGAAGCACGTCATCCCGTGCGCCAACGGAACCGATGCCCTTCAGATCGCGATGATGGGCCTCGGCCTGCAACCGGGTGACGAGGTCATTACGGCCGACTTCACCTTCGCCGCTACCGTTGAAGTGATTGCCCTGTTGCAATTGACGCCGGTTTTGGTGGATGTAGAGGAAGACTCGATGAACATTTCCATCGACGCCATCCGGAAAGCGATTACGCCGAAAACGAAGGCCATCGTGCCAGTACACCTTTTCGGTCGTGCTGCCAACATCGAAGCGATTATGGACCTGGCTGCCGAACACAACCTGTTCGTAATCGAAGACAACGCGCAGGCGATTGGGGCGATGTGTACCTACAAAGGACAAAAATTCCGGGCGGGTGCTATCGGACACGTAGCCGCTACGTCGTTCTTCCCTTCCAAGAACCTCGGTTGCTACGGCGACGGTGGAGCCATCTTCACCAACGATGATGCCCTCGCCCATGCCATCCGCGGCATCGCGAACCACGGCATGTATGTGCGCTATCACCATGATGTGGTGGGCGTCAATTCGCGCCTCGACAGCATCCAGGCTGGCGTACTCAACGTAAAACTTCCCAAACTCGACGCCTACAACGCCGCACGACGGAAAGCGGCGGCGGCATATAACAAGGCCTTTGCCGGACATCCGAAAATCGTGACACCGGCGTTTGACGAAAACGGCGACGACCACGTATTCCACCAATACACCCTTCGGATCATCGACGCTGACCGCGATGCGCTGATGCAGCATCTGGTGGAAAAAGGTATTCCGTGTGCGATCTACTACCCGATTCCGCTTCATAGCCAGAAAGCCTATGCCGATGCGCGTTATAAGGAAGAAGATTTCCCGGTGACGAACCAGTTGGTAAAAGAAGTGATTTCACTTCCGATGCACACCGAAATCGACGATGAGCAGATGGCCTATATCACCTCAACCGTGATTGCGTTTCTGGGATAATGACACCGAAGGAAACAACTGGTAGGGAAAAAGGCCCGCTGATCAAACAGCTGCTTATCTTCGTGGTGGTTTTCGCGGTGGCCTTTCTGGTGACGCGTTACCTACTTAAGCACTGATTATGGGTATTTTAGTTACTGGCGGCTTGGGCTTTATCGGCTCACATACCGTTGTTGCCTTACAGGAAAAAGGATTCGACGTTATCATTGTCGACAATCTTTCGAATTCGTCGGAAACCGTGCTGGACGGCATCCAAAGCATCACCGGACGCCGGCCTGTGTTCGAACAACTCGACCTGCGCGACAAAGCCGCGGTAAAAGCCTTGTTTGAAAGACACGACATCTCAGGTATCATCCATTTTGCGGCGTCGAAAGCCGTGGGTGAAAGCGTTGAAAAGCCCTTGTTGTATTACGAAAACAACGTCGGAGCCCTGGTTTATCTTTTACAGGAACTGACTCAAAAAGAAACCGCGCCCTTTATCTTCAGCTCATCCTGCACCGTTTACGGACAGGCGACCCGAATGCCGATAACGGAAGATGCGCCAGTGCAACCCGCCTTGTCTCCGTATGGCAACACCAAGCAAATCGGCGAAGAAATCATCCGCGATACGGCCAAAGCAACCCATTTGAACGCCATCCTCCTGCGCTATTTCAACCCGATAGGCGCGCATCCGTCGGCCGCGATAGGCGAATTGCCCTTGGGCGTGCCCCAAAACCTCGTGCCCTTCATTACGCAAACCGCGATGGGACTTCGGGCGGAGTTGTCGGTTTTTGGCAACGATTACCCTACTTCGGACGGCACATGCGTAAGGGACTACATTCATGTCGTCGACTTGGCCGAAGCCCACGTCACCGCACTGCAACGGTTGTTGGAAAAACACAACACCGAAAAGGTGGAGGTTTTCAATTTAGGCACGGGAAAAGGAAGTTCGGTGCTGGAAGTCATCCAATCATTCGAAACCGTTTCCGGAAAAAAACTTCCTTACAAGATCGTACCCCGTCGGGAAGGCGATGTCACCGAAGCTTACGCCGATACCTCGAAAGCCCGCGACGTGCTGGGCTGGACGGCCCGCCATTCGCTTGACGAAGCTATTGCGTCGGCGTGGCAGTGGGAGCAGAAAGTCCGGAGTTAAGAAGGCGCCAGAATACCCTTCTCCTCTTCCCTCTTTCCTCTCTTCCCTCACCTCTCTCTCCAAAAAAAAAACCGCCTCTCTCGAGACGGTTCCTTTTACGCGTTGGCGGTTGCCACGGTGTTGTCTATTTTCCCGATGAGTCCGGTGAGCACCTTACCCGGTCCGACCTCCGTGAAGAGCGTCGCGCCGTCGGCCACCATTTGTTGCACCGACTGCGTCCACCGCACCGGCGCCGTCAATTGGACGATCAGGTTTTTCTTGATTTCGTTTGGGTCTGATACCGCACTTGCCGTTACATTCTGGTAGACCGGACAAGAGGGTGTATGGAATGTCGTTGCTTCGATGGCAGCGGCCAGTTCTTCCCGCGCCGGTTCCATCATAGGTGAGTGGAACGCACCGCCTACCGGAAGCAACAGGGCCCGTTTGGCTCCTGCGGCCTTCAACGCTTCACAGGCTTTCTCGACCGCCGTCGTTTCGCCCGAAATAACGAGCTGACCGGGGCAGTTATAGTTGGCTGCGACTACTACGCCGTCAATCGACGCGCAAACATCCTCAACGGTTTTATCGTCGAGTCCGAGCACAGCGGCCATGGTGGAGGGCGTAATTTCACAGGCTTTTTGCATGGCCATCGCCCGCTTGGAGACCAAAAGGAGGGCATCTTCGAAAGAAAGCGTACCGTTGGCCACGAGCGCCGAGAATTCGCCCAGCGAGTGACCGGCTACCATATCGGGTTGGAAATCGCCGAGTGTTTTGGCGAGGATAACCGAATGCAGGAAGACGGCCGGCTGGGTCACCTTTGTTTCCTTGAGTTGCTCGGCCGTGCCTTCGAACATGATATCGGTGATGCGGAAGCCGAGGATATCGTTGGCTTTCTCGAAAAGTTCACGGGCAAGTGGCGAGGTTTCGTATAGTTCCTTTCCCATTCCGGTGAACTGGGCACCCTGGCCCGGAAATACATATGCTTTCATGTGGGTTGCTGTTGGTTCAGCCGCAAAAGTACGGATTCCCGCTTAATCTCCGATGACCGTCACGAGTGCCGCGGCAGCCTTGGCTTTTTCGATGACCTCTTCTACCGGCGTATCCAGGGTGTCGGAAACCAACGCCACGCCCATCCGGCGATAGGGCCGTGTGGTGGGTTTGCCGAAAATCCGGAAGTCGGTTTTGGGAAGGGCCGCAATGGCTTCGATGCCTTTGTATTCGGGTTTTTCGGAATGCCCGGAGGCCAGGATTACCGCACTTGCGCCTACTTTCTCGAGTGCGATACCGGCGATCGGAAGCCCCAGGATGGCGCGCAGGTGCAATTCAAATTCGGAAAAATTCTGGGTACCGGCCAGTGTTACCATGCCCGTGTCGTGGGGTCGTGGTGACAGTTCGGAGAAATATACTCCGTCATCGGCCAGGAAGAACTCGACACCAAACAAACCGGCGCCGCCAAGGGCTTCGGTTACTTTTTCGGCCATATCCTGTGCGACGTATAAATCTTTGTCGGAAACCAGCGCGGGCTGCCAGCTTTCCTGGTAATCGCCCCGCTCCTGCCGGTGGCCGATCGGCGCACAGAACAGCGTCGGGCCGTTTTTCTGGGTGACGGTCAACAGGGTAATTTCTGAGTTGAACTTCACGAATGCCTCGACGATTACTTCAACGACATCGCCACGCGAACCTTCGACGGCGTATTGCCAGGCTTTTTCGATGTCATCGGCGGATTTTATAGTCGATTGTCCTTTTCCGGAGGAAGACATCAAAGGCTTTACCACGCAGGGAATACCGACTTCCGCCACCGCCTCCTGCAATTCGGTTGCCGAGGTGGCGTAGCGATAGGAAGCCGTCTTGAGTCCGAGTTCTTTGGCGGCCAGGTCGCGGATCGCTTTGCGGTTCATGGTGAAATTCGCCGCTTTCGCGGAAGGCACAACCGTGATGCCCTGGGCTTCATAGTCATAAAACCGTTCGGTACGGATGGCCTCGATTTCGGGGACGATATAATCAGGTTGGTGTTTGGCGACGATGCGATCAAGTTCGGCCCCGTCGAGCATATTGATTACCTCGTAGGCATGTGCGACCTGCATAGCCGGCGCGTTCTCGTAACTGTCGACCGCAATGACATATTGCCCGATCCGCTGGGCGGCGATGACGAATTCTTTGCCCAGTTCGCCCGAGCCGAGGAGTAGAATCTTCTTCATGTGGTGTTGTGTGTTTTAAAGGTCAAATACCCACCGCTATTTCCGGCGCCGAAGCTACCGCGTGAGGGATCGGAGCGATTGTTTGAGCTCATGCCCGCAGCCTGCGGAGGGCATAGCGAGTGCGGAGAGCCCGACCCGCAGGGGCACGCCCACATTCTTTTACTTCCTTAGCTGACGGCTTCGCGGATGCGGCGCAGCGCCTCGACGAGCAATTCGTCGCTGGTGGCATAGGAAAGACGGATGCAGTTCGGGTTTCCGAAGGCATCGCCCGTTACGGTCGCGACGTTGGCCTCGGCAAGGAGGTACATTGAGAAGTCGTCGGCGTTGGCGATTTCTTTTCCGCGCAGTGTTTTACCGAAATAAAACGAGACGTCGGGGAAGACGTAGAACGCGCCTTCCGGGATGTTGCATTTGAAGCCGGGAATCTCCTGGATCAGGCCCGACACCAGGTCGCGACGGCGGTGGAAGGCGTCGACCATGCCTTTCAATACGACCGGATCGGCTTCTACTGCGGCGATGGTGGCGCGCTGCGCGATGGAATTGGCGCCGCTGGTCACCTGCCCCTGCATTTTGGTGCAGGCTTTCGCGATGAACTCGGGTGCACCGATGTAGCCGATACGCCAGCCTGTCATGGCGAAGGCTTTGGCCACGCCGTTTACGGTGATGGTGCGATCGAACATGCCGGGGATGGATGCGATGCTGCTGTAGGTACCGGTAAAGTTGATGTGTTCGTAGATTTCGTCGGATACGATGTAGATATCCGGGTGGTTTTCGAGAACGTTTGCCAATGCCACCAGTTCGTCGCGGCTGTAGACCGAACCGGACGGGTTGCAGGGCGACGAATACCACACCATCTTGGTTTTGGGCGTGATGGCCTGTTCGAGTTGCTGGGCGGTGATCTTGAAATCGGTTTCTACTGACGTAGGCACCTCAACCGGGATACCGCCTGCCATGCGGATGATTTCGTAGTAGCTCACCCAATAGGGCGCCGGAAGAATGACCTCGTCGCCGGGATTGATCATGGCCTGGGCCACGTTGTAAAGCGATTGCTTGGCGCCGGTGGAAACGACGATGTTCGCCGGTTTGTAGTCGAGATGATTATCGCGTTTGAATTTCCGGCAGATGGCCTCTTTCAGTTCGGCGTACCCATCAACGGGTGGATAGGTCGAATAGTTCTCGTCGATGGCCTTTTTGGCGGCCTCTTTGATGAAATCGGGCGTATTGAAATCCGGTTCCCCGAGGCTGAGGCTGATAATGTCTTTGCCCTGTGCCTTGAGCTCGCGGGCCAACGCCGCCATAGCGAGCGTCTGCGACGTCTGGAGCTCGTTGATACGATCGGATAACGGATTCTTTGTAGTGGTTGCTGTTGTCATTTTGTTGTAGTTACGTCCGCGCCAAAGTTACAACTTTATGCCCGCGGAAACCAGTGCAAAAACGGCAAAAAACGGCGGCTATTTCTGTACTTTTGTGAAAAATAAAGGAATGGAGCGCCTCCTTCACTACTTCCCCGACCTGACCCCGTTGCAGCGCGAACAATTCGCCCAACTCGGCCCCTTGTATGCCGACTGGAATGCGAAAATCAATGTGATTTCACGCAAAGATATTGAGGAGCTGTATACGCGGCACGTGCTGCATTCGATGGCAATTGCCCGTGTGCAATCCTTCCTTCCGGGCAGCGCAGTGTTAGACGTAGGGACGGGTGGTGGTTTCCCGGGAATCCCGCTGGCAATCCTTTTTCCGGAGACCCGTTTTCACCTGATCGACGTCATCGGGAAAAAGATACGCGTGGTGCAGGCCGTGGCCGATGCGTTGGGTTTGCAGAACATAAAAGCGGAACAATTGCGGGCCGAGAACGTGACCGCGTCGTATGACTTCATCGTGAGCCGTGCGGTGACGAATATGCCCGATTTTGTGGCGTGGGTGCGTGGTAAGGTAAAGAAAGACAGCCGGCACGCGTTACCCAACGGCATCCTGTATTTGAAAGGCGGCGATCTTTCAGCAGAATTGCGGGATTTTCCGAAAGCGGTGGAATACCCGATTCCCGGGTTTTTCGAAGAGGATTTTTTTGAGACGAAGAAAGTGGTTTATCTTCCCCTGAAATACAAATAAAAAACCCGGCATAACCGGGTTCTTTTTTTTATGAGGCAATCTCAAGTCGCTTCAGCAGGTTTTTGTCGAGCGTTTCCTTCGCGTACTTAACATCGATGTCGAGTGTTTTCTCGTCGGTGCCCGGTAGGTCGTACATCGCATCGGTGAGGATGGCCTCGCAGAGAGAACGGAGTCCACGAGCGCCGAGTTTGTACTCAAGTGCTTTGTCTACGATAAAGTCGAGTGCATCGGGTGTGATGGAAAACTGGATGCCGTCCATTGAGAACAATTTCTCGTATTGTTTCAGCAACGCGTTCTTCGGTTCGGTCAGGATGGCACGCAGTGCCTCGCGGTCGAGTGGATCCATGTGCGTAAGGACGGGCAGTCGGCCGATGATTTCAGGGATGAGTCCGAAATCACGTACGTCACGCGGCGTGATATACTGCAACAGGTTGTCTTTATCGATATGGTCGTTGCTACGCGACGTCGCATATCCCACCGCCTGACGGTTCAGTCGTTTGGAGATGATGCGGTCGATGCCATCGAAAGCGCCGCCTGCGATGAAAAGGATGTTTTGGGTATTCACCTCTACGAACTTCTGGTCGGGGTGCTTTCGTCCGCCTTTTGGTGGTACGTTCACGACAGTTCCTTCAAGCAGTTTCAGCATCGCCTGCTGTACGCCTTCGCCTGATACATCACGGGTGATGGATGGGTTGTCGCTTTTGCGGGCAATTTTGTCGATTTCGTCGATGAAGACGATACCCCGCTCGGCCTTGGCAACGTCATAGTCGGCCGCCTGTAGCAGGCGCGTGAGGATGCTTTCGACATCTTCGCCCACGTATCCGGCTTCGGTGAGCACGGTGGCATCGACAATCGCCAAAGGCACGTCGAGCATGCGGGCGATGGTCTTGGCGACGAGCGTTTTCCCTGTGCCGGTTTGCCCGACCATCAGGATGTTGCTCTTTTCGATTTCGACGTCGTCGGCAGACGGTGCCTGCGTCAGTCGTTTGTAGTGGTTGTAAACCGCTACCGAAAGTACTTTTTTCGTTTGCTCCTGTCCGATCACATACTGATCAAGGAACGTACGGATTTCCTTGGGCTTTCGCAGCACCAGGTCGCCGTTGGTTTTTGTCCCGCCGCGGGACTTCAGTTCTTCAATGACAATGCCATGCGCCTGCTCGATGCAGGAGTCGCAGATATGGGCATTGATACCCGCGATGAGCAGGTTGGTTTCAGGCTTTTTCCTTCCGCAGAACGAACATTCCAATACTTCTTTCGCCATTCTTTTTCAGTTGAGGGTTCCGGGTTGAGGGTTCTAATTGGGGAGCGAGTGTTATAAAAACGTTCCTTGTAAACCGTTGACCAGAACCTGGATTTATCGTCTCAGGACTTCGTCGATCATGCCGTATTCTTTGGCTTCATCGGCTTTCATCCAGTAATCGCGCTCACTGTCGGCGTGTACTTTGTCGTACGACTGACCCGAGTGTTGGGCGATGATTTTGTATAGTTCTTCTTTCAGTTTCAGCATTTCGCGCAGGTTGATTTCCATATCGGTAGCCACGCCCTGTGCGCCTCCTGATGGCTGGTGGATCATGACGCGTGAATGCGGCAATGCCGAGCGTTTGCCCGCTGCCCCCGCACAAAGCAATACGGCACCCATAGAGGCGGCCATACCCGTACAGATAGTGGCGACATCCGGACGGACGTACTGCATGGTGTCATAAATGCCAAGACCCGCGTAGACGCTTCCGCCTGGTGAATTGATGTAGATCTGCACGTCTTTTGACGCGTCGACGCTCTCGAGGAAGAGCAACTGCGCCTGGATGATGTTGGCGATCTGGTCGTCGACACCGGTGCCGAGGAAGATGATGCGGTCCATCATGAGGCGCGAGAACACGTCCATGGCGGTCATGTTCATCTGACGCTCCTCAATGATATACGGCGTCATATTGGTGGGCGTCATCGCCGCGGTAATTTTGTCAAAGTAAAGAGAGTTGACACCGTGGTGTTTTACGGCGTACTTCCTGAATTCTTTTCCGTAGTTCATGTGGGTAAGAGTTAAATGATCGGTAAAAGGTTGCTTCGATTCTTTGTTTTTTTTCACGAAGTCCCCGCAAGTCCTCAAAAAGCATTCCATCCGAAACGGACTGACAAGGCGACAGCAATTAAAAAAAAGAGCGCCCGGGACGCGGACGCTCAAAGATAGCTATTTTCCGATTAGTGCTCGCCGTAGGTAGCCGCTACGAACTGGTCGTAGGTGACTTCTTTTACTTTGGCATCGACCTTTTCGATGTAGAGGTTGAGCATTTTCTCACCCATCACCTGATCAGACAGGCGGCGTACTTCCTCCTGGTTGGAGAGCACACGCGCCACGATTCCGTCGACATCTTCGTCGGATGGATTCATTTGTCCGAACTGCGCCATCTGACGACGAATAACGGCAGCAGTGTGCGACTTCAGATCGTCGAATGTGAGTTGCAGGTTGTGTTGTGCCATGATACGGCCTTCGATCAATTGATAACGGAGTCCTTTTTCAGATCGTGAAAATTCTTCTTCTGCCTGGGCGGCCGTGAGCGGCTGTTCGCCTGCCTGCTGCAACCACTTCTTGAGGAAGTCGCCCGGAAGGTCAAAAGTCGTGTTAGCGACCAATGCTTCGGTCACATCGTTCAGGAACTTCTGGTTCGATTGTGATTCGAACTGGTTTTCAGCGTCCGCTTTGATACGCGCTTTGATATCGTCGACGGAAGAGGCGTTCCCTTCCCCGAACAATTTGTCGAAGAACTCCTGATCCAGTTCAGCCGGCTCTGTATGCGTAATCGACTCAATGGTGAAATCGACGTTGATGTCGAGTCCGTGCACATCGTCGTGGCTTACTTTCAGGTATTCCATCAACTGGTGGTCATCCGGAAACAGCCCTTTGGTATTCAGCGTGACTACGTCGCCTACTTTTTTCCCGATGAACGCTTTCGCGGTGTTTTTGTCTTTGAAAACGTCGAGGGTGAAGCGTGCCTGGTTTTCGATTCCTTTTTCAGTGTTGGTAAACGTACCTGACAGGTCGTCATCAGCGCCTACCTCCTCTTTTTGGCTCATTTTGCCGTATTGCTTACGGATGCGCAGCACCTGCTCGTCGAGCATTTTGTCGTCGGCGGTGATTTTATAGCGAACGACACCTTTAGCGGCACCGAGGTCAACGTTGAATTCAGGAGACAATCCCAATTCGAAGTCGAATGAATACGTTTCGTCTTCCCATGTGAAGTTCTCGTTGAATTTCGGAAGTGGATTGCCGAGGATATCGAGTTTTTCTTCGGTCAGGTATTTGTTCAGGTTCTCCTGGAGCAGTTTGTTAACTTCCTCTGCCAGGACGGCCTTTCCGTATTGCTTTTTCACCAGGCTCATCGGGACGGCACCTTTACGGAAGCCCGGAATACTGGCGTTTTTAACATAACTCTTCAACACTTTTTCAACCTGTGGCTCGTAATCTGCCTTCTCCAATTCAATGGTAACCACGGCGTTCAAAGCGTCGATATGGGTACGGGTGATATTCATCTGTCTGTATTTTAGCGTCTTATTTTCGGAGCGCAAAAGTACAACATTTTTTCGAGCGTCGCACCATTCGACTACATATTACGCAGGCGCGAGGTGGGTGCTATTTGTCGTTCTTCTTGATCAGCTTCTCCACCAGGTATTGGAAAACCGACAGCATCAGGCTGAACAGCAGGGCCGACGTCCAACCGTTTACATGGAAGGCGGGGCCGACGATTTCGGCTGTCAGCATGACCATCGCGGCGTTGATGATCAACAGGAATAGTCCGAGTGTCACCACCGTTACGGGTAATGTCAGTATGACCAGTATCGGCTTTACGATCGAGTTAAGAAAGGCCAATACCAGGGCGACGATGATGGCTGTTTTGGAATCGCGGACCTCAACCAGGTGGAAGAAATGCCCGATGACCATGATGAAGACGGCAGTGAGGAGAAGTTTGAGCAGGAAACGCATAGATACAAAACTTGATTTCGATGCTAATGTAGCGAATTTGACATAACCGCTGCGGGCGAATTTTCGAGTGGGCGTGCGGTTTAGACCTCAAAGGTTTTGAAAACCTTTGAGGTCTAAAGGTAGCGCCTCCGGGGGTAGCGGGGGTACGGGAAAACCGTAAAAAAAGTTAAATATTTACTTCAGAAAACGGATGCAGGCTTCGTAGAAGTCTCTGGGGTTCTCTGCATGCAGCCAGTGTCCGGCGTTGGCGATGGTGACGATTTGGGAATCCGGGAAATGATGCCCGATATCGGCCACATCCTGTTCGGAGATGTAGCGCGAATTGGCCCCTTTCAGGAAAAGTGTCGGCCCCTGGAACGTAGCGTCGTCAGGAAGCGCCTGTCCGATGTTGTCGATTTTTTCGTTGAAAACGGGCAGGTTGAACCGCCAGCCGAGTTGTCCGGGTTCGACCCAATACAGGCTTTTCATAATGAACTGCCGGGTACCAAAATCGGGAATATGGGGTTCAATCATGGCCTCGGCCTGTGCGCGATCGGGTTTTTGGGAAAAATCGACGGCGTTAAGTCCGGCCATGATGTCCTGGTGGTGCGGCCGGTAATACCGCGGGGCGATGTCGGCCACGACGAGCCTGCCGATGCGATCGGGATGGGTGGTTGCCAAAAACATGGCCAACTTCCCTCCCATTGAATGGCCGATGATGTCGAACTGGGCCAGGGAGTGGGCGTCGGCATAGGCCAGCACATCCTGCACCATGGCGTCAAAGGTAAATTCATCGGAATGGAAACTGCGACCGTGGTTGCGCAAATCAAGGGCATGCACCTGAAAACCGTCGGCGGCGAAGCGTTGGGCGAGTGATTTCCAGTTGTCGGACATGCCGAGGTAGCCGTGCAGGATGAGGAGCGGACGGCCGGTGCCTTCTATTTTCGAATGGAGGAGGTTCATAGCGTGTGATTGTTTAGTAGTAAGAGTAGCTGCGCCTACTGTGAACCGCCGCGTTAGGGATAGGAGCGGCAGCCTTTGCGACCCGCTTCGCGGAGCAAAGCTACAGCGGATAGCCCGACCCGAGGCGGTGGGGAGTTCCGGCTCGGAGGGTCTTCCGCCGAGGGGAACGCCCTACCCTTTCAAACGTTGCAGGTACATATTTACGGTGTTGTCGAGGCCGAAATAGAGTGCTTCCGAAATCAGTGCGTGGCCGATCGACACCTCGAGCAGGCCGGGGATATGCTGTTTGAAATACTGCACATTGTCGAGACTCAGGTCGTGACCAGCGTTGAGTCCGAGCCCGACGCGCTGCGCCGCATGGGCTGCTTCTACATACGGCCGGATGCCTTCGCGGTTGCCCAGACCAAACTGATGGGCGTAGGATTCCGTATATAGTTCTACGCGATCGGTGCCGGTTTCCGCCGCTCCTTCCACCTGATCGGGGTCGGGGTCGACGAAAATCGAGACACGGATGCCATTTCGTTTGAATTCGGCGACCATTTCGCTGAGAAAGGCGCGGTGTTTGCGGGTATCCCAACCGGCGTTCGAGGTGATGGCCCCGGGCGGATCGGGTACAAGCGTGACCTGGTCGGGACGCACTTCGAGTACGAGGTCGATGAACTTTTTGTCCGGATTGCCTTCGATATTGAATTCGGTGGACACAACCTTCTTAAGGTCGCGCGCATCCTGATAACGGATGTGTCGCTCATCGGGCCGCGGATGGACGGTGATGCCCTGGGCACCGAACCGCTCGATATCGGCGGCGACCTTCAAAAGGTCGGGCACATTGCCTCCGCGGGCGTTCCGCAGGGTGGCGATTTTGTTGATATTGACACTAAGTTTTGTCATAATGGCGTTTAATTGCGTGACGGCGGCACAAATTTACGAAGGAAACGACGGCCCGTTGCGCCAAAATTGGTTATTTTGCAATGCATAAAGTACGAACCATGAGTGAAATTACGGATTTCATCAACCGCGATTTCCGCCCGATCGACAGCCGTGAGACGGTGGGCAGCATGCAGGATTTTTTTGCTGAAGTCGAATTTTCCCACTTCCCGGTAACGGAAGAAGGCGTGTATATCGGCAGTTTGGCCAGTGAAGACGTCGAAACCTTTGACCTGACGAAAACGGCGGGCGACTACCGTTTTGCATTGGAGGGTTTCTTCGCCCGTACGAACATGACGTGGTTTGACGTGATGGAAGTATTTGCACGCAACGAAACCAATGTCACGCCGGTGCTCGACGACAAGAACCAATATGTCGGCTATTATGAACTGGCGGAAGTCATTCGCTTCTTCAACGAAACGCCGTTTTTGAAAGAACCGGGCGGTATCATCATCGTGGAAAAACCGCTGGTCGACTTCTCAATGGCGCAGGTGGTGCAGATCGTGGAGGGCAACAATGGCCGACTGCTCGGCTGTTTCGTTTCGAAAGCGACCGTAGACACCGTGCAGGCGACGGTGAAAACCGGTGCCGGAAGCATCAACGAGATCATCCAGACGTTCCGTCGTTATGATTATGAGGTGATTTCGCACCATGACGAAGACAATTACCTGAACAATTTGCGGGAGCGGTCGGATTATTTGGATCGGTACCTGAATATTTAATTAGCGAATGAGATGATGAGCGAATTAGCGAATGATGGAGGGGAGCGCAGTAGGAAGGGCATCCATCCTCTCAAAAAAACCGCAGCCGCTCTATCCAGCCACAACGCGCGTCATTCGTCACAAATGCGACATGGGGTGATTTTCCAAAACGCGGACAGGGTCTATCCGGACGTGCTTCCATTCGCTAATTTCCCCATTCGCTAATCCGCTAATTACCATGAAAGTCGCCATCTACGGTCAATACTACCAAAACTCTACCGAACCGATCATACGGGATATCTTCCTGTTCTTCAATGGCAATGGGGTGGAAATGGTGATAGAGGCGCAGTTCCTGCAATTGCTATACGAGAAAGAACTTGTTCGGAAACCGTATCGGACCTTTACGTCGCATGCCGAATTGGACGAATCGTTTGATTTGCTGATTAGCATCGGCGGCGATGGCACCATCCTGAGGGCGGCGGCTTTGGTGCGGGATTCGAGGATTCCGATACTGGGCGTAAATGCGGGTCGCCTGGGCTTCCTCGCGTCGGTGCAAAAAGACAACATTGCGGAATTCCTGCAGTATGTGGTCGACCGGAATTATACGATTTCAGAGCGCTCGGTGCTAGAGGTACACTCCGAACCGGCCAACCAGGGACTGACCGACATCAATTTCGCCCTGAACGAGGTGTCGGTAAGCCGGAAAGACACGACTTCGATGATTACGATCGAAACGTGGCTGAATGGGGAGTTCCTGAACGCGTATTGGGCAGACGGACTCATCCTGGCCACACCGACGGGCTCTACGGGCTACTCGCTAAGTTGCGGTGGGCCGATCCTGACGCCGGAAACGCAAAGCCTGGTGATTACGCCGATTGCGCCGCATAATCTCAATGCGCGGCCTTTGGTGATTCCAGACAACGTCGAAGTGCGGTTTCGGGTGAGCGGCCGTGAGGAACAGTACCTGGTGTCACTCGACTCGCGTATTACGACCGTTACGAATGAGTCGGTATTGACCGTGCGCAAAGCCGGCTTCACCATCCGGATGGCCGAAATTCCGGGTGAGACTTTCCTGAAGACCCTGCGAAAAAAACTGCTGTGGGGCGAAGACCGTCGCAATTGACGAAGGCTGACACCTATATTATATAGGTTCCCAAAATACGATTCCCTGTTATATCGCGTTTTAGGAAGTGTTGTCAGGGGCGCCTGCCCTCGGTTTGCCACTTAATTCAGGTGTTTTAACGAAGCGGGCACTTACTACACATCTTAATTGTTATATTTGCACGCTATTTTGAATCCTATGGGAAGGATCCTCAGGGCCTTTATTTTGTTGTTGGTTACTTCCGGACTTCATGCGCAGATTTATGAAGTGGGGCTTTTCGTGGGCGGTTCGAACGTCATCAGCGATGTGGGCGCCACGAATTACATCAAGCCCAATGATCTCGCGTTCGGCGGTATTTTCAAATGGAATAAAAGTCCGAGACATTCCTGGAGGGCCTCATTCATCCACGCCGAAGTGAGTGCGGACGACGCCGATTCGGATGCACCCAACCGGAACCAGCGCGGCTATAAGTTCTCGAACACGGTCGACGAATTCTCGGCGGGGCTTGAGTTCGATTTCTTTGATTTCGACACCCACGCCCTGCGCCAGCAGTTTACGCCGTATGTGTATAGCGGACTGAGCTACTTCCGTTACAGCTCGCTCTACATAGAGAATGGCCGTACGGAAAGCGATGGGAAACGGAATGTGATGGCACTGCCGATGGTTTTGGGCGTTAAGTCGAACATCACGCACCACCTCGTGCTAGGCTTTGAAGTGGGTGCGCGTTTCACGTTCGTTGACGACCTGGACGGCAGTAACCCGGAGAACGAGGACTACGCAGGATTCAAATTTGGCAATTATAAGAATAAAGATTGGTATGTATTCACCGGTTTTACGCTGACCTATACGTTCGGCAACAACCCGTGTTTCTGCCCCCAGTAAGCATGCAGCTGCCCGACACTATAGACAAAGACAACCTTCCCCAGCATATTGCCATCATTATGGACGGCAATGGCCGTTGGGCCAAACAACGCGGCATGCTCCGTACGCTCGGTCACGAGCACGGTACCAAATCGGTACGAACCACAATCGAAACCTGCGGTCGTATCGGTATCAAAAACCTTACCCTTTACGCCTTCTCGACCGAAAACTGGAACCGCCCCAAAGCGGAAGTCGATGTCTTGATGAAACTTCTGATCTCTTCGCTTCGAAAAGAATACAAGAGCTTCATGGAAAATGAGATCCGGTTGGAGACCATCGGAAACCTTGAACGGCTTCCGAAACGCGTTCGGACCGAACTGGAAGAGGTTGTGGAGAAATTGAAAAACAACACTAAAATGACCGTCACCGTAGCCCTTAGTTATGGCTCAAGGGAAGAGTTGGCGCGGGCTGCGAGGGAGATTGCTTTCAAAGTTAAAAATAATATAATTGAGGTAGACGCTGTTGATGAATCAATTATTAATCAGCATCTTTACACGCGAAATTTACCGGACGTAGACCTGGTGATACGCACGAGCGGCGAGCATCGGATCAGTAATTTCCTGTTGTGGCAGATTGCCTATGCGGAGTTTTACTTTACGGATGTCTTGTGGCCGGATTTTACAGAACATGATTTATATGCCGCTATTGTCAGTTATCAGAAAAGAGAACGCAGATTCGGGAAAACAAGTGAACAAATACAATAAAACAGCACCTATTCTGAGGATGGCGCTGTTCATTGCGTTCCTCCTTTTCGGAAACACACTTCGGGTCAACGCCCAGGAGCGGTTGCCGTTCGACCAGGGTTCTTCCTATATATTAGCCGATGTCAACGTGACCGGGAAAGTATCCTTCAGCAAACAGGCCATCGTAACGGTGTCCGGTCTGCAAAAGGGCAAATCGATTACCGTCCCCGGAGAGGAAATCGCCAATGCGGTGAAGAAACTCGGAAATCTCGGGCTCTTCAGTGACATTGATTTCTATGTCAACAAAATTGAAGGCGACAGCATCTGGCTTGAACTGAATATGTATGAGCTCCCTAAACTGAACGATGTCAAGATTACCGGCGTCCGTAAAAACAAAGCGGAAGAACTGATCAAAGAAGCCGAGCTGACGAAGGGTAAGGTGGTAAACGAGAACTTCATTACGACGACCAAGAACTACTTCGAAAACAAATACAAGAAAGACGGCTTTTACAATGCAAAAGTCGCAATCAACAATACCGTTGCGGACAGCACGGGGAATGTGAATATGGTGGTCCGCATCGACCGTGGGCAGAAAATCAAGATTTCCCACATTGAGTTCGAAGGAAATAAGCAACTTTCGGATGGAAAGCTCCGGAAGGCGATGAAAAACACCAAGCAAATCAACCCAATCCGGATTTTCAAACGCTCGAAATTTATACGCGAAAAATACCAGGAAGACCTTGAAACGCTCATTTCGAAGTATGGCGAAAAAGGCTACCGCGATGCACGGGTGGTGAGTGATACCGTGTCGTTTGACAAAGACCGAAACCGCCTCGCCATTAAAATCAACGTAGAGGAAGGTAACAAATACTACTTCGGAAACATTAAGTTCCTCGGAAATTCGGTGTATTCGGATGAAGTATTGAACCGTATCCTGGGCATCAAAAAAGGCGACACCTATAATAGTGTACTCCTCCAGAAGAAAATCGCGGACAAATCCGACCCGGATGCCAACGACATCACCAACTTATACCAGAACAGCGGTTATCTGTTCTCTCAGGTAAATGCAGTAGAAACACGCACCTATAATGACACTATCGATTTCGAAATCCGTGTGATGGAAGGACCGGTCGCGTATTTCAATAAAATCACGGTAGTGGGTAACGACAAGACGAATGACAAGGTCATTTACCGCGAATTGTATACCAAACCGGGACAGAAATACAGTAAGGAAGACCTCGTTCGCTCCATACGTGAAATCGGTGCATTGGGCTTCTTCGATCCGGAAGCGATTGAGCCGAAGTTCAAAAATGTGGATGCTGCTGCGGGAACCGTAGATATTGAGTACAATGTTGTCGAGAAAGGATCCAGCCAGATTGAACTACAGGGCGGCTATGGCGGCGGCGGTTTCATCGGAACATTGGGCCTTTCGTTCAACAACTTTGCAATGAAAGACATCTTCAAGAAAGACGCCTATAAGCCCCTACCGATGGGAGACGGGCAGAAGGTATCGCTTCGTCTTCAGGGAAGCAGCTTCTTCCAAACCTACAGCCTTTCGTTTTCAGAGCCATGGTTCGGAGGACGCAAGCCGGTTAGTTTCAGCACGTCACTTGCTTATAGTAAGCAATACCTGAACGCCTATTCTTCGACATCCGGCTTCACCAATCGTGTGAACCGCGACCGCAGTTTCAGCATTATCTCACTGAACGTGGGTATTGCGAAGAAACTGACGGCACCGGATAACTACTTTATTCTGTCACAGGGATTGAACTTTCAATACTACAACCAGGATAACTACCAGGTATTCAGTTTCGATGGCTCGTCGCGTAACTTCGCTTACATTGTCAGCCTTACGCGAAACAGTAAAGCCATCAACCCGATCTTCCCTACGAGAGGCTCCGAGTTTAGTGTATCCGCCAAGTTTACGCCTCCGTACTCGCTGTTCAATGGCGTGGATTATAAAAACCTCGGCAACCAGCGCGAATACAAACTACAGGCGTATGAGGTGACCAAAGCCGGAGGTACTGTAACGACCGAAGGTGGTGGGAATGTGAACGAAACCGACTATGTCAAGATCGTCCGCGACAACAACAACTCCGTCACCTATGAATCCGTCGGAAGTGACTATGCAAGTGCAAGTGCAAGTGACGCGAAACTCGAGCAAAAGAAATTCAATTGGCTTGAATACTACAAAATTAAGTTCAAGGCCGATTGGTATACACAGATTTTTGGTAAATTCGTTTTCCGTTCATTGGGTGAGTTCGGATTCCTGGGTGCCTATGACAATAATCGCGGCCTGGTTCCGTTTGAACGATTCTACCTCGGTGGTGACGGACTTGCGAATTTTACGCAGGACGGTCGGGAAACGATACAGCTGAGAGGATATCCGAACCAGTCGTTGACGCCATTCATCACCGACCGTACGAGTTCCAATTACGGGGCGCAACAGGGGGCGACGATTTACAACAAGTTTTCGTTCGAACTCCGCTACCCGTTAACCCTGAAGCAGTCGGCGTCGATTTACGCGTTGACCTTCGCAGAGGCAGGTGCAGGTTACAATACGTTCGGTGAGTACAATCCGTTTGTATTGCAGCGATCAGCCGGATTCGGGCTACGGGTATTCATGCCTGCGTTCGGTCTGTTGGGTATCGATTTCGGATACGGCTTCGATGCCGCGCCGAACCTGACGAACAACACACGACCTAATGGTTGGGAAACGCATTTCATCATCGGACAACAGTTCTGATGACGGACTTAAAAAAATAGTATGAACAGACATCTTTTCGCTCTTTTGTTTCTGCTGGCGATGGCCGTTCCCGGGAAGGCTCAATCAGCGCGTGGTATACGGGTCGGCTATATCGACATGAATTATATTCTTCAAAATGTCTCCGACTACGCTGAAGCCCTCAACCAACTCGAACAAAAGGCACAAAAATGGAAACAGGAGGCCGACACCAAGAAGAATGAAATTGCGCGGCTGAAAGATGTGCTGAAAACAGAACGTCCCCTACTTACAAAAGAACTTATCGAGGAACGCGAAGAAGAAATAACCTTTCTTGAAACGGAGCTTGCCGATTTCCAACAAAAGAAATTTGGCCCTACAGGCGAACTGGTATCACAAAAAGCGGTACTCGTACAACCGATACAAGATCAGGTATTCAACGCCGTGCAGGACATCGCAGAAGCACGTAAATACGATTTCATCTTCGATAAATCGTCTGACCTAACTATGCTTTTCGCTGCGAAACGATTTGACATCAGTGACCAGGTCATCCGTGTTTTGAACCGCGCGGCCAATCGCAGCCAAAAGAGCAAAAAGGAGCTTAAGGAAGACCAGATTCGCGAGTATAACGAAGACCTCAAAGACGCCAATCCTAATCAGGAAGAACGCCAAAAACAACTGGAAGAGCGCAAAGCCGCCCGTGAAAAACAGGTAGCTGACCGCAAGGCCGCAGCTGAAGCCAAACGAGCGGAAACCCTTGCAAAACGTCAACAGGCTGTTGACGAGCGGAATGCGGCACGAAAAGCGGCGACCACCGGCAAACCTAGCGCTACAACGTCAAAAGATAGTACAACCACGAAAACAGACCCGGCAGCCCGTAAAGAGGCAGCAGCGGAGGCCCGTACCTCGTTGGCGGAAAAACAAGCCGCCAAACGCGACTCCATTGCCCAGGCCCGAAAAGCAGCGCAACAGGCCGCCCTTGACAAGCGTAACAAAACACTGGAGGAACGCAAGAAAGCCCTCGAAGAAAGAAAAGCAAAAGCAGACGCCGATAAAAAGGCGAAACAAGAGAAAACGGACGCCAAGAAAGAAGATGACCCCGCTGCTAAGCCGGAAGAATCGGACGCACCGGCCACTCCGAAACCGTAACACACAAAAATCAAAAACGCTAAATTTAATTTACCTTAATCTTCAAATGATGAAACAATTGAAAACGTTCCTGATCGCCGCCGTTGCTTTCCTTGGTGGAAGCCAGATGGTTCAAGCTCAGGCAAAGTGCGCACACATCGACGTACAGGAAATTATGTCAAAGATGCCTGCTGTACTGGAAGCCCAAAACCAACTGAAGAAACTAAGCGAAACGTATGACGCTGATTTCAAGACGATGGTAACAGAGTACCAGACCAAAATCGAAAAGTACGAGCGCGAAGCGACAACCGTAGGCGATAAAGTAAACGAGGACCGTCGTAAGGAAGTAGATGATATGGAAAAACGTATCAACGACTTCCGTCAAAACGCAGCGAAAGAACTTCAAACCAAAGAGTCGGACCTGATGAAACCGATTGAGGAAAAAGTGAAGGCTTCAATCGCGAAAGTAGGCAAAGCAAAAGGATTCCAGTACGTGTTCAATGCGGCCGGCCTGCTATTAGCTGATGGTCCGGATATCACTGCTGACGTAAAGAAAGACCTCGGATTCTAATTCGGAAACGCAATAGTATCTACAAACCCGGACCTTTACGTCCGGGTTCTTTTTTTACCTTTGCCACAATGGCGAACGAGCAACCCATAGGCGTTTTTGATTCAGGTGTCGGCGGCACCAGTATTTGGCGGGAAATTCACCGCCTGCTGCCGCATGAGAACACCATTTACCTTGCCGATAGCGCCAATGCCCCCTACGGTCAGCGAAGCAAAAACGAGATCGTGGCGTTGAGTAAGAAAAATACCGACCTACTCATCAGTTTGGGTTGCAAAATCGTTGTCGTGGCTTGCAACACAGCCACAACCAATGCAATTCGCGAGTTGCGGGCTAGCTATGATATTCCTTTCATCGGTATTGAACCCGCGATCAAACCCGCCGCCCATAATTCAGAAACACAGACCATCGGCATACTCGCCACTAAAGGGACACTCAATAGCGAGTTGTTCAATAAAGCGGTCGAAAGCTATCACGACGTACGCATTATTGAACAGGTGGGCCACGGACTTGTGCAACTCATTGAAAGCGGTGAAATGGAATCCGACGAGATGACCCAACTGCTTCACTCCTATCTCGATCCGATGGTAGCGGAAGGAATCGACTATCTGGTATTAGGCTGTAGCCACTATCCGTACCTGATTCCGCAAATCCGGAACATCCTCCCGGAGCACGTAAAAATCATTGATTCGGGCGAAGCGGTAGCACGGCAGACCCGAAACGTCTTAAAAGACCGGAATTCCTTAAATAACACTTCCGCGGTTCCCTACAACCGTTTCTACACGAATGCCGATCCTGAGGTGCTTCGGGGTATCATTGGAAACGGTTATTCCGTGGAACGCCGCTCGTTCTGATCGTCTTCGCGGAACCAACCGCTATACATCACGTAATTGTTGGAAATACGCGCGATTTCACCGGAAAATTCCGATTCGTTGATGTCTTTCACTTTGCGGGCTGGAACGCCAGCGTAAATGGAACCCGACTCCACAACCGTATGCTGTGTCACGACAGCACCTGCCGCGATGATGGAGTTACTGTTCACGACACAACCGTCCATGATGATTGCTCCCATACCCACCAATACGTTGTCATGTAACGTACAGCCGTGTACGATGGCATTGTGGCCTATAGAGACGTTATTCCCTATCTCCGTGGGATGTTTCTGATAGGTGCAGTGGATCACCGCGCCATCCTGTATGTTGACTTTATTACCGATACGGATGTGGTGCACATCGCCCCGTACCACAGCATTGAACCAAACACTGCAGGAGTCGCCGAAAACGACATCGCCTACAATCGTCGCATTCTCCGCAACAAAACAATCCGCCGGAATAACCGGGCTCTTTCCATTGACTTCGCGTATAATCATAAGAATAAAAAAAGTCCCGATGTTGGTCGGGACTTATAGTATTTGCGTTTGTACTAGTTGATGGCAGGACAGTTACAGTCATACTTCTCACGCTTACAGAACAGGTTCATACCAAGTGTGATTTGGTGGAAGCCTCCCTGATCAAATTTCACATCTCCCATGATGTGTGAATAGGTATAGGAAACCATATACTGCCTGAAGTTGAGACCTACGATAGGAGTAAGCCACTGTAAGCGCTGTGTCTTTACATTTCCTTGGCTGTCGGAATACTCAGCGGCGTCAAACGCACGACGATACGATAGACCCCCCCATAGCTTGCCAAATTCCAAATCCTTATAGGCTTTCACGTTCAGGTCGATGGTTTTCTCTTTGGTCTGGTCGACGTACTGGAACATGAAAGAAGGCTCCCATTGGATGCGATCGGTATCGCCGAACACATATCCGGCGCTCCATATCCACTTACGACGGTTATCAGACTCATAGTCCGTATAGTAATCAGGACGATTACCCAAAGCATTCTTTACAGTCAAGTGCGTATACAAATCAAGGTAGAAGTACGACGCCCCAATGTCAACGTTAAAGTACGAATCCTTCTGTACGATGCCTCCGATGATCGGATCCGGATCGGTGAAATCTGTTTCGTCGAGCTGGCTTTGCACGATTCCGGCGCTGATACCGAATGACAATTGGTTCAAATCGACTTCGCTACGTGAAAACATCAGGTGATGCGCATATGTCAATTTAAAACCTCTTTGTGAGTGGTAACCGTTGCGGTCGTTGAAGAGGATAATACCCCCACCAGATTGTTCCCCAAGGCGCCCATTGAAACTCGCCGTCTGAAGAGCAGGTGCATCTTCCTGACCAAACCATTGCTGCCGCGCAGTAAGACGAAGTTTGGCACAGTTGGCCGCACCGGCCATAGACGGGTGGATGAGGTAATAGTTATCAGACAAGTAGTCGGAATAAACGGCGATTCCTTCCTGAGAAAACGAAAGCTGGGTAAAGAAAATTGAAAATAAACCTACTAGGTACCTCTTCCTAAAATTCATTGGGTTAACGTTTTAATGTAAAATGCGCACGGAACTCCTTATTGAGCCCGGTTTCCTCATATTTTACCACGAACCAATAATCGTCGGCAGGCATGGGGTTACCGTTGAATGTACCATCCCAACCCGTGCCGGTAGGGTACAATTGCTTCAGGAATTTTCCGGAACGGTCAAATATATAAATTTTTGCATTAGGTTGACCACTAAGCACCGGAATATTCCACGTATCGTGGATGCCGTCGCCATTCGGGGTGAAATACTTCGGATAATCTACCAGATACACCGCATACTCTACCTGTCCACAAGACTTCAGGTCGCGGGCATATACCGTATGACTGCCCGTTTGGGCATAGCCCAATACGTTGCTGACACCCGTGAAGGTATTGCTTGTCTGCCACGGACCGTCATCCAGGCGGTATTCGTAGTCCCCTACAGGGTCAACCGTCACCACAATCGAAGCCGTATCGGCGAAGTAACCCGTAGTCACATCCGCCGCCGTGATCGAAGTCGGAGCCGTCGAGGACACAACCGGAGCCGTAGCAGCCGAAGTACAATTCGTCGTATTATTGGTTATTTCCACACGATACTGGCCCGCACTGTCGGGCGTGTAACCCGATCCGGTAGCCCCTGCAATCGGATTGCCTTCAAAATACCACTGGAAGCTATAAATAGCCGGGTCAAGCCCTGTTTCAAACGCATCGTGTACACCCAACAGATTACCCGCCGCGTCAAAACAGAGGTAGGTATCCTGTGGAAGGTCCACATCCGGGATCCGGTCAACCTTCACAATAGCCGTGGTGTTCGGAAGTCCGGCTAGTGGAGCCGAACAATACGGCTCACTGCCCGTAATCACACTCACCAGCGTGTACTCAGTCGTGGCATCCAGTTGGCCCGTAGCCAGGATGGCCTGCCCGCCCGGACTCAATACAATGGTCTGAGGTGCTCCCCCGTTGATCGTATAGGTCACCACCGCATTCGGGGTGCCGCTAAAGACCACATCAGCACTTTGTCCTTCACAGATTTCAGGCTCGTTGCCATTAGCTATCGTTGCCTGCGGAGCTGGGTAAACCAGAACAATGGCCTCTGAGAAAATCAGTGGGCACGTCGGGCTGGTGACCTCCACGCGGTAAATACCCGCATCGGTCACATCCACATCGGCGGCGGCTATGGTAAGATCAGGGGTGTGGACGTTCAGGTCCACTCCGTCTTTATACCAGCTATAGGTCAGGGCATCGCCTGAAGCCTGTGAGCTAAGCAGGATAGCCTCTCCAACACACAGGTTCAGATCACCTGGCTCTACTGTCCAGGCAGGGCCCTGGTTCACGGTGATAGTGGCCGGTGTCGAATCAACCGGGCTACATTCACCCAGGGTGTTGCTCACCCGAACGAAGTAGTTCCCCGATTGGTTCACCTGGGCGCCGGTCACACTGTAGCTGGTCGAGGTAGCCCCCGCAATCGGGTTGCCATCCGGACCATACCACTGGTAGCCAAGGTTCTCGCCTGTGGCGGTGACCGACAGGGTAAAGTTCTCGCCCGTACACATCGGCGCAGGGGATAACGGTTGCACCGTAATGCGTGGCTTCTGCTCGATGTTCAGCGTAACGGTTGTACTGGTAACACCCGGACTTGGTAAACACGGGTTGGTGACTTCTACATAATACGTGCCTTCATCGGCCATCGTACCGGCAACGGTAAGGAAGTTATCCGGACCGCTCTTGACAAGTGCCGCAGGACTGCCGTGGTACCAGTTGAAGTTCAACAGCGACTCAGTAGCCGCTACGGTAAAGGTATAGCCTTCGTCTTCGCAGATGGTCGCGCCCACCGGTTGGGTGGTGATCTGCGGAAGGGCATTGATGGTAAGGGTCGTCGATTGCGATACCGGCGTACAGCCTGCGGCTCCACTCACCGTAACGGTATAGGTACCCGCATTGGCCGGGGTGATCGAAGCGATGGTCAGTGTCGCGGTGTTGCCCACCACCAGGTTGGCAGCATTGCGCCATTCATACGATAGGTTATCTCCGGTGGCGTTTACCGTGATGCTATAGTTCGATCCTTCACACAGCACCGTATTGGCTGCAAGGCTCGTGATGGCCGGAGCATCGGTCACATCCAAAAAGGCATTGGCCGAAAGCGGTGAAGGCGCGCAGGTACCGCTTACCTCAACGTAGTAATTGCCTTCCTGGGCCAGGGTGATGTTGGTCAGGGTCAGCGTCGCGTTATTGGCGCCGGTGATCAGTCCGGATGGACCGTACCACTGATACCCCACTCCCGCTCCTGTTCCCGCAGCGGTAAAGGTCACCGTGCTGCCTTCGCAGGCTGCCTGTGTGGCCGGGGCCGGATCCTGTGTAACGGCTGGAAGGGCATTGACCGTGAAGTTCAACTGTTGGTTCAGGGTTTGCGTACAGGCCGGTGTGGTGGCACTCACCACACTGTTCAGGGTGAAGGTGCCGTTGGCCGTCATCGGATACGGTGAGGTATACTGATACGTACCGCCTGCTGTTAGGGTAATCGTATTGGAGGTGCCGTTGCTATCGGTGAAAGTCACCTGCGCGTTCGGCGTGCCGGTGAAGTCGATCACCGCCGCTTGCTGCGCACAGATGGTCGTAGTAGCCGTAAAGCTCGCCGTTGGCAATGGCAATACCGAAGCAGAAGCCGTGGCAGAGAGCGGCGTGGTGCAGCTACCCGACACGATGCTGTTAAGCGTTATAGTTACCCCAGCCGTAATTGGACCGGTCGTAACCGGGGCCGTACCTGCTCCGTCGAGGGTCACGGAACCTCCCGCGGCACCCAGCGTATAATTTACAACACCATTCGGTGTGCCCGTAACGGTAAAAGTAGCCGTATCACCTGAGCAGACAGCCGTCGGCGGCGCCGCTACCGTCGCTGTCGGAGGCGTTGTCGTGATGGTGACCGTCACCGTGCCAGGGGTATAATCCGTGGCGCAGACCGGCGTCGTAGTCGATTCAGCACGTGTCAGTTCGTATACCATGCCTGTCGAAGGCACTGCAAGGGTCGTGAATGACCCAACACCCGTGGCGTCGAGCGTGACCGAAATAGGCGTCGTGGTGCCTTGTTCATACACCGTAACCACCGCATTTGGCGTGCCCATTACCGATACACTAGGAGTATCACCCAAACAGGCCGGGAAGGTCGAAACGGCAAAAGCAGCCGTCGGGATTTCGTAGACGGAAACCGTCACGCTGGCAGTTGCACAGTCGAGTCCGTTTCGCGTTTTGACCACGGTATACGTGTAATCACCCGGCGTAAGTGGTAAGGCCACACCTGTTGGATTCTGTACAGCCGACGTAAAGCTTGGGCCCGTCCATGCGTAGGTTGTGTCAGGCTCCGTCCCTGAGGCAAACAAATCAACGGAACCACCCACACAGACCGCCGGAGCACTTGATGTCGCAGTGGTAGCACAGGTCAGGTCAAACTCGATGGTCGTCGTCGTTACATACGGACAGGCAGTAGGTGACGCCACAATCTCGTATGTAATGGTATAACTCGGTTCATAAGTACTAGTTGCAGGCGTAATAACACCTGTCACCGGGTCGATGTCGAGTGTCGCGGGGCTGGCAGAAAAAGTCCCCCCCGGCGTAAGGCCGGCAAGTGTTGGCGTGATAGTAGTAGTGTTATAGAAGTTGAACGGCCCTCCCGGATACGAGAAGGTACCTCCCGGAATTTCCGCATCCAACACAACCGGATACACGTCGATACAACCCGTCACGTTGTTGTAAGCAGAAGCCCAGATGGTATAAGGCAACGTAGGAGGTTCGTATGTCGTAATGTTTGTGATATAATTAGGCGCTGCAAACTGCGCGTCGGTTTGACCCACATAATAATGGATGTCGTAGGTCCCCGGTGTCGCACCATTTGCAATAAGCGTGTCCTGGTCAATATTGAAAATATACGGTGCGGCAGCCTGACAGAGTAAGATATCGTTTGGCGCATTCGTTGGAGGAATGGTCGGATCGGTAAAGTCTTTGATCTCGGCACGATAGGTTTGCGAGCAGGATGAGGTCCCGAAGGTGATCGTGACATAGTACTCCCCCGGTTCCGCATATTGTATATCATATGTCGTATCGGGAAGATTCTCTACTACCCCGTCGACGACGCGGGTCCACGCATAGGTGGCTCCGGGAATAGGCGCAGTCCCCGCCTTAAGTGTAAACTGCAGGCCGCTTCCACCACAAATAGTGGCGCCGCCGGCTGTAAGCGAATCTTCGATACCGGTGATAGGGTCGGTGAAGCGAAAATCCGGATTACCGATATTGAAACTACCTCCTTCAATGAAAACCCCGATATCGAAAGCCTGGTCATTATAATCCGAAACGACCAGTTTGATGGTGTAAGGGTCTCCAGGCGTAACCTCCGAAAACGCGGTCATCTTAACGGTGCGCCCGCGGAAATTAATATCGGCATTGGGCTGATCTGCTTCGTAATATTCGCCGAAAAATTGCGGGTTTGCACTAGCACAATTACTCGGAGCTACGTTGTAGGCCGCATCACGTATCGTATTAACGGAAATGGGTGGATTACCCGCGACCGGCACTACCGCGAGGTTTTTCTTCTCCCCCGTGTTCAGGTTGGTCAGTACAAATCCGAAAACGTCAAAATACTGGCACTGCCAGAACCCATATTCATTAGACGCGAATACGAAATTAAAGCTGAACTCATTAGTGTACGGAATGAACTTAAACTGGATGTAGGAGTGGTCAGCCGAAACACCCGACAGGCCCATATCCCCGATAATCCAGTCGACGTCAGGGTCACCTTGACCCGTAGCGGTGGTACTCACCGTCCCATTTATAGGCCCAGCAGCCTGCACTGCCTGTCCCGACCGGATCACCACACCATCTTTCAAAGGGAAGTCCGAGTTGTTCCGATTAAAGTAGCCCCACCCAATGTTAGAGGCAAGCGTATTGGTAGATGTGACTACATTGGAAAAATTCGCGCAGGGCGAAGCGATCAATACGTCTCGAACAAGGTCATATGTTGGTCTGGTCGTATCAACAGTCACAAACTTCGAACGGGGTGTGTCTATGTCCGTACAAGTAGTACAACCCGGATTCGGGTCCGGAGTCGAACTCGTCACCGTCACGGTATTGGTAAGGTTCGGTGATGGTGTTTGGGTAGACCAGTTGAGCGGGATTTGAACAGAAACTTTAACAAAAACGGAAGCCCCCACTGCCAATGTCGGTATCGTTAGCGTCATATTACCTGTTCCCGTCACGCCCGTTGAGGAAATCCAGGTCATATTTGCGGCATTTGTAATACCAGCTGGCACCAGATCCGTCATCACCACATTCGTAGCATCACTCGGGCCTGCATTGTAAAGGGTAATCGTGTAAACGACAGTCGAATTGAAAAGATACTGCGATTGATTATCGGTTTTTACTGTTTGCAAATCGGCAAACGGCGTAGCTGTATCTGAATCCGAACACTGTGCACAACCCGGGTTAGGGTCTGGCTGGTCGGCCAAAACAGAAATATCATGGATCAACGTCGCGCCCGTATAGTTACTCGGAACCGCAACTGCTACCGTATACGTGACGGTTTCGCCCACACCAAGTGAAGGTATCGTAGTCGTCAACGCACCCGAACCAGAAGCCGTGGGTCCACTCCAGGATACCTGGGAAGGAGAAATCCCAACGGGCACGTTACCCTGAACGGAAACATTCGTCGCTGTCTGCGGACCGTAATTCGTGACGGTAACAGTATACGTACGGGTTTGGCCCGCTATAAAATTCGCCGTGTTGTCGCTGTTCACTACGACGATGTCAGCACCTCCGTCCGGAACATCCTTATCAGCTGCCGCATTGTTAGCCGTATTCGAATCGGTTGTAACCGGTGTAATCGTACCAGCCACCACAAGATCGCCCGTGAAACCGGAAGGCACCTGCACGGTCACGGTGTAGATTACAGAGGCACCTGGTGCTAAAGTGGCAATAGTGTTGCTGAGCGCCGTATTCGTTCCACTTTGGCTATTGCCGGTCCATGAAAACGACGTGATACCGGCTGGAATCGGCACATTCACCTGTACGCCTGTCGCCGCGATTGGCCCCGCGTTGGAGACCGTTACGGTATAAACACGCGTACCAGGTGCCGTATACGTGGTTTGGTTATCGGCTATTGTGAGCGCCACATCGGCAGTAGTGCCGGCACCCGCCTGTGTATCTGTGTCTGCAATATTTTGGTTATTGGCCGGGTTCGGATCCCCGGTCGGACTCGACACGTTTGCCGTGCTCGTAAGGTTTCCGGTAAAAGCGAGAGGCACATCAAAAGTGACCGTGAACGTGACACTCGTGCCGGCATTCAAAGTCACGATAATGCTGCTGAGGGCGGTGTTGGTGCCATTTTGGGAATTGCCGCTCCAGCTAAAGTTCGTAACGCCAGCCGGAATAGGATTAGTTACCAAAACGTTAGATGCGTTCTGAGGCCCTTTGTTAGTAACCGTAATTGTATAGGTCACTCCCGTTTGCCCGGGCGTATACGTCGTTTGGCCGTTGGTATTGGTAACGATAATATCAGCCCCGACAGTGACCTGCGCATCCGTATCGGTTGCCTTATTGTTGGCGGGTGCAGGATCGAATTCATGGGCGTTCGCAGTAGCGGTGCTCGAAAGCGAGCCGGTAAAGCCTGCGGGCACCTGCACGGTTATCGTGTAGGTAACGCTTTGGTTAACAGCTAACGAAGCAATGAGGTCGTTCAGCGTTCCCGTCCCGCTTGTGCCATTTGAACCCGTCCAGTTAAAAGAGGTGATACCCGCCGGAACGGCATTGATGACACGAACGTCGGTCGCAGGGTTCGGACCATTGTTGGTAACCGTTACCGTGTACGTTAAGGGTTGACCGGGAAAGTACGCGTTTTGGTTATCGGTGTTCGTCACGGCTATATTTGCCTGCGACGAGATAATCACGCTATCTGTATCCGTACATGACGTACATCCCGGAGTGGTATCCGGCGTCGTGCTGGTCACATTCAGTTGCGCTATTATATTGGCATAGAAATCATTGGCTGTAATAGCTGTAAGGGTGTACGTAACAGTCGCGCCGGGCGCCAGCGTAGCAAGGGTAGCCGACAGGGCACCTGAGCCGCTTGACCCGTCCGTTCCGGTCCAGGTCATAGACGTCACCCCAAGAGGAAGGGGTAACGACACAACGACGTTATCTGCCTGAAAATCGCCTTGGTTCGACACCGTCACGACATACGTATTTGTATCTCCGGGCGTAAAGTTTGTCTTATTGTCCGTTACACTGTATGTTAGGTTCGTTCCCCGCAAATCGGTATCGATACAGCCGCTGCAGGTGGGCACCGGGTCTACGTAGTAGCTCGAGGCCGACGCCTGCGTAACCAACGGGCCGGTAAAGTCGGGGGGGATCGTAAAACTCACGTTAAACACATAAGAAGCGCCTTCATTGAGTTGACCCGGCACCACGGTGTTGATACCCGAGTTACTCCCGCCCGAACCGTTGGGCCCAGTCCATGTGAAATTCTGCACATTCGCCGGTATCGGATACACCACCTGCACGTTGGTCGTGGTGTAAGGACCTGCATTCAGAATCGTAACCGTGTAATTGACCGTAGTTCCAGGCGTGTAAAAAGATTGCCCATTGGTATTGGTTACCACCAGATCGGCCCCCACATATCGACTATCAGTATCCGTAGCTGTGTTGTTGGACGGATTGGGATCGGATACGGCGCTGGAAGCCGAAACAGTACTGATAATGTTACCCAGGAAGGACACACTGGCCTTCATCGTGATGAGATACGTGACGGTTCCACCCGAGGCAAGCGTAGCAATAGTTTGGTTCAACGCGTCATCCGCATCGAAAGTACCATTTGGACCCGTCCAGGAATATTCATCGATGCCGGCCGGAATCCCGCCCGTTATCGTGATATTTGTTGCAACGGACGGTCCCGTATTCCGAACCGTAAGGACATACGTATTGGTGCCTCCCGGTTCGTAATAATCCGTAAAATCAGAGTAGGTGACCTGTATATCGGCCTGAGAATACGAATGGAAACCGATAAAAAAGGCAAGGATTAGTAAAATTCTTTTCATAGTCGCTTTTTTTCAGGCGCGCGAGCGCAGCAAATGCTAACGTAATGTTATAGTTGAGATAAACAGCCAAATATAAAGAAACCCTAAATTTTGTTCGTTAAATTTGTAGGCTAAAACAAATTCCATGGAAAATGTTACAATAAAAACAACCCAAAACCCTGCTATACTGAAATTTGAGGTGAACAATCTCGTCGTAAAGGGCAAAGGATATGAATTCCGCAATATCGACGAAGCCACGTCCTCTCCCCTCGCCCGTCAACTGTTCTACCTTCCGTTTGTAAAAACGGTCTACATCTCACAGAATTTCGTCGCCATCGAACGCTATAACATCGTCGAATGGGACGACGTGCAGGAAGCCGTAGCCGAGCAAATCGACGCCTTCGTAGCCAAAGGCGGAACGGTGATCGAAGAGCCAGAAGAAGTCAAACCGTGGGAAAAGAAGGCGACCACCATCTACGGCGAAACCACACCCAACCCGGCCGTCCTCAAGTTCGTAGCCAACAGCCGCCTGACCGGCGTGGCCTGCGAGTTCCATAACATCGACCAGGCAAAAGCCTCGCCGCTCGCACAGGAACTGTTCAAAATTCCCAGCGTAAAAGAGGTATTCATCGACGAAAACTACGTATCTGTCACCAAATACGAGGCCTACGACTGGAACGACATCACGGTCGAAATCCGTTCGTTCATCCGCGACTTCATCCAGAACGGCGGGACGGTCGTCGACGAAAGCCTCCTGGCCCAAAGCGAGAAGACCCAAAAACAGAAAATCGAGCATTTCGACACGCTCGATACGACCTCGCAGCAGATCGTCAACATCCTCGAAGAGTACGTGAAACCCGCCGTTCAGGCCGATGGGGGCAACATCCTCTTCGACTCGTATGACCCGGCCGACAAGCGTGTCAAGGTCATCCTGCAAGGAGCCTGCAGCGGCTGTCCGTCGTCGACTTTCACCCTGAAAAGCGGCATCGAGAACATGCTCAAAGACATGCTCAAAGACGAACAGATTCGCGTCGAAGCGCTGAACGCATAAGCCAAAAAAACGTACCTTTAAGCGTCCGCCAAAACGGGCGCTTTTTTATTTTTTTGAAGCCCATCCGGCTGTTCGCTGCAAGCTTTGTCCCGCAAAACCGCTTTTGCATCCGGGCCTCCCGGCTTCCGTTGGTCGCCGTCGCCACCGGGCAAAATCGGGTTTTCCGGCCCAAAGGCTTTCCGCTGCCATCCGGGCTAGATACCTTCTCCCCATGAACGAACTGTCGAAAGAGACCAGCCCCTACCTCCTGCAACACGCACAAAACCCCGTCTACTGGAAAGCCTGGAACGATGAGGCCCTGGCATCCGCGAAAGCGCAACAGAAACTGCTCCTCATCAGCGTCGGTTATTCGGCCTGTCACTGGTGCCATGTCATGGAGCATGAGACCTTTGAAGACACTGCGGCAGCCGCCGTTATGAACGCCGATTTTGTGTGCATCAAGGTCGACCGCGAAGAACGTCCCGATGTCGATGCCGTTTACATGAAAGCCGTGCAGATCATGACGGGTCGGGGTGGCTGGCCCCTAAACGTCGTCGCGCTTCCCGACGGTAGGCCCGTGTGGGGCGGCACGTACTTCCGGAAGGAAGAATGGCTCGAATCATTGCAGCACCTAGCCCAGATGTGGCACACACAGCCCGATCGCATGACCGAGTATGCCGACAAACTCCTCGAAGCCGTCGATGCCCTGGCACTTCCCCTTAATCCGGCGCCGGAAGTCCCCGCCGCACTCGATCCCCTCGTCGCCAAATGGAAACGCAGTTTTGACCACGAATACGGCGGCATGGCACGGGCCCCGAAATTTATGATGCCTTGCAATTACCGGTTCCTCATGGCCTATGCAACCGCAAAATCCGATGCTTCCCTGGCCGATTTCGTCGACCTCACCCTGACACGCATGGCCTGGGGCGGTCTCTTCGACACGGTCGGCGGTGGCTTCTCGCGCTACTCGGTCGATATGCGTTGGCACGTCCCGCATTTTGAAAAGATGCTCTACGACAACGCACAACTGGTGTCGCTCTACGCCGAAGCCTTCCGCCGGACGGAATCACCTTTATACCGCGAGGTCATCGACAAAACCCTTTCGTTCGTTTCCCGCGAACTTGCCAACGGCGAGGGCGGCTTCTTCAGTGCGCTCGACGCCGACAGCCTGAATGCAGCGAGGAAAAGCGAGGAGGGCGCGTTCTACACCTGGACAAAACCCGAGCTGGAAGCCTGTCTCGGCGATGAAATGCCCCTTTTTTCGAAGGTATTCCACATAGACGATTTCGGCCACTGGGAACACGGGCAGTATGTCTTGATACAGGATCGGCCCCTCGCCGACATCGCCGCCGAGGCAGGACTCGAGGAAAAGGTACTGGCGACCCGCAAACGCCAGTGGGAGCAACGACTCTTTGAATGGCGGGAAAACCGTCAGCGACCGTCGCTCGACGACAAAACCCTCACCGGATGGAACGCGTTGATGATCCGTGGGTTTGCGGATGCCTTCCTCGCCACGGGCGTCACATCCTACCGGGAAAATGCGGAGCGGGCGGGTCGTTTTATCCTGTCAACACTATTGTCTCCTGAGGGTTCCCTCTGGCGTACCTACAAAAATGGTAAGGCTTCCGTTGGCGGCTTTCTGGAAGACTATGCGACGACCATCGACGCCTTCCTTGCGCTCTATAACGTGAGCTTTGATGCGTCGTGGCTGCACCACGCAAAAGCCCTCGCCGACGAAACTCTTGACCGCTTTTACGATACGACCTCCGGATTTTTCTCCTTTCGACCGCTTGCAGGCGATGTGCTGGTGGCCGGCCATTATGAAATCGAAGACAATGTCATCCCGGCTTCGAACTCCATCATGGCCGACAACCTGTTTCGATTGGGCGTCTATTTCGTTAACCCCCATTACCGAAAAGTCGCTGCGCGGATGCTAGCCGGTATCATCCCCGGAATCGATTACCCTTCCGCCTTTGCCAACTGGATGCGGCTGGAACTCCTCTCGGGCGACCAGACTATCGAACTGGCTATCATAGGCGAAGGCGCCATCAAAGCGGCCCGCAGGTTACAGTCGGAATGGCATCCACAGCTCGTCATCGCTGCTTCGGAAAAGGCGTCGAACCTGCCCTTTCTCAACGGGCGATTCGTCGAAAACCAACTGCAGTTTTATGTCTGCCAAAACAACACCTGTGGTTTACCGGTTGATAATCTGGAAGATGCACGAACACAATGGCGTTGATTTCGTAGCTTTGTCGGAAATGCCCCGTCATGCGACATCTTTTCGTTTCCTTTCTTCTTTGTTGCTCCCTCTGGACGTACGCGCAAGTACTGACGGAAAGCAACTTACCCATCGTATGGATTACGACAGACGGCGGACAGGAAATTCCGGATGAACCCAAGATTCCAGCCAGTATGAAGATCGTATACCGCGGGGCCGGGCAGACGACGTATGTTTCCGATGCGACTAACCCCGACTATATCGACTATAACGGCCGCATCGCGATTGAGGTGCGCGGTTCAAGTTCGCAGGCACTACCAAAAAAACAATACAGCTTTACCACCAAACTTCCGGATGATTCCGATGACCTTGACGCCGGCCTGCTGGGCATGCCCGAGGAAAGCGACTGGATTTTCAACGGCCTCGCGTTCGACCCGTCCCTCATCCGCGATTACCTGTCGTATAACCTGGCCCGCCAGTTGGGCGACTACGCCACACGCACCCAGTATTGCGAAATCATCCTGAACGGCGATTACATCGGGTTGTATGTGTTGCAGGAAAAAATCAAGGCCGACTCCAATCGGGTCAACGTCATAAAGATATCATCGTCAAGCAATACGCTGCCGAATCTCTCGGGTGGCTACATCACCAAGGCCGACAAAACCACGGGAGGCGATCCGGTAGCCTGGTCGATGCAGTCGTCGATTCCCGGCGAGTGGGTTGATTTCATACACGAACTTCCGAAACCCGAGAATGTGACCGCCGAGCAAGACGCGTACATCCATTCCCAATTCACGTATTTACAGGCCGTGTCAAATAGCACGTCCATTACTACAGGCTATCCATCGGTCATCGATGTTCCGTCGTTCATCGATTACATGATCCTGGCGGAACTGGCGAGCAACGCCGATTCGTATCAGCTCAGTACGTACTTCCACAAAGACCGCAACGGGAAGCTGAGGGCCGGGCCCATTTGGGACTATAACCTTACCTACGGCAACGACTTGTTTTTATGGGGTTACGACCGCAGTCATTACGATGTCTGGCAGTTTGGTAACGGCGACAACCAGGGCGCTTCGTTCTGGCAGACGTTGTTCAATAACCCTACCTATAAGTGCTACTTTGCCCGGCGTTGGGGCGAATTGACGCAACCGAACGGCCCGTTGCATCCCGACCAACTCGATGCATTTATCGATGACATCGTGGCCGAGATTTCGGATGCCGCGGCGCGTGAAGAGGGGCGATGGGGTACCGTTCCTGACCTTTTGGGGGAAATCGACAACATGAAAGGCTGGCTGTCCGACCGTATCAATTGGATCTCGGCGCAACTGCCGGCTACGACACCGTGCAGCAATGTTGTACTGCCTTCCCTGGTTATCAACCGCATCCATTACCATCCTGATACCAATTCGACGTATCCTAACAGCGACGACCAGGAATTTCTCTCCATCCGGAATACGGGCACCACAACCGTGAACCTGACGGGGATTTACTTCCGCGGAACGGGTTTCGTCTACCAATTTCCGGCCAACCAAACGCTGGCCGCGGGCGCCACAGTGTATCTTGCCAGCAAGCCGGCGGTTTTCCAAATTAAATATGGTTTTGCACCCTACGGGTCGTTCACGCGCAACCTTTCTAACAGCGACAAAGACCTCATTTTAGCCGATGCCTTTGGGAATGTCATCGATGAAGTACATTATTACGATTCCGCCCCCTGGCCGGATGCCGATGGCAATGGCAGCTACCTCCGCCTGGTCAACGACAGTTACGACAACGCCCTCGCGTCGAGTTGGGAAGCAGTGAGCGACGCAACCCTTGGGGTAGAAACCGAAGCGATGGCGGTCTACACGGTAACACCCAATCCGGCACACGATTTCGTCACGGTAACGACGTCGCTGCCGGTGCAGGAACTGGCCCTCTATGATTTGTCAGGACGGCTGATCCGCGAGTGGAAACCCACTTCCACCGAAGCGGTATTGGATGTGTCGGGATTGTCATCGGGCGTATACCTCCTGACAGGAAAAGCCGGCGCCACCGTCGTCCGCTCACGCGTCATCATCGAATAACGCGATTTTTTTAACAGAATATTAGCCGTGACGCGATGCGGGAACCGGGCCTTTTGGCGTACCTTAGAGTGTAGAACCAATCGCTACACCTATGGGAATCCTTTCTTTTTTCCGTACTCTTCTTGGCGGCACACCCGAATCAAAGCCTTCTACCGCGACAAAAACCCGCGACAAAAAGAAGGCGGCCGATGAAGTCGCCGAGATTACCGCCCGGACGCGCCAACAGATTAAGTCCACTTCAATGCGTCATGCTTCGAAGAAAACGAACGAAACGCGTGAGGAAGACCCGAAGGAGACCGTCTCCCCACCAAAGCCCAAAAAGCGCAAGCCAACGCCAGCCCGTAAGACGGATCCGGCTGCAAAGGTAGACACATCGGCCACGTCCACTGCGCGGAAACCCAAGCCAAGAAAGCGGAAACCCAAACCGACCAACCCATCTGACGACACGGTATCAGGCTCGTGATTTAAGAACCTGTTCACGCTTTCCAACCTCCTAAAATCATACCTTTGCGTTCCAAAAAAGAAGGCATTCTATGATAAACGACCTTATTCCGGGTCCGGACTTATTGTCGCGTTACACCGACCGTTTACTTATTTTTTTTGAGGATTATGTGCCCCGCGTTTTGTCGGCGCTCATTGTCTTATTCATCGGGCTTTACGTCATCCGGATCGTGAACCGTTTGGTACGCCGTGTGATGGTGAAGCGCGACCTTGATCCGACCCTTTCGCGTTTCTTTGCCGACATCCTGCTGTGGGCCTTACGAATACTCCTTTTTGTTACGTTTATTTCGAAACTCGGGGTCGAAACCTCGTCATTCGTAGCGATTTTGGGCGCCGCCGGACTCGCAGTCGGACTCTCGTTGCAGGGGTCGCTCTCCAATTTTGCGGGGGGTATGCTCATCATCATGTTCAAACCGTTCCGCGTGGGTGATACGATTGAAGCCCAGGGCGTAACCGGAACCGTGTTGGAAATCCAGATTTTCGTCACAAAACTCGTAACCGGTAACAACCAAACGATTTTTGTGCCGAATGGCGCGCTGTCGAACGGCACGATCATCAACTTCTCGATGGGCGGGACACGACGGGCGGAACTGCTGTTTTCCATCGCGTATGATGCCGACCTTAAACTGGTAAAAGACCTCATCTATTCGATATTGGAACAAAATACGCGGGTACTCAAAGACCCGGCGCCGGCGGTGGTCGTCACGGAACTGCTGGACAATGCCGTACGCCTCGCCATCCGGCCATGGGCGAAGAACGAGGACTACGGTTTGATGGTATCGGAAGTACTGGAGCGCATCAAAACTGCGTTGCATGACGCCGGTATCGATACGCAGCCTTTTGTAAAGGAAGCATCGAAACAAAAATAACCCCCTGACGGTTAATGCAGTAAGATTTTGATACCTTTGGGAACCTATATCCCCCTAACATGCGAATCTTTACCTTTTTACTGCTGATCTTATTTGGTAGCAGTGTACAAACTATTTCTGCCCAGACGATAGTAGAAGTTACCGACACGTCCCTTACAAACGTTTCTTATCACCAAATCAGTTTCGCTACACCCACAAAATTGGTGTTTACCAATCTGACCAGTGTTAGCGGTAATGTCTATTTTCATCAGAACAGTAACCTGGTTGCTGTCGAATTTCCAGCACTCACCTCAGTGGGCGGATACCTGTATTTTCATCAGAACACCGCATTGACGGAAATAAATCTTCCCCAATTGCAGGAGGCCGGAGGCTATTTTTACGTCCACAGCAACACCGCCCTTGCTGAAATCCATAGTCCGATGCTCACATCGGTCGGGGGTTACATTCATGTTGCGGGTAATACGGCATTGAACACCCTTGACATGTGTAATGTGACCGCCATCGGTGAGGGCTACACCGTTACGGGTAATCCATTGCTTCCACCGGGCCCACCCTGTTTCGTGCAGACGGCGCCTACCTCTCTTTCTCTAAGTTCAAACACGATAGCAGAGAACCAACCGTTAAATACCCTGGTAGGCCAACTTTCCGTTAACAGTAATTACGTCGGAGGTGCCATTACCTATGAAATCGTGGATTCCGATTATCCGGCGCCTTTTTATATTTCCGGCAACCAACTTTACAGTGCACGCCCGTTTGACCATGAGTCGCAACCCTCGTTCACTATCAGCGTAAAAGCCACCAATCCGCAGTATCAGGGCATAAGCACTTCTTTTACTATTACCGTCACAGACGTTGTTGCCGAACCAATCCAGACCATTGTCATTGACGACGCGACCGCCGAAAACGTCTATTACCACATGACCGCCTACACCCAGCCTACCAAACTGGTGTTCCAAAATTTGGTTTCGGTTTCCGGCAATATCTATTTCCATAAAACGACCAACATCGTAGCCGTCGAATTCCCGGTGTTGCAATCAGTAGGCGGATACGTCTATTTCCATCAAAATGCCAGCATGGAAGACATTGATTTTCCCGTGTTGCAGGAAACGGGGAATTACCTGTACTTCTACGATAATGACAAAGCGAACCGGTTCAGTGCGCCGCAACTTACCACCGCGTCAGGATACGTATTTTTCAGTGGGAATGATGCGTTGACAATACTGGAGTTATGTTCGCTCGAGACCATCACGCAGGCCGACGAATGGAGCACTCCGTATTACTACTTATCCAACAACCCGATGCTGGATGAAGCCACGCTTTGTTTCGACCAGACAGAGATAACATATGAACCTTTAACGGTGCCTACCATGGTTCCGGGCGGAATGGTTATCGGCACCTTCATGGCCGACACCTCCGATCCGGTGACGTATGTGTTTACCGACAACCAGGCAACGACGTCCGCAAACGGGCTTTTTTCCATTGTCGGCAACCAGTTGCTTTTTACGGGAAGTCCCTCCGAATTCGCTACGCTTCTGGTGTCACTGTCCGTATCGGCGTACCGCACCTCCGGTCTGACCACATTATCGGTGAACTCCCAACCCGGACTGACCGAGCGAAAAGACCTTATCATCTCGGTGGATGCTACTACCTATTTGTCTGTAATCCCCGTTGTTACCGAAGCCGAACGGCTTTTCCCCAACCCCGCTTCGAACCGATTTGAGATACAGGGTGTGGCGGCGGACGAATCGGTTACCATCAGCGACATGACGGGCAGGGTTGTTTTATCCCGGCGTCTTTCATCGAATGGGATGGACATTTCCGGGCTTTCCAACGGAACCTACATCGTATCGGGTAACACGATGAGCGGCAAGGCGTTCCAATTGAAGTTGGTCGTAAAGCAGTAAATTTCGAGCGCCGATGATGGGATCGTTTTGTCGCGTATTGCCTGTCATGTACTCTTTGAAACGGCGCGTTCGAAAAAAATAGAAGGCGTTTCCTTTGCAAACGGGGGAAGTATCCTTATATTTGCGCCTCCAAGCGGGCGTGGTGAAATTGGTAGACACGCCAGACTTAGGATCTGGTGCCTTACGGTGTGTAGGTTCGAGTCCTATCGCCCGCACGAAAAGCTTCCCAAACGGGAGGCTTTTTTTATTTCCGAATCTGACGAGGATCGAAGCACGTCCTTCTACGCATTATCTCATTTTCTAATCATCTAATTATCTCATTCGCTAATCCGCTAATTGGCTCATTCGCTAATTCCCCATCTCTCCCTTTTTCGTACATTTGGGTCAAACCTAACCCTGATGCACACGATTAAATCTTACGTAGCGGAACACAAAGACCGTTTTATAGAAGAACTGATTTCGATTTTGAGAATACCGTCGGTCAGCGCCGACAGCGCCTACTCACAGGATGTCATTGATATGGCCGAAGCCGTTCGCAAAAGCCTTGTCGAGGCCGGTTGCGATGTGGTGGAAGTCTGCGAAACACCCGGCTATCCCATCGTGTATGGTGAAAAGACAATTGACCCGAATTTACCGACTGTGTTGGTATACGGACATTACGACGTGCAGCCACCCGATCCGATCGACCTCTGGACTTCCCCGCCTTTCGAGCCGGTGATCAAAAAAACGGAATTGCACCCCGATGGCGCGATCTTCGCCCGCGGCGCCTGCGACGACAAGGGCCAGATGTATATGCACGTGAAGGCGTTTGAATATATGATGCGAAACAACGCCCTTCCCTGCAACGTCAAATTCATGATTGAGGGCGAGGAGGAAGTCGGATCGAAGAGCCTTGGCTGGTTTGTAGAGCGCAATCAGGACAAACTGAAATGCGACGTCATCCTGATTTCGGATACGGGGATGATCTCGAACCAACAGCCGTCGATCACGACCGGTTTGCGCGGACTCAGCTATGTTGAGGTGGAAGTGACGGGGCCGAACCGCGACCTGCACTCCGGACTTTACGGTGGCGCGGTGGCCAACCCCATCAACGTGCTGGCAAAAATGATTGCCTCGCTGCATGACGAAAACAACCATATCACCATTCCGGGTTTTTACGATAAGGTAGAGGAATTATCAAGGGCAGAACGCGACGAAATGGCCAAGGCGCCGTTCTCGCTGGATGCCTACAAAAAGGCGTTGGATATTGACGACATATACGGAGAGAAAGGCTATGTGACGAACGAACGCAACTCGATCCGACCAACGCTGGATGTCAACGGCATCTGGGGCGGCTATACGGGCGAAGGTGCCAAGACCGTCATTGCTTCGAAAGCCTATGCCAAGATTTCCATGCGCCTCGTGCCCCACCAGGATTGGGAAGAGATTACCGAACTGTTTACACGCCACTTCGAAAGCATCGCGCCAGCCGGTGTGCGGGTAAAAGTGACACCGCACCACGGGGGCCAGGGTTATGTGACGCCGATTGACAGCATCGGTTACCAGGCCGCGAACAAGGCGTATACGGAAACGTTCGGTGTGCCGGCCATCCCAGTGCGTTCGGGCGGCAGTATTCCGATCGTGGCACTGTTTGAGAAAGAGTTGAAAAGCAAGACCATTTTGATGGGATTCGGACTTGACAGCGACGCCATCCACTCGCCGAACGAACATTTCGGGATTTTCAATTACCTGAAAGGAATTGAGACGATTCCGTTGTTTTACAAGTATTTCACGGAGTTGGCAAGCGGTCAATAAGCCTGTGAAACGCTTTTTTACGGCTTGTGGGCTCGGCTTATGGCTGCTGTCGGCAACGGCCTCAGCACAGGAAACGGACAAGCAGGATGTATATGAAACGGCTCCGGAGTCGACACCGGAGTTTCCCGGAGGTACGAAGGCTTTCTATGATTTCGTACGTAAGAACTTCCGGATTCCGGAAGAGGCAGATACCCTTTCGGTGAAACTATTCGTCACCTTTGTGGTCGAGAAGGATGGATCGACGACGGACGTGCGCGTGAAAGGAAGTCCTTTAGCCTCATTGGACCAGGCGGTACTGGATTTGCTGGCAAAATCGCCCAAATGGAAACCCGCCAAACAGAACGGACGGCCTGTACGGGTGCAGTATGCTTTTCCCCTTGTATTGACGGCCCCTAAAGAAGAACCAACATCAAAAGAATAACGGTCATACAACCTTTGCCTTCCTTACACGCATCGCATCCGAAAAGTCCCGTTCATGTCTGAAAAAGACCTCATCTCCGGATGCCTGCGCCAGGATCCGCTTTCACAGCACCAGCTTTATAAGCTGTATGGTGCGCGTGTGCTGGGTATCTGCAAACGCTATATGAAGGATCGGGAGCGGGCCGAGGAAATGGCGATGAATACCTTTGTGACGGTCTTCGCGAAAATCGGCCAGTTTAAAGGTGATGGTAATTTTTCGGGATGGATCCTGAAGATTGCGGTAAACCATTGCCTGATGGAGTTGCGAAAGAAAAACCCGTTCCGCTTCGGGGCTGAGATCGAAGATGTACATGTTTCGGTGGACTCGGCGGTGATGCGGGATTTTGAAATGGATGACGTATCGAAGATGTTGTTGGTATTGCCCGAAGGTGCGCGATTGGTGTTCAACCTGTTCGCAATTGAAGGGTATAAGCACCACGAAATTGCCGAAATGCTGAACATATCGGAAGGCACGTCGAAATCGCAACTGAACTATGCAAAGGAAAAGTTGAAAAAGTTATTGGCAGAGGCCCAATCCAAAAAAATGCAGCCATGAACGATAAGGAACTCTTCGAACTCTTCAAAGCGAAAAGTGCCGGTTTCGATGAGACACCGTCGGACGAACTGTGGCAGAAGATCCGGCGAAAATCGGTCAGGCGGCCGTGGTTCCGACCGCAGTCGTCGCGGCTGTTCCTGATTGTCTTATTGCTATTGGTCATTGTGATAGTGGCAGTATGCATGACCATCTTCTTTTTCGAACGACATTCCTAACTATGAGATACACCGCATTTCTTTTTCTGCTATTGCTAGTGGCATGTGCCCCGAACCGGACGGTCAACGGCCAACGGGAAGGCCGCTGGAAAGAAGTTTACGCTGACGACAAACAGCGCTACAAAAGCGTGGGGCGCTATCGCCATGGCGACGAGGTAAAACGCTGGCGGCACTACACCAATGGGAAACTCTTTAAAATAGAACGCTACCGCGACTCGGTGTGTGATGTAACGTTCTATCATCCGAACGGAAAAGTCGCGTCGAAAGGTGTGACCCGCGTGGTCGTGACCGACAAAGAGCGGCATTGGTTCTATTCGGGCGACTGGACGTATTTTGACGAACAGGGCACTCCCATCCTGATCCGGACGTATAAGGAAGGTAATCTGCTGAGCGAAAAGCCACTCCCGTAACGACGGCAGTCGAAAGAAGAAGGGGTTGCGTTAGCGGGCGGCCGCGGTATCCCCGACCCGACGCAGGAGGGCGGGATAAAGCAGAGCACGCGACCCGGCGGAGGCATTGAAAGGGAAGAACGGACGCGATGCCGGGGAACGCCCAAAAAAAATTACACCAAAAAATACTGTTTTACAGCATCTTACGAAAAAATATTTTGTGACGGGAGACGATTGGCGTTCTTTTGGCGTTACTTTTGCAGGTATCATCATCAATCAAATCCGGGTTATCGTTTTGCGGCGCCCGGACCTAAATCATCCCTATGCTGAAATCTTTTTTCGTGCTGTGCTCTGGCGCAGACCGCAAGTTGCTTGGCACTTGCTCGGAGGGCGAACAAACCAAGTTCGCCGGCATTGGCGCTACCGTTTTTTTCACGGCCGTCATGGCCTGGGTGGCTGCTTCTTACGCGCTGTACACCGTTTTTGACAATGTTTGGCCTGCGGTGTTCTTTGGTCTTATCTGGGGACTGCTGATTTTCAACCTCGACCGTTTTATTGTGTCGACCATCCGCAAACGCGACCGTTTTGGGCAGGAACTGCTTCAGGCGGCGCCGCGTGTGGTGTTGGCGGTCATCATTGCGATCGTTATCTCGAAACCGCTTGAGATCAAGATTTTTGAAAAAGAAATCAATACGGTGCTGCTGAAAGAAAAAAACGCGATGGCGCTGCGGAACAAGAAAGAAGTGTCGGATTATTTCAAGACCGACCTTGACCGGAACGAGTCGGATATCAAGCGCCTGAAGACCGAGATCGCGGATAAAGAGAAAGAAGTGAATACGTTGTACGACACCTATATTGCGGAAGCAGAGGGGCGTAAGGGCACACTGAAGATCGGGAAGGGACCGGTATTCAAAGAGAAAATCGCGAAGCACGACCTGGCCCGCACGGAACTCGATACGCTGCGAAAGGCGAACCTGGCGAAAATTGCGGCACTGGAAGCTAAAAATAAGGACGTGCAGGCCGACCTCGACAAAAAAATCGGCGATGGACAACCTGTAATCGAAGGGTTTGACGGTCTTATGGCGCGGATCAATGCGCTCGGATCGTTACCGCTGCTGCCGTCGTTGTTCATTATGTTGCTGTTCCTGGCGATCGAAACCGCGCCGATCATCGCAAAGTTGCTGTCGCCGAAGGGAGAATACGATTTCAAACTCGAAGACATCGAAACGGCCTTGCAGGCGACGTTGGCACAAGACAAGCACCAACGGCAACTGCTGGTGGCAACGAGCGCGGAAATGCACGACAGGGTGTACGCTGACATCGCCCAGGACAAAGGCCTGTTCGGATTGCAGCGCAGCAAGGCAAAAGAACTGCTGGAGTTGCAGGCGCACCGGTTTGTGGAGAAGCAGTGGGAGACGATGTAATACGATCCCAACTGAAAATAAAAATCCCAAATTCCAGTTTGTTTTATACCGGAATTTGGGATTCTTTTTTAGGGATATCTTAGAGGTACGCCAATATCTCCTTTTTCAGGTTGTCATATTCGCCTTGCAGGATGAGGCCGTTGTCAAGGAGTTTTTTGTAGTTCTGTAATTTCTCGAACAGCTCTTCTTTTGACAGTTCAGAGAGGCTGCGTTCGCCGCTGTGGCTTGCGGATGGTGGGACTGGTGTTTCGGCAATTGTGGCCGTTGTGGCCGGAAGTATCTCAGCGAAGTGGGTCACCTCTTCGGTTTCAGCTTCTTCGATTTCGGCGACGGGAGTGGCCACTGGTGCCGGTGCCGCTTCGACGGGTGCTGCCGCTGCCGGCTCGGAGCCCGTTTTCAGAATATCGAGTTGCTCTTTGGCGAAGGTGTAGATTTTACGCGCCTGTATTTTCGGCAGGTTATCGATGGAAATGACCAGTTCGGTATGGGTGGTGAAGGAGAATTCGGAGCCGAGGATACCTTCTTTCACGAAGGTCGTGTCGATATCGTCCCAGGTGTAATCGGTGAAGTCCATTGACAGGCCGAGATTCTTGGGTTTGCAGATGATGATTCGTTTGTTGGTCAGTACGATGCTGTCGGGGAACACCGTGAGCACCGGGTTTTTCTGCACCCCTATATAACCGATCTCTTCGCCGCGCATCAACAGGTCGTTGAGTTTGTGGGTCACTTTCTCGACCGCTTTTGGGTCTTGTTCTTCGTTGAGGAATTTCCGAATCTGTTCTTTCATGTTGTGGGCGTGTGGTTACGGCTGCAAAAATAACTCAATCGGCTGATTCGGCGATTTCCGCCTGCGCTTTTTTAGGTAAACTTTTCAGCACCAGTTCGTAGGAATGGTCGATGAGTGCGCGCACCATGCTATCGGGCACGTCGGCGTTGACGGCGACCGTATTCCAGTGGATTTTGCTCATATGGTAGCCGGGTTGTATGCCTTCGTATTCGGCGCGGAGCTCGGCTGCGCGGTCGGGGTCGCATTTGAGGTTGACGGCGGGGCTTCCCTTCTCCCACTCCGACAGTGAGGCGAGGGCGAACATTTTGCCACCCACTTTGAAGACGAGGGTGTCTTCGTCAAAGGGGAAATGTTCGGTGACGGCTTTCTTGGCGAGGCAATATTCGAAAAAGTGTTGTATATCCATAAGGGCTTACTGACATTCACAAAATGGTTTTGACGCGACCGATTCGTCGCGCTGGCGGTCGGCTTAGACCTCAAAGGTTTTTAAAACCTTTGAGGTCTAAAGGTAAAAACTGCGCGGGAGCCGTGGATACGGAAAAACCGCCTAAAATGTTAAATTATCAACTCTCGTTCTTTTGAAACCGATTCGTCGGGACATACGCTTCTGCGGCCCCGATGGCAGCAGAAAGGCCGAAACGGCAGCCGTGAGGTGGGGCCCGGCGGCGGCAGCGACCAACGGAAGCTCGACGGCGCGGATGCCACACCCGCGGATGGCGCGAGGACTTGACGCGAACAGCGGGGAATGTCCGCCCTACTGATTACTTCGTGGATAAACGCTTAAAGCGCGATGTCTTTTTCTACAAATCGGACGCCATACGTGGCCAGTTCGGCGAGTATTGGCTCGTAGACATCCGGGCGAAGGGGCAGTTGGACGCCGGGTGTGCGGATGGTGCCGTTCAGGATCATCAGTGCCGCGATGGCGACCGGAAGACCGACCGTTTTGGCCATGGCAGTGTAGGTGCGATCATCGCCTATAACGACCATTTGCGAATGCCGTTGGTGGTGCGTGCCGTTGCGTTCGTAGCCAATTTTGTGGTACATGACGATCATGTCTTTGTCAGACGGCCGGAGCGCCCACTTCTCTGCCAATACCGTTTCAAGCCATTGGGCAGGCGTTGCGTGCGGCAGTCCGGCCCTTTTGTCGTTGCTGAACAGTTCGAGTTCCTCGAGCTTGCGCCAGGAGTCGTCGTTGATGGTGAATTGGGCGCGGAGTTTCTCTTCTACGGATCGGGACGGATGATACGGCAGGAACAGGTTCAGGAACTCGCGATGCGTGAGGGTTTCTGAGTTGTCGACCGTATAGGTGTCGTCAGTCATGCCGAGTTGTACCAATACATCCCAGGCGGCGGAATAACCGGCCCGACGAACGGTGCCGCGTAAGAGCGTCTCGACTCCGTCAAGGCGATAGGCTTCGCGGTATTTCAACGAATCGCGGTTGGCGTAGACCTCGAAATCGCCATATCCTTCAATAGACAGCGGTAATGTGCGCCGGAAGAGCTGTTGGTAAGGGATGTATTTATAGCTGCCCTTCTCAAGGAACTTTGCCGCCCCGCCCTGTCCGGCCAATACGACGTTACGGGGTGCCCAGCTGAATTTGTATTTCCACAGGTTGTCATCAGATTCCGGAGCCACGAGTCCACCGCAATGCGATTCGAACGCCTTGATGCGGCCGCCTTCCGCCCGGATTTCATCGAGCAATTTCATGGCACTCATGTGGTCGATACCCGGATCGAGTCCGATTTCGTTCATGAATACGAGTCCACGTGCCGTAGCTTCTTCATCCAGCGCCAGCATCGCCTCACTCACATACGACGCCGTCACCATGTGTTTGCCGAAGGCGAGGCAATCGCGGGCTACGTCGACATGCATGTGCGCAGGCAGCATGGAAATGACGAGGTCCGCTTTCTGGATCTGCTCCTGGCGTTGGGCGGTGTCTGTCACGTCAAAGGCAATGGGCGTCGCATTGGGGTGTCCGCCCGTCTTAGCCGTGGCAAGAGCTTCCGACAGATCCCCGATTACCAGGTGTAGTTGTTCGGCTTCCGACCGTTCAAGAAGGTAACGAATGAGTGAAGAGGCGGAACGGCCGGCACCGATAATCAGGATGTGTCTCATGGCGGCAAAGGTAATGGGTCATGGGGTAATTTCCCAAACGGGTAATATGCCGTATCTTTAGCAAAAAAAAGATGCGTCGTAGCCTTATACTTATTGCCGCTGCATTCGGGGGCACTTCTATCATACTCGGAGCGTTTGGTGCGCATGCCCTTCGGAACCTCCTGACCCCTCCTTTTCTAAACGCTTTCGAGATCGGGGTGCGTTATCAGATGTACCACGCGCTTTTTTTGTTGTTCGTGGCCCTGGCCCCGGTTTCAGACAAGGCCCGGAAGGGTATCTCGGCGCTTACGTTACTGGGTGTAGTGCTTTTTAGCGGCTCGCTCTATTTACTCGCTTTGGATGAAGCCTGGAAGGTCGGTTTGTCGTTTTTGGGGCCTGTAACGCCTATTGGAGGATTCTTATTAATATGCGCATGGGCTTGGCTATTTCTCGATTTTGCCCGGAAAAAGTCATAAATTTTGCACATTACATAACATCATAACCGATATTGCGTACCTTTGCTGCGCAACAACAACTCGCAAAACACCTATTTTTATGGATACAAACGCCCTGTTTACGAAATCGATTTCGCTGGAAAGCCTTGGAATTACTGATGCCAGCGTCCGTTACCAGTTATCGCCGGATGAGCTACATGCCATCACGATTGCGTCGGGCGAGGGAGTCGAGTCGTCGACGGGTGCACTCGCCATCAATACCGGAGAGTTTACCGGACGTTCACCTAAAGACCGTTTCATCGTAAAAGATGCGATTACGGAGCAGGATGTATGGTGGGGCGATGTGAACATTCCTTTTTCTCCGGAAGCGTTCGACCGTTTATACGAAAAAGTAACCAAGTACCTTTCGGGTAAAGAGGTGTTTGTACGTGAAAGCTATGTATGCGCGGATCCGGCCTATCGGATGAATGTGCGCGTGGTGACGGAAACCGCGTGGTCGAATCTTTTCTGCTACAACATGTTCCTGCGTCCGGGCGAAAGCGAACTGGATGGATTTACGCCGGAATGGCACGTGGTGTGTGCACCCGGTTTCCAGGCGGACCCTGCGGTCGATGGAACGCGGCAGCCGAACTTCGCCATCCTGAACTTTACCCGCAAAATTGCGTTGGTAGGGGGCACGGGGTACACTGGCGAAATGAAAAAAGGCATTTTCTCTGCCCTGAATTTTATCCTTCCTACACAAAAGAATACGTTGCCGATGCACTGTAGTGCGAACGTGGGCGACGAACAGGATACCGCCTTGTTCTTCGGACTTTCCGGAACCGGTAAAACGACGCTATCGGCTGACCCGGGTCGCAAACTGATTGGCGACGACGAACACGGTTGGACGCCTGCTAACACCGTGTTTAACTTCGAAGGAGGTTGCTACGCGAAAGTGGTCAACCTGACCGAGGAAAACGAACCGGATATCTTCCGCGCTATCAAAAAAGGAGCCCTGCTTGAGAATGTAATTTTTAAGGACGGCACAAGCGAAGTGGACTATACCGACGTATCTATCACGCCGAACACACGGGTAAGCTATCCGATTTTCCATATCGACAATGTACAACCGGGTTCGGTTGGGAAGGACGTGCGGAATATCTTTTTCCTTACTGCGGATTCTTTTGGAATCCTGCCTCCTATCTCGAAATTGACGCCGGGACAGGCCGCTTACCACTTCATTTCAGGCTATACCGCGAAAGTAGCGGGAACCGAAGCAGGCGTCAACGAACCGCAACCGAACTTTTCAGCTTGTTTCGGTGCGCCGTTCATGCCGCTGCATCCGACGCGCTATGCCGAAATGCTGAGCGAGAAAATGAAGGCCAACGGCGTGAAAGTATGGCTGATCAACACCGGTTGGACAGGCGGCCCGTATGGCACTGGTAACCGGATGAAATTGAAATACACCCGCGCGATGATCACCGCCGCCCTCAAAGGTGAACTTGACCATGTGATTTACGCGAAACACAAAGTATTTGGCGTTGCCGTACCGCAATCGTGTCCGGAAGTTCCGGCTGACGTGCTGAATCCGCGCAACACCTGGACAGACAAATATCTATATGACGTGAAAGCGGTTGAGCTTGCCACGCGTTTCCGGCAGAACTTCGCCAAGTTTGAGGCGTTCGCCAATGAGGAAATACTGGCGGGCGGCCCGACGGCATAAGGTTGGTTATTGATTCGAAAAAAAGCTGTCAGGTGACAGCTTTTTTTGTGGGTAGTTGAGAACAAAAAAGACCCTCCTGAATGGATGGCCTTTTCTTATGTCTTATTAGATACTATTTTTCTTTGTTGACTTTCGCGATGTATTTGTCGAGTGCCATCGTCATAGACGGGGCTTCCGGCGCGGGCGCCATGATATCGACCCGGAGTCCGTGTTCGAGGGCTTCTTTCTGTGTGGTGCTTCCAAAAACCGCGATGCGGGTATTGTTTTGTTCGAAGTCAGGAAAGTTCTTGAACAACGACTTGATACCGGTCGGACTGAAAAACGCCAGGACATCGTAGTAAACGTCTGCGAGATCTGAAAGGTCGCTCATCACGGTTTTATAGAACGTAGCCTGCGTCCAGTCGACTTTCAGGTTGTTAAGTACCTGAGGCGCATCGGCGTTCAATTGATCGGACGCCGGCAAGAGGAACTTCTCGTCTTTATACTTCTTGATAAGCGGCGCGAGATCGGCGAAATCTTTCTGTCCGACATATATTTTCCGCTTGCGGTAGACCACATACTTCTGGAGGTAAAACGCAATCGCTTCTGACTGGCAGAAATACTTCAGGGTCTCTGGGATTTTATACCGCATCTCCTCTGCCACCCGAAAGAAATGGTCGACGGCATTCTTACTGGTCAGGATAATGGCGGTATAGTGGTTCAGGTCGATTTTCTGCAGCCGGACGTCTTTCGCGCTTACGCCCTCGACGTGGATGAAAGGCCGGAAATCGATCTTAACTTTGTGTTTCTGCTGGAGTTCGTGGTAAGGCGAATTATCCACTTTCGGCTCCGGCTGTGACACCAGGATAGTCTTCACTTTCATATACGGATGGTAACTCTGGATCCTAACTTTTTGTAAACCAGTAATACAAGAAATAATAGGGCGCAATTTCAAGTGCGCAAAGATACAAAATAAAATAAAACAAGTGAGACACTATCAGATTTTGATAAGTCTTCAATGAACTTAGATAAGTAATGCCGTTTATTGCAATTATTATAAACAAACAATGCATAAATCATAAATGAAGGCAATGCTTCGTGATAGAAGAGGACGGCGTCGATTGGAAGCAAAATCATCCCCAGATAGGTTCTGTAGCTAATTTTGTACAAATTGAACTGCTCCACAAACTCTTCAATATGGAACGAAGTGGCGATAATCTTCTCAATCAGGAACTTTGCCAGGATAAAAACCGACACAAAGGTCGAGATACGGATGAAGAGCATCCAGTCGTGCCGGTTGGCATACCCGAAGTGGTCCATGGCAAGTTGGATGAGGAAAGCGAATGAAATGACCTGCACCAGGAAAAGGGCAATCGTAAACCATCCGACCAACTGGCCACTGTCTCGGTATATCTTGATGTATTTGTCGGAAATAGCGAGCCGTGAAAACTCGAGGAACCGGTTCTCAAAGGCCACCCGCGTGACGGTCAGCAGGGCAAGCCCGACCACAAAGACGACCGTTGCCCAGTCGGCACTCATGGCCGCGCGTTCGTGAAGGGTAACATCCGTCATCATGGCGCAAAAATACTAATTTTTCGACGCTTCCATTTATTATCAATTAATTAAGGAAGCCTTGTCGGAAAAACAGTATTTTTGCCCGTAAACCTTGTAGAATGCACGATAGCATCGTCATCATTCCCACCTACAACGAGATTGATAACATTGAGGCCATTATTCGGGCCGTGTTCGCGCTTGAACAGCGTTTCGACATCCTGATCGTAGACGACAATTCTCCTGACGGAACTGCCGAGAAAGTGCGGGAACTGCAGTCGGTCTTCCCTGACCGCCTGTTTATGGAAAACCGCAAAGAGAAGTCGGGTCTCGGCACTGCGTATGTGCACGGATTCCGTTGGGCCATCCAGCACCAATACGCGTATATCTTCGAGATGGACGCCGATTTTTCCCATAACCCAAATGACTTGGAACGCCTATATAAGGCGTGCCATGAAGAGGGAGCGGATGTTGCGATTGGATCGCGTTACATCACGGGAGTCAACGTGGTCAACTGGCCACTCAACCGGGTGCTGATGTCGTATTTCGCTTCGGTTTATGTGCGAATGATAACGGGTGTCGAGATACGCGATGCAACGGCCGGATTCATGTGTTACCGTAGGGAGGTACTTGAGAAAATACGCCTGGAGCGGATCCGGTTCATCGGCTACGCCTTCCAGATCGAAATGAAATACCGGGCCTTTGCCGCCGGCTTCCGAATCACGGAAGTACCTATTATCTTTACAGACCGGGCGAAAGGACAATCGAAGATGAGCGGTTCAATCATAAAGGAAGCGATCGTCGGAGTCATCTCGCTACGGCTTCGTAAAATGTTCAGGAGATTGTAATGGAACGGATACTTATCAAAAATGCACGTCTCGTTAACGAAGGCACTGTCTTCGAAGGAGATCTTTTGGTGGAGGGTGCCTATATCGCCCAAATCGGACGTGATCTGTCGAAAGCTACCGCGAGGGTCATCGATGCAGGAGGAAATTACCTGCTGCCCGGACTTATCGACGACCAAGTGCATTTTCGCGAACCCGGACTCACCCACAAAGGTACCATCGGAACCGAATCGCGCGCGGCGGTGGCGGGGGGCATCACATCGTATATCGAACAGCCTAATACCGTGCCCAATGCGGTGACGCAGGAACGGTTGGCGGAAAAATACGCGATTGCGGCTGCCTCGTCGTTTGCCAATTACGGATTTATGATGGGTGGCACGAACGACAACCTTGAGGAAATCCTAAAGACCGATTTGCGGACGGTACCCGGACTCAAACTCTTCTTGGGTTCATCAACCGGAAATATGCTGGTCGACGACGAACAGGTGTTGGAACGCATCTTCCGCTCGACTCCGCTTCTCATTTCAACGCATTGCGAAGACGAAGCCACCATCCGACGGAACCTTGAGCAGTATAAAGAACAATACGGCGACGACATCCCGGTCAGTGCGCACCCGTTGATACGCAGCGCGGAAGCTTGCTACCTGTCGTCTTCCAAGGCGATCGAACTGGCTAAAAAAAACCGGCGCTCGCCTGCATATCTTCCACGTTTCGACCGGCATTGAAACGGAGCTGTTCCGCAACGATATTCCGTTAGCGGAGAAAAAAATTACGGCGGAAGTCTGTTTGCACCACCTGTGGTTCAGCGATGCCGACTACGCCACCAAAGGCAATTTCATCAAGTGGAACCCGGCCGTGAAAACCGCTGCTGACCGCGAGGCCATCTGGCAGGCTGTGCTGGATGACCGCATTGATGTGTTTGCCACCGACCATGCGCCGCACACGCTCGAAGAGAAAGCGAACCCATATTTGCAGGCACCGTCAGGCGGACCGCTGGTGCAGCATGCGCTGGTGGCCTGGTTTGAGACCCACTTCGACGGTAAAATCAGCCTTGAAAAAATCGTGCAGAAAGCGTGCCATAACCCGGCCCTTCTTTTCCAAATTGACAAACGCGGTTTCCTGCGCGAGGGCTACTTTGCCGACCTGGTGTTGGTAGACCCGAACGCTGCCTGGACGGTAGACCGTTCCAATCTTTTATATAAGTGTGGCTGGTCGCCTTTTGAGGGACAGCGTTTCCGGGCGTCGGTCACCCACACGTTGGTCAACGGACAAGTGGTTTATGAAAACGGCACCGTCCGTCCGGAAAGGGCCGCACAACGTTTAGCCTTCGACCGATGAAAAAATACCTTCTCATAGCCATAGCCGGACTGCTGCTTGCCGCCTGTCGCGATACCGCTTCGAAACCCAATCGCTTCATCGAAGAAGACAAGATGGCCACGATTCTCTATGACCTTTACGTAATCGAAGGCATCCGGCAGAGCAACCCATCGTCGTTTTTGGAGCGCCATCTCGAGCCGTCGGAGTATGTACTAAAGAAATATGGCGTAGACAGCTTGCAATTTGTAGAAAGCGACCACTGGTATGCCGCCGACACCGACCGGTATAAAAACCTGTATAAAAAGGTATTGGACAAAGTTCAGGAAGCCAAGAAGAAGAATGGCCCGGTAGCGCCCGCTCCTTCTACCGGTGCGACCCAGGCGACGGAAATCGAAAGACTCAAGGCCTTAAAAAGACGGGTACGTGAAGCTAATCGTGCTGCCAATAGCGCGCCGCCAAAAGAATAGCATCGGCGACCGGCCGAAAACGAAATCCGAACTGTGTTTCTATCTTTTCTGCGCTGATGGTTTCAGTGTGGTGGAGCGCCTCGGCCGACGCCCGTGACAATGCCCGCTTCTTTATACCCAAAAATGCCAATAAAGCATCGGCCCGCCAGGCCAACGACAAGAGCGTTCGCGACGCGCGTTTGTGGGGCGGTTTTACGCCCAGTGCCCGTGCCGTTTCAGTAGCCAGTTGCCGATAGGTATACGTACCGCCTGCCAGGATGAATTTTTCACCGTTGCAATCCGATTGCATCAATAGTCGCATCGCATCAACCACATCGGCCACATCGACCACGGCGGTCGTGCCTTCTGTGTAATAGGCCATTCCTTTGCTGACATTCGTGAATAGCGTTGCGGTGCCGGAATTTCGGTCGACCATAGGGCCGATGATGATCCCCGGGTTGACGACAACCGCTGGTAGCCCTTCCTGTACGCCCCGCCAGACTTCCATTTCGGCGCCGTATTTGGAGATGGCATAATCGCTGTGGTGGAGTTCCGGGTTCCATTCCGATAGTTCGGTGTTGACCGTTTCGCCTTCGCGCAGATCGCCGAGTGCGGCTATGGAACTCACGTGGCACAGTTTCCTCACCTGGTGGTGCAGGCAAAGGTTGACAATGTTGGCCGTTCCTTCTATATTGACTTTTCGCAGACGGGCTTCGTCTTGCGGTACAAACGAGATGAGGGCGGCGCAATGGTATACCTCATGGATGCCGACGAATGCTTCTTCAAGCGACGGGATATCGGTGATATCCGCCTGTTGCCACTGGGCGGCCGCGTAGAGCGACTCCTTTCCGTAAAAAGCGAACAACTGCCGCACGGCGTCGCGTTTGGCGGAGGACCGATAGAGCGCACGCACGGAATGCCCGTCTTCAAGAAGGCGGAGGAGTAGATGCGAACCAACGAGTCCGGTGGCACCGGTGATGAGAATCATGCCACAAAGGTAGTCTGAAAGTCCGAATTTTCAGTGCTATCCTAAGAGGGTGAAGCGGGACGGAAAGTACAAGCCCGCCGTACGATAAGGTGACGCTAAGAGGCGCGGACCCGGCGGGGCGTGAGGGATGGGCGCGACAGCGACGACGGCCGAAGGCTGGTGGCGCCGGCGGGCGGCAGCGACCGTAGGAAGCTGTCAGCAGCCGTGCAACACCGCCTGAGGCCGAGGGGCTATAGCAGACAGCCCGACGGCGCCTTATCCAGTTTGCAGTCGCAGTCGCAGGGCGCCGACACGCCAAAAAACTACACTCCCCATCCAACTACTCGAAAACCTACAAGGTTTCGAAAACCTTGTGCAGGTTGTAGACCGCACTAAACACTGCCTACTGCCACTGTCCACTGCCTACTGGTCGCCGACACGCCAAAAAAAAAGCCATCCGAAGACAGCTTTTATTCATTTTAGCGTGGGATTAATAATCCCGACGGTAACCACCGCCTCCGCCACCGCGGTTGAATCCACCACCGCCACCGCCGCGACGGTCGCCTTCAGGTTTTGGTTCTGACTTGTTGACCACAATTTGGCGGCCTCGCAGTTCATAGCCATTCAATTCCTCGATGGCTCTTTCGCCTTCGACATCATTCGGCATTTCCACAAAGCCAAAGCCTCTGCTTTTCCCGGTGAATTTGTCCTTGATGATCTTAGCAGAATCGACTGTACCATAGGCTTCAAAAACCTCTTGTAATTCTGCTTCCCCGGTACTAAACGGAAGACTTCCAACAAAAATATTCATAAGTAAAAAATTAGTATACGCCACAAAGATAGCGAATTAATCACGCGGCGGCCTGAAAAACGGTGTGTTTACGAAAAATTAAACTTGGAGAGCGTGAAGTCGAAGCGACTACCCTCGCCCACAACCGATTCTACGGTAATCGTACCGCCCATTCCTTCTACGAGTTTTTTGACGGTTGACAGGCCGATACCGGTGCCGCGCTGGCCAAAACGGTCTTCTGAAGCGACGACTTCGAAGATGCGGAAGATGCGGTCGATGGCGTCGGGGCGGATGCCGGATCCGTTGTCGGCGACGTAAAAATGGTAGTCGTCGGACGTTTCGAAAAAGCCCATAGACAGTTGGATAACAGGCTTGTCGTTGTATTTGATGGCGTTGGCGACCAGGTTGAGGAGGATTTGCTGTAGTGCCACCGGGTTGACGTAGATCTCGTCTCCGTCGATGTCATAGGTGACCTCGACCTCGCCTTTGGTGTTGAGCAGGTCGGTGGTTTTCTGCATGATATCCCGGACCCGAACCACGGATTGCGACGACGACAGTACGGCATCGGCCTTGCTGTGCGCGAGGATCCCGTCGACAAGGCGACGCAGGGTGTCGCTTGATTGGTCGAGCATTTTGAGCAGTTCCTGCGCGTTGTAGGGTAATGTCGCGCCGTAATCGGTCAATACGATCTGGGCCAGCGACGAAATGTTGGCGAGCGGCGATTTGATATCGTGGGCGGCTACTTGTGCGAAGCGTTCGAGTTCTTCGTTGTGCGTGCGAAGCTCGGCAGCCATTTTTTCGAGCAGGATTTTGCTTTTCCGCAACTCAAACAGGCTGACGACCTGGTGGGAGAGCGAGCGGAGTGCCTCGACTTGTTCGGGTGACAGGTCTTTGGGCGTATTGTCGATGACACAGAGCGTTCCGACCGGCAGTCCGTCGGGCGTTACCAGCGGCACGCCTGCGTAGAAAATCACCTGGGGCGGACCTGTTACCAACGGATTGTCTTCGAAACGGGGATCGCGACTGGCGTCATTTACGGTAAACACGTTCTTGGGCTCGAGGATGGCGTGCCCGCAAAAGGAAATTTCGCGTGGGGTTTCACTCCCGAGCGGTCCGACTTTCGACTTGAACCACTGGCGATTCTGGTCAATAAGGGTAATGGAGGAAATTGGGGTGCCGCAAATCTGCGAAGCGAGTTTCGTAATGTCGTCGTATTCGGCCTCGGGTAAGGTATCGAGAATGGAATACTCGTGCAAGGCATGAAGTCGTTCAGCCTCGTTTTGGGGAATTGGGGCGGTTTCCATGGCCTGTTTTATGCCAACAGGGGTCTGGCTTTATTGTTGCGTCAGCGGAACGTTGTAAAATACGCCTTGTTGGAAGTTCACATTAGCAGGTACGAGGTCAGAATCGCCCTCGTATTTTGCGTTGAACTTAAATTCACCCGAAATGATCCCTTTTGTAAAGAGACATTTGTTGATGGTTACTTCGACATTACCCGGATCTTCCAGTGTAGAATTCTGGCCGGTGTAGTAGCTGATAGCTGAACCTTGCTCGGTAAACTGATAAAACGCAGAGACGTCATCAAACTCATCGTTGCCGTCATCACCATCTGTGTCGCGGTATGTATAGGTAATCGGGTTGAATTGCGTAATTTCAGTAGGAGGCGTCGGAAAACGCAGGATAACCGATTCGAGTCCTCGATAGGCATTAACGTATGTATAGCCGTCAAGCGTATACGCGCTTGCTACATCCGCCTGCCAGACAAAATTATCCTTACGCCCCTGAAACCCGGGATCGTTGAATTTTACATCCGACTCACAGGAAACCAGGGCCGTAATCATAAGCAATAAAGCAAACACCTTTTTCATCCAGGACACAACTTAATTCGGTTGAAATGAATTTTTCGATTACAAAAATAGGTTTTAAAACGAAATACGCTAACGAAAATCCGTTTATTTGGGTTTTACCACAAATTTTAACGGGAATGTTATTGTGAAGTCGAAAGTGTGGAGTCGAAAGTCGAAAGCAAAAACCCGGATGGCGACGCCAGGTGCTTTCAAAATGTCGTGACATATGATGACCCTCCCTTTTGCGATTGATAGCTTTGTGTTGGTTATCATTTAGTCTTCCCTCTCGCTTTTCGACTTAAGACTTAAGACTTTCAACTTTCGACTTTTTACTTCCAATTACCCGTCAATCAAAAAAATACCTATATTTGCACCCTTATTTAACCGGGGTCGTGTACCCCACAATTAATCTAACAGATTATGCCTGTACGAATCAGACTTCAGAGACACGGTAAAAAAGGGAAACCTTTCTACTGGGTCGTGGCCGCCGACTCGCGGTCAAAAAGAGATGGTAAATACCTTGAAAAACTGGGTGTCTACAATCCAAACACCAATCCTGCCACTATCGACCTGAACCTCGATGCTGCCGTTCAATGGTTGCACAACGGGGCACAGCCAACCGATACGGCCCGTGCCATCCTGTCGTATAAAGGAGCACTTTTGAAGCACCACCTCGACGGTGGCGTAGCGAAAGGCGCCCTGACACAGGAAGCGGCAGACGCGAAACTCGCGAAATGGCTTGAAGAAAAAACAGCGAAGGTAGATGCGAAGAAAGCCGGTCTTTCCGATGCGAAAGCCGACGCAAGAGCAAAAGCACTGAAAGCGGAGCAGGAAGCAAATGAGAAACGCGCCGCTGCTGCCAAGCAGGCGGAAGCCGAACTGATTGCTGCTGCCCAGGCGGAAGAGGCTGCTGCCACTGCCGAAGAAGAAACAGTAGAAGCGGTTGCGGAAGAAGCACCAGCTGTCGAAGAAGCTCCGGCTGATGAGGCTCCTGCTGCTGAAGCAAGCGAAGAAACAGAAGCGTAACACCGGATCGCGTGCGCAAAGAAGAGTGTTTCTATTTGGGTCGCATTGCGAAAAAGTTCAGTTTCAAGGGCGAAGTATTGTGTTGGTTAGACACCGATGAGCCCGAGCGCTACGAAAATATGGAATCAGTGTTTGTCGAACAGGGCAAACATCTGGTTCCATTTTTTATTGAACAAAGCAGCCTGCACAAGAACGACCTCTTACGGGTGCGTTTCGAAGACGTCAAAACCGAGGCAGAAGCCGACGCCATTCTCGGCTCCGCACTCTACCTGCCGCTTTCCATGCTGCCGAAATTATCCGGCAACAAATTCTACTTCCATGAAGTCATCGGTTTTGAAATCGAAGATGTCACCCGCGGCGTCTTCGGCACTATCGAAGCCGTAAACGACACCACGGCCCAACCGCTATTCGAAGTGAAGAACGGCGAGGTCGAACTGCTCATCCCCCTCATCGATGCCTTCCTCGTCAAAATCGACCGGACAAAAAAACGCGTGGTGATGAACCTGCCAGCGGGGTTGATTGACATGTATCTTCCGAATTAACAATGCACAATGTACGATTAACAAGTGGAGCCTGGTGGCTCTTTTTTTGTTTTTAGGGGAAGCTATTCCGGCTTTTCGCTACAAGCTTTTTCCGAAACCGCTGCTTTTTCAGCTTCCGCGAACGGCTTCCGTTGGTCGCCGCCGCGACAAGCGAAAAAGTACGCGCTTCCGTTCAAAAGGCTTTTCGCTGCAATCCGGGCTAGGAGGGTCGGCAGTTTTCAGTCGCATTAGGAAGTGGGCGGTAAGCAGTAGGCGGTTGGCAGTCTCATTTGGTAGTAAAAATCGCAATTGCGAAAGACAACGTGAGTCACCGTCAATCGTATACCAATTTGACCATCGGCGTCTTCGTGCCTTCGTGGCGACAAACTATGGAAAGCCCAGCGCTTTCAAAACTTGCCCAACCCAGGCGAATGGACGACCTTTGCCCTAAACAACCTTACGATGCCGTTTCAATTCAAGCAATTCACTATTTCACAGGAAAAAGCAGCCATGAAAGTAGGCACCGACGGCGTGCTGCTCGGCACGTGGACTCCGGTCGACCACCGCCCACAGACGATCCTGGATATCGGAGCTGGCACCGGACTCATTGCCCTCATGCTGGCACAGCGCACCACAGCCGACCAAATCGACGCCCTCGAAATCGACGCCGACGCCTACGAAGAATGCGTCGCGAATTTCGAGAACTCACCCTGGAACGGCCGCCTGTTCTGCTACCATGCCAGCCTTGACGATTTCATGGACGAGTTGGAAGACGAAACGTACGACCTCATCGTCTCCAACCCGCCCTTCTACTCCTCCGGCTTCGGGTCGGGCGACGAGAAACGCGATACGGCCCGGCAAAACGCGGCGCTGCCATTCACCGACCTTTGTGAAGCGGCTTCCCTGCTGCTATCGGAGGACGGTGTGTTTTGCGTCGTTATCCCCTATGTCGAAGAACAGGCATTCGTAGCCACAGCCGTCGAAAATGACCTTTATCCCTTTCGTATCACAAGGGTCAAGGGCACGCCGACCACAGAGATCAAACGTTCCCTCCTCGCCTTTCGGTCTACACGCCCTAATGTGTTAATTGACGAGCTTATCATCGAAACGGCGCGTCACGAATATACCGCTGACTACATCGCATTGACCCAGGACTTTTTCCTAAAGATGTGATTGTATCTCTAACAAAAAGTGTGTTTCTGCAACATTTTGTTGGTTTTCGACTGACCTGATTTTTCGGGCGCTCGGCCCTCGGCTAAGCAATTGCGAATTTTTCGGGTTTCCGGACTATTTCACTACAAAAAATTAGGAATTTGTTATATGCGTTCGCTAATTTTGCGAAGCTCAAAAAAAGACAACGCATGAAACCCGATCTGTTCCAGGCTCCTGATTACTACCTTCTCGATGAATTGCTGACCGAAGAGCACAAATTAGTGCGCGACGCAGCCCGTGAGTGGGTCAAACGCGACGTATCTCCGATCATCGAAGACTACGCACAGCGCGCCGAATTTCCGACGCAAATCATCCAGGGATTGGCAGACATCGGGGCATTCGGCCCGTACATTCCGGAAGAATATGGTGGCGCCGGACTCGACCAGATTTCCTACGGACTCATCATGCAGGAAATCGAGCGGGGCGACTCGGGCGTGCGTTCCACCGCATCCGTACAATCCTCATTGGTAATGTATCCCATCTGGAAATACGGCAACGAAGAACAACGCCGTAAATACCTTCCAAAATTGGCTTCAGGCGAATGGATGGGCTGCTTCGGCCTCACCGAACCCGACTACGGATCGAACCCGGGCGGCATGGTCACCAACTTCAAGGATATGGGTGACCACTACCTCCTGAACGGCGCCAAAATGTGGATTTCGAACGCACCCTTCGCGCAAGTCGCTGTAGTGTGGGCCAAGAATGAAGAAGGCCGTATCCACGGTTTGATCGTCGAGCGCGGCATGGAAGGTTTCTCTACACCTGAAACCCATAACAAATGGTCGCTGCGGGCTTCGGCTACCGGTGAATTGATTTTTGACAACGTGAAGGTGCCGAAAGAGAACCTTCTTCCGAATAAATCCGGATTGGGCGCGCCGCTGGGCTGCCTCGATTCGGCCCGCTACGGCATTGCATGGGGCGCTATCGGTGCCGCTATGGATTGCTACGACACCGCGCTTCGCTACTCGCAAGAGCGCATCCAGTTCGATAAACCGATCGGGGCCACACAGCTCCAACAGAAGAAACTCGCCGAGATGATTACCGAGATCACAAAAGCGCAGCTTCTGACCTGGCGCCTTGGTGTGCTTCGCAACGAAGGCAAAGCTACAACGGCCCAGATTTCAATGGCAAAACGTAACAACGTGAACATGGCGATTGAAATCGCACGTGAGGCACGCCAAATACTCGGCGGCATGGGCATCACGGGTGAATACTCCATCATGCGCCACATGATGAACCTTGAATCGGTCATCACGTATGAAGGCACACACGACATCCACCTCCTGATAACCGGAATGGATATTACGGGCTTCGCGGCGTTTAAATAAGAACGCGTTTCCGGCTTCGAAAGGCGATTTTGGCGGCATTAACATCCGTCGAATCGATTCCTGCGTATATTTAGGCAATTACAGGGCTGCTCATCGACTCTGTTGAACAATTGCTATGAACACAACGTGCCGCCTTTTTCAGTTTCTAACGGCTTTCGTCGTAACGGTGCTATTGCTGGCCTGTTCGACCGACAATGCCGATACCACGGCCGGGATACCCGTCATTCCGGATCCGACAACACCTACGTCGCCAGAAACACCTACTTCTCCGAACCTGCGACAACTTCGGTATATGGCGCTTGGCGACAGTTATACCATCGGTGCCAGCGTCTGCGAAGCCTGCCGCTTCCCGGCACAACTGGAAGCCCGTCTCGAAACTGAGCTGGACGCCCCCTCTGACGTACAAACCGATATCATCGCCACGAGCGGATGGACCACCACCAATCTGCTGGCCGCAATCGCAGCCGACGCTCCTGAAGAAAATTACGATATGGTCACCTTACTGATTGGAGTGAACAACCAATACCAGGGCCGTCCTTTTTCCTTGTATGAAACCGAATTCCCCCAGTTGCTCGACCAAGCCATCCTGTTGGCGAAAGGTGACCCCGGTCGCGTAATTGTGGTGTCGATTCCCGATTACGCCTACACTCCTTACGGGCAGGGAAGTTCCAATCCGGCGGGTATTTCTGCGCAGATTGACCAATACAATACCTTCGCCATGAACCACGCAGCATCGAAGAATGTGCGTTTTGTAAATATTACGGATATCACCCGGGAAGGACTCTTTAGTACCTACCTCGTAGCTGCCGATGGTTTGCATCCATCGCAACAGGCCTACGCCCGGTTCGTTGAGCGACTATTGCCTCCTGCACTGGAAATTCTACAGTAAAACCATCCTTATGCTTCCGGCGCCAGTTCAATGGCCAGTCCGTCGATTTCAGGCGTGATAGGGATCTGGCAACCCAAACGACTGTTGTCTCTTACATTAAAAGCCTCTGACAACATCGCCTCTTCATCATCATTTCGTTCCGGGAGTGGCACGTCGTTCAGCACATAGCACTGGCACGACGCACACATCGCCATACCGCCGCAGATACCGATCGTACCTTCCGGCGCCAGTTCATACATCCGAACGATTTCCATAACGTTCAGGTTCATATCGGTGGGCGCCTCTACTTTGTGGGTGTTGCCGTCGCGGTCGGTGATGGAGAGAAGTATGTCCATGGTGTAAGTCGTCAGTGGTCAGTAGTCGGTGATCAGTGGTTCGGAGTTGGTGGTTTTACGTAGCTACAAAGTTACTGTTTTGACTGGATAGACCTTACCAAAGCGTGTAACATCCGGCTAATTTCCGCATTTTGGTTCAGGAGAAATTGCGTCTGCTCCTTTGCTACATAACCCAACCGTTCAGCCAGATAGGTCATCGATCGGACTTCACTACAGGAACCTAATGAAATACGTAAAAATCGAACAAACTCCTTCGAAGTTTTTCGCTCAAAACCCTCGGCAATATTGTTAGAAATGGATACTGAAGCGCGAAAAATCTGGTCTCGAAACCTAAAATCGCTAACCTCTGAAAATCTGTTATAAATCAAAACGGCGAAATCCTGTGACTTCTGCCATACCGTCAAGTCTTCGAATTTTTGCACCGACATCGCCTCCAATTAGGAAGCCAAATGTAGGTGAGTTTGTAAAGAGCCGGATACGGAAAAACCGCAAAAAAATGAACAAACAGTAAACGCTGAACCCAACTTCGGACCACCGCCTACTGACCACCGACTACTGACCACTATTCTATCGCCTTCACCACCGCCTTCTCCGCTTCTTTTCGAGTGCCGTCGAAGCCGTCGACACCTGATACGGTCGTGTATTTCAGGACGTATTTCTTACCGGGGTTCATACGGCCGTAAACGCTTTGACACATCAGGGTGGCTTCATGGAAACCACATAAAATCAGTTTCAATTTGCCAGGGTAGGTATTCACGTCACCAATGGCGTAAATGCCGGGTATGTTGGTTTGGTAATCGAGGGCATTGTTGACTTTGATCGCATTCTTCTCGATCTCGAGCCCCCAGTCGGCAATCGGACCGAGTTTGGGCGACAAGCCGAATAACGGAATGAGGTGGTCACACTCAATGCGTTCAAGAATACCGTCACGTTCGATATCAATGGCTTCCAGGTGGCCGTTGCCGTGAAGGCTTTTCACTTCGGCGGGCGTGATCAGGTTGATCTTGCCGAGGTTCTTCAGTTCCTGTACTTTCTCGACCGAATCAAGCGCGCCACGGAACTCGTTACGCCGGTGGATCAGCGTCACCTCATCGGCCACATCCGACAAAAAGATGCTCCAGTCGAGCGCTGAATCGCCGCCACCCGCAATCACGATGCGCTTGCCGCGGAACTTCTCGGGATCACGTACGAAATACTCGACACCTCTTTCTTCATATAGGGCTATCCCTTGGATTTCAGGTTTCCGGGGCTCAAAACTGCCCAGTCCGCCGGCAATGGCAATGGAATTACACTTCACCTTCGTGCCGCGATCTGTCGTGACGATGAAGGTGCCGTCTTCGAGCTTGTCGATCGTTTCGGCGCGTTCTCCAAGCGTAAAGCCCGGCTGGAATTGCTTGATCTGTTCCATTAGGTTGTTGACCAGATCACCGGCCAACACTTCCGGAAAACCGGGGATGTCGAAAATGGGTTTCTTCGGATACAATTCCGCCAACTGCCCACCCGGCTGCGGAAGGGCGTCGATGATATGGCAACGGAGCTTCAGGAGTCCGGCTTCAAAAACGGCGAAGAGTCCGGTTGGGCCCGCGCCAATAATCAATATATCGGTTGTAATCATGGGATACAGCTACAAATGCGATTCCAAAACTACGGCAGGCCTGCCGCAGCGTTTGTGATAATTATCACAAATTATGCAATGTTTTCGACCGTCTCGATCTGCGGTGCAAACTTCTTGATGGTCGTTTCAACCCCCGCGCGAAGCGTCATTTGGTTGACACTACAGGCGGTGCAGGCCCCTTCCAGGCGCACTTTGACGTGTTTTTCGTCTTCGATGCGGATGAGCTGGATGTCGCCTCCGTCCGATTTCAGGAACGGCCGGATTTCATCGAGCGCCTGCTGTACACTTAAGGTAAGTTCTTCTGTCGTCATTTCCGGATAGTTTGCGTTAGTTTTTCTTTACAGCCGAGCAGCCTGCCATCGTGGTGATCTTGATGGCTTCGGTGGGTGGAAGCGCGTCATTGCGGCGCACGGTTTCCTGCACGACATTGCGCGTCACTTCCTCAAAGATACTCTCGAGCGCCGAAGCGGTTTGCAAAGCGGCCGGACGTCCGTAATCGCCTGCCTCGCGAATCGACTGCACAATCGGGATTTCACCCAAAAACGGCACGCCCAGATCGGCGGCCAGGTTCTTGGCTCCTTCTTTTCCGAAGATATAGTATTTGTTCTCCGGCAGTTCTTCCGGTGTAAAATACGCCATGTTTTCGATGATACCCAGTACGGGTACGTTGATGCTTTCCGACTGGAACATCCCCACCCCTTTTTTGGCATCGGCCAGAGCGACCGCCTGTGGTGTACTTACCACAACGGCACCCGTAATCGGCAGCGATTGCATGATGGAAAGGTGGATGTCGCCTGTTCCCGGCGGCAGGTCGAGCAAGAGGAAATCAAGTTCGCCCCAATCGGCGTCGAATATCATTTGGTTCAGGGCTTTTCCTGCCATCGGACCCCGCCAGATGACGGCTTGTCCGGGCGCGGTGAAAAAGCCAATCGACAGGATTTTCACTTCATAGCTCTCGATGGGTTTCATCTTCGAGCGCCCGTCGACGGTCACTGAAATCGGCTTTTCGCTTTCCACGTCGAACATGATGGGCATCGATGGGCCGTAAATGTCTGCATCGAGTACGCCTACACGGAAGCCCATTTTGGCCAGTGTCACCGCCAGGTTAGCGGTAACGGTCGACTTGCCGACGCCTCCTTTTCCGGATGCCACCGCCACGATGTTCTGGATACCCGGAATGGATTTCCCTTTGATCTCCGGCTTCTCAGGTGCCTCGACTTTTACATTGACCTTGACTTTCGCCTTCTCGTATACTTTCTCATGGATGACTTTCATGATGTCGACTTCCGCCCGTTTACGGATGTGCAAGGCGGGTGTCGACAGCACCACTTCCACGACTACTTCATCACCAAATGTGAGCACGTTGCGTACGGCTCCGCTCTCAACCATGTTCTGGCCTTCACCCGCCACCGTGATGGTTTCGAGTGCCGCCATTATCTCTTTTCTGTCTAGTTTCATGTGGGGAGGCTGTGGATGAAACGGTTACAGCCCAAAACCTTATCCTTATTTAAACTGATTTCAGATTGCAAAGATACGGGGGAAAGTCATAAAGACCAAGTATCCTCAATAATAAAGAAATGTGGTTTACGAACGTAAGACCTTTTTTTAATCTTTAAGAAAATACCACCTCAAATGCTCGCTATCATCGATCATGCTACGGTCTTTTAAATAAGCTTTTAGAAAGCCCGTGTCAAATTGTCCTTTGTTGATGGTTCCATCAATTTCATTCGAGAAAAAGGTATAGCCGTCAATTTGGGCACGCACCCGGATCTTTGTTCGAAACGCTCCTTTGTAAGCAGGAACCGCCACAGTCAAAGCCGCGCCGGGAGGCAATTGCAATATACGTCTGTTGGACACGGAGGCAGTTCCACAAAATTCGGGAAGCTGTGGAACGAGGTGTTCAATCGGGCGCCACACACCGCTTTCGTCCTGGGCCTCCTGGAGAAGAAAACAGAGCCAACTCCAATTGAAATGGAGACTTTGGGAAACTGGCGTCACGTTGACTAGCCGTACTTCATTGACCCGGACAGGAACTTCCTTACACGCTTTGATTCCGGAGAAAAACGCCTGAATCGCGGATGTATCGCCTTCACTGCGGTATTTTTCAGCGTCTGCCTGGTTGAAAAACGGCCATGAAAGTCGTTTGAAAACAAAACCCGTCGCCGACCCCTTGCCTGTACGCAGTCGAAGCTCAAAAGGAGAATAGGACGCAGCGTATTCGGAATAATTAGGCGACCACTTCTTCATATAGTAACCATCCATATCAACAAAAAGGGGCAAGGGTCCATCACAGAAGCCCAGTTCAATCGACCGGAATCGCGGTTGTGACTCGAGCATTGAATCTGAATCGACGTAAAATCCGACTTCCGGCTCCTTATGGGCCAAAATCGGTTGTAACACCCTATGCTGTTTGGGTTCTTTACAGGACGATAAGCCACCCAAAACCACCAGAAGTATCCATCGGTTCATAATTCGTAAACGGGAAAAGCCCATTATTATTGGGCTTTTCTTAGATCAAAAAACGGCGCCGGTGAATTATTCGTACTTCAGGTATTTCAACACATCCACCCTAGTGGCCCGATACGCCCGTACCAACACGATCAGCAATGTGAGTGCGGTAAGCACCAGGAAGCCGGCCAGGAAGGGCACAAACGTGATGTCAATGCGATACGCAAAATCGTTCAGCCATTCCGCCAGCACGATGCGTGTGGGGAAAAACGCCAGTATAAATCCAATCCCGCAGAACACCAGGTACTGCTTTGACAAGGCCATGAGAAGGGATTTGGTGTCGGCACCGAGTGTCTTCCGGATGGCGATCTCCTTCATCCGGCGCTCCATCGAATACGAGGCGAGTGCAAACAGGCCAAAGAGCGCGATGACGATGACGGTGATGTTGAGCAACATGAACAGGTTCCGCTGCAACACGAACGACCGATAAGTACGGGCATATACCTTATCCACAAAATCATACTCGAAAGGATAACCGGGAGACACAGTGGTTTTCCATAGTTTCTCAAGTCCTGCCACCACCGATTCCGTTTTTTCCGGGTCGATCCGGATGTAGAAGCGATTGGCATTTCCCGCCATCCAGTCGACGGTTTTGAAGTGCATGAATACCATTGGCTTGATCGGGGCCGTCATGGAATTGGTATGGAAATCTTTCGCAATCCCCACGATACGAAGGTGGTAGTTATTCCACTTCACGACCTTTCCGATCGGATTGGGCTCCCGCATCATCCGCAGCGCCGTTTCATTGACCAATATCGATTCGACGGTATCGGAGGCGAATTTCGGCGACAGGTCGCGTCCTTTCACCACATCAACCGAGAGGATGTCGAACATGCCAAAATCGGTTGCCATGTTTTCCCCCTGGATTTCGGTGTCGTTATAGGAAAAACTCGACGACGACGTAGCGCCTCCTTCAAAGTTAAACGCCCCTGCCGCTACGCCTTTCACACCGTCGATACGTGCAATTCGATCTTTGATAAGCGCCATCCGGGCGTTGATTTTTTGGATGTAAAGGGAATCGCGCCAATCGTACTCGTTCCGGAAGTTTACCTGCAACACTTGGTCACCGCGGAAACCCAGGTCCTTCGTCGACATATACGTAATCTGCTCGTTCACAATGTTCGACCCCACTATAAAAAAGGCGGCGATGGCAAACTGCAGCACCAGCATCCCGTTGCGCAACCACATGCCGTTGCGGCTGCGGCCGAAGTTTCCTTTCAGTACCTTCAGCGTCTGGAATTTCGACACATAAACTGCCGGGAAAATACCCGCAATGGCGACAACCAAGGTGAAGATGCCCACCAACTCCAACGCAAAAAGGGTGCCGGAAAGCGAGAGTTGCTTCTGTAAAAAGTCATTGTAATAGGGAAGCGCCAGTTCAACGATCGCGAGCGACATCAAAATGGCAAACGCCGTCAGGATCGCGGCTTCCATCAGGAACTGCCACACAATACCGGATCGGGTGCTGCCCAACACTTTGCGAACACCAACCTCCCGGGCCCGCGACAGCGCGTTAGCCGTCGTCATGTTCACATAATTCACGATCGACAGTACCAATATGAGGATGGACAGCGCCATCATGACCAACAGGAAGCGGTAATTGCCGGTTCCTTCCGGATACCCCTGCACGATGGAATGCAGGCGGGCGTCGGCCAATTTCTCAAGGATGACCGGGTTCTCGCGGCCTTCCTTTTTGATGTATTCCTCGGGCGTAATCCCCTCCGATTTGGCGTATTTTTTGGTGCGGTTCTCATAATACATCGCATCAAACGCCTTCTTTACTGAAGGAACTGCTGACGGGTCGTCAATCTGCAGCAGCAGGTTATAGCTGAAGTTACCCCAGTCATCTTTCGCTTCCCGAAGTCGTTGCTCAATGGTGTTGGCCACCAGGTCGGGTGCGATAGACGACTTACCCGGAATGCGATAGACGCCCTGCACCGTATAGGTCTGCTTCCCGAACGTCATGCGTTGGCCGAGTGCTTTTTCATCTCCAAAAAACCGATGTGCCAACGCTTCGGAAATGGCTACCGCGCTTTCATCGCGCAGGGCGGTCAGGGGATTACCTTCTACAAATTCGAATGGAAAGAACGAAAAGAAGTTGGCCTGCGCGGAAAGCGTCTTTTCCACCGTCTCGGTCTTTTTACCAACGGTCACTTTGTCGGAACCATACCCGCTGAAGTATACATACGATTGTACGTCTTTCGTGAACTGCATCAGGGTCGGGCCGGTAGGGGCGCTTGATACGGCCCATTTGTTCATATCGCCCAGGTCGTTGACGACCAGATAGGTGCTGTCTTTTTTCGGATTCCAGGCATCGTAGGCCGTTTCGTCGTTCCAATAGAGAATGGCGAAGAGGAGGCCGCTGATGCCGATCGAAAGTCCGAGTATGTTCAACGCCGTGAACAACTTGTTCTGGCGGAGCTGGTAGGTAAAGATGCGAAGCCAGTTGCGGATCATGATACGACGGGTTTACAGGGTGGAACAGGCGTATGCGGTGCATCGGGCATCACAACGGTTTTCTCAACAAGACACGGGGACCCGGGCGGCTCGATAGCCGGCGTATGGGCGAGGAATCCGTTCACGAGGGTGGACAGATACAGCAGGAATTTGAAGATAACGGCTACCATGGCTTATCGATTGGTGTCAAGGATGACGTCAATATGACGTTGGTTCTGTTTCTCAGAGAAGATGATACCGTCGCGGATCAGGATGGTTTTCTGGGAAAACGACGCATCGTGATCAGAGTGCGTCACCATCAGGATGGTCGCACCTTTCGCGTGCAGGTCAGTAAGCATCTCCATCACTTCCGAACCATTCTTACTGTCGAGGTTCCCGGTGGGCTCATCGGCAAGGATGATCTTCGGATCGTTCACGAGCGCCCGCGCTACGGCCACACGTTGCTGTTGCCCTCCCGACAATTGCTGGGGATAGTGTTTCAAACGATGGGAAATACCTAGTTTTTCGGCAATCGCGGCGACCTTTGCCTTCCGTTCCGGGGCACCCACTTTATTATATAGCAACGGCAATTCGATGTTATCGTAAACCGACAACTCGTCGATGAGATTGAAATTCTGGAAGATGAACCCGATGTTTTCCTTGCGTACGAGCGCACGTTCCGCCTCCTTCAGTCCGGCCATCTCATTGCCGAGTAGCATGTAACTGCCTGAAGTCGGACCATCGAGCAGGCCGACGATATTGAGGAGGGTCGACTTCCCACAGCCCGACGGACCCATAATCGAGATGAAATCGCCCTGTTCAATGGTCAGGCTGACGCCGTTGAGGGCGGTGGTCTCTACTTCTTCCGTGCGGAAAACGCGGGTGAGGTTCTGGATCTGGATCATGTTGAAGGAGTTAAGGATTGGGAAGGAATACAAAAATACGCGTCTTTCGACTGGCTTAGGACGGAAAACCGGCCGGGCGGATGCGGCAACAAGAAGATTAACTGTTTCATTTTTTGATGATGATTAAAGTAAAAACGGTGATGATTGATGATAAGGATGATTGATTGATGATTGAAACGGCTACTGAAGGTTCAGGATATCGGCCTCGGTGAAATCGCGATACGACGACGTAATGACGCGGTCGCCCGGCTTCAGGCCTTCGGTGATTTCGTAATAGTCGGGGTTCTCGCGGCCGACCCGGATGCTGCGGCGTTGGGCGGTAGCACCGTTGACGACGAAAATCCATTTGCCGGCGGTATCGGAATAAAAGCTGCCTTTCGGCACCACCAGCGACCGGCGACTGGCCGACAGCGTGAGCCTGACCCCGAAGCTCGTGCCCTGTTGCACCTGCGGCTGCGCCCCAACAAAGGCGAGTTCGACCGTGAAACGTCCGCCTTTTACTTCGGGCACCCGCTTGGTCACGACCACGGTTACGTCTTTCCCGGCCACATCGATATGCCCTTTTTGGCCCTCCGCGATTTTGTCGAGGTAGAATTCGTCGACTTCAGCCGTCAGCTTGTAGCCTTTTTTTAAGTCGATTTTGCCGAGCGTTTCACCGCCTCCATATTGTTTCCCGAGTACAGGCTCAAACGATGTCAGCGTACCCGATACCGGCGCCAATACCAGCAGGTTGTTCTTATTCGCCCGGATGATTGCGAGGCTTTTCTCCATCGTCGCCAGCGAACGGTTGATCTGCGCAATCTGGATGCGGTTACTGGCCTTCTCGCGTTTGATGCCCTCGAGAATCTGGTTGCGGCGCTCCGACTGGTAGCGGTAGGCTTCTTTGGTAATGTTCCAGTCATTGCGGGAAATCACGCCTTTGTCGAACAGCACGGAATTGAGGTCGTATAACCGTTTCGCTTCATTATAGTCGTGTTCGATGGAAGAAACGTCTTTCGTGAGGCTCAATTCCTGGTTGCGGATGTTGAGCTTGCCGTTGTTCAGGTTGTTCATCTGCTCGATGACCGCTGTTTCCTGGTTCATATAACTGAGTTCGGAATTGGGGTTATACAGTTTCACCAACGGTTGCCCTTTCTCAACGACGGAACCGTTTTCGGCAAAAATCTGTTGCACCGATCCACTTTCCAATACGTTTACAAGCATCGTCTGCAAGGGCTCGACCCGGGCATTGAACACGGTGAAATCTTCAAAGGGCTCAACCGAGGCCGTTTTGATCAGCACCTGACTCGCCAAGACGTCTAGTTCCCGCTTCCGTGAGAACGCCATCCACGTAAGGGCACCGAGCAATAAAATCACGGCAGCACCTATGGCTAAGAAGCGAATTTTTTTACTTTTACGAGGGATGACAGTGTCCATATTGCGATTTTGACTCTCCATTTTGGCAAAACCGTGCCAGTAAAAAAATAAAATGCAAGTAGTTGTTTTACAAGTCATTAATTCGATATTACGAAACGACGGGTGTCCATTTCCGGACACTAACCGTCCGCTTCCGAACAGTGGGATACGACCATGAGAAAAAAACAAGCGTGCATAGTGGTGGTAGACGACCAGGAAGAGATCCTTTTTGCGGCGAAAATGGCGCTCAAAAAACAGTTTGAGACCGTCCTGACCACTGCTAATCCAAAAGAATTATATGCGATTTTAGGTCATAATGCTGTCGATGTAGCGCTTATCGACATGAACTACCGCATCGGTTTTGAAGACGGGCGCGAGGGCATCCACTGGTTGAAGGAAATCGGGGAAAAGTCGCCTGAAACGGCGGTTATCCTGATGACGGCCTTCGGCAAAATAGAGACGGCCGTTGAAGGAATGCGGAAAGGTGCGTTCGACTATATCATGAAACCGTGGGACAACGACAAACTGCTGCTCACCGTCAACAATGCATTGGCTGAAAGCCGGAAGCGACAACGGAAACCGGTGACCTTCAGCGGGGAAAAACACTACTTCACGGGCACTTCCGACAAAATCCGACAGGCCTACGCCATAGCGGAAAAAGTGGCCAAAACCGACGCTAATGTCTTGTTATTGGGGGAAAATGGCACGGGAAAGTACGTCTTCGCCGAGCACATCCACCGGCAATCGCCCCGAAAAGACGCGCCGTTCGTGCACGTTGACCTGGGGTCGTTGAGCGATACGCTGTTTGAAAGCGAACTCTTCGGCTATGCAAAAGGGGCCTTTACGGATGCCAAGACCGATACACCCGGACGCTTTGAGGCGGCAGAGGGTGGCACGATCTTCCTCGATGAAATCGGCAATGTCCCCCTGCACTTACAGGCCAAACTGTTGTCGGTGTTGCAGACGAAATCAGTAGTGCGCCTGGGGGAAAGCAAACCGCGACCGCTGAATGTGCGGATCATCTCGGCAACGAATAGCGACATTCGAAAAGAGGTGCGGGAAAAGCAGTTCCGCGAAGACCTCTTCTATCGGATCAATACCATGGAAATCACCCTTCCGCCGCTGCGGGAACGCAAAGGGGATATTGTGCCGATGGCGGCATTCCTCCTCGCGGAAAAAGCGATGAAGTATGAAATGCCGGCTCTGACCTTTGCGCCGGAAAACCTGGAATGGCTCGAACGCTATCCGTGGCCGGGCAACATCCGGGAGATGGAAAACAAAATCGAACGCGCCGTGATCCTGAGCGACGGAAGCCCCATCAGCGTGCGTGACCTCGACATACTCGACTTCGTTCCCGTAGAGGCGGAAGAAACCGAAACAGGCCTCTCCGGACTAGAGCGCAACGCCATCGAACGCGCCTTGGCCAAACACGGTGGTAACGTTAGCCGGACGGCCGAAGAACTGGGGCTCTCGCGCGGCGCCCTCTACCGTCGACTCGAAAAATATGGCATCAATCCTGACCTGTCATGACGTCGGCTACACAGTTATTCCTCAGGGTACTATGGGTGGCACTGATGCTGGGCGGTTCAGGGCTGCTGTTTGGATACGGGTATCCATACACCGGATTATTACTATTCCTGTTTGCATTACTGGCACTGGCCGCTTTGTACCAGGCTATCCGCAGCCGCGCCCTGGTGTATGACAAAACGATAGAAGCCATCCTCCAAAACGACTTCTCGTCGCGCCTTCCGGCTTCGTATCGCACCGGAAATTATGCCACCCTCTACCGTCTTTTTGAAACGCAGCGGCAAAAACAACACGAACAGGTGTCGCGCGAAGAATTGTTCAGATCGATATTGCAGGACATTGATACCGCCATCCTCATCCTTCGGAAAGAAGACGATGACTGGACCGTCTTTCTGATGAACCGCCAATTCTCGGGCGTTTTCGGTGTTCCGGCCTTCCGGCAATGGACGATGCTGAAAGACCGGCTGCCCTCATTCTGCGCCGTCATCGAGAACAGTGGGTTTGGGGAGATGAAAACATCAGCCGATATCCGCATCGACGAAAGTGAAACACAGACTTTCTCCGTACGCACATCGAGAACCGATTCGTTTGGTCATACCTATTATAGTATCCTGCTTGACAGCATCCAATCGGTCGTCGAGAAAAAAGAAAAACAGGCTTGGATCAACCTGATGAACGTGATTTCACACGAACTGATGAACTCGCTGACGCCGATCCATTCGCTTTCGCAAAGCCTGCAGGAGGTGTTTTCAGGCGATACGATCACCGACGACGACCTCGACGACGTGCGGAAAAGCCTGTCGACGATTGCCAACCGCACCCAGCACCTGCAATCGTTTGTGGAAAACTACCGCAAACTGACACTGCTACCGTCGCCGGCGAAGGTGCCGACTTCCCTGCCCGAACTTATTTCCTCGTGCGTGAGCCTGATGCAACCCGTATTCGACAGTGAGGGCATCGCGGTTGAAACCGATATACCGACAGTTGTGATTGACCTTGACCGGCAACAGATGGAGCAGGTCATCATCAACCTCCTCACCAATAGCGTGCATGCGGTAAAAGACCAGGCGCCTAAAGCCATCCGGATTGCCTCTATCGCAGAGAACCACCGCCTCTATATCACCCTTTGGGATTCCGGAAAAGGGGTTGAAAAAGAAATACGCGACAAAATCTTCCAACCGTTTTTCACCACCCGTAAGGAGGGCGCGGGCATTGGGTTGACGTTGTCTCGCAACATCACCGAAGCGCATGGTGGCTACCTGCACTATGCCCCTGAAGGGGAAGGTGCACGTTTCGTGGTGACCCTCCCGTATCGGTAATTTAGTGGGGGTGCCAGAAATGCTGGTCGAAATCGACAACCTGGTTGTCTTCCACCCGGATGCCTTCGTTTTCGAGTAATTGTTGCATCAGGTTCGTGCCCTGGAAGTGGAATTTTCCGGTCAGCACACCATTGCGGTTGACCACCCGATGGGCGGGCACATCATCGCGACCCGCGCAGGCATTCATGGCCCAACCGACCATCCGGGCGGAACGGGCGGTGCCCAGGTGGTTGGCAATCGCGCCATACGAGGTGACTTTTCCCTCCGGGATGCGGCGTACGACTTCGTATACCTTTTCAAAAAAGTTCTCGTTATCGGCCATCAGTAATAGTATCGGATGATGTTGACGATGGTAATCAGGGAAATCAACAAGGTGATGGACCCGATGATGTAATTCATGTTGCGAAGAAGTCCGGCCGTGCGCGATTCAAGTTTGCTGAAAAACGCCACGTAACAGTAAAATCCGAAGAACGAACCCGTTGCGGTGCCGACCGAAAAGGTCGAGACAAACAGTTTCTCAAACGAAAAATAGTGGTACGTCGAAAGCGTCACACTCAGGAATACGTAAAACGGAATGGGGAAAAAGTTCAGTGCCGACAGCAACATCCCGAGGAAAAAACGGCTTTTCTTGCTTTTGAGTTTGGTGACTTCCCGCACCGGCTTCGGCTTTTGGGCGAAAAAGAAAAAATAGACCGTCAGCACCAAAAAGACCGCGAGTCCGACTTCCCTCAGCAAAATAACGACCCCCGGATGGGTATTGATATAACGGGCGAACAACAACGCCACCAGCGATTGCAATAACACCACCACGCTGGCCCCTGCGGCGAACACCAACGCCCGCACCTTGCCTTCGTTCAACGCCACCTTTGCGGCCGTCATGTTGATGAGTCCGGGTGGGGTGATGCCCAGTGTGGCCGAGGCAAAGCCGATAAAAAGCGGCGTGAGGTAATACATAATGATGGTGGATGGCGGGGATTGGAATGAGAGTCGAAAGTCGAAAGTTGAAAGTCAGAAAATGCAGCCGTAGCATGTAACAGGCCCGCGGCATGCAAATGCTAAGTTTCGAGACCGCCAGAACGCGATCGTCATGCTATCTCTTTCCTACTTGCTACTCGATCCTTGCTCCTTGATACTTGCTACTCGCTCCTCAACCCTAATGAATCCGAAACCGAATATACGTAATCGGTTTGTTAACTTCCAAATATTGCGACTCGTAAAATGTCTGTATTCCAGTAACTTCCGCCGGAGCGCCCTCGTTCCGGTAAATGTTGTGGTTGGCATACAAGACCTCGTGCCCGAGTCCGTGCAGCAGCCCCAGCGTATAACCATGCATGAATTCGCTATCGGTTTTCAGGTGCATGAGTCCGCCTGGCTTGAGGATTTTTTTATACCGCTCCAAAAACGACGCATTCGTCATCCGGTGCTTGGTGCGTTTGTATTTGATCTGCGGATCCGGGAAGGTGATCCAAATCTCATCGACTTCTGCTTCCGCGAAAGCGTATTCCACCAATTCGATCTGCGTCCGGAGGAACGCCGCGTTCCGGATGCCCGATTGCAATGCTTCCTTGGCCCCACGCCAGAAACGCGCGCCTTTGATGTCGATGCCGATGAAGTTCTTGTCGGGAAAACGCGACGCGAGTCCGACCGTGTATTCCCCTTTTCCGCATCCGAGCTCTAATACGATGGGGTTTTCGTTGCCGAAGAAATCGCGCCATTTGCCTTTGTGCGGAAAAGCACCGTTTACCATATCGTCGCGCGTGGGCTGGACGACGTTGTCGAAGGTTTCGTTTTCCTTAAAGCGCTTGAGTTTGTTTTTACTTCCCACAGGGATAATTTAATGATTCGGCAAAAGTAAGGAAATCTCCCGGACGGCAAATAGCGCTACTTTTGCCAAAACATTCCGTACCGTGGACCAACGCCCTACAACCATCCTTGTCGCCCCTCTGAACTGGGGTTTGGGCCATGCCGCCCGCTGTATTCCGATCATCCGCGAATTGAAAGCCCTGGGTTTCCGTCCGATCCTCGCGTCCGACGGACAGGCACTTGAGCTTTTGAAAAAAGAATTCCCAGAGGAGACACTGCTCGAACTTCCCTCCTATCAAATCGAATACGCCAAGGAAGGACGGAATTTCAAGTGGAAACTATTGAAGAACAGTCCGCGCATGATCGAAGCCGTGCTCGACGAACACCGCATCGTCAAAGGATGGGTGAAAGAGTACGACCTTGACGGCATCATCTCCGATAACCGCCTGGGCGTGTTCAGTAAGAAAGTGCCGTCGGTCTTCATGACACACCAACTGAACGTGCTGTCGGGCAACACCTCCTGGATCACCACCCAACTGCACCGCGCCGTGGTGAAAAAGTTCACCGAATGCTGGATTCCCGATTTCGAAAAGAAGCCGAACCTTTCGGGCAAGCTGGGCCACCTGAAGAAAACCGGATTGAAACTCCGCTACCTCGGCCCCCTGAGCCGCCTTGAGAAACAGCCGCTGCAGCGGAAATACGATGTCATGGTCATTTTATCCGGACCCGAACCGCAACGGGGCATGCTGGAAGAGATCCTCCGCCACGAACTCACCGGTTACCCCAATCGCGTCCTCTTTGTAAGGGGCGTCGTCGAAGCCGAACAGGTCATATGGCAGGAAGGTTCCGTCACCTTTTATAATTATATGGGATCGGAGGAGTTGCAGCAGGCGTTCAACGAAAGTGGCATCGTGATCTGCCGGTCGGGCTACACCACACTGATGGACCTGGCGAAACTGGGCAAGAAGGCCTTCCTTATTCCGACACCCGGACAAACCGAGCAGGAATACCTGGCGCGCCGTATGAAGAAAGAGGGATTGCTGCCGTATGCCACGCAGGACAAATTCCGGATTTCGCAATTAGATGATGTGGTATTGTATTCGGGACTACCGAAAAAGAAAACCTCCGTCGACTGGAAAAAACTATTTTGCCTTTTCGAGGGTAAATGAGAATTCTGACCCTTTTCCGGGCGTACTTTCTACGAAGATAGCCTCGTCATGGGCTTCCACGATGTGCTTGACGATTGAGAGCCCGAGTCCGGAGCCACCTTCCTCACGGCCACCGCTTTTATCTACGCGGTAAAAACGTTCGAATAAGCGCGGAATGTGCTGTTTTTCGATGCCTTCGCCGTCGTCGGTCACCCGTACGATTATTTTTTCTTCGGTAAGGTCTTCGAATCCTACCTCGACCGATCCGTTCTGACGGCCGTACTTAATGGCGTTGACGACGAGGTTCATGACCACTTGCTGCACTTTTTCACGGTCGGCGGCCACCAGTATGGGGCGCACATATTTGTTGTCGAATGTGAGGATGATGTTCTTTTGCTCGGCCTTCATTTCGAGCAAATCGAAAACCGCCTGCACCACTTCAATGATGTTGAATTCGGAAATCGACAGACTGACGGTGCCGGTTTCGAGCTTGGTAATCATATCGAGATCCTGCACGATATAAATCAGCCGCTCGACCCCTTTCTCGGCCCGTTGCAGGTATTTCTTGCGGATGTTCTTGTCGTTCATCGCGCCGTCGAGTAACGTCAACAGGTAGCCCTGGACGGTAAAGAGCGGCGTTTTGAGTTCGTGGGAGACATTCCCGAGGAACTCGCGTCGGTATTCCTCGCGTTCCTTCAGGGTTTCGATCTCGATCTTTTTCTCGGTGGCGAACTTCTTCACCTCGCGGGTGAGCGTCGCCATATCAGTGGTGATCGGCTGCTTGCGGAGGGAACTGGCGTCGAGGAACGACACATCGTCGTAGATTTTCTTGACCCGGCGGTAAATAAAGACCTCTACCCGGTATTGGATCACGAAAAAGGAGAAAATAAAAAGCGGGATGCCAAGGGCCGCCAGAAAAGCGGATAAAGAAGGCCAGTCGGTAAAGAAAAAGAAGTATTCGACGATACCGGCCAACGACGTGGCGAAAACAGAAACGTATAAAGACGATTTTAGGGCAAACTTATATGACTTCTTGAAGTTCAGGCTCATCCAATCTCAAATTTGTAGCCCACGCCCTTGATGGTGCGAAAGTAATCGTCGCCGATTTTCTCGCGCAATTTCCGGATGTGGACGTCGATGGTGCGGCCACCTACGATGACCTCGTTCCCCCAGACCTTGTCGAGTATTTCCTCGCGCTTGAACACCTTGCCCGGTTTGGAGGCCAAAAGGTAGAAGAGTTCGAATTCCTTCCGCGGCAGGATGATCTCCCGTCCGTCTTTCACGATCTTATATTCTTCGCGGTTGATTTCAATCGTGCCGACATTCAGGTTCTCCGATTGTCCGTCGTCGTCTTTGAGACGGCGTAGCAACGCTTTCACCTTACTGACGAGCAATTTTGGTTTGATGGGCTTGGTGATGTAATCATCGGCGCCGGCGTCAAAACCTGCCACCTGCGAATAATCTTCGCTGCGGGCCGTGAGGAACGTGATGATCACATTTGCCATCTCGGGCATCTTGCGGATGGTCTCTACAGCTTCCATCCCGTCCATTTCCGGCATCATGACGTCCATGATGATCAGGTGCGGCAGTTCCTTACGGGCTTTGGCGACAGCTTCCTTACCATTTGACGCAGTCAGTATTTGGTAGCCTTCCTGGGCCAGGTTGTAGCCTACGATTTCAAGGATGTCAGCTTCATCGTCCACCAGCAGGATCCGAATGTCTTTTTTCTTCATGGGGAGGAAGTTTGGTTTGCAGGTGTAAATGTAAATATAAAACAAAATGGGAAAATCGCGCTTAACCGTTATTTAATGGCTTAACCTTTTGTTAACCGTCCGGATACTTAAGCGTAATCCGTCATTAACATGCACTTTATACTGCACCCGTTCCTTTGCACCGAAAATCAAAACTGACTAAAATGCGTGTTACACTATTTATCCTGATGCTGTTCGTAAGCATGGCGACTTTCGCCCAGAAAGGAACCGTAGCAGGAACGATCACTGACAAAGACCTTCAGAACGAGCCTCTTCCGTTCGCAAGCGTCTCCCTTAAAGGAACGACAATCGGCGTTTCTACCGGCAATGACGGGAAATATTCCCTAAGTGCCAAACCAGGCGATTATGTACTTGTACTGAGTTTCGTCGGATACGAATCAGTAGAAGTACCCGTTACCATCAAGGCCAACGAAACGGTCACCATTGACCGCGCACTCGGATCGGGCAGCGTTACCCTTCAGGACGTTCAGGTGCAGACGGCTGTCAACCGCCAAAAAGAATCGGCACTTTTGCTCGAACAGAAGAACGCGGTTGAAATCAAACAGAACATCGGTGCGCAGGAGCTATCGCGTAAAGGCGTGACCGACGTTGCTACGGCCGTGACCAAAACTACAGGTATTACCAAGCAGGAAGGCTCGGGCAACATCTATGTGCGTGGATTGGGCGACCGTTACAACTCGACGACCCTGAACGGCTTGCCGATTCCGTCGAACGATCCGGAAAAGAAGAACATTACCCTTGAGATCTTCCCGACGGAAATCGTAGAGTATGTTTCCATCGACAAAGTTTACAACAACAGAATATATGGTGACTTCGCCGGCGGTAACGTCGACATCGTATCGAAAGAACACCGCGGCGACGGCTACATCCGTGTGGATGCGGGTTCATCCATCAACTCGAATGCGGTTTCGAACAACGACTTCCGTTTGAGCGGACGCCCGAATTCGTTCGGCTTTTCCACCTTCGACGCACCATCGAATCCGCTGGGTGCTTACAATTACAACACCCTGGTACTTGAGGAGAAAAATCCGGTTGCGGGGTCGTTCGGTGTTTCCGGCGGCAACAGCTATTCGGTTGGTAAGGAAGGAAAATTGAGCTTCTTCGCAACAGGCGCCTTTGGCAATGACTATCTCGCCATCGAGAATGGTCTTTCATGGGCCGACATCAACGGTGCCGGTTTTGCCAGCAAGCGCTTCGACGACTATCGTTCGTATACCTACGCGACCAACACCACCGGTATGGCGAATGTGAGTTATAAGATATCGGCCGACCACAAGTTGAACTTCAACAGTCTTTTCATCAACAGTTCCAACCTCGAAACGGAAGAGTACCGTGGATACAGTGTAGACTGGGCGGAAGACGGAAAAGGCTTCGTGCGACGCAGTACCTATTCCAAAACAGCGCTTTGGATCAACCAGATACTGGGCAGCCACCGTATTACCGAGCGCATCAAAGGAAATTGGGCTGTGGGGTATAACATCGTACATGACGTCCAGCCTGACCGGATGACGAACAAGATGAAACTGCAGGATAACGGACTCGTCACGATCAACTCGATTTCAGCACCTGATAACAACCGCTATTTCCAGGACCTCGACGAAAAAGAACTGACAGCCCTTGCGTCACTTGACTATAAGTTCGGTGCAGGAGACGGAGGCGAATATGCCGGAAAACTCACAGCGGGCTACTCCGGACGTTTCAAAAACCGTCGTTTGGAAGCCACGCAGTTCAACTTCGACACCAATTCGGCATTCCTGTCACAACAGGTAGACCCTAACAATCTTGACCAGTTCTACAACGCCGCAAACCTGGCAGCGGGCTGGTTCCAGATTTCAACTTTCCGCGGTGACGCGTCTGCGCCAAACCCGTTGGTGCCGCAGTACTACGAAGGCAACATGACCATTCACGCCGGTTTTGTATCGGCCGAATACAAGTTCAACGAGAAGCTGACGGGCGTAGCCGGACTTCGCGCCGAGCAAATCACCCAGGACGTAGAATGGGCGACCATCCTTTCCGATGGCGACAATACCCTTGAAAAAACAGCGATCCTGCCAAGCGTGACGCTGAAGTATGCGTTGAACGACAAGCAAAACCTTCGTTTCGCCGCAAGCAAGACCTACACCCTGCCACAGTTTAAAGAGCGTGCGCCTTTCGCCTATGAAGAAATCACCCAGGTGAAAATCGGTAACAAAGACCTGTATGCATCTGACGACTATAACGTTGACCTGAAGTGGGAATACTTCCCGAAAGCCGACGAAGTATTCTCGGTAACGGCGTTCGGAAAACTGATCCAGAACCCGATCAATGACGTGATCATCGCTTCTTCCACCAACGATATGTCGTGGTTGAATACCGGTGACACCGGAACGGCGATTGGTGCCGAGGTGGAAGTTCGGAAAATCCTTTGGGGCGGACAGGAAGGCAGTGATATGAAGCTTACGGGCGGACTTAACCTGTCGTACCTGCATACCGACCAGGACCTCGACTCAGACAAAGTGCGTCGGGAAACCACCTTCGAAGCCGAGTTTACCAACAGCAAAAGTGCCTTTACCGGTGCCTCTGACTTCCTGGCAAACGCCGACATTTCCTTCCTGAAAGAATGGAACGAGAAAAACGGAAACTTCATGGCGACACTGGCGTTCAACTACTTCTCTGACCGGATTTACTCGCTGGGTATCAACCAACGCGGTAACCTGGTTGATAAAGCGGTCGGTACACTGGACCTGATCCTGAAGTCAAAAATCAACCGTCACTTCGGCGTTGGGCTGTCGGCCCGCAACCTGTTGGACCCGAAAATCGAACGTGTGCAGGAGAACCGTTCAGGCGATGTGTTGGCACAGACCTACAAAAAAGGCATCAATGTGGGACTCAGCGTCAACTATACCTTCTAATCTATACGATACTGATACCAAAGCGCCCCTTCGTGGGCGCTTTTTCATTTAAAGCACTGGTAACATTGGGTTAATGTTCCGATGTTGTTTCCTTAAACAAAACGTCACAGAGCGTTAACGTGTGAAACAAATTCCCGCAGCAACTTTGCAGCATCACTACAACGTAATCTATTTAAAAAAAATGAAAACAATTTTGAGAAACGTACTGGCCATCGCGGTTCTTTCCGCCGCCTTCACCAGTTGTTCATCTGACAGCGACAACGGGCCTTCTTCTTCTTTTGTGGTCGACCCATTAAACTTCAAAGGTACCATCACCGACGGCGAAGTAGAGCTTGATCCAGATGTCGAATACAACCTGACAGGCAAACTTCAGGTCGCTACAGGCGCTACCCTGACCATCCCTGCCGGAACCGTGATCAAAGCATCTGGCGGTACATCTGCTTACATCGCAGTTGAGCAAGGAGCAAAAATTTACATCAACGGTACGGCTGCCGATCCGGTTATCATGACCAGCGCGAACGCTACACCGGCTCCGGGTAACTGGGGTGGACTTGTAATCTGTGGAAAAGCACCTATCAACCGTACATCAGGTGGTGCCGGTACCGCTCAGGCAGAAGTATCTGACCTTACCTATGGCGGAACCGACGCAGCTGATTCATCAGGTTCGATCAAATACCTGGTTATCTCGTACTGCGGTGCTGCTTACACCAGCGAAAAAGAATTCAACGGTGTATCCTTCTTTGGCGTAGGATCAGGAACAGTGGTGGAAAACGTAGAAGTATACCACGGTGCTGACGACGGATTCGAGTTCTTCGGGGGAACAGTAAACACCCGAAACCTAATCGCTATCGGAAATGAGGACGACCAGTTTGACTGGACAGAAGGCTGGAATGGCACAAACCAAAACTGGTATGGTAAAATCGCGTTTGGCAAAGGCAACCGCGGCATCGAAGCTGACAACTATGAGTTCGGTTTCGCAAACACGCCGATCTCTATGCCTACGATCACGAACCTGACACTCATCGGACCTGGAAGCACGGCAGATGCTGCTGCGTTCCCTGAAAACGACGGTCTGAAACTGAGAAGAGGTACAAAAGGATCGATCTCAAACCTTTTCCTTGACGGTTGGAAAACCGGCTTCAATGTAGAGCACGATGAAACCATCGCGGCAGTTGGGGCAGGCACCCTGAAAGCGACAGCCGTTACCTTCGGCACTGATATCGCGACCAAGTCAAAAGGAAAAGACACAGCAGGTGCTACAGTTGACGTAGTGGCCGTATTTGCAGAAGGTGCTTCGCAAGGAGCAGGTGCCGGAGCTGGCAAGCCCGCATGGGCCAATGATTGGAGTACCGGATTTTAATCCAGTCTTGATTTTCATATTGGGAAAAGCCGTCTTGTCGACGGCTTTTCATTTTTATATAACCCCCTGGATTTAGCAATTAATTAGCATCGCACTGGCACGCTTATTGAAAGGAATTATATAACTTTGTAAAATCATATGTCCCATGATGCCGAAACTATACCTATATATCGCGCTCTTTTTCTGTCTTGCTTCCGCAGGCGCGCATGCGCAGGAGGTAAAGCAGCCGGGACCTGCTACCCAGGAACTGAACTTCTATCCGAACCCGGTCAGCAACGGTAAAATTTACATTACCTCCAAGACGTCCCTCGATAAAGAGATTTCCATCTACGACGTCTTAGGCAAAATGGTACTCAACAGGAAGATTTCTACCAAAGAGCTCAGCATCGAAGGTCTCTCTCCGGGGGTATACATCATCAAGATCAAAGAAGGTGACAGCACTGTAACCAAAAAGCTCATCGTCAAATAAGTAGCTTTTTCCGGTTGTTACAAATTAATAATTCTTTTACACGAGTTGTTCCAAATGGAACAACTTTGTTTTTTATCTTTGTACCCTGAAACGAATAACTAATTGAAAATGAAAAAAATTTACACTTTATCTTTAGTGTTGTTTGGAATGGTTTCTGGCTTCGCCCAGGTGTTTACGGACGACCTGAACTATGCTGACGGCGCACTGTTGACCGACAACGGTTGGACAGCGCACAATGCCGCGGGCACAAACGCCGTAACAGTTGGTGCTTCCAACGGACTTTCTTACGCAGGTTACTCAGGCGTAAGCGGTTTTACCGGTTCGGCCGAAGGAAATGCGGCGCTGGTTGACAACACAGGCGAAGATGTCAACAAGGTATTTGCTGCTCCTGTAACATCGGGAACACTTTATTACTCTTTCCTTGTGAACGTGACGGCTGCAACTGCCGGTGGTTACTTCACACACCTTGGATCCGGAACTTCTTCTTTCGCGGCGCGTGTGTTTGTGAAAAATTCCGCTAACGCCGGAAAAATCAATTTCGGTATTTCAAACACCTCTACAGCGACTTACGGAACTACAGACTTCGACCTCAACACAACCTATCTTATCGTTGTAAAATATGAAGTGGCTACAGCCGGTTCGGTAAGCATTTGGGTAATCCCTTCTGGCATTCCGGCCACGGAAGCAGCAGCAGGAGCGGCAGAAGCTACGGCTTCAGGCGGCGGCCTCGCTTCTATCGGTGCTGTTTATCTGCGTCAGTACGATGCTGCCCAAAACATTACTGTTGACGGTATCTACGTAGACACTGCCTGGTTTGGTGGTACACCTCCTCCGACATGCCCACTTTCACTGTCAACTGCAACCCGCGTATGCGACGCTGTTACAGCCGGAACTGACACCTACACGGTGACTATCCCGTTCACCAATGGAGGTACTGATAACTACACCATCAATGCCGACTCAGGCACTGTAGGTGGTGACGACCCAAGTGCTGCTGCAAGCGGAAACATCACGATCTCTGGCGTAACAGAAGGTACTGCTTTGGTCGTAACCGTTACAAGCAGTGTTTGTAACCTTACGGTAAACGTTACGTCGCCAACTTGTACGCCTGCACCGGCGGATGCTGCGCTGCCTTACGCGAACCAATTCGAATACCCGGAAGCTGCCGCTTTGGGCGGACAGACGAACTGGGCTAACGTAAATACCGGTGACGATGTAGTGGTCGCAGGTGGAAGCCTTTCATATGATAGCTTGCCAACTGCCGGAAACTCGGTAGTATTCGCTGGCGGTGGTATCGATACATTCCTTAGCCTACAGAATGTGGCTACCGGAACTGTATACTACTCGTTCCTTTTGAAGGTCAATACTATGGCGGGTGTAACCGACGCAAACGGCGGTTACTTTGCCGGTCTGGGCGCCAGCACTTCTAACTTTGGTGCTACCCTGTGGACAAAACGCGTAGACGACGCTTCTTTCAACTTCGGAACAGAGGTTCGTACGGCAAATGCTGCGAATACTACATGGACCGCTGACGCCTATGCAACAGGCGAAACCTATTTCGTTGTGGTGGGCTATACATTCGGTGACAACGCGTCTGACGACACCGTCAATCTTTGGATTAACCCTACAGTAGGTGGTGCACAACCAGCCGCTACCATTACAGATACACACACAGGTACCGACCTGACTGGAATTTCTAAATTCTTCTTCCGTCAGGACAGTGCTACTGAAACTCCAGACGTTCAAGTTGACTTGCTTCGCGTTGCGACTACATGGGAAGATGTTACCGGAACCAACCTCAGCGTTGGGAACAACAACATCGACGGCCTGAAAGTATACCCTAACCCGGTTACCAACGGACGCCTGTTCATCGATTCAGCTAGCAACGGCACCAAAACTGTCGCTATCTATGATGTATTGGGCAAACAAGTGTTGAACACGACTACGTCTTCAAACGAGATCAATGTAGCCGCTATCAAAGGTGGTGTTTACATCGTAAAAATCACAGAAGAAGGAAAAACTGCCACGCGCAAGCTGGTGATCAAGTAATTTCCTTTTCTTCCAGAATAGAAACCCCGGCCAACACCGGGGTTTTTTATTTTACCTTTGCAGGGATGGTTCCCACATCCGACATCTTCGCCATTTCTTCGCACAAAGAATTCGTCAAGGCCGCACTGAAAACCTTCCGGTTCCAGCATGCGCACAACGCCATATACCGAAATTTCTGCGACCTGCTGAACGTCGATCCGGGGGCGGTGAAAACGCTGGAAGCGATTCCCTTCCTGCCGATACAGTTCTTCAAAACCCATGAGGTACTTTCCTCAACTGAGCCCGTCCAAACCGTCTTTACCTCCAGCGGTACGACTGGTATGACCACGAGTCGGCATGTGGTGACCGACACCTCACTATACGAAGAAAGTTACCGTCGCGCCTTTTCTCGTTTCTACGGCCATATCGAAGATTACGCCATACTGGCCCTGCTCCCGTCCTACCTCGAACGCGAGGGTTCATCGCTGATTTATATGGTGGATGACCTCATCCGGCTGTCCGGAAATCCCGATAGCGGCTTCTACCTGCACAACTACGACGAGCTCATCCTGAAGCTTGAAACACTTGATGCCGCCGGCCAGAACGTCCTGCTTTTCGGTGTAACCTACGCGCTGCTCGACCTGATAGAACGCAAACGCTTCCAACTGAGAAACACCCTTATCATGGAAACCGGAGGCATGAAAGGAAAGCGAAAGGAAATGATTCGGGAAGAACTTCACCACATCCTCTGTGAAGGATTCGGCGTGTCGTCCATCCACTCCGAATACGGCATGACCGAACTGTTGTCGCAAGCCTACTCCCTGGGCGACGGCATTTTCGAATGCCCAAACTGGATGCACATCCTCGTCCGCGACCCGGAAGACGCCTTATCGTATGTAGGCGAAGGGCGCACCGGCGGACTCAACGTCATCGACCTCGCCAACATCAACTCGTGTTCGTTCATTGCCACGCAGGACCTGGGCAAGAAATTCGCCGATGGCACGTTTGAAGTATTGGGCCGCTTTGATCATTCCGACATCCGCGGCTGCAACCTGATGGTCGTATGAAAACACTTGCCGTTTTTCTGCTCTGCTTCGCGCTGGCCGGTTATGCCCAGCAAAAGGAAACGCTTCGTATCCAAATTGATTCCGTGAACGTCGACAACCGCAACGGCATCCGGAACTTCACGTTTTTTTACAGCATACAAAACCTAACCGATCAACCCGTTTCCTTCTACCTCATCCCCGGTCCCATCCAGCCCAATGCCTCCAGTTCCCTAAGCAACCGCCCGTTCTACAGGTTTTACCAGGAAGACCAACTGATTGATATCTGGGGCATCTTCGAACCCTGGAACCGCCCAAACCCGGAAGGCCCCATGCAAATTGTCGATACCACCGCCGTAGAAGACGTGGTATACTTCGACAACTTTATAGAAGAGCGACGAAAAACGCTTCGTGACAGCCGGCACACACTGGCCCCAAAAGCGTCGCTGAGATTCTTCGGCAACTTGCAGTGGGACGGCCAGCGCTATTTCCAACACGACGACCTTGAATATTACCTCGACGAGAACAAACCCCATTTCATCGAAATCGGCATCAACCTGCTACGCGAGGAACTGCGTGACAATTTCACTGAGGCAGACTTCGCGACGCTTCTGGCAGACCCCACGTTGATCCGTGGCTGGTATATGTCGAACCGCGTGCCGCTGGACTTCCGTCCATAAAAAAAACCCGGCGAACCGGGTCTCTTTTATTCTACAACTACAATAAAGTAATTCTTCTTCCCTCGTTGCAGCAGGATGAACTTCCCGTTGATCAGGTCGTTTTCTGTCACCGTATGTCCGTCCGCTACTTTCTCGCGGTTCACTGAAATGGAGTTCTCAGTTAACGCCCGGCGTGCCTCGCCATTCGATTTGACGAAGCCGGTTTTCTCGTTCATCAGCGTCACGATGTCGAGTCCGCCCACTAAATCCGCTTTGGCCAACTTCGCCTGTGGCACCCCGTCGAACACCTCCAGAAAGGTTACTTCGTCCAGTTGCTTCAGGTCATCCGCTGTCGCGTTTCCGAACAGGATGTTCGACGCCTGCTTCGCCTTTTCCAGCGCGTCGGCTGAGTGCACGAAAATCGTCACCTCTTCCGCCAGTCGCTTTTGCAGCACGCGAAGGTGCGGCGCTTCTTTGTGTTCCGCTGCCAGTGCGTCAATGGTCGCCCGGTCAAGGAAGGTGAAAATCCGGATGTATTTCTCTGCATCCTCATCCGAGACATTCAGCCAGAACTGGTAGAACTTATAGACCGATGTTTTATCCGCATCCAACCACACATTGCCGCCTTCCGATTTCCCGAACTTCGAACCATCCGCCTTCGTGATCAGCGGCGTCGTCAGCGCAAAGGCCTTCGCCTCATGGCTGTTCATCCGGCGCACCAGTTCGGTTCCGGTGGTGATATTGCCCCATTGGTCAGAGCCGCCCATCTGCAACACACAATTATAGTGCTTGTGCAGGTGGTAAAAATCATACCCCTGGATCAGTTGGTAGGTGAACTCCGTAAACGACATCCCTTCGCCTTCGCCCGAAATCCGTTTTTTCACCGAATCCTTCGCCATCATATAATTGACCGTGATGCGTTTGCCCACGTCACGCGCGAACGCGATGAACGAAAAGTCCTTCATCCAGTCGTAGTTGTTCACCATCAGCGGCGCCTGCGGACCCGTCTCATTGAAATCCAGAAACCGCGACAACACCCGTTTGATGCCTGCTACGTTCTTCTCGAGTTGCACCTCGTCCAACAGGTTACGCTCATCCGATTTACCCGATGGATCACCGATCATACCCGTGGCCCCACCCACCAACGCAATCGGCCGGTGGCCAAAACGTTTCAGGTGCACGAGCAACATAATCTGCACCATACTGCCAATATGCAGCGAATCAGCCGTCGGGTCAAACCCGATATACGCCGTCACCGGTCCTTTCAACAGTTCTTCCTCCGTTCCCGGCATGCTGTCGTGGTACAGTCCACGCCACTTCAGTTCTTCAACCAAATTCTCCATAGTGCAAAATTTGCGCAAATATAGGTGGAAACTGTGAATTTAGGAGGAGCAAGTATCAAGGAGCAAGGGACCGTCTACAACCTGCAAGGTTTCCGCAACCTTGTAGGTTTAAATGTAGGAGCAAGGAGCGAGTATCAAGGAGTAAGCAGTGGGCAGTCGCAGTGGGCAGTTCGCCCTTCTCCTTTACAAACTGCTTACAGATGAGGTCATCGTCTTTCCGAGCGCAGCGAGGAATCCCGTCCAACAGGCAGTTGCAATTTACACCAGATTTTTGGGCGTGCCGGCGCCGTTCCAGTCGCAGTCACAGTCGCAGTCGGCAGTGCTTCAATCCGTCTACAACCTGCAAGGTTTCCACAACCTTGTAGGTTTAAATGTAGGAGCAAGGAGCGAGTTTAGGACAAATCTTTGGGCGTGCCGGCGCACTGAGACTGCGACTGCCCACTGCCTACTTTTTTTATGGCGTGCCGGCGCTCTTCAGTAGGCAGTTGGCAGTGGCAGTTGGCAGTACATCCCTTTGTTCAACCAACCGCAGGGCGCCGTCGGGCTGTCTGCTATAGCCCCTTGTCCTCAGGCGGTTTTGCACCGTCGCCGGGCGCTTCCTCCGGTCGCCCCCCTCTGCCGGCAAAACCAGCCTTCGTCTGTCGGCGCTGCCGCGTCCATCCCTCACGCAGCACGGGTCCGCCTCACTTATCCACAAACGGTGGAAAAATCGCGTGCCGAACCACCGCCGGAATTGCCTAATTTTGACAGTTCCCGATTGCCGGGAAACAACTTCCGGCAAACGACCCTTTTCCACACATGTACCTGATTTTCGATACCGAGACCACCGGCCTTCCAAAGCGCTGGGACGCACCGCTGACCGACACCGACAACTGGCCGCGCTGTGTCCAGATCGCGTGGCAATTACACGACGATATGGGCCGTCTCATCGAACATCAGGATTACCTCATCCGCCCCGACGGCTACAACATTCCGTACGACGCCGAACGGGTGCACGGCATTTCAACCGAACTGGCCGCGGCACAGGGCGTACCACTGCCAGACGTACTTGTCCGTTTCAATGAAACCCTGGCAAAAGCCAAATTCATCGTCGGCCAGAACGTCGGATTCGACGTCAACATCATGGGATGCGAGTTCCACCGCTATGGCGTCGCGTCGCAATTGGGCAAAATGCCCGTACTCGACACCTGTACGGAAACCACGGCTGAACTCCTGAAACTACCCGGCGGTCGCGGTGGCAAATTCAAACTGCCCACCCTGACCGAACTCCACGAATACCTCTTCCAGGTGCCGTTTGCCGAAGCGCACAATGCCACTGCCGACGTTGAGGCCACCACGCGCTGTTTCCTCGAACTCGTCCGCCGCGAAATCTTCACCAAAGAAGAACTCGATGTCCCGGCCTCATATTTCCAGGAGTTCCAGCGCGAGAACCTGGGCGAGATCCCGCTGATCGGACTGAAACACATCAACCTGAAGGCGGCATCCGAGGCCATCCGGGCGCAGTTCCGCCCCATCGACACGCCAAAAGCACCTGAAACCGATGTGTCGTTGGTTGGTGTCGATTTCGTCCACCTGCACAACCATACCCAGTTTTCGGTACTGCAATCGACCATTAGTGTCGCAGCCCTCGTTAAGGCGACCATTGCGCAGAAAATGCCTGCCGTAGCACTGACCGACCAGGCCAACCTGATGGGCGCGTTCCATTTCGTTCGCGACATCCAGAACCATAACAAAGCGGCGGAAGCCAAAAACAAGGCCGCCGTTGAAGCCGGCGAAACACCGTCGGACGTCATCGTGAAACCGATCGTTGGGTGCGAGTTTTACGTCTGTGAAGACCGTCTCGACCGCACGCGGAAAGACAACGGCTACCAGGTAGTGTTCCTGGCCAAAAACAAAAACGGCTACCACAATCTGGCGAAGATGTCGTCGATTGCCTACACCGAAGGCTTTTACTATGTGCCGCGGATCGACCGTAGGGTCATCGAACAATACAAAGACGACCTCATCGTGTTGTCGGGTAGCCTTTCCGGTGAAATCCCGAATAAAATCCTCAATGTTGGTATCAACCAGGCCGAAGAAGCCCTGTTGTGGTGGAAAACCCAGTTCGGGGCCGACTTCTATATCGAACTGATGCGGCACGGACAGGAAGACGAAGACCGGGTAAACACCGAACTGATCGGCCTCGCCCGCAAGCACCAGGTAAAACTGGTCGCCGCCAACAACACCTTCTATATCGATAAAAAAGACGCCGCGGCTCACGACATCCTGCTGTGCGTGCGCGACGGCGAAAAACTCAATACGCCGGTCGGACGGGGCCGCGGCTACCGCTACGGACTCCCGAACCAGGAGTATTATTTCAAGTCGGGCGACGAAATGAAGGCGCTGTTCCGCGACCTTCCCGAAGCCATTATCAACCTACAGGAAATCGTCGACCAGGTAGAAATATACACGCTGGCGCGCGAGGTACTTCTCCCCAAATTCGAAATCCCTGAAGCGTTCATCGTGCCCGAAGATGCGGCAGATGGCGGCAAACGCGGAGAAAACGCCTACCTGCGGCACCTCACCTACAAAGGCGCCGAACGACGCTATGGCGAGCTGAACGACGAAACCCGCGAGCGCATCGATTTCGAGTTGATGACGATTGAGAATTCCGGGTATCCGGGCTACTTCCTCATCGTCCAGGATTTCATTGCCGAAGCGCGCAAAATGGGCGTGTCCGTCGGTCCCGGCCGTGGATCGGCCGCCGGTTCGGTGGTCGCGTACTGCTTGGGCATCACCAACATCGACCCGTTGCAATACAACCTCCTCTTTGAGAGGTTCCTTAACCCAGACCGGGTGTCGCTTCCCGATATCGACATCGACTTTGACGACGAGGGGCGGGCGTCGGTTATGGACTATGTTATCCGCAAATACGGCGCGAAACAGGTGGCGCAGATCATTACCTACGGCACCATGGCCGCGAAGTCCGCCGTTCGTGATACCGCGCGCGTGCTCGACCTACCGCTGTTTGAAGCCGACCGTATCGCCAAGCTCATCCCAAACAACCTGAGCCTTGCCAAGACCTTCAGCCTCGACGATGCCGCCTTAAAGGCTGCACTTCGCCCGGAAGATTTTGACCGGGCCAAAGAACTGCAGGCGTTGGCAGCCGGCGGTGATTTGGGCGCCCAAACCATCCAGCAGGCACAGATGCTCGAAGGCAACCTGCGAAACACCGGCATCCACGCCTGCGGGGTCATCATCACGCCGGATGATATCACCAAGTTCGTACCTGTCGCGACAGCGAAAGACTCCGACCTTTTCGTCACCCAATTTGACAACTCCGTCGTAGAAAGCGCGGGCCTGCTGAAAATGGACTTCCTCGGGCTCAAGACGCTGACCCTGATCAAAGACACCGTCAAGCTCATCAAATACCGCACGGGCGTCGAACTCGATCCCGATGCTTTCCCGATCGACGACGAAAAGACCTACCAGCTCTTCCAGCGCGGCGAAACCGTCGGTATCTTCCAATACGAATCGCCCGGTATGCAGAAATACATGAAGGAGCTGAAACCGACAGTGTTTGGCGACCTCATCGCGATGAACGCACTCTACCGTCCGGGGCCGATTGCATACATCCCGAGCTTCATACGGCGGAAAAACGGAGAGGAAGAAATCGTGTATGACCTTCCTGCCTGCGAAGAACTCCTGAAAGACACCTACGGCATCACCGTTTACCAGGAACAGGTGATGTTGCTGTCGCAGAAACTGGCGAATTTCTCTAAAGGCGACGCCGACGTGCTCCGGAAAGCGATGGGTAAAAAGCAGCGCGACGTACTCGACAAAATGAAGCCTAAGTTCGTCAGCCAGGCCATGGAAAACGGGCATCCGCAAGACGTACTCGAAAAAATCTGGAAAGACTGGGAAGCGTTCGCCGAATATGCCTTCAACAAATCGCACTCGACCTGTTATGCGTGGGTCGCGTACCAAACCGCCTACCTGAAAGCCAATTATCCGGCGGAATACATGGCGGCGGTGCTGTCGAACAACATGAGCGACATCAAGCAGATTTCGTTCTTTATGGAAGAATGTAAACGCATGGGATTGGCCGTATTGGGTCCGTGCGTGAACGAATCGTTCTATAAGTTTACGGTAAACGAATCGTATGCTATCCGCTTCGGCATGGGTGCCATCAAGGGTGTGGGTTCCGGGGCCGTGGCGACGATCGTCGAAAACCGCAAAAAGGGAAAATACCGCTCCATCTTCGACCTGGCCAAGCGCATCGACCTGCGGGCGGCCAATAAAAAAGCGTTTGAGAACCTGGCGCTGGCGGGTGGCCTGGATACATTCTCTGACACCCATCGCGCGCAATACTTCCACCAGGACTCCGATAACAGTACGTTCCTTGAAAAAGCCATGCGTTATGGGTCGAAATTCCAGGAAAACGAGAATTCCTCGCAGGTAAGCCTCTTTGGTGAGGCCAGTGACGTGCAGATTCCGGAGCCCCTGGTGCCACCTTGCGAAGAATGGAGCACGATGGAGAAACTCGCCCGGGAAAAGGAAGTGGTGGGTATCTACATCTCCGGACATCCGCTCGACGATTTCCGTTTCGAGATGAAGTACTTCTGCTCGGTACGACTGGAGGCGTTGAAAAACCTCGAAAACTACGTCGGCAAAAACCTCACCTTCGCCGGCATCGTGACGAACGTACAATACCGCACCGCCAAGAACGGCAAGGATTGGGGTATGTTTACGCTGGAAGGTTTCGATGAAAGCCACGAATTCCGGATGTTCGACGAAGAGTTCCTGAAGTTCCGTCATTACCTCGCCGGGAACCAGTTCCTGTATTTCAAGGTCAACGTAAAAGAAGGATGGGTGAACCGTGAAACCGGCAAGAAATCGGAGCCCAGGTTGCAGTTTCTTGAGGTCAAGATGCTGCAGGACGTGTTGGCCACCCAAGCCAAAAAACTCACGCTAAACCTCAACATTGAAGACATCCGCAACGACTTCATTCACGAACTCAGCCACATCTTCCAGGCGAACAAAGGGGATAAAACGGTAGCCTTTGAAGTACTGGAATTAGAAAAAGTAAAACGACCCGTCGCGGTGGCGGTCGCCGTCACTCCGGATAACGAAGCCATCGAAGCCACGGCAGACGGGGAAGGCGACATCAACGACATCGAGGTGAACGAAGTGGAAGAAGTGCGTGTGCTTACCCACTTAACCATGCCCAGCCGGAAGCTTAAAGTCGCGATTTCAGCCGAGTTGCTGAAGGAATTAGAGCGGCTGGATGTGCGTTTCAAACTGAACTGATGGTACCAATCGAGGCGTACAATATCCGCATAGTCAAAACCGATAGGGTTAACAGCAATTTTAGGAATTGTGTCGTAACTTTGTACCATAATTCTTAAGACACATACAAATGGCACTTGAAATAACAGACGATAACTTCACAGAAGTAGTCTTACAATCTGACAAGCCGGTAATGGTTGATTTTTGGGCCGCATGGTGTGGACCTTGCCGTATGGTAGGGCCGATCATCGAAGAACTAAGCCACGAATTCGCCGGTAAAGCAGTAGTAGGTAAAGTCGATGTCGACAACAACCAAAACTTTGCCGCACAATATGGTATCCGCAACATTCCAACCGTTTTGGTTTTCAAAAATGGGGAAGTGGTAGGACGCCAGGTAGGTGTAGCGCCTAAAGCGACCTACACTGAAGCCCTTAACCAGGCCTTAAACGCGTAAGATTCAAATTGCACATAGGTGGAAGAGCCCGGCCCTGAGCCGGGTTTTTCTTTTATCTTTACGTCCATGAAGATCGAATCACAAGTAGAGAAGATATCGAGTTTCAAGCACCTCGAATTGCTGGCTGGGCAAATCGTCGAAGGGTTTATATCCGGTATGCACAAGAGTCCGTTTCACGGTTTCTCCGCCGAGTTTGCCGAGCACAAGATTTACAACCGCGGCGAAACGACCAAGCATATCGATTGGAAACTCTTTGCCAAGACCGACCGTTTGTATACCAAACGTTACGAAGAAGAAACCAACCTGCGGTGCCACTTAATCATCGACAATTCGTCGTCGATGCATTATCCCAAGCTCGATTCAGGACAAGCCTTCTATGAAAGCAAGGTCGGTTTTTCCGTACTGGCTTCTGCCGTGTTGATGAACCTGTTGAAGAAACAGCGCGATGCGGTGGGACTTAGCATCTATTCCGACACCTACGAATACTACGCGCCGGAAAAAGGCAGCGAGCGGCACCACCGGATGGTACTTGACAAACTCGAGCAATTGCTGGCTTCGCCGCGCGAACCGAAAAAAACCGACACCGTTCGTTTTCTGCACCAAATTGCGGAAAAAATGCATCGTCGGTCGATGATTATCCTGTTTACCGACATGTTCCAGGCATCGGGCAACGAAGCCCTTTTCAATGCCCTGCAGCACCTTCGACACGATAAGCACAAAGTGGTCGTTTTCCATGTTGTAGATGAAAAAACCGAGCTAAAATTCCAATACGACAACGCGCCGCGTAAGTTCATCGACGTCGAAACCGGCGACGAAGTCCGCATTTTCGCCGACAACATCAGGGAACGCTATGAGGAAGGTGTGCGGAAGTACTTCGAAGAGCTCTCGGCAACCTGCATCCAAAACCGAATTCGGTATGTACCGGTAAATGTGGGGTCTGATTTTGAAAAAATCCTCACGACTTATTTGGTTGAAAAGCAAAGTTTTGGCGGTTGACGTAAATTTTTTTTGAAAAAAGGGCTTGCAAATATGAAAAACGGTTCTATATTTGCACTCGCTATTCAGCACTGGTTTGGTAGTTCAGTTGGTTAGAATGCCGCCCTGTCACGGCGGAGGTCGCGGGTTCGAGTCCCGTCCAGACCGCTAAAAGCAAAGAAGCCTTTCGTAATTGAAAGGCTTTTTTGCCCAAAGCATCAAAAGTAGTTGTGTTGTTTAGTCTCGCTGAGAGGCGAGGCTGGTTTAGTAGTTAGACCGATGAAAAGCTTTCCATTAAATTGGAGGGCTTTTTTGATTTTTAGGCCGTTCCTGAAAAGGACGCGGTAAAGCGGAGACCGCGACTAGGTTGCGCTTATCCGTAATTTTAGTACCTTTCGCCCTCATCACGCAGTATGAAAAAGGCCCTTATCTTATTGCTTCTTTTGGTTTTGTCTCCGCGGGCGCTGGCCCAGGTCACCCCTACGTCGGACGAAGACCTCGAACTACGCCTTGCCCTGAAGAAAAAATGCCGCAGCGAGGCCGTCAACTACAGCCACAAGGAGTTCGACGCGTTGTTTCTCGAGTTCTTCCAGAAAACAGGTCCGACGAACCCAACGGTCCTGACCAAAGAAGAATACTATGGCTATACCGTCCGGATTGCCTGGTATTCCGAGCGTATGGGCATGCTCTACCCCAAAGAAAAGGAAGCCGCGAAAAAAAGCAGTGCCGAATGGTTCAATAAGCGTTACTCCGACTACGTAGCTTCAAAAAACCAAAAGCCGTGAAGAAACTCCTTTTGTTCGGTTTGCTGTTGCTGGTGGCCTGCAAGGACATCGGCGGACGCGTGCCGTCAAAGGAGGAATTACTCAAAAAAGAAATGCAGTCGATCGATTGGAAATCAGTCGACGAATACCCATCCGTAGCCGCCTGCGATTCCCTTCCCGACAAAGAACAGCGGCGCACCTGCTTTTTCGATTTCATACGGCAAACCATACAGGAGCGTCTCAATGCCGACACGCTTCCGGCCGATTATCCTGCGCCCGACACCTTACGTGTTACTGTTACCATCTTCCCCGATGCCCACGTAGGCTTCGCCTGTGCAGATGCGCAGTGGGTCGCGTGTGACAGCCTCATCCACGCCCGATTGTCCGATTTCCCAAGCGTAAATCCTGCCTTGAAACGCGGACTTCCGGTGAAGACTGAGTTCGTCCTTCCCGTCGTACTTAAAGCCGATTAGCGACGGAACCGCCGTCCTTTCCAGGTGTAGCCGCCCCACATTGAGCGGATGGCCACGAAACTAGACAGAAAAGGATATACCAGCGACCCCGAGAAAAAGTGATAGGCATACACCCTGAAAAAACGGCGTGTTCTCGTTAGTAAGGCGTAATCCACCATACATTTAGAAGCGAAAAACCAGGCGGCTGTTTGAAGGTCAGCAGGCACGGATAACGACGATCTGGATACAAAAAACAGCAAGGCAATGGCAGGGAAGAGATTCCCGAAAAACACCACCGCCGCCACGATCCTTGCAAACGTGTTTCGATAGCCCGGCGACTTTCGGGCCCACCGTACGCGTTGTTGGAGGTAAGTAGCGAAATCCGGAGCCAGCCCCGTCCAGACGATGGCTTCCTTCGCTTTGAGGAAAGCGGTCTTTTTTCGGGCGCGTACCGCCTTGTGCAGCAGGAAAACGTCGTCACCGCTGGCGATGGCATCGTTCCCCCGATAACCATACGATTCCTGGAAAAATTGCTTCGTGTAGGCCATATTTGCCCCGTTGCAAAGAAACGGTTTCCCGATTCCGAACCCTCCGATGGTCGCGCCCTGCAACGCCATGTGTTCCATTACCTGTAACGCCGGCCAGTACTCAGATTGGCTTGTAACGCCAACGGGAGCCGCGATAAAGTCGGGCTGTTTTTCTTGTATAAAGGCATCGTAGGTGCGCAGCCAGTTCGCGCCCATCGTGCAGTCGGCGTCAGTAGTAATGATCCAATCCATGCCAGTCGCCTCAATGGCCGTCACGATGGCGTCCTTCTTGGGTGATGCGGTAAGCCGTCGATTGGGAAGGATCGACACCGGAAACGGAAGCGATGCCGATCGGATCAGGGCCACCGAAGCATCATCCGACGAATCGTCTACGAAGAGGCATTCGAGTAAATCCGATGGGTAGTCTAATTCTGCAAGGGAGACTAGTAAATTCGGAAGTTCATGCGCTTCATTCCGGAAAGGGACGACAAGACAAAAACGCGTCATTGGGGATGGACGGGATGCGCGGAATTCCGGCACTTTCTCAAAACCATACGAGAAGGCCCCTATCAGCGCCACATACGCTACACCTATCAGGATGAGGATAACGGTGCTCATTTTGCAATGCGTAATCGAATAACGAAATAGCTTCCCATAACCACCGGAATCACCACATTCAGCAACCAAATCGACGTAGCGGCGAACAAAACCGGAATGCCATCAACACCAATCTGTTCAAAGAAATAGACCGACAGGCTGCCCTTGACGGCAAAATCCAACAACTGGAAGGTAGGCAGGCAAGAAGCCAGCAGGTAGACTCCGGCGATCACCGCGAGGGTGGGAAGGTACTCGGCATTTGCGCCAAACAGCAGCAATAACAGGTACTGCTGGTGCGAAAACGACAGATAGCGTCCGATAGCCAACAGCACATTCCGCCGGTGGATATCGCGCGGAATCCGATTGATTTTATGCAATAGTCGTTCGATCGACCATCCCTTGACCGTAAGCTTCCGTGTGAGCAGTAAAGCAAATGCCACCGCGAGGGTTATACCCGCCGTTATGACCACCACCCGGGCGCTCAACACAGGTGACAGCGTATTAAAATACAACAACCCAAACACACCGAACACCACCGACAATACCATCTGTATACCATTACACAGCAGGTTCAGGAAGACGATTTTTTTTCGGGATTCCGCCGGAAAGAAGAAAGCCTTACCCGCGTATTCGCCTATGCCCGCCGGCGTGACGATGCCGAAGGCCATGCCGGCCAGCACCTGTCGGGTGGCCGCACCGATGCCGATTGCGTCGATGACGCGAACGAGATTCTGCCACTTTAGCACTTCGAGGAAGCGGTTGGTGAACGCTAAAAAGAGGACGGCTATAACAAGTTTCAGATCGAAATGATCACCAAGTGTGGCGAAGAACGCACGCCAGTCATGTTGGGCCGGGTCGGAGAGCTCCGCATACAGCGAATAAACAGCGGCGATCGCCACTAAAAGTTTGGCGAACCCAATGAGTAATTGCTTAGTTTTGTTGGTAGCGGATCTCACGCCGCAAAGTAACGACTAAATGGCAAACGAACGCATTATATTGGGAATCGATCCGGGCACCACGGTGATGGGTTTCGGGCTCATCCGGGTGGTCGGGAAGACGATGTCGTTTGTCCAACTCAACGAACTCCAGCTTTCCAAATACGACGACCATTACACCAAACTCCGTATCATCTTCGAGCGCACCATCGAATTGATCGAAACCCATTTGCCCGACGAGATTGCGATTGAGGCGCCTTTCTTCGGGAAAAACGTGCAGTCGATGCTCAAACTGGGGCGGGCACAGGGCGTCGCCATGGCAGCGGGATTGTCGCGACAGATTCCCATTACGGAATATGAACCCAAGAAGATCAAGATGGCGATTACCGGAAACGGAAATGCGAGCAAAGAACAGGTGGCGAAAATGCTGCAACAACTACTCGGACTGAAGGAGCTGCCGAAAAATCTTGACAGTACCGATGGACTCGCGGCGGCGGTTTGTCATTTCTTCAATTCGGGAAAGACCACCGGCGGCAAGAGTTATACGGGTTGGGAAGCGTTTGTGAAACAGAACGAAGAACGCATCCGGTAAATCACATTCGCTTGTCGGGCATCTACCTCCATATCCCTTTCTGCAAACAAGCCTGTCACTATTGTGACTTCCATTTTTCTACGTCCCTTAAGAAAAAAGACGATATGCTTTCGGCTTTGCTATCGGAAATCGAAATGCGGAAAGCCGAAGCCGGAACCGGGCCCATTGAAACGATTTATTTCGGAGGCGGCACGCCGAGTGTATTATCGACCAGCGAAATCGGGCGTTTACTTGACGTCATCTATTCTCATTACGCCGTCTCGGACAATCCGGAAATCACCCTCGAAGCCAATCCCGACGACCTTTCCGATGGAAAACTCGCCGAATGGGCCGCCACACCCATCAACCGCCTGAGCATCGGCATACAGTCGTTCTTCGACGAGGACCTTCGCCTGATGAACCGCGCCCACGATGCCGAATCCGCTAAACGGGTGTTGGCAGAGGCGGTGTCGTATTTCGACAATATCTCGGTTGACCTTATCTACGGCATTCCGGGAATGGACGACGACAAATGGCTCACCAATGTCGACACGGTTGTCGCGTCGGGCGTGCCGCACATTTCAAGCTATGCCCTTACAGTCGAACCGCGGACGGCCTTGAAGAAAATGATTGCGACCGGACAGGTGAACGCGCCGTCTGACGAAGCCGCCAACAGGCATTTCCATTTGTTGTCGAATCGACTGGCCGAGGCGGGCTTCCTTCATTATGAACTGTCGAATTTCGGGAAACCCGGCTATTTCTCGCGTAACAACTCAGCGTATTGGTTGGGTAAAAATTACATCGGCATCGGCCCGTCGGCGCACAGTTATGACGGCGTTTCGCGAAGCTGGAATGTGGCAAACAATACGCTTTACATCAAAGGCATACACGATAAGGTGCGCCCCGCAGAAACGGAAGTACTGACGCCGGCTGACCGGTTCAATGAAACCGTCATGACCGGACTGCGGACGATGTGGGGTATTTCCCTCTCAAAAGTAGAGCATCAATTTGGATCCGATTTCCACCGCTACCTGCTCGCATCGGCCGCCCGGTTTATTGAGGAAGGCTTGTTGCATCTGGAAGGAGACGCGTTGAAAACGACACAAAAAGGAAAATTCCTGGCCGACGGACTCGCCTCGGATCTTTTTTACGTCGGTTGACATCGGGCAAATTCGTTACCTTCGTACGATAGGAATTTGGTATGAAAACCCTTCTCGACATTGACGGAGTACGCTATGAGACGGACCTCTCCCGCCCGTTTGACATCTCCCTTCCCCTACGCGACAGCACCGACAATCCGATTGCGTGGTATCTTGACAAACCCGTTATTTCACCGGTCACATCCGGCAACTGGATTGGGAAAGTAAGCGAGGGCAGCTCGTCTACCAACTTCAATAACATCTACTTCAATCCGCATGGGCATGGCACCCACACCGAATGCCTGGGCCATATAACCAAAGACTTTTTCAGTGTCAACCAGGCGTTGCGCACCTTTTTCTTTCTGGCCGAGGTCGTATCGATAGGACCTGAAAATCGGGGTGACGATGCGGTGATCACCGTTGCGCAATTGCAGGACGCTTTGATGGGGAAAAAGCCACAGGCCGTCGTTATCCGTACGCTGCCGAATTCATCCGAGAAAAAGCACCGGAAGTACTCGCATACCAACCCACCCTACCTCGAAGCGGCGGGAGCGGCCTTCCTGCGGGATCTCGGCGTCGACCATTTACTGATTGACCTTCCCAGTGTCGATCGGGAATCGGACGAAGGAAAACTGCTGGCCCACAAAGCCTTCTGGAATGTCACGGATGTGTGGTCGCTCAATCCGGATGCCCGGCACCACGCCACGATAACCGAACTTATTTACGTGCCCGACCAGGTCGAAGACGGCCCCTATCTCTTAAACCTGCAGATGGCCTCGTTTGAAAACGATGCGTCGCCTTCCAAACCCGTTTTATACCCGTTGACCCGTTTATGAAGGTAGAAGTTTCCACCGATAAAGCCCGTTTGGACGTCGCGTTTATCCAGGATTTCCTGAAGGATATTTACTGGGCGGCAGGACGCACGATCGAAGACGTCCAGACCACGATTGATGCGTCTTTATGCTACGGTGTGTATGTTGACGGCCAACAGGTCGGATTCGCGCGTGTCGTCACCGATTATGTCGTATTCGCGTACCTGATGGACGTGTTCGTAACGCCCGGGCAGCAGGGAAAGGGCTATTCCTCCTTATTGATGGACACGATGATGAACGATCCGCGACTGGAAAAAGTGAAAATATGGCGACTCGCCTCACGCGATGCCCAGTTCCTGTATGAGAAGTATGGCTTCAAACCGCTGGCGCATCCGGAGCGGATGATGGAAAAGGTAATAGGCCGTTGACGTCATCCCCTTAACAAAATAAAGCAAAAGACGGATTTCGACTTCATTTATCCGTCAAAATCCTATATTTGCTTACATAGTCTTATTACATGAGAGTTTCGCACGCCCAAGTTGAAATTGACGGCATCGACAAGGAAATCCTTCGGTACCTGATGGAAGATGCACGCAAACCCATCCTGCAGATTGCCAATAAAATCGGGATATCGGGAGCCGCCATCCACCAACGGCTACGCAAACTCGAACAGGCGGGTGTGATCTCGGGGTCGAAGTTCACGGTCAGCAATAAGGTACTGGGTTACAGCACCATGGCCTTCGTCGGCATTTACCTCGACCGTGCCGCAGGAAACGCAGAGGCGGTCAAGGAACTACGCAAGATTCCGGAAGTGCTGGAATGCCACTACACCACCGGCAACTGGTCGATCCTCATCAAAATCATCTGCCGTGACAACGAACACCTGATGCAGCTCCTCAACACCAAGATACAAGCCATTCCCGGCGTTTCCCGAACCGAAACCTTCATTTCCCTCGAACAGCAGATCGAACGACAGATACAGCTATAAAAAAACCCTCGTATGGGAGGGTTTCGTTTTTTAATTACGTCGGCTTCCGAGAATCCGCAAGGCCATATACAGCAACATCGCCAGCGAGCCAATGGCGGCTACCACGTAGGTACGGGCGGCCCATTTCAGCGCGTCTTCTGCACCGGCGTATTCCTGCTGGCTCAACATATTCTTGTTTTTCAGCCACGCGAGGGCACGGTTACTGGCGTCATACTCTACCGGAAGCGTAATGAAACTAAACGCGACCGTCACGGCCATCAGGGCCAAACCGGCCAATGCCAGATAGAACCCGATACCGGTGCGGGCGGCGAAACCGATGATCAATCCGAGGAAAATCAACCATTGTGATAACTGCGACGATACGTTGACCATCGGCACGAGATTCGAACGAAGTTGCAACATGGCGTACGCCTTGGCGTGTTGCACCGCGTGGCCGACCTCGTGCGCGGCTACGGCAGCAGCAGCAGCATTTCGCTCGCTGTAGACAGCCGCACTCAGGTTCACCGTTTTGTCGGCGGGGTTATAATGGTCGGTAAGACGACCTTCTGTCGAAATGACACGCACGTCATAAATGCCGTGATCCGCCAACATCGCCTCAGCAATCTCAGCACCCGACATTCCGTTACGCAGGTGGATTTTGGAATACTCCTCAAACTTCGCCTTCAGCCGGGCACTAACCGCCCAACTTGCGAGGGCGATGACACCAATCAATACATAATACTCTAATCCGAAAACCATGATTTCTTTTTCCGACGACTCCGCAAAAAAAGCGCCAGATGGGAATTTCGGAAATTTTGGCAGTTGTATTACGAAAGGACCGAAAGCTCCTGAAGGAAGGCATCGCGGTCATTGGGTGAAAGCACTAATTTTTCCCGATCCGTTTCAATCAGTACGAGTGCGTCGAGTCGGGTGAGGTACCATGTCATGCTTCCGAGCGATTTGGTGTAGAACGACCCAAAATAGCCAAAGAGTCCACCGACGCCGAACGTGCGGAGCGCGAAACGCACTTGCGCTTTCTCCAAGGGCTGGACCTGCCGAATCCGACTGGAAGCGATTTTCACCACGCCCGCCGGTCGGTGTATAAGCAATCCATGTGCCGTTATTTCATACGCCGTGGGACGGTACGCATACACGATGCCATACACCACCAACAGAAGACAGCCGACAGCAGCGAGCGTCCAGTTCCCGGAGGTGATTCCCATGAACAGTCCTGCCACCGGTAGGGCAGCAAATAAAACCGTCACGACAATAGTCGATATACGGGTGCTGCGATCCATGGAAGCCTTGAAGACCATTATCCGACGATATTGATGATTTTACCTGGTACGACAATTACCTTATTCGGAGTGCGACCCCCCATTTGTTGGACGGTGCGTTCGTCTTGCAATACCGCTGCTTCGATTGCTTCTTTCGACAAATCGAGCGGGAGGGTAAGGAAAAACTTCGTCTTGCCGTTGAACGAGACCGGATACTCTTTCTCGCTTTCCACCAAATATTCCGGACGGAAACGCGGGAAAGGTGCGGTTGCGATGCTTCCTTCATGCCCGAGGCGTTCCCACAGTTCTTCGGCGATGTGCGGCGCATACGGCGAGATCAGGATGGCCAATGGTTCGAGCACCGAACGTTCGTGGCAATTCTGGGCCGTCAGTTCGTTGACGCAGATCATGAACTGGCTGACTGAGGTGTTGAACGAGAAACCTTCGATGTCGTCTTCGACCTTTTTGATGGTCTTATGCAAAGTTTTTAGCGATTCTTTTGACGCTGGGTTCGAGGTCACGATGAGGCCGTTGTCGTCGAAATACAGGCGCCACAATTTTTTCAGGAACCCAAACACGCCCGTGATACCCGCCGTATTCCAAGGTTTCGACTGCTCGAGTGGCCCGAGGAACATTTCATATAGACGCAGGGTGTCGGCACCGTATTCGTCACAGATGTCATCGGGGTTGACTACGTTGTATTTGGACTTCGACATTTTCTCGACTTCGCGGGAGACGTAGAACTTGCCATTATCGTCGGTAATGAATTCCGCATCGGCAAAGTCGGGACGCCATTTCCGGAATCCGTCGATATCGAGTTCATCCGACGCATTGACCAGGTAGACATCCGCGTGGATCGGCTGTATTTTCTGCCCTTCCGCCTTATTCTTCGAAACGAACGTATTGGTTCCTTCCAGTCGGTAGACAAACGCACTTGTCCCCAAAATCATCCCCTGGTTGATCAGCTTCTTAAACGGCTCTTCCGTTGACAGGATGCCGCGGTCTTTGAGGAATTTGTTCCAGAAGCGGGCATACAGCAAGTGGCCGGTGGCGTGTTCGCTGCCGCCGATATACAGGTCGACGTTCTCCCAGTAGGCCAGGTCGTCGGTCGAGGCAAAGGCTGCGTCGTTCTTCGCGTCCATATAGCGGAGCCAGTACCAGGAACTTCCCGCCCAGCCCGGCATCGTATTCAATTCGAGTGGGAACACGGTTTTGCGGTCGATTTTGTCATTCGATACCACCCGGTTCGCTGCGGTATCCCAGGCCCAATCCGACGCATTGCCGAGTGGCGGTTGTCCGTCTTCGGTGGGCAGGTATTTCTCTACTTCCGGCAACACAATCGGCAGGTGTGCCGCTTCGATCATCTGCGGAAGTCCGTTTACGTAATAGACCGGGAAGGGTTCGCCCCAGTAGCGTTGGCGGGAAAACACCGCGTCGCGCAGGCGGTAGTTCGTTTTACCCTTACCACATCCCATTTTTTCGAGTTCGGCGATGACCGTTTTGGTCGCATCCTTATAGTTCTTCCCGTCAAGGAAATCAGAATTCGTCAATACCACCTGGTCTTTTGAAGTATACGCTTCTTCAGAGATGTCTACCCCTTCGAAGATGTTCCGAATCGGGATGCCGAAATGTTTCGCAAAAGCATAATCACGTTCATCACCGGCCGGTACTGCCATGACCGCTCCCGTGCCGTATCCGGCCAATACGTAATCGCCGATCCAAATTGGAACGGCTTCCTTTGTAAACGGATGCTCGGCATAAGCGCCGGTAAACACCCCGGATATCGTCTTCACATCGGCCATCCGCTCGCGTTCCGAACGGCGCGAAGTGGCTTCCACATAGGCTTCCACAGCGGCTTTCTGGTCGGGCGTGGTGATCCGGGCTACCAGTTCGTGCTCAGGTGCAAGCGTTACGAAGGTCACACCGAAAATCGTGTCGGGGCGGGTGGTGAACACCTCTATTTTATACTGATTGGTATCGTCGCCGCTGAGTACGAAGTCGAGAGTGTCTTTTTCCTCTTCCGAGTCCTTTACACGAAACGTCACCGACGCGCCGACCGATTTCCCGATCCAGTTGCGTTGGCTTTCCTTTAGCGACTCGGTCCAGTCGAGGGTCTCGAGTCCGCGCAGCAAACGTTCTGCATACGCTGAAATACGCATGCTCCACTGTGTCATCTTTTTGCGCACCACCGGGTAGCCGCCGCGTTCTGAAACACCGTTTACGATTTCGTCGTTGGCCAGTACCGTACCCAATGCCGGGCACCAGTTGACTTCCGTTTCCGCCAGATAGGTCAGGCGGTATTTCAGGAGAATGCGTTCTTTTTGTGCGGTATCGAATCCATTCCACTCGGCGGCGGTAAACGAAGGGGTATCGTCGTCGCAAACCGCGTCCACTCCCTCATTCCCCTTTTGCTCAAATCGGTTAATCAGGGTTTGGATGCTTTCTGCCTTGTCCGCCGCGCGGTCGTACCAGGACTCAAAAAGTTGGATGAAAATCCACTGTGTCCATTTATAATAATCGGGGTTGGACGTACGCACCTCGCGCGCCCAATCGAAGGAAAACCCGATTTTGTCGAGTTGTTCGCGATAGCGGGCAATGTTCTCACGCGTCGTTTTTTCCGGATGTTGCCCGGTTTGGATGGCATACTGTTCCGCCGGAAGGCCGAAACTGTCGTATCCCATGGGATGCAACACGTTATAGCCTTGGTGGCGCTTGAAGCGTGCGTAGATATCCGACGCGATATAGCCCAGCGGATGCCCGACGTGAAGCCCGGCCCCGGAAGGGTATGGAAACATGTCCAACACATAGTACTTCGGCCGTGACGACCCGTTTTCAGCGGCGAACGTCTGGTTCTCGGCCCAGTATTTTTGCCATTTTGGCTCGATGTCTTTCGGTGCGTATTTCATAGGCCGCAAATGTAGTGGAAAAGCATGAAATTTTGTGCCTCCCAAGGGCGGGAGCCGTCCGGCAGACCGTTCCTTTTTGTATTTTTATACGACTGAAAAAACCATGATGCGCGTAATCCCCCTTTTTTTACTGTTCCTGCCCTTTTCGGTTTTGGCGCAGTCGTCTGTCGATTCCCTCAAAAGTCCGTTCCCGGCCGTCGATTCTTTGTACCGGGAAGACCAGTTTTACGTCGGCCTCACTTATAACCGCTTACTCAAAACGCCGGAGGGCTATTCGCAAAACGGACTCGCGACCGGTTTTCACGCCGGGTTCCTTCGGGATATGCCGCTTAACAAAGCACGCACGGTGGCGGTGGCAGCGGGCTTGGGGCTTTCCTGGAATAAGTACCATCATGACATGTTTGTGTCGGAATCGGGAGGAAATGTGACCTACCAGATCTTAGACGACATCGATTACGACCGCAACAAACTCGAACAGCTTTTTATAGAAGCGCCTTTCGAATTTCGATGGCGGAATTCCACGCCTACCTCAACGAAATTCTGGCGTATCTACGCGGGTTTCAAAGTGCGTTGGCTGGTCTTCAGCAAGTCAACTTTTTCGGGTGATGACAAAATCGTGGTGCGACAAAATGACGACCTCGAGCCTCTGCAATACGGACCTACGCTTTCAGTAGGTTATAACACCTGGAACTTCCACGTGTATTACGGTATGACTTCGCTCTTCCGGGACGGTTTTCTGGATGACGGACAGGCGTTGGACATGCGCGCGCTGAACCTCGGCCTCATGTTCTACATCCTATAACCAGAAATAGAGTAGCATTGCCTGCGGGATAACGCCAAGTCCGGTTCCGAGTAATAATTCCTGGTGCGAATGTGCTTTCATCACCAGTCGTGACGTTGCAACCAGCCCGTTGCAAAGCAGCAGCACGACAATCGGCAGGATCAGACGTTCCTGTGCATGAAGACTGACGCAAATGGCAAAAATCGTAAGTGCGGATATTCCGATCATATGCAAACTTGCTTTGATGCGGAGTAGTACCAACACCAAGGCTGCCACGGTGCTCACCAGACATCCCAAAAAGAAGAAATGCAACTCCGGATAGACGTCAAGCGGGATCGTGCGTTTTAGCAACACTACCAATAAAATGGAATGCACCACCAATGGGATGCGCCGCTGCGATGTTTCGGAAAGCATGATGGAATCGACTTTCCCCAGCGACAACAGCAGATAGTAGAAGGTTACGGGAATGAAAATCGTGATGATGACGATTTGTATCGTCAACACAAACACCTCTTCGTAGTCAAACCGATAGCTGCCATAGATAAAAAACAGCATGATCGCATAGACCGAGATGAACAACGGGTGAAATAAATAGGAAAAAATACGAAGGCTCCGTTCCACGACGTATCAGATTTTACGTCGCATCCGGCCGGATGGTATTTCCAGAAGATCGCGGTATTTCGCTACCGTCCGACGGGCGATCGGATAGCCACGTTCCTTCAGCATATCGGCAAGGGCATCGTCGTTCAGCGGATTGCTTTTGTCTTCCTCATCGATAATATCCTGGAGGATTTTCTTGATTTCCAACGTCGACACATCCTCTCCCTGGTCGTTTTTCATCGCTTCTGAGAAGAACTCCTTGATGAGTTTGGTGCCATAGGGTGTTTCCACGTATTTACTACTGGCGACGCGCGAGATGGTCGACACGTCCAATCCGGTGCGTTCCGCGATATCCTTCAGGATCATCGGGCGAAGGCGTGTTTCGTCTCCCGTAAGGAAGTACTCCTCCTGATACTGCATAATCGCCGTCATCGTTACCATGAGGGTTTCCTGGCGTTGCTTGATGGCGTCGATGAACCACTTCGCTGAGTCGAGTTTTTGTTTGATGAACTGCACCGCATCCCGCTGTACGGTTTTGTCTTTTGACTCTTTGTAGGTCTGTAGCATGTCCTGATAGTCCCGTGACACGTGCAAGGTCGGCGCGTTACGTCCGTTAAGGGAAAGTTCGAGATCGCCCTCGTTGATACGGATGGAAAAGTCGGGCACGACATTCTCGGTCGGACGGGTGCTGCCTGCGAAATTCCCACCCGGTTTCGGGTTCAGTTTCTCGATTTCATGGATGGCGTCCCGTAGCTGTTGGTTGCTGATGAGGAGGCGTTCCTGTAGCTTGTCATACTGTTTCTTCGTAAAACGCTCGAAGTTCTTTTCGATGATATCCAGTGCGATGGACACCGATTCGGTGGGCGTCTTGGCGCGGAGTTGCAGCAATAGGCACTCCTGAAGGTCGCGGGCCCCCACACCGGCCGGTTCCAGACTCTGCACGACATGCAACACCCGTTCTACGGTTTTTTCATCGGTGTAAATACCCTGTGTAAAGGCCATGTCGTCGACGATATCCGTAAGACTCCTCCGGATGTAGCCCGTATCGTCAACACTGCCGACGAGAAACTCTGCGATCTCGCGCTCCTGGTCGGTCAGCAGAAAGGTGCTTAATTGGTTGAGCAGGTCCTGGTGAAACGTAACGGCGGCGGCCAGCGGGGATTCGCGCTGCTCGTCGTCGTCGCTGTAATTGTTAGACTTGGTCTTATAATCCGGAATGTCGTCGCTCAGGTATTGGTCGATTTCGAGGTCGTCGCTGATGGGGTCGTCGCGGTCCTCTTCTTCATAGTCGTCGTAGTCGTCGTTTTCGAACTCGTCTTGGGCGTAGTCTTCCTCCTCCTGTCCGGCTTCCAGGGCGGGATTCTCGTTCAATTCCTCCGCCAGTCGTTGTTCAAATGCGAGCGTGGGCAACTGGATCAGTTTCATCAACTGGATCTGCTGCGGTGAAAGTTTCTGGGAAAGTTTGAGGTTAAGTGATTGTCTGAGCATTGTATAGTTCGCCGTAAACGCTTGAAGCGCTAGGTTTTCGTGTGTATATAACGTTTGATTCCGTCCCTTAGTAAGGGCACATTAAAATTAATCAAAAAACCCAATTTTTTGTCCGTCAATTTTAAATGGCTTAACAATTGTGCGGTCCAAATCGGATGCGGGTGGTCGGCCGCCTTTATTTCGATGATAATCCGATTTTCGACCAACAGGTCCAGCCGCAATCCTTCTTCAAATACCAGGCCATCGTATACAATGGGCAACGGGATCTGGCGCTCCACACGATACCCGGCTTTTCGCAATTCATAGGCCAGACAGGATTCATAGATACGCTCAAGCAGACCGGGACCCAAGGCACGATGCACGCGATAGGCTGCATGAACGATGCCGGTGGCGATGTCTTCGGTTGTAGGGTGAAACATACTTTTTTTCGCCAAGTTACCCCGAAGCACGGCTTGGTTGGATACGGTTTTCCCGTACATTTTCAATAGTGCCACAAAGACGTGAGGTCAGAGATACGTGACCATTCGTTTGAAGGGCCACGAAGACGCTAAGACACGATAGAAACGTATTTACAACAATCCCGACCCGATGACGACCCAAACGCCGCGCCCTCGCGTCTCCTGCCTTCGCTCCTTCGTACCCTCGCGCCTTCGTGCCTTCGCGGCTTTACAGCATTACGGCTTTACGACTTTGCGCCTTCGTGTCTTCGCGGCCTCCACAAAAAAAGCGCGAAGAAAACCCCGCGCCTTATATTCTCTGAAATTAGAATTCCGCGTTCTGCGGCGTCCGTGGGAATGGAATCACGTCCCGGATATTCGTCATACCCGTCACGAACAACACCAACCGCTCGAACCCAAGGCCAAAGCCCGAGTGCACCGCCGAACCGAACTTGCGCGTATCAAGGTACCACCAAAGTTCTTCCTCATCAATACCCAGCACCTTCATCTTCTCCACCAACACGTCATACCGCTCCTCCCGCTGCGAGCCACCGACGATCTCCCCGATGCCCGGGAAGAGGATATCCATCGCGCGAACCGTTTTCTGGTCTTCGTTCAGGCGCATGTAAAACGCTTTGATATTGGCCGGGTAATCATATAAGATAACCGGACACTTGAAATGTTTCTCCACCAGGAAGCGCTCGTGCTCACTTTGGAGGTCAGCGCCCCATTCTTCGATCAGGTACTGGAATTTCTTTTTCTTATTCGGCGTAGAATCCTTCAGGATGTCAATGGCCTCGGTATACGAAACCCGTTTGAACCCATTATCCAAAACGAACGCCAGCTTTTCCAACAGCGCCATCTCACTGCGTTCCGCCTGCGGCTTTTGTTTTTCCTCCTCCAGCAAACGGCCTTCCAGGAATTTCAGGTCATCGGCACAATGGTCAACCGCATATTTCACGACATATTTAATGAAGTCCTCCGCCAGGTCCATGTTGTCGTCAAGGTCGTTGAACGCCACCTCCGGCTCGATCATCCAGAACTCCGCAAGGTGACGCGAGGTGTTCGAGTTTTCCGCCCGGAACGTCGGCCCGAACGTATAAATCTGACCCAACGCCATCGCAAACGTCTCGCCTTCCAATTGTCCGGATACCGTCAGGTTCGTATGCTTTCCAAAGAAATCCTCTTTGTAGTCGATATGGCCCTCCTCAGTACGTGGCGGATTGTCAAGCGGCAAGGCCGTCACTTGGAACATTTCCCCGGCCCCTTCCGCATCGGCACCCGTGATGATCGGCGTGTTCACATACACGAAACCCCGGTCCTGGAAGTATTTGTGCACGGCATACGCCAACACCGACCGCACCCGCATGATGGCACCAAAGGCATTGGTACGCACCCGCAGGTGGGCATTCGCGCGCAGGAACTCCAACGAGTGTTTCTTCGGCTGGATCGGATACTTTTCCGCATCCGAATCACCCAAAATCTCAATATTACGCGCCTGGATCTCATACTTCTGCCCCGCCCCGCGGCTCTCGGTCAGGTCACCCGTCACCGACACCGCAGCGCCCGTCGTGATGCGTTTCAGCGTTTCCTCCGGCGTATTCTCAAAATCGATCACACACTGAATATTGTGCAGCGTCGAACCGTCGTTCAATGCCAAAAACTGACTGTTGCGGAACGTCCGCACCCATCCTTTCACATTCACATCCTGCATCGCCTTTTCGCTGGCCAGCAGGTCTTTCACTTTGGTGTGTTTCATGTCGTCGAAAAATTGAGGTGCAAAGATAGGAAAAGTTGGCAGTAAGCAGTAGGCAGTTTCTCCCGTCATCCACTACGTACTGAGACTGGCCACTAACCACTGCCTACTGACTACTGTTCTCATGGCGTTCCGGCGCCCACTGCACACTGCCTACTGCGCACTGCCTACTGGGAAAGGCGCCGTCGGGCTATCCGCTATAGCTTTTTGCCCAACTCCCCACAACCGGCATCAAAAATGGAAGGATTTCCCCAATTAAAAACAGAGGCAAAAAGGCTGCCGCTCCTATCCCTAACGCAACAGTACTAAGCCTGAACTAACTACTGCGACTGCGACTGCGACTTCTTCCACGTTATACGCTTCCGTTCAAACGTCAGCACCAGGGCCGGCAACACCAGCAGGTTGGCGAACATCGCAAAAAGCAGCGTGACCGAAATGAGTCCGCCCAACGCAATCGTACCCGAGAAACTCGAAAGGGTGAACGTCGCAAAGCCCAGGATCAACACGACCGACGTATAGAACGTACTGATACCGGTCTCGCGAATCGCGTTCAATACCGACTGGAAGATATCGCCCCGGGTTTCCACCAGGTCGTGTCGGTATTTCGCCATGAACTGTATGGCGTTATCCACTGAAATGCCAAAGGCAATACTGAAAACCAAAATCGTCGACGGCTTCAGCGGAATGCCGAAGTAACCCATCAGGCCCGAGGTGATGCACAATGGCAAGATATTCGTGATCACCGAAGCTGCCACCATCCGCGCCGAACGGAAGAGGTAGGCCATCAATCCGGCAATCATCACAATGGCAAAAATGATCGACTCGATCAGGTTATCGACCAGATAGGCGGTTCCTTTTTCAAAGACCAGGGCCTTTCCGGTAATCGCCACATCGTATTTCCCTTTCGGGAACAATTCGTCTATTTTCTTCTGTAAGCGGGCCTCTACCTTCACCATCTGGTCGGTGCCAATGTCTTTCATAAAGGTGGTGATCCGTGCTGTGTGACCATCCGCACTGACATAACTCTTCATCAGGTTGTCGCCCTTTCCGTTGCCTTTCAGCATCGACTTGGCATACGACAAAACAAACACCTGCTCCTGCGAACTCGGCACCTGGTAATACGCCGGGTTGCCGTTGTAGAACGCCTGGTTCAGGTATTTCGCAAAATTCACGACCGACACCGGCTGTGACAATTCGGGCGTCTCCGCGATGGTCTCCTGCAATTCCTCCATCCGGCGGATCGTACCCGGCGTCACCACCCGGCCTTTGTCGGTATGGATCGTAATTTCAAGCGGCATCACGCCCTTGAATTCCTTTTCAAAAAAGACAATATCATCGAAGAACGAGGCATTCTTCGGCATCTCACTCAATAAACTGCCCGATACCCGCATCTGCAACACGCCATAGATGCTCACGGCAAGCAATACGAAATACGTGGCATAGATACGTCCGCGCCGGTTCAGGACGTTGAATTCCACGCGATCCAGCAACGACGAAATATAGTTCTTCGACAGGTGGTAGAGGTGCTTCTCCTTCGGCATCGGCATGAAGCTGTAGGCAATCGGCACCACCATCAGCGTCAACAAATACACCGTAATGACATTCAGCGAGGTCACCAAACCGAACTCAAACAGGAGGTCGTTACCCGTGATCATAAAAGTCGCAAAACCCGCAGCGGTTGTCAGGTTCGTCATCATCGTCGACATCCCGATTTCCGAAATGACGCGTTGCAGCGCCTTCGCCTGGTTCTTGTGTTTCTGGATTTCCTGCTGGTATTTATTGATCAGGAAAATACAGTTACAGATACCGATCACGATAATGAGTGGCGGCACCACCGCAGTGAGAATCGTAATTTTATACTGGAACAACCCTAGTGTGCCAAACGACCACAATACGCCGAGCAGCAGGATGCAGATCGAAATCAGCGTCGCCCGGAACGAGCGGAAGAAAAAGAAAAAGATCACCGACACGGTCAACAAGGCCGCACCGATAAACAACCCGATCTCGCCCTTCATATTATCGGCATTGATCGTCCGGATATAGGGCATGCCCGACACCTTCAGGTCAATACCCGTCTCGGTTTCAAACCGCTCGACGGCCGGCACCAGCTTATCAAGGATGAAATCCTTACGGGCCGCCGTGTTCACCATCTTTTTATCTAAATACACCACCGAACGGATGGTCCCGGTCTGTTTGTTGTAAAGCAGTCCTTCGTAAAACGGCAAGCGGTCGAACAGTTCGCTGCGTATCGCGCGCAAATAGGCTTCATCCGTCGTCTTTGCCTGATCCAGCAACGGCACCATGCGAAACTGCTGGGCTACCGTATCCTTCTCGAGTTTTTTGAGGTCGTTCAACGAGATCACCAACTCTACCTCTTTCTGGCTCTTAAGTCCGGTCATCAGCGTATTCCACGAGGCATACGCCTTCGGTGTGAAGAAACGCTTGTCTTTTACGCCCAATACGATCAGGTTCCCCTCTTCGCCAAACTGCGAAAGGAACTTTTCATACGCAATATTCGCCGGGTGTTTTTTAGGAAGCAGGTTGGCCTCGGTGTAGGTCATACCGAGTTTACGGCAATTCCACCCCAGGAAGAGTGTCAGCACGCCAATGCCCACAAGAAGGGCCACCCTATTGGTAAGGATGATACGGGCCGCCTTCTCCCAGGCCCCAATCGGACGTGCTTTCTTTTTTCGTTTCATGTTTGGAAATGCCGCGCAAAGGTACGTTTCCACCGCGGGAAATCCCAACCATCGCCCCTTAAAAATACCCCCAAACGCCGTTTATTTAAGATTTTGTAACCATTCGCCAACGACGTGTTTTTCGAAAGTCATTTTCCTATCTTTGGCTTCCGACATCTTTCCGGCATGAAGAACCTGAAGAACTCCCTTTTTTACATTGTAACCATCGGCGGTGCAGGCGCCCTGATGTACTGGATTACCTCGAAAGGGCAGGTGCTCGAAAGCGGCCGTCAGTTCAAACACGCCGGGTCGTACCACGATCGCTGGGACGATTTCCTGGCTAGCATCAGCGACAACCTTCACCATCCCCTGGCCCTGCTGCTCGCACAGATCATCACCATCATACTCGTGGCGCGTTTCTTCGGCTGGATCTGCCGCAAAATCGGCCAACCCTCTGTCGTCGGGGAAATCCTCGCCGGTATTGTGCTCGGACCTTCACTTGTCGGGCACTATTTACCCGAGTATTCTTCGCTGCTTTTTCCTAAAGAATCCCTCGGCAACCTTCAGTTCTTAAGCCAGATCGGCCTCATCCTCTTCATGTTCGTCGTCGGCATGGAACTCGACCTGAAAGCCTTGCAAAACAAAGCGAAAGACGCGGTCGTCATCAGTCACGCCAGCATCGTTTTCCCGTTTGCACTGGGACTGGGCCTCGCCTACTTCATCTACAGCGAATACGCGCCGGGCTCCGTTCGGTTCCTGTCGTTCGCGCTCTTCCTGGGCATCGCCATGAGCATCACGGCCTTTCCCGTACTGGCCCGTATCGTGCAGGAGCGTGGCATCCATAAAACCAAACTCGGCGCCATCGTCATCACCTGTGCCGCCGCCGACGATATCACGGCCTGGTGTATCCTGGCCGCGGTCATCGCCATCGTAAAGGCAGGCTCCTTCGGCAGTTCGTTATACGTAATCGGGATGGCGGTGCTCTATGTGCTGATCATGCTCTACCTTGTCCGTCCGTTCCTGAAGCGGATCGGCGACCTGAAAGCGTCCCGCCAAAGCCTGAGCAAACCGGTAGTGGCGATTTTCCTCCTGACCCTCATCATCTCGGCCTATACCACTGAAGTCATCGGCATCCACGCGTTATTCGGTGCGTTTATGGCCGGCGCGATCATGCCCGACAACACCAAATTCCGCAACATCTTTATCGAGAAGGTAGAAGATGTTTCGGTCATCCTGTTACTGCCGTTGTTCTTCGTATTTACCGGTCTCCGCACCCAAATCGGCCTCATCGACGATCCCAAACATTGGGAACTCACCGGATGGATCATCTGCGTAGCCGTTGTCGGTAAGTTTCTCGGAAGTGCCTTGGCCGCGAAATTCACCGGCCAGAATTGGCGCGACAGCCTTACGATTGGAGCATTGATGAACACCCGTGGATTGATGGAACTGGTGGTGCTCAACATCGGGCTCGACCTGAAAGTCCTTACCCCCACGGTGTTTACGATGATGGTGATCATGGCGTTGTTGACGACCATCATGACAGGCCCGGCGCTCAACCTCATCAACTTTATCTTCAAAACCAAAGATGACGTCATCATAGAGGAAATCAAAAAGGAAAGTCCCTACCGCATCCTCTTCTCCTTCGGAAATACCGACCGCGGACGGGCGTTGCTGCGTCTGGCGGCCGGACTCGTGCGCCGCGAACCGGGAGGCAATACCGTCACGGCCATGCACCTCACGCTGAGTAACGAAATCCATACGTTTGATTTCGAAGAATTGGAGAACAAGACCTTCTCGCCCATCCTTGCCGAAGCGGAAGAACTGGAACAGCCTATCGTAAAACTCTTCAAGGCGTCGAACGACATCGATATGGATATCGTCGAAATCGCCAACAAAGGCGACTACGACCTGTTGCTGGTCGGACTCGGTCACTCGATTTTTGAGGGAACGTTGTTAGGGAAGGTACTCGGACTCACAACCCGCATCATCAACCCCGACCGCCTCATCGACAAATTCACCGGAAAAGAAGGACTTTTCGAAAATTCTCCTTTCGACGAACGTACGCGCCAAATCCTGACGAAATGTAAAATGCCGGTGGGGATTCTCGTAGACAAGAACCTCGAACACATCGACCGTATCTTCATGCCCGTGTTTGGGGATGGCGATGCCTTCCTTGTCACGTATGCCAAGCGCCTGATTGACAACAACAAGTCGATTGTAACGGTCGCGGAAGGGGTGGAAGGAGACGACAGTCCCGTACTTCGCAGTATGCTCGCCGAAGTTGAGGCGACCGCACCTGAGTACATCGGACGGATGGGCGGACGCACCATGAAACGCGACTTCCTCGAATCGCAAGACATGATGATCGTAAGCCTTGAAAGCTGGAAAAAACTGGTGAATACGCAAAGTCCGTGGCTCGGACACATCCCTTCTGTACTAATCATCCGTCCGTAATGGGCTGGGTGTTTTTGATCATCGGCGGCCTCTTCGAAGTCGGATTTGCCTCCTGCCTCGCCAAAGCCAAAGAAACCTCCGGCCTGCATTGGTGGGGATGGATGACGGGTTTTCTCGTGTGTCTCGCCTGTAGTATGTTCCTCCTTTATAAGGCTACCCAAACCTTACCCGTTGGCACCTCGTATGCGGTCTGGACGGGCATCGGCGCCGTAGGAACCGTACTGGTCGGTATTGTTTTCTTCAAAGAACCGGCTGATTTCTGGCGGCTGTTCTTCATCACCACCTTATTGATTTCGGTCGTCGGACTCAAGGTCGTCTCCTCCCGTTAAAAACCCAGATCAAGCGAGAAGCTGAGTTTGACGGCCAGATTGTCTTCCATGCGGGGCAATTGGTTGGGACCGTATCGGTAAAATGCGGTAAGCCCCAATCCCGAGTAAATCTTATTGAGTTCCAGGCCCGACTCGAAAAACCCTCGTTCCAGCGTCTTATACGCAATGCCCACATGCTGCCAGGGCCGTTGCATCGAACCATAGGCCATGCGCGATACAAACACGAGCGACGGCTTGACCTTACGGGCCAACCGAATGCGGCGCAGACCATGCTTTACCTGGAACGTGACGTAGCGGCTGGAGAAGAATTCATTGAAATACATCGTCTCAAAACTGTTCTTGCCCGCGATGGTAATCCGTTGCAAAAGCCGGTCTTTCGTGAGGTTGTTCGGAGAGGTGTTATAGAGATGCGTAAGCGGCACATCGCCGTTGGCATAGCCCGCCGTCAACAAAAACGAAGACCGCTGTCCGTCGAGGTACGGAATTTCATACTCCGTACGGAAGTCGAACTTCATAAACGAAAAATCGCTGTCCCAAAACCCTTTCATCGACCGCGTCACCTGGAACGTAAACTGCGGATAGCGTTTCTCGATCTCAAGACGGCCCGTCGGCGTCTGCATATAATCACTGAACGGATTCCATTGAAGGGCAAGGGAAGCGGTCGTAAGCGTATACCGGCTATAGGTCTGGCCATTGGTAACGAATTCATAGCCAAACAGCGGCCGGACGTCACTGTGCTGCAATTGCCAGATGCTCTCGGTCTTGGGGATGATACGCGTTTCGATGTAACCCCGCCACGTCTTGTGGTTGTAAAATGTACTGATGTTGATAGGTCGCGGATCATAGATCTTGAACACCCGTTTGTCAATGGCAAACGACGTACTCGCAATCTCCCGGATGTCGTCGGTATAATTCACTCCCATCCACGAACCCGAGAACTTCCCCACGCGGGCGGCACCTCCCAGGCTGTATTTCATTTGTCCGTCTTTCGTACCATCCGCAATATAACCATCCATCCGGTAAAAGGGCGACAGTCGTTCGTTCGTGACGCCTCCGACCCCAAACCGAAATCCCTCATAATTGTTATAGCTGAGCAAATACCGAAGATCGAGGTCGACCGGCCCAACCGGAAGATACCCATTGATGATTTTCTTTCCGATCCGGAACTTTCGCTCGATCTGCCGTTTCTTCGAAAGCCGGTCCAGCGCGTGATAGGTTTCGCGGCTGCGGGCGTCCAATGTGTCGCGTCGGAAGGCATCCCAAAAAGCCGTATCGCGGTCGATGGCGGAATCCCGTATGTCAATCGAAACGGCAGTGCGCCGGATGTCAACGGGCACGTCATATTCGAGTCCGTAATACGTCGTCGCCGATTGCACGAAGGTATAGTCAGACGGCTGTAATTTTCGATGGCGTTCACTGTCGGGCGAGGGATCGAAGGTGACGGTCTCGCCCAATATCCGGATGGGTTCATCATTGGTGCCTTTGTCGATGCGGAACTCACTTCCGGTCGGGAACCATATTCCCTTATCCTCCAAAAAATGAAAGTCATGCGTGGCCCGTAAATTCACGATCCCTTTTACGCGCATGACGGCCTTTGCGACGCCGTAGGTTTCGGTATCGATATACAGTAGGCCGCGCAGCACTGGCCGCTTGGGCGTGTCTTTCTTCGACCGGAAGTACAGCACGTAGGCCGGGCGTCCGCCAATGTCGGTGGTATCAAGAAGTTTGTAATAGTAGTAGCGTGGCGCGTTCTCCGCTAACGGACTTCGGTAACGCGTTTCCATCAGGTCATACTCCGGATCGTAGATAGAATACGACTGTTGCGTAAAGCCAATGACTTCATATACGGGTTGCCGAAAACCGGCCATCCGCGCGCCCAGGACCGTTTCCTTGAGCCGGCCTGCCGCATATTCAAAACGCGACGCCCGCTCCATGAGGTAGAGGTGTTGTTTGTCCATCAACTGCCGGAACTTATACACCGTCGAATCAGGCTCCACCTCCTTCCGTCCGCGACGGGAAACGGTGTGCTGGCCGATGCGATCATCGATAGAATCGGGTTCCGCCGTGACAACCAGTTTGTTGTACGCATTGAAACGGTAACTCGCCAGTCGCTTTTGTGGGTCGTTTTGGTTGCGCCGCTCGATGACCAGCCGTACCACCGAATTGGCGGCGACGTTGGCATTTTTGGCGGCCTCCCGGCCCGTTTCGCCGGTTTCAGGTGCCAGACGGATATTGAAATAGCTGTTGGCGCTTTCGGGTCGGGCCCGCTGCAGTCGATAGCCGGGGTACGAAAAGACCAACTCGACCGGCGCCGCCAAATCGACACGGAAGCGACCATCGACATCGGTGATGGCTACCGGGCGTCCGTTTGCCGACACGTTCGCAAAAGCCAGTGGCGCGTCAGTGGCCGCATCGGTTACTGCTCCCTTCACCACAATCTGGGCCTGGGCCAAAAGGGGAAGGAATAGAAAGAAGAGCAGTTGTTTCATATGTGGGCGCGGCGATACGTCAAAAATACGGATAAAAAAATCCGCCGAAGCGGATAATGTGTAGGGGAAAGGCGTTTTAGACTTTCATGATCTCCGCCTCTTTGATGGCGAGATGCTCGTCGACCTTTTTGATGAAGTTGTTCGTGAGTTCCTGCACTTCCGCTTCCGCATTCTTGCACAGGTCTTCCGACGTGCCTTCTTTTTCAAGTTTCTTGATTTCTTTGTTGGCCTCCTGGCGGGCGTTGCGGATACTGACTTTCGTGTCTTCCGACTCAATCTTCGCCTGTTTCACCAGGTCACGGCGACGCTCTTCCGTCAACGGCGGAACGCTGATGATGATGACGTCTCCGTTGTTCATCGGGTTGAAGCCAATGTTCGCGACCATGATGGCCTTTTCGATTGGGCCCAACATGTTCTTTTCCCACGGCTGGATGGTGAGGGTGCGGGCATCCGGAACACTGATGTTCGCTACCTGCGACAGGGGTGTCGAAGAACCGTAATAATCGACAAACACACTGCCCAGCATAGCCGGACTCGCCTTTCCGGCGCGGATGTTCAGGAATGATTTCTCGAGGTGGGCGACGCTGGCGGCCATTGACTCCTCGGTGCTTTCCAGGATAAAATCGATCTCTTCCATTTTCTTGATTATATACTTACCACCGTCCCCACATTGCTGCCTTCGCAAATCTTGAGGAGGTTGTCTTTTTTGTTCATATCAAATACCACAATCGGCAGGCGGTTTTCCTGGCTCAGGGTAAAGGCGGTAGTATCCATTACGTTCAGGCCTTTGCTGAGGACGTCTTCGAAGGTAATGTGTTCGAACTTCACCGCATTCGGGTCTTTCTCAGGATCCGCGGTGTAGATACCATCGACGCGGGTTCCTTTCAGGATGACATCCGCATGGATTTCAACACCCCGCAAAACGGCAGCCGTGTCGGTCGTAAAATACGGGTTACCCGTACCGGCTCCGAAGATAACGATACGTCCTTTCTCAAGATGACGCACCGCGCGACGCTTGATGTAGGGTTCTGCAATCGCTTCGATCTTGAGGGCGGTCTGCAAACGCGTCTGCATGCCTTTGTCTTCCAGGGCACCCTGAAGCGCCATGCCGTTGATGACCGTGGCGAGCATCCCCATATAATCCCCCTGCACGCGATCCATTCCATTACTGGCCCCGGCAACACCGCGGAAGATGTTGCCACCACCGATTACGATGGCGATCTCAACACCGAGGTCATGTACTTTCTTGATATCGTCTGCGTACTCCGCCAGCCGTAACGGGTCGATACCGTATTGACGGTCACCCATCAGTGCCTCGCCGCTGAGCTTTAGGAGAATTCTTTTGTATTTCATCAGGGGATTACCGTTTGGATGCCGGGGCATCCGATTTTTGTTGTGCAAATATAGTACATTCCCTTTTTTCCGCTAAAGCGATACCGCATTTTTGGTCTCGGCCTCAAAAGACGCAATCGCGGCCTGGTAACCCGATTCGAAAATGGCATCCATCTTGGCTTTATTGGTTTCAAAGGTGCCGAATTGCCACAGCCCTTCGGGGATGATGATGCGGTCGCACAGGTTAAATTTCTGTGTATTGGAATGCGCTGTCAATAATTCGACGGCACGCGACATCACTGATTTAATCGAATTGAGGTCTTTGGCTTCGATATCCTGCACCGGGCTCACATACACCCCGATCAAATGGTCACACCGTCCCTGCAGTACATCGGCCGGAAAGTGGTTGAGGATGCCGCCGTCGGAATACAGATTGCCGTCAATTTCATACGGACACATCATGCCGGGCACGGCAGCCGACGCCAGCACCGCATCGGTAATGCGGGTCTCCGGGCCGAAAATACGTAGTTTGCCTTTCACCATATCCGTCGCCGTGATATGCAGCTTCAACGGAAGGTCGCCGATGCGCGTATCGCCAAAAATCGTATTGAAATAGGGCTGGAAGGAATGCGAATCGATAAGTCCGGGTTTCTTCAGTGTAAAATGCCGCCAGTGAAAAAAGTAAATCGACTTGAAGAACTCCAGTATCTGCTCGGGCGTCTGACCGAAGGCATACAACGCACCAACGATGGCACCGGCGCTTGACCCGGCGATCTGCGAGGGCGTAAATCCATGATCGTCAAGATATTTGAGCACCCCGGCGTGGGCGAGTCCTTTCGTGCCGCCGCCAGACAGGGTAAGACCGATGTGTTTGTATGTAGAGGTCATAGTCGGATGATGTGCATATTCGTACCTTCGCAACGCCAAACAAAACTATGCAAATTATGGATGCCCTTATTGCCAACAGCTTGTTAAAGGCCCAGACCTATGCGCAGTATCGCGAAACGGTTACGGCCCTGCTCGCTGAGGGAAAAGCGACCGGCAACGTCCAGTCAGACGCGCTGGTGCACTATTCCCAACTCAACGAAACCCGTATGAACAGGCTGCAAAAAACGGTGCAGTTGGAAGACGCTGTGGCTACAAAACTGCAACACCTTACCCATTCGTATACCTGGCTCGTCCTTTCGGAAGGCTGGTGTGGCGATGCCGCGCAGTTGCTTCCGGTGATGCACAAAATGGCATTGGCATCCGACAAAATCGAACTGAAAATCGTGTTTCGCGACCAACATCCGGAACTGATGGACGCCTATCTTACGAATGGCACGCGTTCCATCCCTAAACTCCTCATCCTGGATAACGAAACCAAAACCGTCGTGGCAACCTGGGGACCGCGACCGGAACCCGCTGCCCAACTCGTGCGCGACTACAAAGCAGCACATGGCGTGTTTGACGAGGCGGGAAAGACCGACTTACAACTGTGGTATTTGCACGACAAAGGAACGTCGACGCAGGAGGAAATCGCAGCGCTACTCCGCTAACGTCGCGACAAAACCCTCGGGCGACAGCGCATCGTCTACAGAAAAACCACCACTTTTGGTACGCCGCAATGCGGTAAGATGGGCACCCGACTGCAGGGCGGCTCCCATATCGTGGGCCAGTGAACGGATGTAGGTACCTTTCGAACACCGCACGCGGAAATCGACATCCGGCATTTCGATGCGCGTGAGTTCGAATTCGTAAATCGTGGTCTTTCGGAATGCAATTTCAACCGTTTCACCCGCGCGGGCATGTTCGTATAAACGCTTCCCATCTTTTTTGATGGCAGAAAAAACAGGCGGTTTCTGGTCAATTTCCCCGACAAACTGACGTGTGGCCTCACGGATGCTGTCTTCCGTCAGGTGCGACGTCGAAAATACCGCATCGATTTCCGTTTCGAGGTCATAGGACGGCGTCGTGGCGCCCAGACGAAAGGTACCGGTATACTCCTTCTCCTGTCCCTGCAATTCCTGTATTTGTTTCGTCGCCTTACCCGTACACACAATCAGTAATCCCGACGCCAGCGGATCGAGTGTACCCGCGTGGCCCACCTTGATTTTTTTGAGTCCGAGGTGTTTTTTAAGCGCCCATTTGATCTTATTGACCGCCTGGAACGACGACCAATGCAGCGGTTTGTCGATCAACAGGATACGACCTTCGGTAAACGACTGTTCGACGGTGGTCATTCGAGGGAAAAATAGGCGAGCAACACCGCTCCGACGATAATACGGTACCAACCCCACGGACGGAAGCCGTATTTGCGGATGACACCAATGAAGAACTTCACCGCCAGCAGCGCGACGATGAAGGCGGCTACGTTGCCAAACAGGAACATCTTGAGATTGTCGCCCGATTGGGTCAGCAACTCGTATCCTTTAAGCCCGGATGTTTTATAGGTTTTGACAAAAACCGAATAGACCGTCACGGCGAGCATGGTAGGCACGGCCAGGAAAAACGAAAACTCCGCCGCCGTTTGCCGGTTGAGTTTCTGTTGCATACCTCCGATAATCGAGGCGGCCGAACGGCTGGTGCCCGGCATCATCGCAAGGCATTGCCACACGCCAATGGTGACGGCGCGTCGGATGGAAATGCCCTCTTCAGAGGTGATTTCAGGTTGCTGGAAAAGACGGTCTACAAACAATAATACGACGCCTCCGACAATGAGCACAAGGGCAATCGGTATGGGATCCCCGAGCACGGCATCGATGGCGTCGTCAAAAAGGTAACCGAGCACCAGCGCCGGTACGACGGCCAGTGCGAGTTTGATATAGAATTGGAAACGGGTGAAGTCGAGGAACTTTCGCCAATACAGCACCACTACGGCCAGGATAGCGCCAAACTGGATGCCTACCTGGAAGAGTTTTACAAAATCGTCTTCTTGTATCCCGAAATAGGAACTGGCGAAGATCATGTGTCCGGTTGAAGAAACCGGCAGGTACTCCGTCAGGCCTTCGATGATCGCAAGGATCAGGGCTTCAAAAAAGTTCATTTAGGCCTTTTTCGGATTTTTGAGGATGGCATATATCATTATACCGAATCCGATCAACACGACGGCAGGTGCCAGGCGGATCCGGCGAAAATCGAAAATCTTGTCACTGAAGACGTTGGGATCGTCGCTGCCGCCCCCTGACATCAGGATGAAGCCAAGTGTAATGACCGCGAGTCCGATCAGCAAGATCTTGTAGTTCACTTTCTCGAACAGGAACTCGGGTTTATGTTCTTTGTTGTTCATGATAGATTCGTTATCCGGGTTTGCATATACCGCGCAATCGCGATTTGGTTGTTAAAACTCCCTTCCGGCGGTTTTAGTATAAATCATCGGTCCGAAGGTTCAGGTAGCGTTGGGTAGCGAAAAACGTACTGACCCATGCGATCAGCACCCCCACTACCAGAACACCCACCAACACCAGGGCCGATGCCAGCGGCTGGTTGGTCAATCCGAGGTTCGGGAAATAGTAGTCGAGCGATAACAGTGTCGCCACCAATGCGCCAACGGCCAACAGCGCGCCCACGACGCCCAGCGTGACACTTCGCACGATAAACGGTCGACGAATGAAGGCTTTGGTAGCCCCCACCATCTGCATCGTTTTGATGATAAAGCGGTTGGAATAAATCGACAGGCGGATGGATCCGTTGATGAGGAGAATGGCAATAATCGCCATCACCCCCGCCAGGATTAAGATGTAAAGACTGATCTGTTCGATATTCTCGTACGCGAGTTTTACCAAAACTTTGTCATATCCGACATCGGCCACCATCTCGTTCTTGCGGATCCGTTCGTCTATTTTACGAAGACTGTCGTCGTGTATGTAAGAAGCCTTAAGTCGTATGTCAAAGGAGTTTTTCAGCGGATTCTCGCCGAGATAGTCCATAAAGTTCTCCCCAATATCGGCAATCATGATCTTGGCGGCCTCCTCTTTGCTGACGTAAGTCGCCGACTTCACAAACCGGGCGGTCTTCATTTCCTGTGCGAAGGCGTTGATCACGCTGTCGTTCGCTTCGGTCTTGAAGAAAACCGTCATCGGGATTTCCTCTTTGAAGTGATCCGACAGTTGCTTCGAATTCAGCACGAAAAGACCGAATATCCCCAACAGGAAAAGCACCAGGAAGATGCTCAGCACTACCGAGAAATACGAGGAAATCAACCTGCGTTTCTTGAACTTTTCGTAAGACGAACTCATAGACGACGAATTTCGCGTAAAAGTAAGGAAAAAGATGGGAAGTCACGCCTCACTTTGCCCCTTGAAACTACCCCTTAAAACGCCGTACTCAGCGAAATCGTGAGTCCGGTGCTTTCCGGAACGAAACGACAAACGCCTCCGACGCACACGAGTCCGCCCCGTTGCCGCCCATAGTTGAGCGCCAGGCGTGTCGATCCTTTTCGATACGACCCGCCAAAATTGTAATAGTGGGTTTGCTGGCTCTCGTCGTCGTTGCCGTAGTTGTAGATATCCCACACATAAAACGAATAGTGGTCATTTACATTAAACTCGACGGTAGCACCCGCCCAGTTCTTTTTGTCGGCATCGGCCCACATGTGTTCGCCCTCAACGCGGATGGAACGACTGGCAGAAAAGTTATAGGTAACCTCAGCGTCCAAAATGTTCGTTTTCACCACTTCGCTTCCCTGCCCTTGCCACAACCGGTCATAATACTGGTTGACGTAATAGAAGGCCGAATGCCATTTCTCTGACAATTGCTTGCGGATTTCGAGGTTGTAGTCGGAGTAGTATTTCTGTCCTACTCCAAAGAATTTCGTGTGGTAATCGACCGGAATGAAGCGGTAATTGCCCGCAAGGTTGTACCAACTCGAGGCGTTGGCGGCAATCTTCGTACCGTATTTGCCTCCCAGCGGCGTATCCTTGGCGAAATCGTAAAACACATCGATTTGCCCGCCGGTCTCTCCAGCCTTCATGATCGTAGGGTCGATGTAGTCAACACGGGCCTGCGCCTGGTAGACGTAGATATTGGCCAGGTTCGAGTGGTGCTGTTTGGTGAGTGCCGGGAGGAAGCCTAGCACCTTATCATTATAATTGAGGCTTGAGGAAACGCCGTCCGGTGCCGGGGTCGGCTCGCGCTCTGACAGGAAAAGCATGTTTTCGATACGGCGGAGCGTAGCATCGATACCCAATCCCTTTCCGGAATAACCAAAGTTGATGAGGGTCGCATTGCCCGACCGGGCAAAGTTGTTATTGATGTTCAACTGCGCATCCGGCACCGCATCGCGCGTTTTGTAATCGTATTCCCCTGACAGGTAAAAGGCGTTATGGATGAAATTGAAACGGCCCGAATAAGCATTCGTCAATTCGTCGAACAAGGCCGGTTCGAAATCTTCTACCTTCTCATAGCGCCCCAGCCAACTGAAGCCAAACGACAGGTCAGATGAAGAGAACTTCAGCCATTTAGATACGTTCAGGTCCGAATCGAAGCCATAAACATCGCCTTTTGCCACACCAAAACCGCTTCGCTGCCGTCCGGCGATGGCCGTTAGGCGGAGGGCGTCAATTGGTCGCCACACAATACGTCCGCCCCGAAGCGCGGTATTGATACCCAATGCCCGGTCTTCCCAGGCACGGAAGATGAGCCCGGAACCGAACTGTTCATAAAAATGCCCGACGGTGACATCGAGTTTGGTGGAGTTGTAGGATACGAAATAGAGTCCGAGATCCGTGCCGTCAAAACCCGGATTATAATTCAGCAGGGCCGAGGGTGCGTAGGATTCCGCCTGTATGCCCGCTGTCCATTTCTTGTATTGGTAATTGAGTTGGAGGTAATTATTCGAACGAAACGGATCCTCCGGATGCGACAGGTTACGTCCTTTATCATTTAGGTACCAGGCCGAATTCGATTCAAATCCGCCGAAAAGCTTACCATAGTCTGTTTTCTGCTCCTCCTGTGCCTGTACGGCGACGGCCGCGCAAAGCGCCCATGCGAAAAAATACCGTCTCATCACAGCGTCTTCAGTTTTTCAAAGAGTTCCTTCTCGGCACCCTGGCTATACCCATTGTGGATGTAGACGATTTTCTTGTTTTTCACGACAACCGTATACGGAACATTCGCCACGGCCAGTGCCCGTTTGAGTTCCTGGTTGCTGTCGAGCAGGATGGCATACGGCCATTCTTTCCCTGACAACAACGGACGTACCCGCTTTTGGGTTCGGCTGTCATCGATGGAAATGGCCACTACCTGGAAGTTCAGTTCTTTCGACCAGTCACCATACTTTTCCTTGATGGCATCAAGCTCGTTAATGCAGGGCACACACCAGGTTGCCCAGAATGAAAAGACATAGAGTTTATCGGGCTCGGAAAAGTCCTCTTTTACGTTAAACGACTTATTATCCGGCGACTTCAGTGTGACAGCCGGCATTTCTTTTTGGGCGTGCGCCGCGCCGGAAGCCAGCAACAGGAGCAGGAGGAGTTTTTTCATATGCCTGGGTTTGGTGGTCGCGGCAATATTAAGAAAATATGATGGGATAGTTACCGACCACAACGGTTATTTGCATGTTGGAAATTAAAAGAAATGCAGTCTATTTTGTGATTTGATGCGGGATTCTTGGAAAAACCAAACAGTTTCAGGCGATTTTGTGACGGAACAAAAAAAGTAGTGGATAATTCCAAAAGCGCTATTGTTACCTGAAGGAAAATTTCCTACATTGCGGCCACCTTAGTGATTCTAAGGAATTTAAGACAACTTACCTACCACATCTAAACTCCATTACATGAAGAAAACATTACTCTCGCTTTTGCTGTTTTCCGGACTGGCAGCTTTTGCCCAGTTGCCGAACGGCAGTACGGCACCGGATTTTACGGTGACAGACCTAAATGGAAATACACATACCCTTTCGGAATATCTCGCGGAGGGTAAAACGGTAATCCTCGACATCTCCGCTACCTGGTGCGGTCCGTGTTGGGCGTACAAAGGATCCCACAAACTAGCCGACCTGTATGAATCCTTCGGCGGAGGCGGTTCGAATGAAGTCGTGGTGATTTTTGTGGAAGGAGACCCTTCTACTACAACCGAAGACCTTTACGGCACCGGAGGAAATACCCAGGGTAACTGGGTCGATGGCTCACCTTATGCCATCGTGGACAGTGCGGAAATTGCGGATCTCTATCAGATTACCTACTTCCCTACCCTCTACCGTATTTGCCCTGCCGGAACGACCTATGAATTCTCTTCGTCGTTGTCGTTGTCTTCCCTTCGAAACAACATCAACAATAACTGTGGCGCGTTGACCGGGGTGCAAAACCACGCCAACCTCACAGCCGACGATTTGCGTTTCTGCGAGCCGACAGCTTCGTTCAGTGCGAAAATGAAAAACTACGGTAAAAATGCCATCACTAGTGCCACGGCTGTACTGAAAGAAAATGGACAGGTAGTCGCATCGGCTCCCTATAGCGGCAACGCCCTGCAATACCAGCAGGTGGTCGTAAACTTTCCGTCTACGACCTTCAACCCGGCCTCAAACTACAACATTGAATTGAGCGCCATCAATACGGTTGCCCCTTTCAACGCCGCGTTTGCCAGCCAACCGGTGTCCATCGCCATGGCCAATCCGACAGACCAAACGAATGTCGAAATTCTGATCTACACAGATAACTACGCAAGTGAAGCATCATGGACGTTGAAAAACAGCGCCGGCACTGTGGTGGCATCTGGTGGTCCTTATTCCGTTGGCCCAAATGCTGACGGCGGCGGCGGACCTGATGCCAACACGACCCTCACGGAGACCGCTACCCTGAGCCTCGACGATTGTTACAGTTTCACCCTGTCTGACTCCTACGGTGACGGATGGGGCTATGGCAACACACCACACGGAATTGAAGTGAAAGCGAATGGTGAAACGATTTTTGAGCAGGCCGTTGGAAATTTCGGCACTTCGTTAGCCATTCCGGCGGCGTTCAAAACGGTTGCCAACCTGGGCACCGTTGACAACGAAGCAAATGCCTTCGGTATTTACCCGAACCCTTCTTCCGGATTGTTTACCTTTACGACACTTGAACCGGTTCGCGTGGTAGTGTCTGACCTTACCGGAAAAGTAGTCTTTGAATCGTCTACGATCCAAAATGGCGATACGATGAACCTGACTTCCCTGCAGCGCGGTGTATACCTCGCCAAAGTTTCAGGGTCTAAAACAGAAAAAGTCGAGAAACTGGTTATCCAATAATCAGACGACATCACAACATAATTACCTAAAATGCTATCGGGCGTCAAACCCCGATAGCTTTTTGCTTACTACGAATGAACACTATGAAAAAGTTTTTTGTACTTGGGTTTTCCTTACTTGCCCTCGCGTTACAGGCACAGATTACCGTCACTACAGATGGTAACGTGATCACAAACGGCCAAATATTTACCTTCAATACGACGGCGATTGCATCAGAGTTGCCCTTCCGCGTAGCCAACAACACGTCTGAACCGATTTTCCTCAAGCTGAAAATGACGAACATGACAAACACGACCGGCAGCAGCGTGCAGTTCTGTTTCGGTGTGTGTCTGTATAATGTGTCAGCAGGGTTGCTCGTGCCGCCCAGCTTTCCAATTGAAATTGCGCCAGGCGATATTACCCCCAACGGTGACCACTTCTGGAACAGCAATGCAGGCGACGGCATCAATTATCCTATCGAATACACGCTGACCTTTGTTGAGACTACCGACGACGGCACCTACGTAGGCGACCTGCTGTCATTCAAATACCAATACAACCCGAACCTTTCCGTCGGAACATTTGCGGATCTGGCGAAGCTGGGCGTACAGGTAAAGCAGACCAAAGTAACGAATGCTGTGGACGTGGAGAGCCAGGAACCGGTGATGATGGAAGTCTTCAACCTGAACGGACAGTCGCTGCGCCACGCCACCATCAACGGACAACAGTCGGTTGACCTGTCTGGATTGGCGACGGGTGCCTACCTCCTGCACTTTACCTCTAAAACCGGAGCACAGGCGAACATTCGCATTATCAAAGAATAGCTATGAAATATCTTTTTTCGGTATGTACCCTATTTGCCGTCCTGCTATCAGGATGGCCCAGTCGGAATATACCATTGACCAATCCATTTCAACCACCTTATCAGCCGACGTTTCGCTGCAGTTGATCGATGAAGCCATTTCGTTCCGGCTTCTCAATATTGACGGCGACGATCTTACCGATGAAGCCACGTTCTATGTGGACGGTGTAGCCATTGACGGACACACCTTCACCTCCTCACTGATCGGAACGCATAAGGTGAAAGCCGTGTTTAGGGACATCCCATCCAATGAAATCGAAGTACGGTTCCATGACGGATCGGAGGTCTTGTTTGCGAAAAACGTGCTGATCGAAGACTACACGGGCACTTGGTGTGGCTATTGTCCGCGGGTGGCGTATGGCATTGAATTGGTAAAACAACAGACGACTAATGTCGTGGCGGTCGGTATCCACCGGGCAAGTTCAAATCCGGCCGACGCGTTTTACGATCCATACAACTACAACACCGACGAACTCGAATCGATGATCGCCATTCCGGGCTATCCAAAAGGATTGTTGAACCGGAAAACACTGTGGAGTTATCCTGAACCGAATAAAGTCGCACAGGTATTGGCCTTGACACAAGGCGAGAACCCACGGGTCGGCCTGGCCATACAGTCAACCCGTACCGGAAATAATCTGAGTATCGACGTTAAAGTCAAAACCAGCAAGAACCTGACGAATGCGAAATTGGTGGTATATGTAGTGGAAAACGGTCTTATTTACGACCAGCACAATTACACCTCGTATTATGGTGGCGTAGACCTCCTGCTGAATTTCGAGCACAACCACGTCCTGCGTTCATGCCTCACCCCGTTGTTGGGTGAAGCCATCCCGGATGCCGATGTGCGGTCCGGCCGGGTATATACACGCTCGTTCAATATCCCAATGCCTTCGAACGTGGCAAACCCTGAAAAAACGGAAATCGTCGCCTTTATTACCGATGCGACCACCAACGCAGCGCTGAATGTGCGATCCGCCGAAACGGGAGAACAGCAAACCTTCCAGGAACTTTAAAAAAGAAAACAGGCCACGAGCCTGTTTTTTTATGGAAATACATTTTTACTGTATTGTTACAAAAAAAACTATATTTGGCAAAAAAACACCCTTTATGAAACTGAAAATTACCTCTCTTTTTCTTTTGTTTTTTGTCTCGTCGATGGCGCTCGCACAAATGGGAATGGGCCCCGTTGGGCACCTGACCATTTTTTCGGAAGATGGAGACAAATTCCAGTTGTACCTGAACGGAGAACTTCAAAATGACGTTCCGCAGACCAACATCCGAATTGAAGACCTTCCCCAACCGTACTACAGCGCGAAAGTCGTTTTCGCCGACAAATCCTTATCAGAAATCACCAAGAACAACCTTGCGATTGCTGATGTCGATGGCATCTATTCGGATGTGACCTATAAAATCCGCCGCGACAAAAACAAAGCAGGGAAAATGAAGATGAACTTTTTCTCGATGATTCCGGTCGTGCAAGGCTACGTTCCACCTTCCAATGTATATGTCGTACACTACGGTGCGCCGAGAGAAGTAGTAGTCGCCCCAACACCGGGTCGTGTGAGCCAAACCACTACAACGACCACCACACAAACCACGGGCACCAGTATTGGTGTGGGTGTAAATGTAGAAGGAGTCAGTATGGGCATTTCCATTAACGACAATATGGGCGGTGGCGCCATTACGCAAACCACTACTACGACAACCCATACAGGCTCGCATGACGGACACGACCATCACGATGCCCCACGCGGGTGCAACGGACAATATTGTATGTCAGGAAGCGATTTCTCAAAGGCGCTTTCTGCCGTTAAAGGTCAGGGATTCGACGAAACCCGCCTCAAGGTAGCGAAGCAGGTGGTATCGGCAAACTGTATGAATGTGAACCAAATCAAGCAGATCGCATCGGAATTTGGGTTCGAGGAAACCAAACTCGACTTTGCGAAATTCGCGTATGACTACTGCGTCGACCCACGGAATTACTTCAACCTTAATTCCATCTTCTCATTCAGCTCCAGCGTAGACGACTTAACCGATTATACGTCAAGCCGGAACTAAGCATTCCTCCCAAAAAACAAAAAGACCGCCCTACAGCGGTCTTTTTGTTTTTTAAATGGATCCTATTTACCAAAAACGAACGTAAAGTACGCTGAAGATCAACAGGGTCAATACAATCAGGGCCAATGTGGAGGGCGCCACCCGGAACATCTTGCTATCGATCTCAAACGCCTTCGGATTGTGCTTCGGACCTGCGAGGCTTACCCCTACCATAAGCAATACGGTGAAAAGGAATGTCCAGCCCATCCCAATGAGGAAGGGAATTTCATACACCTTCTCGGAATTGCGGAAGGCCGTCCACAGCCACGTCTCGGCTCCGAACCAATCGACCGCATACATATTGAAAAAGATCGAGAACAGGAAACCGGCAATCAATCCGGTAATGGCCGCCGCACCTGTCGTACGCTTCCAGAACATCCCGAGAATGAACATGGCAAATACGCCCGGACTCACAAATCCGGTATATTTCTGGATAAAGGTAAAGCCTCCTTTCATGCCAATGCCGAGGGTGTCGTTCCAGGTAAGTACCACCGAAAGCACCATGGCCACCAAAATCGCGATACGGCCCATGAGGACGAGCTTCTTCTCACTGGCCTCAGTATTGATGTATTTCTTGTAAATGTCAAGCGTATAAATCGTCGAGATACTATTGGCTTTCCCGGCCAACGAGGCAACGATCGCCGCCGTCAATGCCGCGAGGGAAAGTCCTTTAAGGCCCGCTGGTAAAAACCCTAAGATCGACGAATACGCGTTGTCGGCTGAAAATTCACCTCCGGCTGCCATCTCCGCCTGCAGGCCACCATCCTTCCAGATGACATACGCCGCAATACCCGGCAACATGACAATAATCGGCATTGCCAGTTTCATAAAGCCGGCAAACAAAATACCGGTGCGGGCGGTTTTCAGGTCGGCACCCAGGGCACGCTGTGTGATATATTGGTTACATCCCCAATAATTAAGGTTCGTAATCCATTGACCGGCGAAATACATGGCCACGCCCGGCAACAGCAGGTACTTATCAATGTCTTCCTGGCTGGAATTAGGTCCGGGTTTGTCGAAAATCATCTTGAAATGATCCGGGGCTTGGTGCATCATGGTGGTGAAGCCCGCCCAGGCGTCACTTCCCAAACCAAAATGTTCGCCTACCAGGCACAATGCGATATACGTCGTCGCCAAACCTCCGATGACCAAAACCACTACCTGTATGACGTCCGTAAAGCCAATGACCTTCATGCCTCCCAGCGTGATGATGAGGGCGAAGACGGCCATAACGACCACAATCAGGTGAAAATACTCACCTCCGGCCATATTATTGATAGCCAAAGCCCCCAGATACAGGATCGAGGTCAGGTTGACGAACACATAAAGAAACAACCAGAAGACCGCCATGATAAGCGATGCACTTTGGTTGTAGCGCCGTTCGAGAAACTGCGGCATGGTGAAGATGCGGTTCTTGAGGTACACGGGAATAAACCATACCGCAACGACGATCAACGCAATGGCGGCCACCCATTCATAAGCGGCGATGGCCAGCCCCACCGTAAAGCCTTGTCCGGATGCCCCAATAAATTGCTCGGCTGAAATGTTTGACGCGATGAGCGAAGCACCGATGGCCCACCACGTCAGGGAACCCTCCGCCAGGAAAAAATTCGTTGATTCCGACGTTCCTTTTTCTTTCTTTCGGCGGTACACCCAGTAGCCATAGCCGGCCACAAGAAAGAAATAGGTAATAAACACGGCATAGTCAACAGTAGAAAACGTATTCATTTATAGTTGGTTTGGTTGGAAAAAAAGTTTGGTCGGGGCAAGTTATCATTTCAGTCGCGGTTAACCGTACACTACCCACCAGTTTCTATAACGTTATCGTGACGCGTAGTGAAGCACGAGGAGATTCGATTGTGTTTTTAGTTCCCGTGGAAATCCCTACTTTTGACGTTACTAAAAGAATCGAACATGATCACGCGCCACGACTGGACGAAAGAGGAAATCATCGCATTGTACAACCGTCCGCTGATGGACCTGCTTTACGAAGCCGCCACCGTACACCGTGAATACCACGACCCGAACGTGGTGCAGGTTTCTACACTATTGTCGATTAAAACCGGCGGTTGCCCGGAAGACTGCGGCTACTGCCCCCAGGCCGCCCGCTACCATACCCACATCGAAGGAAACGACCTGATGACCGTGAGCCACGTGAAAGCACAGGCATTGCGCGCAAAAGCAGCCGGTTCCTCACGCGTATGTATGGGTGCGGCATGGCGCAACGTAAAAGACGGACCTGAGTTCGACCAGGTGCTCGAAATGGTACGTACCATCAACAAACTCGACATGGAAGTGTGCTGCACCCTTGGCATGTTGACCGAAAACCAGGCGGCGCGACTGGCAGAAGCCGGCCTCTATGCCTACAACCACAACCTTGATACCTCAGAAGAATACTATAAAGAAATCATTTCAACGCGGGGGTACGAAGACCGTCTCCGCACCATCGACAACGTCCGTAAAACCAACGTTACGGTCTGTAGCGGCGGCATCATCGGAATGGGCGAAAGCGTAGAAGACCGTGCGGGGATGCTCGTGGCGCTTGCCTCTTTGTCTCCGCAGCCGGAATCAGTGCCCATCAACGCACTGGTCGCCGTGGAAGGAACGCCGATGGAAGATGAAAAACCCGTTGAAATCTGGGATATGATCCGGATGGTCGCAACCACACGGATTGTCATGCCACTTACCCAGGTTCGCCTATCAGCCGGACGCACGAACATGAGCCGTGAAGGCCAGGCGATGTGCTTCTTTGCCGGCGCGAATTCGATTTTTGCAGGTGACAAACTGCTCACCACGCCGAATCCGGATGTGAATGAAGATATGAAGATGTTTGAAATGCTCGGACTCAAACCACAGCGTCCGTTCGCCAAGATGGCACAGCCGCAAACCGTGGAAGCCGAAGACTCGCAATTCACGGCCTTAGGCGAAAAACCACGCTGGTCACGGCCCGGACACACGATCGAACGCAACCTCGAAGCCTCTAAAAAAGCCAAGACGCCAACGGAATAACGGTTTGTTAAAGTGTTTCCGTTACGTTAATCGTTTCTTAACTTTGCCCCTGTCCTACAGGGGCATTTTTGTGCTTTAAAAAACCGACTATGGCGTTGAACCTCACCGAGATTGAAAGGGTGAAGACCCTTTCGCGGAAGGACTTTCTTGACCGCTACGTGAAACCGCAGAAACCGGTCGTCATTGAACAGTTGACCGCTGACTGGCCCGCTTACACAAAATGGCATTTAGAGTATATCCGCGACATTGCGGGTGATCGTACCGTGCCGTTATACGACGATCGTCCGGTCTCCTACAAAGAAGGATTCAACGAAGCACACGCCACGATGAAAATGTCGGAATACATCGACCTGTTGCAGTCGAAGCCGACGAATTACCGCATTTTTCTGTACAACCTGATGAAAGAAGTGCCGATGTTGAAAGACGACTTCCGTTGGCCCAATATCGGGCTACGGTTGGTAAAACAGTTACCGATGCTTTTTTTCGGTGGGGAAAACTCGCGGGTATTCATGCATTTCGACATCGATTATTCCAACATCCTCCACTTCCACTTCCATGGCAAAAAGCGATGTGTGTTGTTCGCTCCTGACCAGACGAAATACCTCTACAAGGTTCCTCATGCCCTTATTTCGCGCGAAGACATCGACTTCGATAATCCAGACTTCAACAAATGGCCGGCGTTAGCCAAAGCACAAGGTTACGTATGTGAACTCAAACACGGTGAAATGCTTTATATGCCCGAAGGATACTGGCACTACATGAAATACCTGACGCCGGGCTTTTCGATGAGTTTACGCGCCTTCCCCCGACACATCGGCAACCTGTCGAAAGCACTGTACAATGTGACCATTATGCGCTATTTCGACAACCTGATGCGGCGCTGGAAGGGCCAAGCCTGGATCGACTACAAAAACGAAGAGGCCGTGCGCCGAACCAATGCCGTAGCGTAGCCTCTTCCTATTTCTTTTGTACTGCCTTCGGTTGGCAGTTTCCCTACAACTCAAACCATCACCCGTCACTACGACAGTTCATGTCAGGTTAGTGGGGCGCGATGACGAGTTTCTTCTTAACTATCGTGCCATCCGCACAAACCACCGTCACGACCAACGCCTGCTCCGAAGCCCAAATCAATTTTGACTGGAAACGGGTAGCATTAACGGCGGTCGAATCCAGAATAACCCGGCCAAGCAAATCAATTACTTTCACGGAATTGATGGAAACCCCGGGGCTATCAACGACGATGGTCTTTTTATCCGAATAAATCGATACGGTAGGCGCATCCGTTACAGGCACTTCCAGACTTGCATCGGTATACCGGATACGGAAGCGATCGTGGAACGTGCCCGCATCGGTCGTAAAGGTATACGGCGCTGCTTTAAGGTCGTGGATAAGGTGTAACTGCAAATCTTCCAGGTAAATGCCCTGGTCGCCAGCCAAAACCCCCTGTGCCTCATCGATAGCAATCTGGTAACTTCCGTCCATGGTAATACGAATGCCAAGCGGTACGATGTCCGACGTTTCAAAAGGAAGTCCGCGTCCCTGGATAACGAGCTTCTTATCGTCAAGCAAGGAATAGATGTCGATCACATTATCGGTGAAGCTGCTGCCATCGAACTTGGTTTCATATCCATTCGTAGCTTCGTTCACATAACCGACCAGCGTCTGGCGGAACGCACCCCCCTGATTGGTGAGGTTTAGCCACAAACGACCCTCCGCAACATCTGATCCGGTGCGGAAGAACTGGCCGTTATCGGTCGTGGTGCGAAGGCGCATACTGTTGTTGAACGTAACACCCATATCCGATTTGAGAAGGGCGAAGAACCCCTGTCCCGCTCCGATATTGCCGCTAGGCCGGAGGTCATTAGTGCCGGATGTATCCGTTGTAGCCACACCTCCGGTGCCGTTCCAACTGGCATAATCGGAAGTCGAATACGCGCCATCCACCATTGGCGTTATGGCAGTCCAGAAATAAAGCGTCCCTTCAAGACTTGAACTGTTTTGGCTGACCAATTGGGCCGCACTAATGGCGCAGGGATACGGGTTGCCAAGTAATACTGTGTTACCCGTAGCCTCGGGCGTCGCTCCATCGTCATAACTGTCGGCCGCAACCGTGATAACACCATTGTTCGGCACGCCGGTAAAGTCGAAATTCACCACTCCCGCACCCGCTTCAGATAGCCGGGTAATGAATCCCCTGCCAGGGACTGTTGACAAGATCTGGCTCCACGAGCCGTCGAAGGAACCATCAAGATCCCACATATAGGCCGCATCGAATTGTCCCGGGAACATCGTCAGCATGTTCCCCTGCACCGGTTGGCCCCAATAGATGTAGTCATCGTGATCCATGCTGCGGGATATCCGGGTCGCTACGATATCACCGGTATTCGAAATACCATCGGTAATCTGTACCAGGTTACCTTTGTCTTTTACCCAGATCGTACCACCGGTATTCGTGATGGCGTTCGTTACGGTTAGCAACTTTTCCGAGGGCACTTCCAATGTAGAAGCCGACACGGTCAGGTTGTTGCCCACCAAAATCTCGGAAGATGACGTTATGGATTTCGTGCCCGTTCCCGAAATGGCAAGGTCCTGGTATTTCGGAGTGAAGGGCGTCAATGTTTGGTTGGCCCCCGCATACTCAATCTTGGATCCGGCTTCAAGCGTAACCGTAGGATTGTTCGTGTTATTGATCGCGGTCGTAGTGCCTCCTGTAAAGCCCGCCGTATTGGCCAGCTTGAACGTACCGCCGTTTTTCACGGTAAAGGTGCCTCCCGCCTGGAAGCGAATGCCCGTCACCGTGGCTGGATTCGACACATTCGTACCACTGATTTCAACGTTAGCGTAATTGATAGTAGGAGACGATACCCGAATATTGGTAGCAGATGTTCCGGTGAACTCGATTGTCGTACCCGACCCTAACGAATACGTCCCACCCGATTCCGGTTTTGACGCCGTAGTACCTCCAAGTTTGTAACGGGAAGTGCCCGTCATAGTGAGATTGGAGGTCGTAGAGCCAAATGCATTGTTACCCGCATCAAAAACAACGCTGTCAGAAATCGTAATCGTACCTACAACGGCATTGGTACTGGCCAATGTCTTGGTACCGCCACCGGAGAATGTGATGTTTTGGTAGGTCGGTGCGGTCGTGCCCTGCACGGCCTGATTCCCGGTAAGAGCATACTCAACTGTACTTCCGGTATTCAAAACAGGCGTAATACTCGGAATGGCGGCTCCGGTTCCTACAAAACCGTCAGGATCGCGCGTGATAAACGTCCCGGATATCTGGACCGCCGGTGTGCCTCCGCCCGACTGCACCTGATTGGTGCCATTGTTGTCGAAAATACCACCTGAATTTACCACCAGGTTGGTGCCGTTCAGACTCAGATGGTTCCCGGTCGCAGAATTCAACTTAAAGGTACCACCGGTATTCACGGTAAACGGACCTGTTACGGTTAGCGCTGCTGTAAGGTTAGAAGTCACCGCCGAGTTGATGGTCACATCTGCAGGGTTACCAAAGGCCGTCGTTGGGAAGGGGGTGGTCGTCGTTCCGTTAAATACATATTTTACACCCGCAGGCAACGCAACCCGACCGCCGGCCGCTGCGGTGCCCGTACCGGAAAAGCTGCGGAATGAACCAGACGCGGTCGATCCGCCGATACCCGCCGTATTGGCGGTGATAAGTGTCGCTCCGCTGGTGAATACCACTTGCGGATTGGTGGTGCCGGCTGCAATGATACTGTTGGTCTGCATGTTCAACGTAGCGCCCGACGCAATAGAAAAAATCGACGAGGGGCTCGCGTTGGCGCCCAATGTAAGGTTACTGTTCATTTGAACGGTCGCGCCCGACAATATACGGTAAGGCGTGTATTCCGAATTAGCCCCCGTGTAGGAAAACGTCTGGGTGCCCGTTCCGGCAAATGTAAAACCAGCGGGTGCCGTCGTAACAGATGTAGTATAGAAAGTACCCGTAGAACTATTTGTGAAATTGCCTCTGATGGCAATCGTATTATTTGTTACCGTTCCATCCCCGAAATCGACCACCGAGGCGGCAGATGAGGCGGCTGAAAAATTCCCTGTGACGTTTACCGTCGCCACGCCCGTGCTCGAACCGATGGCTTCGAGGTTCATGGATCCGCTGCCGGTAATCGATAAATTACGATTGATCGTAAGCGTTGTGGAAGGACTTGCTGAATTATTGATCAAAACCACCGATCCGGATGAGATACCCAAATCCCGAACTGATAACGCTCCGGTTCCAGAACTGTTCGACAATACGCACGTACCGCCTGAAACGGTCATGTCGCTGGTAGCCGAACCGGTAAGCGAACCTGTGCCGGTTCCCTGGCTGATATTCAGTGTACCGCCAGATACGGTGATATTGCCGGTCACAGACAGGGTAGACGTGGCCGTCGCACCCACGACATTGAAAACACCGCCACTCACCACGAGGCTACCCACCGAATTGGTATAGGTTCCCGCGCTATTGGCGAGCGAAAGCCGGGTGTTGGCCGAAGGCCCGATGGTTAATGTTCCCGACACCGAAAACAAATTACTCTCCACATTTACATAGTTGTTCTGGTTCGCATTGTTCCAGGTAAAATTCCCGAATGACTGGGCCAGCGCAGATGGAGAAGAGATAATGGCGTTTGATGTCAATCCCGTGATGCTACAGGTGGAAGTCGAACTCCACGTAGCCGTTGGAATGAAAATCGTAGAACTGCTTGCAGAGTTGGAGAAGGTGCCCGTTCCCGCAAAACTGATAATGGACGAGCCTTGCGTGAATGTACCACCACTGTAATTCAAACCGCCGTTTACGGTCAAATCGGTCGAAAACGATCCGTCTTCCAGCACGAACGTGCCGCCACTGATATTCAGGTTCGCTCCGGGATCAATCCACACATTGACAGCGTTGACCGTACCCGACGACACCGTTATGTCAAACGTATTACGAATCGTCACAGCCGACGCGACCCGGCCCGGCGGATAAAAGGCAGTCGTCCAACCCGTGAGGTTATTGGCCGAGACCTGCCAGTTTGAGGCCGTGCTCCACGCTCCGGCAGCCGCGCTGCGGTAAAAATAGGTGGCCGTAGCGAGTCGGTCGCCCGCAGCGAACTCGTTGACACTGTCAAAGGTAGTGAGGCCTGAGAGGCTCAGCGTGTTGGCACTGACCGTGGTAGCGCTGATATCCGTAAACGTACTTCCGTTATAACGGCCGGGTTTACAATTGGTAGTCGCATTGATAATATCGGCGTTCAGGTACGTACCCGAAAACGAATAGCTGCCAGGCGTCACACCTGAAGCCGTCACCGCCCAATAGCGATTGATGTAATTGGTAGAGCCGGTCAGTCCCGGATGAAGGGTGTTCCGCACCGAAACCCCTATATAGCCCGAATAGCTTCCACCCGAACAGGTAACGGTCGCGGGTGAGTATTCGGTCGTGCCTACGTTATCACCAACCGGGAAGGTATAGCTACCTGCGGCGGTAAAGAGTTTGCGCAATTCACTTCCGGCGGTGCTCGCTATGACAAAACTGGATGAACTGCCGAAACTACCCATCGAAGCGGGAAGCGTCATCGTAAATCCATTCAGGTCAAGATGGCCTGCCGTAAAGGTCATCGTATTCGCTATCGTCAGGTTACTGCCCAGCGATGCGGCAGTGCTGCCCGACGTACGATTAATCGAGAGGCTCCGAAGATTCTGGAAGCCAGTGTCGAACGTCAGCGTTCCGATACTGCCCGTACCCAAAAGTGTAAGATTGGTCGAAGCGGCATATCCCCTTAACTTTCCACTCCCCGCGATTGTATTGGCAACGCCTGACGTACCGATACTCGGTTGGGCACTTCCGAAATCAAGTATGTCATTGGCGCTGTTGAACGAAATGGCCGCACCACCCGCCGGCGCGGTTATATAAAGAAACACAGGACTGACGCATTCGAAACGGACACTCCCCGAGGTAGGTTGGAAATAGAGATACGACAGCATCACGTCATTATCCGCCGTCAGTGTCTGCACACTCGTGCCGGTAAGGTAAAGCCGTTTTCCGTTTGTGCTAAATCCAAACGTGGTAAGCGAGAGGTTACCATTCAAGTACAAATCGCCCCCGGCATTGAAATTGAGCGTGCCGTTATTGATGGTCAGGCTACCCGATAATCCCCTGTCGCCGGCAGGCAGATTCACAACGGCAGCATTCTGTATCCTGACATCGAACGGTATACCTAGTCCTGGCGTGGCAGCATTGCCCGTCCACTCATTAGATACATTGTAGTTACCGTTATAAATCAACGTAGCGTTTGTTGCGTAAATCGGAGATGTGTCAGCAAAACCACCACCATTCAGTTGGAGCCTCCCGTTGAAGGTCGTTTTTGACACACCGAAGTTAATCCCGGCACTGAGTTGCATGGTCACGTTCGTTGCAATGGTAAGCGTGCCGGTACCTGTAACCGATTTATATCCGTTGATGACAACCAATCCGTTGGCTGCCGTCGAGGTAATCGTCCGAACACCTCCCGTACAAAGAATGTTCCCACCCGCATTGTTAAGCGTCAGCGTTCGTCCATTAACATCAAGAGTTCCCGCATTCACTAGTTGTAATACATCGCCCGCGGTCGAGTTAATGACCACGTCCGTGGCAGGTGATGCCGAAAACTGCACTGTCCCCGCAGACTTATTCAAAACCAAATAGTCGAAGAAAACCGTACCACCACCGGTTTTTGAGACGACCTGCGTGCCCGTTCCGTTGAAGAACACAGCCTTGCCGTTATTACTTTGTACGCCAAACGCGCCCACCGTCCAGTTGCCGGCGACATATATGTCTCCCAGCATGTTGAGCGTTCCGAAATTCAGCGCATCCGTGCTATTGATCGAGAGATTTCCACCGATTGTAAGACTGGTTGCGGCGGTATTAAGCGTAGATCCTGCACTTATCGTCACAGATCCGGTGCAGAAGGCCGACCCGAGATTCATATTGAAGGACGACGAGGAAAGGGTTACGTTGGCAGGACATCCTGCGCCGGAAGAAGCACCCGTCCATTCGTTGCCCCGATTGTATCCTGAGACACCTGAGTATACCAAAGTGGAAGAGGATCCATAAATAGGAGCCGATCCCGCATCTACGAAGCCACTTGGGAGAATCGTCAATAAATTCGTTATCGTAGTACTGCTGCTGAGCGCCAGGCCCGCCGTAGAAATCGTCATGTTGTAAAAACTGAGGGTGCCGGAAAGCGACCCCCCTACAAACTCAACCGTACCCGTTCCGGCCGTGAAAGTGCCGGTATTGGTAAAGGTAACGCTTTGGAAAAACTTCAATCCTCCCGAAGTGAAAGTCGTTGTTCCCGCATTGTTAAAGGTGATGCCCCCCGTTCGGCTCACATTTAGCAACCCACCACTGTCAAGGGTTAGCGTGCCACCCGAATTCACCCTGACACCGGCCACTTGTGATGTACTGGTATTGACGGTAACATTGTGGCCTGATTCAATCGAGATAGTAACGCCCGACGGGCTTCCTGTGCCCAGTTTCCAGGTGGTGCCGGTTGTGAAGTTCCCGGTTTGCTTTGAAGAATACGTTACAGTTACAGGATCCGGGGCGGCCGATCCAAACGTCACCGCGCCATTTCCGTAACTCCCATCCGTGCTGCCCGCTTTGGTCAGGAATTGGTTGGAAAGAAATCCGGCATCGGACGTGTAGGCTGCGAAAAGCTGGAGTTCCTGGTTAGCGGTGTAGCCCAACGACGTTTTCGGGATGCGGAATTCAAATCCTTTTGTTTGGTCGGTATTACTGACGTTGATGCCAAACTCCGTCCCCGCGGAACCGATAAAGGTATTCGAGCCACTGGCCGCCAATGTAAACAGGTCAAGAAAATACGTGCCACTGCCATTGGTGCCGATCACGGCGCAGTAATCCGCATTGAAACCCGAATCGAAGGTAGTCGACGAGTTGAAATCGTCGATACCTTGCGGTGCGTTCGTACGGTTGAAGCTGCCATTGTTGTAGCCACCGCTTTTAGAGTCGATGAATAGCATGATACGGTTGCCCGATTGCACGTTCCCCGCAATCGCGAAGTAGAGGTAGGTGGCGTCACCGTAGCAATACAGCGCGTTGATCGCATGAGAAGCACCAAAACTGGGTGTCGGTCCACCGGTAGAAGTAGCGAGGGCAGTACCCCAGTCGCTTTCCACTATATTGCCGTCAAGCGCACCCACCGTCGACACCGTTCCGTTGAAGGTAAAATCATTAATACTAAACGTACCGCCTGCGGCCGAGGCGCCCCAACCGTACAACCTGAAGGTAATAGCCGATGTAAGGTTCTGGTAAGAAGCCCCGGATAACGATATAGTAGCACCCGTAGCGGTCGGAGTTCCGATATTGCTGGCGTAGCTATCCACACTGCTGCGTAGGGCGAAGTTGGTAGGACCGGTCCCGGATGTCTGACCCGTATAGACCAAACTCACCAAACTAATTTGATATCCGGATGCCGGTGTCATCGTAAATTCGAAATAATCATTGGTGTCGAGTGACCCCGAGTTCCAACCCGTGGCGTTGTAGCGATCGTTCGCGTTGCTACCCGTGACCCCCGTACCACGACCGATTCCTGACACGGTCATATTCGATGCAACCGTCTGACCCGTTGTATACGGATTGGCTGTGTTCGGATTGGTGCCCGTAATGGGGTTGGTGAAGATACTTTGGGCCTGAGATGAGAAGACGCAACCCAGGAGGATTGTAAGAAATGTAATGTTGAATTTCATCGGACTTGGGGTTAAGAAACTCTTAAAAATGGCTTTAAAAATAAGGGCTTTTGTGAGCATCCCGGATACGGTTTTGCCGTAATTTTCAGACAATTAGATGAAGTGTTCGTTTTTATCGCTGAATGAGCAAATTCGTACAAACGCCATGTGGGTACCAACCCGATTTTCGTGCCGTTTTCGTTACTTTCGCAGCATGGAGGAAAAAGACATCCTGCGGCGCGCTACTTCCTATTGCGCCTATCAGGAACGCAGCCATTCGGAGGTGCGCCAAAAACTGCGCTCAATGGGTGCCACCGGCGCGATGACCGAACGTATCATCACCCAACTCATCACCGATGATTTCCTCAATGAAGAGCGTTTCGCCCGTTCCTTCGCCCGCGGCAAAAACGGGATGAAAAAATGGGGCCGGATCCGAATTCGGGAAGAACTGCGCCAACATGGGGTTTCCGAGCCAAACATCCGCCTTGGATTGTCGGAAATCGAGGAGAGTGTATACCTATCGCAATTCGCGAAATTGTGCGAAACCAAATGGGAGAGCCTGAACGGACTCGAAAACAGGCTCCGCCAGAAAAAATGCGCTGACTTCCTTATTTACAAGGGCTACGAATCCGATTTGGTCTTTTCGGAAGTGAAACGGATTGCCCGCCTCTCCTAGCAATCGCAGTCAGAAAAACCTTCGGCTTTTGTTAAAATTCACGAAATCGATTTCGCCATCTATGTAGTTCGTCGTTTAATTTTGCGCCTCGTCGAAAACCTTGCAAAACAAGGTGTTAATAAAAAACCATCGACGAAATGCGCACGTACATTTGTGGGGCCCTAATAAAAGTCATCCTTTTTTTCCTACAAATGAGAAAGTTATACTCCACGCTGTTCCTTTTCATCGTCTCGTTTTCGTTCGCACAGTTGAACGGAACGTATGTCATCGGTACCGGACAAACCTATACCACGCTTTCCGCTGCAATCGCCGCCGTTAACGCTAATGGTCTTTCGGGCAATGTGACCCTTTTGTTGGATCAAAACCAAAGCTACACCGGAAGCCTCACGATCAACCGGAATGACCTCTCCTCCACCAAAACCCTGACCATCAAACCCAATACAGGCAAAACCATCACCGTAACGGCCAGCAGCGCCAACAATTTTACGGGTGTAGGCGGCGCACTCATCATTTCTGGTTCTGACTATGTGACCATAGATGGCAGTAACACCACAAATGGCACAACCAAAGACCTGACGTGGGTGAACAACTACACGCCCGATTACACCGACGAAGCCGTCATCGCAATTTGCAACAACGGCAGCAATGGTGCCACCAATATTACTGTCAAAAACACGATTTTGAAGTTCAACGCCAAGAACCAGGAAGGCGAGTTACTGGCCGGTATCTTCTGCGGGGGGTCAGGCATTTCCGATTCCAGTACAGCCGGCGCTGTCAACTCCAATCTGACCTTTTCTAACAATGACTTTCAGATGGTACGCCAGGGTGTGATGGTCTTGGGTAGTTCATCGAACAAAACCAGCACGGTCAGCATCACCAATTCGACTTTCGGTAGCTCGACCAACGCAAACGCCCCTTCACGGGTTATCTACGCGTCACACACCAACTCGCTCACAGTGTCCGGCAATACCATTAACGGTGTCTACAATGGCAGCACCGTCACCTCGCACCTGTCTGGGATTGAATTGTCGAATGTCGCTACCTTTACAGTATCCGGAAACACAATACGTAACCTGGCCATCACGCACAGCGGGAATTCGGTCAATGCGGCGATCAGCGTATCCAACACCTCCACCTCCGGAACGATATCAGGGAATACCATTACCGCCGTTTCAAGGTCATCAGGCGGCACGATTAACGGCATATTGCTGGCAAGTTCCAGTTCATCGGCCAGTATACAATGCGTCAATAATATGGTGAGCGATGTGTATACACAAGGCAACAACAGCGACACCAGTGGCGCAGCCTGTGTTCGTATTACGTCAGGTGCCGGATACTCGTTATACTTTAACTCGCTCCTTCAAAACGCATCCGATTCTGGAAACGGAAGTCAGTTGGTGACGGCCGCGCTCCATATCGCGATCAGCACATCCAATGCGCTGAACATACAAAACAACATCCTTGGCATTACAGGGTCAAACGGCAAACGCTACGCCATTTACGTGACCGGCGGATCCGGAATTTTCACCAATATCAACTACAACAACTACACCGTCGTTTCAGGGAGCGGACTGATCGGTTACCTGAGCAGCGACCGGTCAAGCCTGGCTGCCTGGAAGACCGCGACAGGAAAAGATGCGAATTCCATCAACGCCTCCGTATCGTTTACTTCCTCTTCCGACCTTCACCTTACGGCAGGCGGATCGGTGGAAGGTGCCGGTATCGCCATCTCGGGCATCACCACCGACATCGACGGAGATAGTCGTGCGTCTAGTCCGACCATAGGGGCCGATGAACGCAAATGTTCAGGCGGTACTACCACCTGGAGCGGCACAGCCTGGAGCAACGGCGCACCCACCGGTTCTGACGCTACGCCGTCAACAGTAAAAGCGGTTATCAACGGCAATTACGCCGGTAACAGCTTCCGTGCCTGCGAATTGACGGTCAACAGTGGCAAGACCCTCACCATCAATACAGGAAAAAATATCGTGGTCGAATACAACATTGCCATTAACGGAAGCCTTGTCATCGAAAGCGGGGGCAGCCTAACCCAAGTGAACGACGCTTCCTCGGCCCTGGGCACAGTGACAACGAAACGGACGACGACCGCGCTCAAACAATATGACTTTACCTATTGGTCTTCGCCGATTACATCCGCAACATTAGCCAATACGGTCAACAACGGTGATGCCGACTTCTACCGTTTCGATGGCGCAACCTACAGCTGGGTGGGCGTAACGGCCAACACCACGATGACCCCTGGTACGGGTTACATCTCACGTGCACCTTCCAACCTCACCTATCCTTTGGCAGGGGGGTATACCGCGTCGTTCACGGGTACACCCAATAACGGAACCGTTTCGGTATCGGCTACGAAAACCGCGTCTGGGCCTGAAAACCTGGTCGGCAACCCGTATCCTTCTGCCCTCGATGCAGACGCCTTCATCAAAGCGAACATTTACAACCCGAATGCGTGGGGATTCACCGGAACCATCAACCAGTCAATTGACGGTAACCTGTATTTCTGGACACACAACACTGCCATCAGCGCCACGACACCGGGCAGTTTTGTCTATAACTATACGACCGACGACTACGCGACCTATAACCTTTCCGGCGGAACATCGGCCGGAACGGGTGGAACGGCGCCAACCCGATATATCGCATCCGGACAAGGCTTCTTCGTTGGACTTGCCGGTACCAACGGAGCCAAGACCGTGACGTTCAACAACAGCATGCGCCAACGCACCGAATCGAACAACGGGCAGTTTTTCCGCACGCAAGGCACTGCAACCACAAGCACCCCTTCATCAGACGAGCCTGAAAAACACCGCATCTGGCTGAACCTTACCAATAGCGAAGGCGCCTTCAAACAAATGCTGCTCGCGTACGTAGACGGTGCTACGGATAACTATGATTACGGTTTCGACGGCGCTCCACTTGACGGCGGAAACTATGTGTCGCTTTACTCGATACTCGACAGCCAGAAACTCGTCATCCAGGGACGTGACGTGAATATTGACGAATCAGAAGTGATCCCGCTTGGATACAGTTCGACCATCGAAGGGGAATTCCAGATTGCGATCGACCATGTAGACGGACTCTTCGCAGGTGACCAGCATGTCTACCTCGTCGACAAAGCACAAAACAATCTGTACGTCGACCTGAAAGCAGGGCCGTATACCTTCACGACCAACATCGGCACCTTCGATGACCGGTTTGAAATCCGTTACGCGAACCCGAACCTGGGTATCGACGAGCCACAGACTGCAAGCCTTTACGCACAGGGCATCACCGGTGGTTTTGAGATAGCAACGCCGAACGGGGCGATTGCTTCCGTCGTGTTGTATGATACACTCGGCCGCGAGGTGTTCAGCGCCGGAAACATCAGCGCGAACCGATTCCGCACCGAAAGCCTGAACTTCCACGCACAAATCGGCATCCTGAAAATAAAAATGGAAGACGGAACGGAAACGACACGAAAACTGATTATCCGTTAATAAAAAAGAAGAATGAAAGAGGGTCCGGCAAGGGCCCTTTTTATTCGACGCGGTCCACCACCAAACTCACCGCATTTCCGCCAAAGCCGACGGCATTTACCAGCACCCGACGGATGTCTCGATCCGACGATGGGGTCAGGAACGGAACCGAAAAGAAGGTATTCGACCGCACCATCATCACCGCCATCTCAAGGCTCAGCAATCCAGAGGCGCCGAACGTATGCCCGACCATCCATTTGTTGCCGGTCAATAAAGGGACCTGTGCGCCAAATACGTGATCGATGGCCGCTTTTTCCGCACGGTCACCCCGTTTAGTTCCCGGCGCATGCATCACAATCGCATCCACAGAAGCGGGATCCATCCCTTCCAATGCCATCCGCATCGACCGCTGGAAGCAGGTGGCTTCCGCCGAAAGCGAGGCATTGTGCTCCAAAAGTTCGGTAGCGTACCCATAACCGGTGATATACGCCAACGCGTTCGGTTGCACCCCGCGTTCCAGGCAGCATACCGCCGCCCCTTCCCCCAATACCATGCTATTAGCCGTCTTGGTAAAATCGAGGGCACGACAGGGATACAAGCCTTCCTCCTTCGAATAAATCTTCATCGCTTTCATCTGTGCCAGCGTGAACGGCGTGAGCGGCGCTTCACTTCCTCCGGCCAAAAAACGATCGGCCATCCCACCCCTGATCCAGGCAATGCCATTCAATACGGCATGCAGGGCCGTCGAGCAGGTAATGGAATGCGAAATGTCCGGACCCGAACTACCCAAATCGTGCGACACCCATGACGCGATATTGCCAAGGGTGGTCACCGGCGATGCCAAAGGCGACGTCTTACCGGTGGTAAGGAATTCTTTATGATGCGTTTCGAATACACCCGTAGCCCCGCGCGATGATCCGATGTTGATGCCGAAGCGTCCATCTGTCCAACCGGCAGAAGCAGCCGCTTTCCGTGCCACCAACAGGGCAAATAAGACCGAGTCATCCAGACTTTTGTATTTCGGGTCCGACAAACGAATGCGTTCCACCGCGTCGCGTCCTTCAACGGTCAACGGGGCCACATACGCTGCCTCAGGACCGTAAAGTGAAAAACGGGGACGTCCTTCGCGATACGCCGTCATGACCTCGTCATACGCGGTGCCGAGGGCAGAAACAGAGGCAATCGCCGTTAGGGAAACAGGTGTGGTCACGGGGGAGGGTTCAGGCCGCAAAATTACACGATTTCGAGGGCTCTGCTGACGGTGTCGTATACTTTTTCCAATTGGGCATCCGTGATGATATAGGGCGGCAGGATGTAAACAATGTGCCCCACGGGCCGGAGGATGACGCCTTCCGATATAAAAAAGTCATACAGTTTGTTTCGGATACTGCCATAATAACTTCCATCACCATCCGACACGACTTCCAGCGCCATGATCACGCCCAGTGACCGCGCGGTCCGTACTTTCGGATGGTCGGCCATTCGCTCGGCAAAGGCGGCCTGTTTCTGACTGACCCGTCGGATGTGGGCCTGCATCCCGGGCGTTTCCAGCAAGTCCATACTCGCCAAAGCCGCCGCGCATCCTGTTGGGTTGGCCGTAAACGTATGCCCGTGGAACAGCGCCTTGTTGATATCGTCGTTGTAAAACGCGTCGTAAATATCCTGTGTGAAGGTGGTGAGCGCCATCGGAATGGTGCCGCCTGTCAACGCCTTCGACAGGCAGAACATATCGGGCTGCTGCGACAGGTAATCACAGGCAAAGGTCTTGCCGGTCTTGCCGAAACCGGTCATCACCTCGTCGGCAATGGTCAGCACCCCTTCCTTCCGACACAGGTTGAGGAGCGCATCGAGTGCCGCCGGTGCGTGCATGACCATTCCGGCCGCACCCTGCACCAGGGGTTCGAAGATAAAGGCAGCGGGGCGCTTGTCGCGGATGGCATTCCGAAGGGCGTCCAAACTTTCCAGTTCACGGCCGTCGACCGGAGCCGGAATGCGGATAACCTCGAGGAACATCTCCTGGAAGGCGGTCGTATAAAACGAAATACCGCTGGCCGCCATGGCCGCAAACGTATCGCCATGGAAGGCGTCTTCGAACGCGACGATGGTCGTACGACGGTCTCCTTTATTATAAAAGTATTGTAAGGAGGCCTTGATGGCGACTTCCACGGCGGTCGAGCCGTTGTCAGAGAAAAAGACCTTTTGTTGGTTAGACGGTAACAGCGACAACACTTTCTCAGCCACCCGCACGGCCGGCTCGTGTGTGAAACCACCGAACAACACGTGCTCCAGCGTAGTAAGCTGTTTGTATAGTGCGTCTGCGATTACACGGTTCGAATGCCCGAACGGGTTCACCCACCACGAGGCGATGGCATCGATATATTCTTTGCCGTCGGCGTCCCACAACAACGCGCCTTCCCCTTTCACGATGGGCACGGGAGGTGACGCCGTTTTGTGTTGGGTATACGGATGCCAGATCGAACGCTGGTCTCTTTCACTCAGGTTCATGACACCCATTCTAAAAGGGAAGGACGAAATTGCTCAGCATAGTCGGCGATGACGTTCGCGTCGAGATACGGTTCGTTTTCGATGCGCCCCAGGAACGGAAGTCCGGTGCGCTCAAGAATAATATCTTCCGTCGGACGGTGCTCGTCTCCGTTGAACAGCAAGCCGGCAATCGAAAGACCCCGGGCCTGCAGGGCTTCAACAGTCAGCAACGTATGGTTGATGCTTCCCAGATAATGACGACTGACGACCACCACCTTATACTCCGGGCGGATCAGGTCGATAACAGAATCGGTACGGTTCAACGGCACCCATACCCCACCGGCGCCTTCAATGACCAGATGGTTGTCGGTAGCCGGAGGTACGATATGATCGAGTGTGATTTCGATACCGTCGAGGGCCGCCGACAGATGCGGACTGGCCGGTGTTTGCAAGGCATAGGCCGACGGATGGAAAACCGTCGACGGGTGTGTCACCCATTTCTGCACTTTCATGGTATCGGTGTTGTCAAGGTCGCCCGACTGTATGGGTTTCCAATAGTCGGCGCCGAGCGCTTGTGTGAGGATGGCCGACGCTACGGTCTTGCCCACGTCGGTGCCGATTCCGGTGATAAAAAACGTCATGCTTTGAATTTTTTTCCGCATTTCGAACATTCGTAACGGGTAGTGGATGAAAAGAGGCGACGCAGTATGCCGGTCGGCGTTTCATCCTGGATGGGATACCGGTCGCCGCATTGCGGACAAAACGGAGCGGCCGTATCTTCAACAGGAAACAGATGCACCTCCGCCAGAATGGCCAGGGCACGCGGAACATCATCCGTTCGCACGAACAATTTTACGCCTCCGATGGCATGGCTCAGCAAGGGATCCGAATCGATGGTAACGGCATCGCGAAGGAAGGTTTCGATACCCGCCGACTCGAGTTTGCCCTTTACGATCTGGGCCTCTGCCGAGTAGGGAAATTCCGCTATCCTGGTGAAAGTTGTATCTCCTGTCACAACGTAAAAGTACGCAATAATCGCAGGATTTCCTGTATTTCCGCCTCCGAATTGAAGCTGTGCAGGCAAAACCGCAACCGCTCCTGTCCGGCAGGTACCGTCGGCGAGAGTATGGGTTTCACGTCAAACCCGGCGGCCTGCAATCCCGCGGCAGCGTTTTTGACATTTTCGTTGCCCGGAAGGATGGCGCACTGTATGGCCGACATACTCCGAATAAATAACGGTTTCAACGACTGCAGGTTTTTTTCGCGGTTGAAGGCGGCGATCAGGTGACGAAGTGCCGTTCGCTCAGGCGCGGCTTCCAGTGCGGCATAGGCACTTTGGATGGTGGCGAGTGAATGCGGCGGCAATCCGGTAGTGTAGATGAAACTCCGTGCATAATTCACCAGATACGACCGCAACGCTACCTCGCCCAATATAGCCGCTCCGTGGCAGCCCATTGCCTTCCCGAAGGTCACCAGGCGGGCAAATACCGATGTGTGAAGTCCGAGTTGCTGGGCAAGCCCCTCTCCTTTATCACCTACCACACCCACGGCATGGGCTTCATCCAGCACCAGTAACGCGCCGAACTCCTCACACAATCGGACGAACGACTCCAACATGGGCGAATCGCCATCCATCGAAAAGACGGTTTCGGTCACCACATATACTTCGTTTGCCGTATGGCGCTTCAGCAGGGCTTCCAAATCTTCGGTATCATTGTGCCGGAATTTATACGATTTGGCCGGCGACAGTCGCAAGCCATCGCGGATGGACGCGTGACACAATTCGTCGTATAGGATGATATCGTCTTTCTGCGGCACGCAACTGAAAAAACCGACGTTGGCATCGTAGCCCGAATTGAAGATCAGGGCGGATGGCGCATCGTGGTAGGCGGCGATTACCGCTTCAGTGCTTTCATACAGCGAATGGTTCCCCGTGATGAGGCGTGACCCGGTGGCACCGTTCGCCGTTACGCCTAACTGTTCGAGCCGCTGCTGCGCCTCCTGATACAAATTAGTCGAGCGCGCGAACCCCAGATAATCGTTCGAAGAAAAGTCAACGAGCGACGACGGTCCCCGCAATTCGCGGAGCGCATGATCGCGTTGGCGTGCTTCCAGTTTCTCAGATAAGCGGCGGGGAAAGTGCATGCCCAAAGGTACGAAAAGGGGGCGTACGGAAGTGTTGCATCGATGCCATTACCATGGGTGAAAAAAGGAAACCTACTTGGTCTGGAAGACCTTGCAGGTTTATGATATCCGCAAAGCAAGAGTGCCTTTTAAAGCTCTGAAGATTGGCGGTGATTTAATAGCTGAGGTAGAAGTGAAAACCTACAAGGTCTTGAAGACCTTGCAGGTTTAAAGCACCATTTTGAAAGGGTGCCGCGTGACCTAATCCAAAAAAAAACGCTCCGTAAACGGAGCGTGAAATGGCGGGCTATACTATTTTGTATTAGCTGTCGAGCAACACAACCTGTGACGCTACTTTCCCTTTTCTTCCTTCTTCTTCCTCGTAGCTTACGCGATCACCTTCTTTAAGGCCTTCTACGCGGATACCGGTGGCATGCACGAAGATGTCGTTGCCTGTCTCCTCGTCGGTGATGAAGCCGTATCCTTTAGACTCGATGAAGAATTTAACTTTCCCTGTACGCATTTGTTTTTGGTGTAATAAGATTTTAAACAGGTAACAAATGTAACTTTAAAAATGATACGCGCAAGAGGCCTTGTTAAAAAAATGAAAAAAATAGTGATTGGGTCGATTTGATTTTAATAATACCATACGTTGCCCCAAAAACCTATGAATATTTGCAACAAAAAAGGCAGATGTGTTGCGTTTTTATAACATCTGCCTTTTGAGAGAAGTTGTAGGAAATCAGGCTTTCACCTCCGAGCGGATGGAAAGTTCTTCCAATTGCTTCGGATCGATGACGGAAGGTGCGTCGATCATCACGTCGCGGCCTGAATTGTTTTTCGGGAAGGCGATGAAATCACGGATCGTTTCCTGTCCGCCCAAAATCGCCACCAGTCGGTCAAGTCCGAACGCCAGTCCACCGTGCGGCGGCGCCCCATATTGGAAGGCATCCATCAGGAAGCCGAACTGGTTTTTGGCCTCTTCCGGCGTAAAGCCCAGGTAATCGAACATAAGCGATTGCGTGGCTTTGTCGTGGATCCGGATAGAACCACCGCCGATCTCGTTGCCGTTGAGCACCATATCGTAGGCATTGGCGCGCACCCGACCCGGATCGGTCTGCAGCAACTCCATATCCTCTTTTTTCGGTGACGTAAACGGGTGGTGCATGGCGTGGTAGCGACCGCTTTCCTCATCGAACTCGAGCAGCGGGAAATCGACCACCCAAAGCGGGGCGAATTCCTCGGGTTTGCGGAGTCCGAGACGCGTGGCCAGCTCCATCCGAAGCGCGCTGAGTTGGGCGCGGGTCTTCGAGGCCGGACCCGACAACACGAAAATCATATCACCGGCTTTCGCACCGGTGGCAGCCGCCCATTGGGCCAAATCGTCCTGGTCGTAGAATTTATCGACCGACGACTTGAACGAGCCGTCCTCGTTGCATTTCACATACACCATGCCCGATGCTCCGATCTGCGGGCGTTTCACCCATTCGATCAGGGCGTCGATTTCCTTGCGGCTGTATTCGCCACAACCCGGGGCAGCAATACCTACCACGAGTTCGGCGTTGTTGAAAACCGCAAAGTCTTTGTGTTGGGCTACTGCGTTGAGTTCGCCGAATTCCATCCCGAAACGGATATCCGGTTTGTCATTGCCGTACGTTTTCATGGCATGGTCGTAGGTCATCCGTGGGAATTTCTCGACTTCGATGCCTTTGATCTCTTTTAATAAGTGGCGGGTGAGTCCTTCGAACATTTCGAGGATGTCTTCCTGCTCGATAAACGCCATCTCGCAGTCGATCTGCGTGAACTCCGGCTGGCGGTCGGCCCGCAGGTCTTCGTCGCGGAAACACTTTACGATCTGGAAGTATTTGTCCATACCCCCCACCATCAGCAATTGCTTGAAGGTTTGGGGTGATTGCGGCAGTGCGTAGAATTGTCCGGGATTCATCCGGCTGGGCACCACAAAGTCACGGGCACCTTCCGGCGTCGACTTGATCAGGTAGGGCGTTTCGACTTCACAGAATCCTTTTGCCGATAAGTAGTTGCGCACCTCCATCGTCACTTTATGACGGAAAAGCAGGCTGTTTTTAACCGGATTGCGGCGGATATCGAGGTAGCGGAATTTCATCCGGATGTCTTCCCCACCGTCGGTTTCGTCTTCTATAGTAAAAGGAGGCGTGATCGACGGATTCAGGATCGTCAGTTCGCTCACGAGTATTTCGATATCGCCGGTTGCCATGTTCGGGTTCTTCGATTCGCGCTCGATGACCCGTCCTTTTACCTGCACCACGAATTCGCGACCCAGTGTTTTGGCCGCTTCGAACACTGCCTTGTCCGTACGGCTTTCGTCGAACACGAGCTGGATAATACCGTAACGGTCGCGCAGGTCGACCCAATGCACGAACCCTTTGTCGCGCGATTTCTGCACCCATCCGGCCAGCGTTACTTCGGAATTGATGTGCGACGCGTTGAGTTCGCCGCAGGTATGGCTTCTGTACATGGCTTTTATTTTGTGCGGCAAATTTACGGGAAACAATGAAGAAATGTACAATGAACGAGGAACAATGAACAATGAGCAATGAACAAGGAACAATGAACGATGAGCAACCCTCAATCATCCACTATGAACCATGAACTATGAACCATGAACCTTCACTCAACCTTCAACCCTCCATCATCAACCATGAACTATGAACCATGAACCTTCACTCAACCCTCAACCCTCCATCATCAACCATGAACCATGAACTATGAACCATGAACCTTCACTCAACCCTCAACCCTCCATCATCAACCATGAACCATGAACTATGAACCATGAACCTTCACTCAACCCTCAACCCTCCATCATCAACCATGAACCATGAACTATGAACCATGAACCTTCACTCAACCCTCAACCCTCCATCATCAACCATGAACCATGAACTATGAACCATGAACCTTCACTCAACCCTCAACCCTCCATCATCAACCATGAACCATGAACTATGAACCATGAACCTTCACTCAACCCTCAACCCTCCATCATCAACCATGAACCATGAACTATGAACCATGAACCATCAACCAACAACCTTTCACTATCTTTACAATCCAGATAATCTTTATCCCATGAAAAAACTACTTCTAGCACTATGGGCCGTAACGGCCGGTATGTCGGCACAAAGCGTCAAACTGAAAGTCGAGATCCAGAACCCGAACAGCGATTCGATTTCGTTGGTATCGATGACAGCGCGCAAGCCACAGGTATTCAAGGCCCAGAAACCGGGCGTGTTCCAGGCCGACGTGAGCGGTCCGGCGGGACTCTACCAATTCTTCGATGGCAAGGAATACACCACCCTTTACCTGCGTCCGGGCTTCAATTTGGGCATGACGCTCGACACCAAAATGTTCGATGAAACCATCAAGTATACCGGCGCCGGTTCCGCCGAGAACAACTTCCTGGCCAAAAAAGCGCTCGATGATGAGAAGATGCAGGAAGGTTTTGGCTCCGGACTTCCAGACAAAGAGGCTCTGAAGAAAATACTCGACAAGCGGGCCGCCGATGCCCGTCAGGCACTTTCCGGAACCGACCTCGACCCCGATTTCAGCAAAATGATGATGGCCCAGATTTCGGCCGAAAACGAGCAGATACTGTCAGAGATAGAAGCAATGGCAGCCAAAGCCGCGTCTATGGCCAAACTGGAAGGCAACGTATCGCCTGGTTTTGATTATGAGAACCACAAAGGAGGCAAAACAAAACTGGAAGACCTTCGCGGTAAGTATGTGTATATCGACGTGTGGGCGACATGGTGCGGCCCCTGTCGTCAGGAAATCCCGTATTTGCAGGCCATTGAAGAAAAATACCACGGCAAGAACATCGCGTTTGTGAGCATTTCCGCCGATGTCGATAAAGACCATGAGAAGTGGAAGAAATTCGTAACCGACAAAAACCTCGGCGGCATCCAGTTGTTCGCGGATAAAAACTGGGAGTCCGCCTTCCTTCAGGCGTATGGCATCGATTCGATTCCGCGTTTCATCCTGATTGACCCGAAAGGCGTAGTGGTGTCGGCCGATGCCGCCCGTCCTTCCGATCCTGCGCTGGCCGCGCAGTTGGACAAATTGCTTAAGTAATAAAGTAAACAAGGGAAAGCGCTCGAAAGGGCGCTTTTTTTATGCCGTTTCCCAAATGTAGTTTTCAGTCGCAGTCGCAGTCACAGGAGTTGGCAGTGGGCGGTATGCAGTTGGCAGAAGCCATGCCCGCCACGCGTTTGAGTGTCATCCCGACGCAGGAGGGATCCCACATGGTAGGCCGTGGGCAGTAGTCAGCCGCAGTCCCAGTGACCTTGGATGGTAAGGAGTAATCAATCGCCGGAAGGAATCCCTTTCCTCTCTCCCCTCTCCTCTTTCCTCTTTCCTCTTTCTTCTCTCCCCTCTCCTCCAATGTTACCAAATTGTTAACTCATTATGTCGTTTGTGTAAATTAATTAGTATATTTGTTATCGGATTATTAACCGCTAATGAATACCGCCATGAAAAAATACATCCTTAGTGCCGCTTTGCTGGTGTCCGCCCTGATGTCAGCCCAGGTTGAGCCGAAACATGAAATCGAAAACGGAATGGTCAAGTCGACCTATTACCATACAAACGGAACCATTGCCCAAACCGGGTATTACAAGGATGGGAAAGTGCATGGCCAGTGGGTTTCCTACGACGAGAACGGCAACAAGACCGCGATCGCCGAATACCGCAACGGAGAGAAAACCGGAAAATGGTTCTTCTGGACGGGCGACAAACTCAGTGAAGTAGACTACTCTGACAGCCGCGTAGCTGCCATCAAAACCTGGACACAGGATGCGGTAGCGAAACGCTAAGACGTTTATATCGAATAAAAGAGCCTCCTTATGGGGGCTTTTATTTTTACTGAGAATTTCAAGATCAGTACATTGTTGTTATTCAAAGTGTGTTGATCATTTGCGTGCGAGGTTTTGGGGGCTAGGTAAATCTGTAGTGTTATACCGTAAAAAAGACTTCACCCGCATGCTTTATTCTCAGGAGTCAGAACAGTACTTAAGGCCGCGTTACGAGCCTGGATAAGACAAAAGCAAAGACGAAGGAGAATTGTCAACACTTAAAATTCTTACTTATGTCTATCGTAAAACAATCGGTCGGAATCGACATCTCAAAATCAACCTTCACCGCGTGTCATTGCCAACAGGATAGCAAGGGTGCTCTGGTGTTCAGCAAATCAGTTGATTTTTCTAATGACAAAACGGGCTTCAATCAGTTTACTCGCTGGGTAAGAAGCGTAAGTACTCCCGAATCTGAGCTAGTCTTTCTTATGGAGGCGACAGGTGTCTATTATGAGGCGCTTGCCTATCATCTCTACAAGATCAAAAAGACGGTTCATGTGGTGTTGCCCAATATATCGAGCCATTACTTCTCAAGTTTGAACGTAAAGACCAAAACCGATCATCTGGATGCTAAAGTCTTGAGCCAGTTTGGGGTGGAACGCAAACATAGGACATGGGTTCCTCCCAGCCCAGTGCTCCGTGGACTCCGTAACCTTACTCGCTATTATGTCCAGTTGCAGGAACAGCGAACGGCCTTAGGCAACATAAAACACAGTAAGGAAAATTCTTTTGAGGTTCAGCAGTTTATCTTCAGAAGCAACCAAAAGCTCATAAAGGAGATTGACAAACAGATCCAAGTAGTCAAAAAAGCAATCGAGAAACAGATAGCCTCAGACGCAGGTCTTCAGGACAAGGTAAACAAAATAAACACCATAAAAGGCGTAGGGTTGATTACAATAGCCACGATCATCGCTGAAACTGATGGTTTCTACCAGATACGAAACGCAAGGCAACTTGCAAGCTTTGCCGGTTACGATGTTGTACAACGGGAGTCGGGTACATCCATAAAAGGTAAAACACGCATATCCAAAAAAGGAAACCGATACATAAGGAATGCCCTCTACTTCCCTGCAATGGTGGCCTGTCGTTTCAATCCCGATATGAAGCAAACCTATCTTAGAATCAACCAAAATAAACCCTCGAAGATGATAGGTCAGGTGGCCATACAGCGAAAACTCCTCCTGCTGATGTATACTTTATGGAAGAACGATACCGTATTCATTGAAGGATATAAAAAAGATAGTCCCGCACCAAAGGAGCAGGACTATGCAGGATAGTTCAAAAGCGGACTTCCTTAATGGACTCAAAAATACCTTTTTTCGTCGAATGCTTGCTTATTAAAACAGTACCTTTTTTTGTGCCCCAAAGAACAAATCTCAACTCCTTCGGGACACGCTGAGCACTTGTTAACTTTTTCCTAACATTCTTACAATATCTTTCACTACCTTTGCGTTCATATACCGCCGGATTCTCCCAGGCCATAGTTGGGATACGGCAGGCCTTCGGCCGGGAGCGCATCCTCCCTCAGTCGACCCCACGACGATGCCCGGTTTACGTTTTTACTCGGAAGGCGAAGACGAAAACCAACCCTTGCGTACGTCGCAACCGGGACACTATTGACAATTCGTAATACCCCACAGCGCAGGACATTTCGTCTTGTCGCCCACGTTCTTATTGATACGGTTCACTACTTGCAAAAAGAGAGGTAGATTACAGTTTCACAAACCCTCTCGTCCGCCCGTGGCGTAACGTGCCCTCCCTTACGCTCCTGTCCAACAACCAACAACCCATAACCAACCACCAACTCCTTCAAACATGAAACACCTCCTCCTTCTCCTTCTTCCCCTCACCCTCTCCGCCCAGGACATCCAATGGGAACACTCCTTCGGCGGTCGACAGGCCGAATACCTGTTTGATCTCCAACCCACGGCCGACTACGGATTCATCGTCGCAGGCAGTTCCCTGTCGCAGAAAAGCGGCAACAAACAGGCCGACGCCAAAGGCGACCTCGACTTCTGGATCTGGAAAATGGACGAACACGGTGCCGAAGACTGGCAGAAATCGTTCGGGGGCAGCGGCTCCGACTTTCTCATGAGCATCCGTAACACGCGCGACGGCGGGTTTATCTTGGGAGGGACGTCGGATAGTGGACAGTCGCAGAAGTCGGCAGTGGGCAGTAGCAGTAGGCAGTCGGGAAGCAGTGCGTTGGAACAACCCGATGGCGATAAGAAAGACGCCTGCCGCGGCGGCAACGACTACTGGATCATCAAGCTCAACGCCAAAGGGGTAGAAGAGTGGCAGGTGACCCTAGGCGGTATCGGGCAAGATGACCTTTTGGCCGTGCTTCCTACCCGAGACGGGGGCTACATTGCCGGTGGTTCCTCGGCTTCCGATGCCAATGGCGACAAAACCGAAAACAGCCGCGGCAATATGGACTACTGGATCGTCAAGCTCGACAAAGACGGACACATCCAGTGGCAGCGTACCTTCGGCGGCAAATACGCCGACCTCCTCCGCGCCCTTGAAGTAACCTCCGATGGCGGCTACCTGCTCGCCGGCTACTCCAACAGCCCCTCAGACAGCAACGCGTCCTTGCGAGGCGCCTCCGCAGAAAGTGCGTCAAACGGAGTGTCGTCCTTGCGAGGCGCTAGCCGAAGCAAACCCGACAAGAACCAAGACCCTTGGGGCACCGGCGGCGACTACTGGATCCTCAAACTCGATGCCGACGGCAACATCGAATGGCAAAACACCCTCGGCGGTGACAAAGACGAACAACTCTTTTCGGCTATCCAATTGAAAGACGGCAATTACCTTGTAGGCGGCAGTTCCGCCTCAGGCCCTTCGGGCAACAAAAGCCAAACCAACCGAAAAGGCAGCGACATCTGGCTGCTCAAACTCGACACCACCTGCAACATTCTCTGGCAGCAGACCTACGACATCGGTAACGCCGACTTGCTGGCTAGTATCGTAGAGAACGACGATGAAACGCTGGTATTAGGAGCATACGCGAAAGCAGAGTTGGGAAGTCCAAAAGACGGGAAGTCCGAAAGTGACACCGGCGATTACGTGGCCATAAAGATTGATGCGAAGGGTGAAGAACTTTGGCGCAAAAGCGTAGGTAGCGACGGCGAAGACATCCTCAAAAAAGCCATTGAGACAAGGGATGGCGGATATGTACTGGCCGGAACGAGTGACCCGGAGAAGTCGCAGTCGCAGTCTCAGTCGCAGTCGTCACGAAAGGGAAAAGCCAGTAAAGGAGGCGTAACCGTCGGCAACGACGGCAACCTGGCCGGTGCCGACCGCCTGCAGAATGAAATGGACAGCACGGTAAATGATGCCCAAACCCAGGCCAACGACTTCATCAAAGACCAAACCGACGGCCTCGGCCTCAACAAAGAAAAAAACCTAGGCGGACTCAAACTCGGCGGGCGACTCGCCCCTTCTACGGCACTGTCTTCAAGCCCCAACACTGAGACTGCGACTTCCTCACGCTCCAACCCTGCGACTGCGACTGAGACTGCGACTGGAATAAAGCCCGGCGCCAAGCAAAGTCGCGATAAAAAAGCCAACTACGGCAACCGCGATTTCTGGGTGGTAAAACTCAAAGACAAAGACAAAAAAGTCAAAGACAAGAAAACCATAGAAGCCTTCCCCAACCCGGTGGTGGAATACACCAACGTGATCGTCGGTTTCGACTTCACCAAAGGCAGCCTCTCGGTTTATGACCTCGGCGGCCACCAACTACAGACCTTCCCCATCACCGGACGAACCGTGCCGGTGAACCTCGCCGCCTACCCAGAAGGGGTGTACATCATTTCGGTGGTGACGGATAAAGGGGAGGGGAGTTTGAAAGTGATTAAAGGAATCTGATAAACCAAGGATATGAAAAGGTATTTTTTTTTAGTAATAATTAGTGCGCTTACTTTTTGCACTAATGGGGTTTTTTCACAGACACCAGAAGAAATAAAAACCGAAATGCCGAATATCATCAAGCCATCTCCGACGGTGGCGGCACTCATGAAGTTCGAAGAAGTTCCGGTCAATAACTATACAGGCGTTCCAGATATTTCAATTCCTCTTTACAAGGTACAGACACACGGTAAAGACCTAGAACTAAATCTTGCGTTAAAGTATCATCCAGGCAGCATCGCCGCCGAAGAAATCGCGGCTTATTGCGGACTGGGATGGAACCTTGATGGTGGTGGAACCATTTCAAGAACCGTCCGGGACATGCCTGATGATCGATACAGAATCGGGTCTGCGACGATACCTCGAAAACTCGGCATTCACATGTCCATCGCTCCAAAGCTTAGTTACTATGAGGCAAATGCGCTAATTGGTACTACAATGAACACCGCTCAAATGAAAGATTTCTCAGAATACGTATGGGATACCTACGAAAAAGGTTACAACGATACTGAGCATGACCTTTATCAATTCAACTTCTTCGGACATTCGGGGCGTTTCTACATCACGAAAGAAAGCGGCTCTTTCGAAATAAAGAAGTTAGATGATGACAATTCAATCCGTATTGATTACGATGACGCGACAAAAACGTTTACTTTATTTGATGATAAAGGGTACAAATTCGTTTTTGACGTCAGGGAGATTACAACAGTAAGCATGTTGGCCCGATACATATACGCCGGAAATATAAACAGCTCAATAGAGGATAATTTTCCTCAAGAACTTGATCACTACGACTATAACAGCAGTTTTCATCTATCAAAGGTCTTTGACCCCAATGGTAACCTTCTAATAGAATATACTTTTGGTCAATATACCGAAACGCAGAAGCGTGTAAAATCGGAGTTTGCGGAGTATGTAGATCCGGCCTATACGGCGTTTGAAGTTGGGGCAATGGTTATGGATGATTGTGGTATGATAACCGATGCATTTTACAAACAGATACAACCCGTGCGAACGGATATCGCAACCTTTACTTCGACAGCAACACAAAAAATCACCGATATCAATGTTGTCGATTATGCATTGATTCATTTTACATTGGATGGAAACCGCTACGACACCAATAATGACGGAGCATATCGATTAAAGGACATCGAAATTAAAGACCAATATGGAACAGGAATACAGAAATTCCGTCTGTTCCACGACTATTCCGAAATTGACAACAACTCACGTATGATGTTGGTTAAATTGGAGGGAAGCAACTATGTCGATACCGAAACCCATACATGGGAGATCAGTTATGTACAGCCCCCATATTCCAACCTCGACATTAAAATCGATAAATGGGGTTACTACACGTTAGACAATTCTCAAAATGGTTTTAAGCCTCGTGCAACAGATCCCAGAATGTGTAAAGTGGATGTAATCCAGAAACTCACATATCCTACAGGAGGCGCAACCGTGTTTAATTTTGAGTCCAATACCTATTCCTACATCGGAGACCAGCCGATAGCAAGCGAAGATTATGATCAAAACCCTGAGAATTGGGTCATTTATCAGCCGATTGTTTTCACCCTCCAAACTACTGATTCAACCGTCCCCGCCAATAACGGTAAGTGGGGGTTCATTCCCGCTGCGGCCAGCACCAGGTACATCCGTAGTATTTCAGTGGAATCAGGTTCTGATCAGGGCGCGATCGGATTTTACAGGAAAAATCCAGACCAGACTTATACTGCCGTAGGAAGTAACCCGGGCACATTACAGGCTAATACAGTATATGCCGTTCGCGTAGCCGGATTGGGACTGAATTTCACGGCTAACGTCTCAATCCGTACGACGTCAAAGGCCGCTAGCCAGAAACAATACCTCCTTGGGGGAGGCGTCAGGATCGCCAATGTGGGCTATTTTACTGACAAAAATGTCGAAGCCGACTATTTCGATTCCAGCATCGGGAATAGTGAGTTCACGCCGGCGAAGCAGCTAAATTATGACTATTCATTTTTCGACACAGCTAATTCCAGTAGCGGTTCTTTGGTGTTTCCTGTGCCGGTTTTTGAGTATCTGATAACCAAGAATTATACGCTGCAGTGTCATGATGGTTGGATTCCGCGCACCTATTATTATAGCTTTGGACTTAAAATGTGGCAAGAGCATAATTATTTGGATTTCCTGAGAACAAAAGGCTCGGATGTAGGATACCAAAACGTGACAGTAAGCGAGTTCGGCAACGGAAAGACGGAATTTACTTATTTCTCGCCTATTGATTTCCCTGAACCATTTTACAGTGTGACGTATCCGTTTCACGCTTCTCCAAATCTCGACTATAAACGAGGCAACGTAAAGAAACAAGCGGTGTTCGACCAGTCCGACAAATTGAAGCAGGAAGTAATATATGACTACGAACGTACCGAGGAACAACTGCAAACGGGACTAAAAGTATTTTCCCTCAATAACTGCGGAGGCTCTCATTTCGCGGGTGATCATGATCTCTATTGGGGGTGGTCACAAAACTGTGCGACGAACGGCATAAATTGCGAATATGTTTGCGGAACTCCGCTGAGTTATATCTCTTATGGCTTGGTTTATGAGGTCGTGGGCTGGGCCCGGCTCAAATCAAAGATAACCAAAGACTATTTTTACGACGCGGTGGGTAACCCAAGTGTAGTAGAAAAAGAGGAAGCCTTCTCTTTTAATAATTCGAATAAAAAACTGGCATGGTGGCGTAAAGCCACGAGCGACGGCAACCGCGTCAAGCTGATGAAGTTTTATTACAGCCTCCCGTCCTCAACACCATACAGCTATAACCGGATTGGTGATATAGAACGTATTTACCAATATGAAGGGACTGTGTTGAATCCTGACCAAACGCTGCTGTCGGCAACGAAATTGGATTATGATAATACGTTCGCCAACAATGTTGCCTGGCTTCCTAAGACGGTGTGGACGTCAAAGGGAGTTCCGTTGTCCTACGAAACACGACTGCTCTACAACCGGTATGACGCTTTTGGCAATATCCTGGAAGTCCAACAGACGGATGGCATGAAGGTCTCCTATATTTATGGCTACGGCAATTCCGTTCCGGTTGCCAAAATCGACAATATGGCTTATCAAAGCATTCCGTCCAGTCTAATTGCGGCCATACATAACGCAACGCCATCCACGATGGGCGCGGCATTGGCCGCACTAAGGGCCGACGCGTCAATGGTGGATGCCATGGTCACAACGTTTACCTATAAGCCAGGAATCGGCGTTAGTGCGATAACCGATCAAAGAGGATATACCACAAAGTACTTCTACGACGGATTCGGAAGATTGTCGCAGGTGAAGGACGATGCCGGGAACATCCTTTCCGAAAACGAATACCATTATGGGCTCACCAATTGGGTCAAAACCAAAACCTATAAGATGGCGACCACGACGTCCCTTTCCAACCCAACCGCCGAAGAGGCCCAGATAAACGTTACCTATCTTGACGGGCTGGGCAGGCCCCTTGAACAGGTGGCGGGACGTATGACCGGAGACGGGAAGGACCTTATTACGCCCATCACCTATGACGGTTTTGGCCGTCAGGATAAAGAGTGGTTGCCGGTGCCCACGACACAGAATAACCAGGCGTTCGTAGCTTTAGACGACTTAACGACAAACCCGAACGGTTTTTATCAAACCCTGTATGGAGCCGGAACACCGGCTTACAGCCAAAAACAATTCGAAGCCTCACCGCTGAACCGCGTAGTCAAACAGGCCGCTCCCGGCGATGCCTGGGCCTTGGGCAGCGGACATGAGGTAAAGTTGGATTACCGGACAAACGCCGTGAACGAAGTCAGGTGGTTCTCGGCAAACGCGGTATGGTCGAACACAAAAGAGTATTACGAACCTACGATGACAGATAATGGTTTCTATGCCGAAGGCCAACTTTACAAAAACATAACCTATGACGAGAACTCGAGCGCCAATCCCGCTGAACATGATGGCGCCACCGTGGAATTCAAAGATAAGGAAGGCCGCGTGGTTCTGAAACGCGTATGGGGTAAGTCAAAATTTGATGCCGTCAACAAAGAACATGACACCTATTATGTGTATGACCAGTTCGGCAATCTAAGTTACGTAATACCGCCTATGGCCGCAGAGAACCTGACTGCTAATAAGATGGAAGGGTTTGGATATCAATACGCGTACGACCATCGTAACCGAATGGTGGCCAAAAAACTACCGGCCAAACAATGGGAATACATGGCCTATGATAAGCTGGACCGCGTAATTGCCTCAGGGCCTGCGTTGGACCCATTCGGTCATGGCAACGACGGATGGCTCATCACCAAATACGACCCATTTGGACGGGTAGTCTATACGGGGTGGTTACTCGAAACACTGACGGACTGGCCGCACGCCCGGGTTGGCATTGGCAACCAGCGCAGCAATACCCCGTTATTTGAAACAAGGGATCGATATGGCACCGTACAGGGTTACACCTCCTTCAGCGCGCCAACATCAATGGAAGTGTTGACACTGCAGCATTATGACGACTACGATTATCCGAATGCAGCAACGGCCCCTACAACTGTGGAAACACAAACAGTGGCCATCAACGTACGCGGACTCGCTACCCATATCTGGAACCGTGTTTTGGAAAACACCGCACAACAGGATGGACATGACGTCACGACCTTCTATGATACCAAAGGCCGCGTGGTCCGTACCCAGGCCACAAACTTCCTCGGAGGTGTGCAAACAGTATCCAGCAAACTTGATTTTACCGGGAAACCCGACTACACCATCACCGTCCACCAGAGGGACGCCAATGACCCCACGCTGACCATTGTTGATACGATCACCTACACCGCCCAGGAGCGCCCGTTCCGCCATACCCACACAATTGAGTCAATGCCAACGGAAACGCTCTCGGAAAACCACTACGATGCGCTGGGGCAATTGTTGAGGAAACAGGTAGGAGGAAACAGTTTTAACGGCGTGCCCTACCAAACCGTCGACTACCAATACAACATCCGCGGTTGGATGACGGACATCAACGATATAGCCAGCCTGGGTAACGACCTGTTTTCTTTCCATATCAACTACGATCAGTTGGGTACCAATTATGGAACCGATTACAGCCAAAAGACGCTCTATAATGGCAATATATCGGAAACCTACTGGCGCTCGGCCAGCGACAACGTATTAAGGGAATACGGGTATTTTTACGATGAAATGAACCGATTGCGCAGGGCTGTGTATATACGTCCTGATAATAGTACAAGCCCGGTAACGAACGCTTACAACGAAAAATTGGCGTATGATCGTAACGGCAACATCCTCTCACTCTACCGCAACGGATACCGCGATGCCGATGACCAACTGTCATTGACCATCGATGACCTGATGTATATTTACCGGCCCGACACCAACCGGATAATGGCCGTGGAGGACTACACCGGTTTTAGCAATGGCTTCAAGGATGGGGCGCATAATCCGGTGGAATACGCCTTTGACCTGAATGGCAATATGACCTCCGATGCCAATAAAGGTATTACCGATATTACGTACAATCATATGAATCTTCCCGTAACGATAACTTTCGATAACGGTGGTGTTATTTCGTATCTTTACGATGGCAGTGGTACAAAGCTGCAGAAAACGGTCTTTGACAGCAACGCTTCCACCACTACCAAAACCGACTACCTCGACGGTTTCCAATACCAGGATGGAGAGTTATCATTTTTCACCACACCCGAAGGTTACGTAAAACATACGCAGGGAGAGTTCAACTATGTGTACAACTATACGGACCATCTCGGTAACAACCGCCTGAGCTACACGTGGGACAAAAGCTCGCAGGCATTGGCCATTATGGAGGAAAACAACTACTATCCCTTTGGCCTGAAACATGAAAACTACAACGTCACCAAAGTTGATTACGACAGGGATGATTCAGGCGGAAATGTGATTGTGTTGGCCCCGGTGACGCGGTTGGGGTATCAGTATAAATACCAGGGGCAGGAGTTGCAGGATGAACTTGGCCTCGGTTGGTATGCATTCAAATGGAGAAATTATGATCCGGCAATCGGAAGATTTATGTGCATTGATCCTTTGGCACAGGAATATGAAGATTACAGTACGTATCAATTTGCGTCTAACCAACCTGTACATGCACAAGATGTTGAAGGATTGGAGAATGTAAAAGATCGGCAAAAACGTATACTCTCAGACGACGCGAGAACAGTGGTAAGGGATAATATACCCAATAATAAACGTCAATTTGACCTGAGTCGTTCGATGACGGTAACTCCTAAGCCTGCACCGAGGACAACGCCCCCACAACACGGAGCTACTTTGTCGGCAGATAACAGGCCGCGGGAGCAAAGGGATTCGTGGAGACAAGCTAACATACAGGCACGAGAAGACCTGGCTCGGCTAAATGATGCCATGAATAATCACGACAACATAGGGCATCCGGCCACCCAATCACGTGTTATGGAGGGTGCCGCGCATGGTATGGCGGCGCTGACAGCCGAATATGTTATTGGTGAAGTTTTTTCAGGGGCACGAGTTCTCATAGGCCTTAGTCGGGCGGCTAGCGTAGGTGAAGAAGTTACTACCACGGTGGCAACAACTAACAAATATGCGGCTGTTTTGGCTCCTATGAATGAATTTGACCCTATGGTAACTCTTTATCGAGGTTCTACCGGAAGTGAAATGGGAAGCACTTCTTTGTTCCTTACAGACAACGCTGAAGTGGCGGCGTCGTACGTAAAAAATGGAGGTCAGGTCATGCAGTATCAGATAAGTACGTCGGGGTTAAGAAGTCTAGAAGCTAGTCAACAATTATTGAAAAATGCTGGTATCCACTCGGGTCAAACCACAATTTCGACTGAATATCAATTTATTGGTAAGGATTTAGTAGAAACTTTAAATGGACTAGCAACTCCCGGTCCTTAAACCTTTAATATGAACAAATCAAATTTAGAATCTTGTTGCCCTCCGATGGGGTTTTTCTACCGATCACAAAATTCATTTGGACTGAATTTTAGAGTAGTGAAATATAGTAAGTCTTTCCATGAGCGGATTAAGCTCATCGATCCTGAAAAGAAAAACATTGGATACATTATATCTGCCGGGTACAATAACTCAATCGAAGAAGAAGGCGTCAAAAAAATGGTGATCAGTTACTGCCCTTTTTGTGGAGCCGATTTAAAAGAGCATTACACCGAAGAGTATGTACAGGAAATGATAGATTTGTAAGGTAATATACCAGATGTGTTGATTTACCAAACAATGTCGCCCAACTCAACAAATACAGGCTCTGACCATATTCATATCTCAAAAACAGAACCAGCCCCCAGGCTGGTTTCTTATTTTTAAATGCGTAAATAAAGAATAAATGAGATCAAATCGGAGCGGGTGCTACAGATGTATTGATGAAATCCGCTGGGTAAAAAAACGGCACGATGAACTGGGGAAAACAGGGGATAAAGGATGCTCAGGACGGGTCATCTACCCTTTTATAGAATATTTATGTCGTATATATGTCGTATATATGTCGTATATATGTCGTGTTTATAGCGTGTTTATAGCGTGTTTACATTATAGACACTTACATCTTGAGGCAGGGCAATACCCATCATTACTCCCAACGGACGGGGAACGAGTACATCTTTATCCAGGGGAGAGCGTGAAGGTTTTTTTGGGAAGGAGTCCCTAAGTCCATGAGTAGCTGAGTAAAGGAGTCCTCGGGTATGAAAGCGATTTCCCTCACTGACTACTGTCTACTGAGACTGCCTACTGCGACTGCCCACTGCCTACTCATACTACTGCGACTGCGACTGACTACTTTTCCAAAACGCATACCCCGCTCCCACAGCCAACACCCACCATAACAAGTCGACCACAAACGACTGCACCTGTCCGGTGGCTACCGATGTCCACAGCCAATTACCCGTGGTGAGTCCGTTGATTAGGGGAATAACGGCACCCAACACGGCCGTCGCCACAAGCGAAGCCCGGTTCGTAAAACGGTTGTCTGCTTTCCAGACGAAGAAAAGCGCAGCGGCCAGCCAGGTAAGAAAGTAAAAGGTATACAGGAACGCCGCCCCACGCATCGGAAACAGCTTCACCACCACAAACGCCAAAGCGGTGACCGGTAGCATCGGGAGGCAGATCGCCAGATACACCCGCGCCACCCGTTCGTTGAAGCGCCGCTTGGCTTCGGGTAGTTTCTTCTTATTCCGCGCCGTTAACCAAATCATGACACCCGACAGCACCACAAAACAGCCCGTCAGTCCCATCAGGAAGCTGAAGAGGCGCAGTCCGTAACCGGCATAGTCGCCATAATGCAGGCGGTAGAGCACGTCTTTCACAGTCTCCACATAGGAAACACTCCGGTACGGATCGGCCACATGAAGCGCCCGTCCACCCGCATCGAAGGTCACCGCACCCCGACCCACAAACTTCTCCGTCTTCGGGATGCTGCCCTCAAACGTCACCTGCATCGAGCGGTCTCCAAAGTGCACGATGTGCAATTCCGTAATCTGGAAACCCTTCCATCTCCCTTCTACCGAGGCGGCCAACTGTCCAAACGAGGGCCATTCCGCCACCTTTTCCCCGGCGAAGGGAACGGATGCGTGACCATACCCAAGGGCCTCATAGAACTTCTTCTGGTCGTTGTCGAAAAAGGCCACGAGATTGGGCGCGATCAGCAGTGCCTTGATCATGAAAAACGCACCCGTCACGGCATACACCAACTGGAACGGCAACCCTATCACGCCGAGCGCCGTATGGGCATCCGTCCATAAGGTCTTGAGTTTCTCCCTGGGGCGGAAGACAAAAAAGTTCGAAATGATCTTCTTCCAATGGATCAAAATACCGGTCAACAAAGCAAAAAGCAGGAACAGCGCCGTGAAACCCGACAGGTAATACCCCGTGGGCACCTGTGCGAAAAAGTGCAGGCGGTAGAGGAACTCCCCTAACGTATACGAATCCTCATAGGTTTGCGTCCTCCCCGTTTTGCTGTGGTAGTAAAAAAAGGCACCCGCCTTCCCTTTCGGATTGGCCACGGTGTCTTTCGAGGGCTCGAGGCTTACGCCCAGGTTCTCCTCGGCAAAGAACCGCCGGATCTCGACCTCACGACCGTACAGCGCATGGGCCGAGTCAAGACGACGCAGCGCGAGATCGTAGTCCGTATGAATGGCATCGGATGTGTTCGGCGACTCGTTACGCTCCCAGTTGACGATGTCATCCCGAAAAAACGAAAACGATCCGGCAAAGAAAATCACGTATACCAATACGCTGATCACGATACCGCTCACGGTATGCAGGTGGAAGAAGATGTTGTAATTCCGGTTGTCCATCAGTGGTTGAAATGAAGTCCCAGTGCGGTCAGCCCGAGCAGGACGGCAGTTATGAGTACGTACCAACCCCAGATACGCCAGCCGTTACGGGCCAGGAAGGTGACCACCATCAGCGATCCCCACAGCAAAAAACCCGTGAAGGCGGAGGTGATAATTACGATCGGTTGGTCGAACCAGGCGGCAAGGGCCAGGTGGAAGGAAGTCGAAACGAGGTATCCACCCAAAATAGCAGCGGTGATTTTCAACACGCGTTGACGGGTGGAGGTCGTGAGGTATTTCGGATTCGCAGGCATCAGGCAACAAAAGTTTCGATAAGGAAAAAGCCAAGAAAAAGGCATGCCAGTTGCGGCCATCGGACCACGCGTAACGGCACGAGCACCACCATACTTCCGCCCACAGCGGTAAGCATGATGACCGACACTAACACGCCGGCGACCGTGCCATAGCCCTGAATCGAAGTAAGTAGCGACAGGCCTAAAACGCCGCAAGCCACGAGTCGAAAAAACCCGCGGGCCCGCCTCCCCTTTGAAAATACCGGATGCAAAGGGGGTGTCTTCGTGGAGGTCGCATACCACAACCCATAAGACACGGTTGTTAGAAAAAACGTAAGCGTCAGCATAGGAATAAAAGGACCTGCCACACACGGGCAGGTCCTGTTGGAATTAGAAATTGTAGGTCATACCGGCTGAGAACACCCGTGGGCGTTGCGGACTTATGGTCGACCAACCTTTATAGTACGCCTCTTGCGTGAGGTTGTCTATTTTCACCGTAAAGCGGAATGCCTCGAGATCGTAAAAGGCGGAGGCATTCAGCACCGTGTACTCCGGAAGACGGAAGGTGCCGGCCAGGTTGCGGTTCATGATCTTGTTTTCGCTGGCGTAATTCCCGCCGAAGCCCAGTCCGAAACCTTTCAGCGCACCCGCACCAAAGCGGTAGCTGGCCCAAAGGTTGGCGAGGTTTTGCGGCCCTGCGCTTTCCGGCCGTTTCCCCTGGAAATCCGGATCGCCTTCGATCAGTTTACTGTCGTTATAGCTGTAACCCGCGATGATGTTGAGCCCGTCAATCGGGTTGGCCGTCAGACTCACCTCAATGCCTTTGCTGCGTTGGCGGCCGTTTTGCACATTGATCTGGTCAGGGAATGGAGTTGCATTATCAGCGTAAATCGTATACACCATGTCGCGCACGTCGATGTTGTAGTAGCTGATGGAACCTGTAACACGATCATTGAGGAAGTTTACTTTGGTACCGAATTCAAACTGCTCGGCATGCTCGGGGTTGAAGGTACGCGGGATGGTGGTGCCACCGACGATATCCGAGGCCGGCGCTACGTTCGAGAATCCGTTGAGATAGTTGGCAAAAAGGGCAATTTTATCTTGAATGGGCTGGTACACCACTCCGAATTTCGGCGACCAGGCCGTTTGGTCGTAGTTGTCGGCGTCGGTCGACAGGTTACCTTCATTGTTGAAGCGGTCGACGCGGATACTGGCCATGGCAGACAGGTTCGGCAACAGGTAGAAGACGTTCGAGGCGTAGGCGCTGAAAATCTCTTGTTTGGTTTTGTACGGACGCGCACTGCTGTTACCCAAAGCGGCGATACCTGCATCGGCACCGGCCTGTGTCAGCACGCCCGAGTCACCTACGGCACCGCCAATAGGAATAGCCGTTCCGTGCAGAGCCGGTAACAGCGACTGGAAAATCGCTTCGTCCACGCCCAAGTTCACAAACCCCTGCGCGCCATAACCGGTGCTGTTCGAAATCTGGTTCAGGTTTAAATAATCGAGTCCGCCGATGAACTTGTTCTTGAATTTCCCAATTTGGAATTCGCCGATGAAATTCTGTTGGATGTCGGTTCCGATGGTCTCAAAATCCTGTTTGCTGGTGTAACGCGCCAGGATGATGCCGTCAAGCGTCGTACCGGCAGCCGCTTCAATGAAACTCGTGCCTTCGTAGAGATACGAGTAGTACCCTTTCGACTGCGTCGAGCTGCGGGAGATGGCGGTTTGGGAGGTCCAGTTGCCATTGATTTTATACGTCATTTGCCCTTGGAGGTTGTAGGTCGGGGTGTCGATATACAGGTCGTTGCTGGTGTACGACCGTTTGCGGTCATAGCCCAATTCGTCGATGTTCGTGGCGCGAAGCGGTGAGAAACGGTCGAGGAACAGCATCGTTTGGTTGGTGTTGCGGCCGTTATAGAACTCCGCATTCACATCAAAACGTACCTTATCGTTCACTTGGTACGCCAATGTCGGAGCGAAAAAGAACGAGCGACGGAACCCGGCATCCTGGAAAGACGCCTCGCGCTGGTAGGCGGTGTTCACCCGTAAAAATGCCTTGTTCGATTCGCCAATAGGGGCGTTGATGTCCGCCGCAACGCGGTTCAGGCCGAACGTACCACCGGTGTAGGATATATTGCCACCGAAGTACTCATACGGGCGCTTCGTCACGAGGTTGATAAGTCCGCCATACGAAATCAAACTACTTCCAAACAGTGTTCCTGAAGGACCTTTGACGACTTCAATACGCTCAAGGTTGGCGAGATCCGGCGATCCGGCAGTAAGGGCCGGAAGTCCGTTCATCATCGTCGGCTGCACGGCAAAACCGCGAAGGGAGAAATAACCGGCTCCATCGCCGCCACGTCCGGTAGATTCCCATAGTTTGTCGATACCCGGGGCGTTCTTGAGGGCATCGTCAAAATTCGTCACCACCTGCTCTTTCAGCACCTCCGCCGAAATGGTGTTGTACACCTGGGGGTTCTCAATGTCTTTCAACGGCATCTTCGACACATACGCGCTTTCCTTGCGTCCGAACGGGTTCTTCCGTGCGGCACCTTCTACCGATACCTCCGCAAGGTTTTCGGCGGTTGTCGTCAGCGTGATATTCTCGACCAACTGCTCGCCCGCTTTCAGGGTAAAGGCGCGTTCACGGGTGGCAAAGCCGATAGACGTGATGCGAAGGGTATACGTACCCGGCTGGATGTTGCGGATTTCATAAAAACCCCGGGCATCGGTCACCGAACCAACCGTGGTTCCTTTAAGGGATACGTTTACGTTGGCTTCAGGGGTCTTGCCATCCGAGGTTACAACGCCGCTGATCGAGGCCGTTTGTGCCGACGCCCATCCGAAGACCAGAAGGGCTGCCATGCGAATTAGGTAGGTTGCTTTCATCTATTTAGAATAATTTTAAACAACGCAAAAATAGAAGCCTTGTCTGGGTTGTGCAAATTATTTTTAATTATTCTAAATAAAATCTAAATCGCGTTCGTGATTTTTGGTTTTGTCTTTTATGTCTTAAAATGAGGGCATCATTTGTAGTATTTTATAAAAAAAGCCGTCGGAGTGATCCGACGGCTTCCAACTATGTATATATAAAAACTAAGAGGCGGCTTGTGCCAGGCGACGGTCACGCCAGTAATACTTCGTCCGTTTTACCAGGAAGAACATTACAGGCACCATCACGAGGGTCAGAATGGTCGCATAGGTCAGTCCGAAGATGATCGTCCACGCAAGTGGGCCCCAGAAAATCACGTTGTCACCACCGATGAAGATGTGCGGATTCAGATCGGTGACGAGCGTAAAGAAGTTGAAGTTCAACCCAATCGCCAACGGAATGAGTCCGAGCACCGCCGTTGTCGCGGTCAGCAACACCGGCCGCAGACGCGACTTCCCTGATTCGATGATGACCTCCTTGATTTCGTCAAGCGTCAGGTCGTCATGCGATTCACCCTTCTTATCCCGCACCTTCTGGTCCATAAGCAAGACGAAGAAGTCCATCAACACGATACCGTTCTTCACCACGATACCCGCCAGCGAGATAATACCCATCATCGTCATCAGTACGACGAAGTCCATCCCCGCAATCACATAACCGTAGAACACACCCGAGAAGCTCAGCACCACCGTAAAGAGGATAACCACGGTCTTCGACACCGAGTTGAACTGCAACACGATGATGAGCGTGATGCCCGCCATGGCGAGGAACAACGCATACATCAGGAACGACTGGTTCTTACCCTGCTCTTCCTGCACGCCCGAGAACGAATAGGTTACGTCTTTCGGAAGCTGGTATCCCTGCAGGTATTCCGCGATCTTCTTCGTGATCTCATCCCCGTTGTATCCGGTCAATACGTTCGAATACACTGTCATGATACGGTTTTGGTTCTTGCGCTTGATCTGGTTGTAGGTCAGGGTCTTTTCGTTGGCTGATACGGCCGATACCGGCACCTGCATCACCTGGCCCGTGTTCATGTTTTTGAAAGTCATCGACTGGTTAAACAGCACGCTTTCATTCCTGCGTTGGTCTTCCGACAGACGCATCACGATGTTGTAGTCGTCGTCGCCTTCTTTATAGGTCGAAATCTCCTGTCCGTACAGCGAACGACGCAACGTAAAGCCGAGTTGGCCGGTGGTAACGCCGATACTTCCGGCATTGACGCGGTCGACTACTACCTGTAGTTCCGGACTTTCCTTGTTCACATCCACTTGCAGTTTCTCGATACCCGGGATGTGCTTGTCTTCGATGAATTGGATCATCTTGTCCGCTTCTGCGAGCATGCGGTCGTAGTCAGCACCCGTTAACTGGATGGAGATCGGATAACCGGCCGGTGGACCGTTAGAATCTTTCTCTACCGTCACCGTCGCACCCGGAATGCCTTTTACCTTGCCGCGGATTTCTTCCAATACATCGGCCGTATTGATACCACGACGGAACTTGAATTCGCGGAAGTTCACCGTCACTTTTCCCTTGAAAGGCGTTTCAGAAGCCGAGCCGGCGTCGACATTCGGATTACCGGCGCCCACCCCTACCTGCGATACGATCGATTCGACGAGGAAGTTGCGTTTTTCGTTTTTATCGTAGTATTTGCTTACGATGTCAATAATCTGCTTCTCCACAAAAAGCGTCGCCTTATTGGTTTTCGAGATGTCGGTTCCCTGCGGATATTCGATGTAGGCGATGACCTGGTTCGGGATGTTATCCGGGAAGAAGAGGGTCTTCCGCGGGAAAATACCCAACAGGATGAACGACAGGAACAACATCCCGATAATGCCTCCCAAGGCATACCATGCGCGACGGCCGGTCAGGATGCGGGCCAGGAAGAGCTTGTAGCGGTCTTCCATCCGCGGGAAAAATCCGTGTTGGAAATCCTGTGTCCATTTATACAATCGGATTTTATACAACCACATCAAGCCCAGTGCAATGATCGACAAGTGACCGATCGCTTTCGCGCCTTTCGAATCGTTCATGTTTCCGACCGCTACGAATACGACCGCCAGGATGATGAAGATAATCGAGTAGCGTTTGATGCTTTTGTTGGAGATGTTTTTGTCTTCCACTTCCATTGAACCGCCCGTCATCGCGGCATTCACCACCATCGCCACAAACAGCGAGGCCGTCAGCGTCACGGTGAGCGTGATCGGGAAGTACTTCATGAATTTACCCATCGTACCCGGCCACAGCGCAAACGGCAGGAACGCCATCAACGTGGTAGCGGTAGACGAGATAACCGGCCAGGCGATTTCGCCGATACCGATCTTCGATGCCTGTATCCGCGGGAGGCCCTTTTTCATATTGGCAAAGACGTTGTCGACGACCACGATACCGTCGTCTACGAGCATCCCGAGTCCCATTACAAGACCAAAGAGTACCATCGTGTTGAGCGTAAGCCCGAACATCGACAGGAAGCTGAAGGCCATGAGCATCGACAATGGGATGGCGGCTCCTACGAAGAGGGAATTCCGGAGTCCCATCGTAAACATCAGTACGATCATTACGAGGATGATACCGAAGATGATGTGGTTCGACAGTTCGTCTACCTGGTGCTCTACGCGCGACGATTGGTCGTTGGTCAGCGTCAGTTTCAGGTTGTCAGGAAGGTAGGACTCCTTCGCCTTTTCAATACGCTCCTTCACCTGTTCGATGGCCGAAATCATGTTCATGTTCGACCGTTTTTTCACGTTGAGCATGACCACTTCATTGCCGCTTTCACGGGCATAGGTCGTCTTCTCTTTCTCTTTGAAGGATATGGTGGCGATGTCTTTCAGTTCAACATTTCCGCCCTGCGATTTCACGATGATATGCTCGAGATCGGATGGCTGTTGGATTTCTCCTACGATCCGGATGTTGTTGCGGGAACCCTGCGAGATAAGGTTACCGCCCGAAAGCGTCACGTTTTCCCCTTTTACCGCCTGCTGGATGTCGTCAAAGGATACCTGGGCGGCAGTCATCTTGAAGATGTCGATTGCGATCTCCACTTCTTTGTCATCGACGCCGAGGATGTCTACTTTTTTGACTTCCGGAATTTCCTCGATGTCATCCTGCAGTTTCTCGCCGTATTGCTTCAACTGTTGGGTGGTATAATTCCCCTCGAGGTTGATGTTCAGGATCGGCACTTCTTCTGAAATGTTCAATTCAAACACGCTCGGCTCGACCTTACTTCCGTTGTCAAGGTTGGGCCAGTCGGTATCGGCTTTCACCTCATCGACCTTGTCTTTGATCTTGGTCTTGGCCTCTTCAATGCCGACGGCATCTGCGAACTCGACGATGATCATGCCGTAATCCTGGAAGGAAGAGGAGGTCATTTTGTCGACGCCGCTGATGTTCTTGAACTCTTTCTCAAGCGGTTTAATAACCAGTTTCTCTACGTCTTCGGCGGAGTTACCCGGAAAGACCGTCGAGACATAAATCTTGTTTTCGATGACTTCCGGGAAGTCTTCGCGGGGCATCGTCACATAGGCAATCAGGCCGGTGATGACGATCAGAGCGGTTACGATATAGACCGTCACGCGGTTTTCTATCGCCCAACTCGATATACTGAATTCTTTATTTTCGTGGCTCATGTGGTAGGTATTAGAAATTGAGCTTCATGCCTTCTGAGATCGAATTGGCACCTTCGGTTACCACGCGGTCGCCTTCTTTCAATCCAGAGAGTATTTCGGTGGAGTTGCCCGAGCTGCTTCCCACTTTCACAGGGGTTTTCTTCGCTACGCCGCTTTTGGCATCGCCGCCTTCCACTACGAATACGAATTTTGTTCCTTTGCCATCTTCCTGGATGACACTCGTAGGCACCACTGTGGCCGATTTTGAGGTGTAATCAACGATTTTTAGCTTGGCCGACTGGTTCGGACGCAACAGGTTGTCGCTATTCGGAACGGCTACCTCAATACCGAAGCTGCGGTTCGCCGGGTTGATGTTGTTGGCCACCTGGCGCACTTTACCCTGGTAGGTTTTGTTGAGTGCTGCAAGGCTTACTTCAACCGGTGTACCTACTTTCAGCTTCCCGACGTAGGTTTCAGGCACGGTAGTCGATACATACATATCCGACAGGTTCACGATGCGCATGAGTCCCTGGCCCGGTGCCACGACCTGTCCGCGCTCGCCCATTACCTCATCGATGGTGCCGGTGAACGGCGCCCGTACGACGGTTTTCGCCAATTGCGCTTTCACCTGGGAAACTGCTTTTTGTTGGGCCTCCATGTTGGTTTTGGCTTGCAGGTATTGGATCTCTGAACCGATTTTCTGGTCCCACAGACGCTTTTGACGCTCAAAGGTGGTTTTGGCAAGGGCTGCCTGTGTTTCCAACTGGGCGACCTGTTGTCCTAATCCGCCGTCGTCGATGCGGGCCAGCACCTGTCCTTTCGTGACACGTTGTCCGGCCTTCACGTTAACCGCCTCCAACGTACCGGCAAACTCCGGATAGATGATGATATTCTGCTTTGTATCCACGCTTCCCTGCACTTCTACAAAGTGGTTGAAGACGGTGTCTTTGACGGTGTAGAAGGAAACCAATGCCTGCTCAACCTTGGTGCCCTGCAATTTGGCAAGGGCCGAGTCGACTTTGGCCAGTTCGGCTTCCAGTTCGGTTTTACGTGCCGCTATGGCAGCCGTATCTTTCTTCTCGACCATACTGTCGAGGCTCTTCGCATCTTTGGCGCATGAAACGGCGAACAGCGCCACAACAGCATATAGTGATAGTTTTTTCATGTTTGTTTATTTAGACTGATTGATAATTTTCTCGAATGCGGCTTTTTTGTTGATGATGTCGACCATCGACTGGAGGTATTGCTGTTGGGCGGAATACAACTGGCGCTGGGCGTCGCTCAGGTCAAAACTCGACGAAAGACCTTCGGTGAACTTGGTTTGTTGCTTGCGCTCGATACGTTCGGCCAGGGCCAGGTTTTCTTTGGCGGTTTGGTATTGGGAGATACTGAAGTCGTATTCGCTTTTCGCGCGTTCGAACTCGAGGCGCAATGCCTGTTCTGCCTGGGTAAGCTGCGTTTTGGACTGTTCAAGCGCGATGCGGGCCTGGTCGGTACGCGCTTTACGTCCGAAGCTGCTGAAGATCGGCACGTTGAGGGTGACGCCCACGTTCGAATAATCGAACCATTTTTTATCGCCCTGGAAAAAGTCGAATTGGTTGCCGAATGCGTTGGTGCCCAGGTTCACATTCGCCGACAGCGACGGAAGGGCCTTGCTGCGTTCGAGCTTGTACTCTAACAACCGTTGGTCGCGGAAGTTCTTAGCGATTTGGTAGTCGATGTTATTTTCGACGTTGAACGCCGGTTGCGTGAGCGCCAGGTCCATATTAGACGTCGTCAGCGTGTCGAGTTGGTCGGTCAGCACAATCTGCTCAGACAGGTCGATACCCATCGAGAGTTTCAGCATCTCGTAGGCGATATCGCGCAGGCGACGGGCATTGTCGAGACTGCTTTGGACGGACGCAAGTGTGATCTGCAATTGTTCTACCGTTTCTTCCTCAACCAATCCATTGCGGAACGTCTCGCGGGTATCCCCGAAGGTTTTTTGCAAGGAGGACTGGTTGCTTTCGAGGATGCGGATGTTTTCCTCTACCATCAAAACCGTTCCGTAGGCGTTGATGATCTGCTCCCGAATCTCCAGGTTGCTTTTCTGTTTGGCGTTTTGGTAGTAGGCCAGATAGGTCTTCGCCGCCTGCAAGGCCACGATATACGAACCGTCAAAAATCAACTGGCTGAGGGTAGCGCTGGCGGCCATGGTGTGGCGTGTGCCGAATGCCACCTCAACGAAACTACCGGGAGCCCCGCCGAAGATCTCGCCCGGAATAACCGATTTCTGTAGTTTGAAGTTGTTGACGTAGTTCACATTTCCGTTGATTTGCGGAAGTCCGGCTGCCGTGGTCTCCCACTTGCGGGCTTTCGCCTTATCGATATCACGAGACGCGTTTACGGCGTCGTAGTTGTGCTCCAGTCCATAAGAAATCGCGTCCCGGAGCGAAAAGGCCTGTGGCTTTCCGTCCTGCGAAAACACAGACAGCAGCGGGATGAAGAAAAAGAGTAGGGTGAGTTGTTTCATATAACAGAGCGATTAGATTTGTGTTTCGTTTGATGGGTTGCCTTCCGGATGTACGGCTAGCTGGCGTTCTAGTTCGGCCACCCCTTTATCCGTGGCGATGGCGCGGGTGTGATAGATCAGGGCTGCAAGCTCTTTGTCATACGCATCACGCTCGTAGACATTCGTTTCATTTATGTGGAAGACGATGGTGTAATAGAACTCCACGGCACTTTCAACATCCGTATCCGGACGGTAATAGCCCTCTGCGATACCTTTCTTGATGTTCTCCCGCATAAAACTGTGGCAGACGTCGCGTTCGCGGTGCACCACTTCATGGTAGATTTCCGGATAGTGCTTCTTGAGTTGGTACAGCGGTGATTTTTCTACCGCCTGGAAAATCGCCTTGAACGTCTTGCGTACCTCGAAGTTCTCCTCAACAGGGTTGAAACCACTCTTCATCGTTTGGTCTATGGCATCATATACCGTCCGGTGAACGAGGTTGGCCGCTTCTACGATCAGTTGTTCCTTATTGGTGAAGAACTTGTAAATGGTTTTCTTTGAGATGCACATGTCGCTGGCGATATCGTCCATCGTGATGCTCTTGAAGCCCAGCTTCAGGAACATGTCGGTCGCCCTGCTTACGATCTTATCTTTCATAAACCTTTGTAATTCGGGTACAAAAGTAGAATGGAAACTTTGAATACAAAAAAAGTTTCCATGGTTTTCACGTTTTTTTAACAGAGCGGTAACATAGAAAACGAAATCCGCCTGGCGGTCCGTATTTCGTTCGGATGCCAGGCGGAATCAAATCAAACCAACTCAATCTTACAGGAGTGATGCCAGATCGGGGTGATCGGGTATCTTCCCGATATGCTGCAATTTCATGGCGGCCAGTCGTTGGGCGGCGCCGATGCAGTCATCTAGTGACCGCTCTTTGAGTCGTGCAAAAAGGAAGCCCGTCCAGAACGCATCACCGGCACCAGTGGCATCAATAACCGCCTCTACGGTTTCGGCAGGTCGGCGCAACAGGCCTTGCTCTTTATCCGACACGACGACACCGTCTTTGCCTTTCGTCAGGCAGATCGTCGACGCGCCATGGGCATGGAAATAGGCAAAAAGGGCGTCATCCTCCAACGCCACACCAAAGAACCGCAGGGCATCGTCATCGCTTATTTTCAACAACGGCTTCGACTCCATATAGCGGGCTACCACGCGGTGTGCTTCTTCCCTATCCGGCCAAATGCGCGCGGCATAATTCAGGTCGAGGCTGGTTTGCACACCCCATCGCGATGCCTTGTGGGCCGCATCGAGTAGTGTTTGTTGGGCCGGTTGGGCGCTGAGGGCAAAGCAGGTAGTGTGGAAAATCGAGGCATTCCGCAATAGTTCGTCCGGCAGTTGCTCGGGCAGAATATGGCGATCCGCCTCGCGGTAGGGAATGAAATCAGGCGTCGCTATCGAACGCGACACAAAAATCACGGAGGTGGGTTGGTCGGTCGTGCGGCGTAGGTAGGTGGTGTCAAGCGAAGTCGTTTCCAGTTTCCGTCCGGCAAAAACGCCAAACGCGTCCTGACCGATCGTAGCCACCAACGCCACGTTAAGCCCAAGTCGTGACGCGTTGACTGCCACGTTCGTCGGCGATCCGCCCAGAAACCGTTGAAACTCCCGGGTATGCGGCAACGACGCGATCTCAGCGCCGATGCAGTCGATTAATATCTCGCCTGCAGAAATGATGTCAATGTGGGGCTTCACGAAAAATCGAATTTAAATTCTTGGTATAAATACTGGTGCAACAGCAACTGTCCGGCGGCCGACCAACTGCAATGGGGCACGCCGATGGGTGCGCCGGTCTGGCTGTGGAAGTTCTCATAGAACCCACCGTCGCTTTGGGCGTTCGCCGATGCGATGGCGTTATATAGTGTTTCGGCAGCCTCCCGTTCGCCGGATGCCACCAGGGCCATGCCATAAAAACCGTTGACCATCGGCCAGCTTCCGCCGTTGTGGAATTCATACGGGAAATTGCGGAACTCGTACTTACAATTGTTTTCCAGCAGGTTCCATTCGGCGTCGCCCGGCTGCACCGGGGGCCAGAAAGCGGGAAGCATCCCAAGGGGCAGGGCAGCCGCCAGCTTTTTGCAATGCTCAAGTAAAGAAGGACGTGCCTCCGTTGGCCATACATCCAACAATAAAAAAAGCGCGTGGGCAAAGGCATCGAACTGGGGTTTATAACCAGCCGGCGTAAAACAGCAGGGGGCAAAGGGTGTGAAAGAAGCGGCGGCATAGGCTTTTTCATGGTAGTAGGCGCCTGCACCGTAGGCAGTGAAATTCCGGACGACCGTTTCCGCAATCGCATCTGCTTTTTGCCGTGCCTCGGGAGCGCGGTAGCATTTCGAAAACGACCGCAACGCCCAGATTCGGAGTAATTGGTCGTATAAGGTATACCCTTCCGTTATGTATTCGTCTGCCCAGTTACCTGACAGGGGCACATACATCAAATGGCGGTTGTTGAACTCCCACGCCTGCATCAGGGTAAGACACCGCCTGATAGGCGTCTCCATTTCCTTCGCGAATGCTTCGTCGCCTGCGGCGTGAGCATATGCACAGACCCCGATTACGAACCAGGACGCATTGTCGACACGGCCTGCCAATCCGCCGTAACTAATGTCGGTTTTTCCTTGGCCCACCGCTACATTCGACGGAATCGTACCACTTTCGTGTTGGGCCTTCGCCAGCGTTTGGAGTGTGGCCCGGAAGCCCTCCATCAACTGCGTATCACCCGACGCCAACGCAGCGAGCCCGCAGATGACGCCGTCACGCGCCCAAACCCGATGGTAATTATCGGTTTCGGCGGCACTGGCCAGGAACCCATGCGGCGACCGCACGCGCTGAAGCAGCGAAATCGCGTCTGTATACTGTGCTATAACCATCAGCCTGCCGTATTTGGGGTTTTAATACGTAAACTGAAAAGTCCACCCAGGATCAGGAAAACTCCAGCCATGCGAATCACCGCAACGGGATCCTGTCCAAGCCAGTCATATACAAAATACTGCATCGTAATGATCTGGATGATCATCGGTATGACAATAAACATATTGAAGATTCCCATGTAAACGCCGCGTTTCTCTTTCGGAATCGACGCTGCCAGCAACTGATACGGCATGGCCATCATCGAGGCCCAGGCAATGCCCAGACCGATGGGGTACACGTAGACCTGACTGATGGAAAGTGGCGTGCCAAACGGATTGGGCAACTCGATAAGCTGGGTGCCGTGGTCGAGCATCGGCAGCAGCAGTAAACCGGCGCCGCCCAGTGCCAGTGCCAGAAAATGCACGCGTTTGGCGCCCATCTTCAAGGCGAGTGGTACTAAGGCAAACGCACACAGGAAGCAGATGACATTGTAGGTTCCGTTGAGGTTTCCGGTGAGTAGCTGCGCCTGTGAAAAGCCTTCCGAATGCTGGTCGGTTGTGTGGAAAATCGACGATGACAACGCCGAGGTGATGTATTCCCAATAACAAAACATCGCATACCAGGTAAAAAACTTCACGGGTATGAGTTGCTTCATCGTCAAGGGCATCTCTTTCATGGCGGTACCGATTTCGCCGAACGTGCGGGCAAAAAGGTTTTTCTTCCGCGCTTCTTCCAACAATCGTCGTTCGTCTTCGTCAGGTGGAAATTCGCGGGTCGTGGATACGGAAAGTAAAACAGAAAGCAACGCAGCTGCGGCACCTATGAAGAAGGCCCAGTAGGTGTATACCGGAATACCGTTCGACAGTTTGCCATTCAACGTCAACACGCCGAACCCCACCAGGAGTGCCGGGGTAAAATTCGCCAGGGTGATGCCTAAACCGGTAAAGAAACTCTGCATCAGGAAACCGATCGAATGCTGCTTCTCTTCGAGGCGATCGGCCACAAAAGCGCGATAGGGTTCCATGGCAATGTTATTCGCCGCATCAAGGATCCAGAGCAGTCCGGCGGCCATCCACAGCGCAGATGAAAACGGCATCAGCACCAGCGCGATACTCGACACCAGCGCCCCGATGAGGAAATAGGGTTTCCGTCGTCCGAACCGTTCTGACCAGGTCGCATCGCTCATGGCACCGATGATGGGTTGCAACACCAATCCGGTGACCGGGCCTGCGAGCCAAAGCATCGGCAACGAGGCCTCGTCGGCGCCGAGGTATTTGTAGATGGCGCTCATGTTGCTTTGTTGCAGCCCGAAACTGAACTGGATTCCGAAAAATCCGAAATTCATATTCCATATCTGCCAGAAGCTGAGGTGTTTGGATGCTTTCATGTGACGTAGGTAAAAAGTCCCCTGGCTTAGCAGCGAGGGGACCCCAATTTAACAAATATGAAAAAACTCAAAACCGGTACGACAACGTCATGCTGAGCGACCTTCCCGGGAACGGTCTCGCCCTCACATAATTGGTAGCGTTGTCGGTGATGCTGCCTTCCTCCGCTTCGGTGATGGCCAGCGTGTCAAACAGGTTGTTGCCCGAAACGTTGAGCGACAAACCTTTGGTGATACCGAACTCTACAAACCCGTTTACCATCAGGAAACCGTTCATCACCAACTCATTGTTGTCTTGCGCATAGGCTTTGGTCTGTCCGATAAAGGTAAGTCCGATCAGGTTGCTTTTATTCTTAGAGAACTGGTAGCTCGGTGTGAAGTTATACATCACCTTTGGCTGACGACGTGGCTCGTTTCCGTCGTTCGCGCCTGAGGTGATCTCGGCCTTGGTGTAGGTCAGTCCACCGCGCAGGTTCAGTTCCGCTGTTGGGTTGTATCCGCCTTCGAGTTCAAGACCCATCGACTTGTAATCGTTCTCGATGATGCTGTTCGTCGTCGCTTCGTAACCACCTTCTTCCGATGTAGTAGCGGTGAAGAATGTAGCGAATACGTAGCCTTTCGAGAATTTCTGCTTATAACCGATCTCCGCCTGTGTCAACATGTCTTTCGCGTTGATTTTGTCACCGTCGAGGTAGTTGAGTCCGGAGAACAGGATACGATCCGCTTTGGCCGAACCACCACGACTGAAACGTGCGAATACCGAGCGTTGTTCGCCCAACATATAGGTACCACCTAACGTAAATGAGGTGTACTTATAGTCGTAGTTCACGGCTGTTGCGTTGGCATTGTCGATAGCGAACACATTCTGCTCTGGCGCTGAAATAGCACCGTCGTTGTTGACGTCAAACGTCCGGCTGACGCCGCCTGCGAAAGAACCGGTAACGCGACCGAGGTCGTAGCGGATACCGCCTTCGAATGACAACGCATCGGTTACATCCCATGAAAGGTTGAGGTAGGGGGCGCTTACGTTGTATTGGGTGTCATAGTTACGCGCCAGGTTGCCCCAGAACGGCGTACCATAGGCATACAATCCGTTTTCAGACAATGAGTTGCCGGAAGCATCAGTCACATCCAGGAGTCGGGCATCTGAACCCGATACTTCCTGCAGGTAAGAGTTCCACAACCACGACATCGAAATATTCTGGATGGATTTGAAATAACCCGCTGTAATGCCAACACCTGCCGACTCGATCTTCTTGGTGATGCGGAGATCGTTCATGAAGTTGCTCATGTTGTTCAGGTCGACGTCGAACATGTGGATACGGGCTACGAGTCCGTTCGGGTTGTTGAACGCCGTGCCTGTGTTGGCATAGGTCAGCGTCGAACCGGCACCGAAAGAATTGGCGATATCGGCAGCGGTACCTACCTGAGCAGGGAACGGTGCTACGAAGGCTCCGGAATTAGACGAAAAACGACCATTCTCAGAGATTTTCCATCCGTCTTCCAGTTCAAAATTGGCGCTGATACCGATTGATTTGCTGACCGGATGCATACCGTCGCGAACATCTCCACGGCGAAGTGCCCCGTTCGAACCGAGTCCGAGCGTTTGCGTCAAAAAGGGTGTCTGCAACGCACCGGTAGTGGCGTCATAACCGTCTACGTCGCTCCACGTCGGGCTTGAATTAGTGCCTGTTACCTTGATTGGCATCGGCATGTAGGCAGCCGCGCGGTCGTTGAGGAATTTGGTGTAAACCGTGATCGAACCTTTGTCGAATTCTTTTGTAATGTTGAATTTGAATTGCCCACCGTCATTGGCATTGAAGCCGGCTTCACGCACGCCCTCGCCGCTGCGGTAGAAACCGCCGGTGTGGAAATAGAAATTGTTGCCCAATGATCCGCCATAATCGAAATCGGTGCGGAAGTTGCGGTAATCCAAACCGAAAGAAGAACTCAGTGTTCCGCCTTCTGTCTTACCAGTCTTGCTGATAAAGTTGATGATACCGCCCGGAGAGTTGGAAGCCAACGTTGACGCAGAACCGCCACGGATGGCTTCGATGCGCGCTACGTTTCCGTCGAAACGGGTAAAGATATCGGCCGTTGAAAAGGCGATGTCACCATATAATAATACGGGTAGGCCGTCTTCCTGGATCTGCAGGTATTTGGAACCACCTGACGAAATCGGCACACCGCGTACGGCGATGTTGGAGTTACCTTCCCCACCCGATGATTCTGAGCGGATACCCGGAATGGTACGGAAGATCTCGGCAGTGGAGCGCGGCGCGGCCTGTTGGACCTGTTGCACATCTAGTGACGTAATTGACACGCTTGAGCGTACTTTCGAACGTGGATTGACCACACCTGTAATCACGACATCGTCAAGCGACGTTGCCTCATCCTGAAGGGTAAAATCTTCGGTGCGATCGGATGTGAGGTCAAACGAACGCTCCTGGGTTTTCGATCCGACATACGATACGCTGACCGTCGTCGCACCTGGTTTCAGTCCTGACAGCTTGTAACGTCCGTCTGCATCTGAAACCGTACTGGCGCCCTGTGCCTTTACATTGGCACCCGCCAGCGGCATCCCCTGGCCATCATTCACCGTTCCGCTGACCGACAGGCCCTGTGCGACGGCTACCTGAACCAGGAGTAAGGCCATCCATAGGCCCACTCTTTTGAGTAATTGGGTAGAGTTTTTCATTTTCGGTTTTGATTAATTAATTTGCATGCCGAAGTTAAAAGCCTGTTAATTAAAATATCGGCTTACAAAACCGAAATCGTTTTCGAAATTACCGAAATCGTTTTCGATTTTTCTGAAGTACTTCGTCCGGCCCATGAAAGAAACCACATTAAAGGAAATCGCCGAGCAGCTTGGCATCTCGGTCACTACGGTGTCGAAAGCACTGAAAGGGTATCCGGACGTCAGCCCCAAAACGCGGAAAGCGGTGATGGAGCTTGCCGAAAAATGGCACTACCAACCCAATAGTTTTGCAGTAAACCTTCGCACGCGTGAGTCCCGCACGATTGGACTCATCATCCCCGAGGTAGCGCACCACTTCTTCTCGAATGTGATCGATGGCATCATCGGGCAGGCCGAACAACACGGCTACCTGGTCATCATCCTACAGTCGAACGAGTCGCTCGAACTTGAAAAGAAACAGGTGGCCCTTCTGATACAAAAACGGGTCGACGGCATCCTGATGTCGCTGTCGAACGAATCGAACGACGATGACCACCTTCGGGAGATTGTGGCGCGGGGCATTCCTTTCGTCCAGTTTGATAAAATTTCAAAACTGATTCCGTCTTCGAAAGTCATCATTGACGACCGGGCCGCTGCTGCCTCTGCCGTGCAACATCTCATCGACAAAGGCTGCCGTCGGATTGCCCACATCCGCGGACCGGTGAACCCCCAGAACGCCATTGATCGGTTTATGGGATATAAAAAGGCGTTGCAGGACAATGGTATTGCCTTCGACCCCTCGTTGGTGTATACCTGCGAACGCGTGACATTTGAAGAGGGACGTGCGTTCGCCGCCCGGATCGTTGACGAGCATCCGGATGTAGACGGTTTGTTCGCCATTACCGACCTGGTGGCCGTTGGGGCCCTTGACCTCTTCAACGAACGGAAGGTCGCCGTACCCGAACGCATCGCCGTTATCGGGTTCAGCAACTGGTTTATGTCGCAGGTCATCAATCCGCCGCTCAGCAGCATCGAACAACCCGGTCGTGAGATCGGCGAAGCGGCCTTCGGTTTGCTGTTGGAAGAAATGACGGCCGCACGCGAGCAGACACGTCCGCAACCCCGCACGGTGTCGTTCCCAACGCGGGTGGTAGAGCGGAAGTCGACCCAACGCCCTTGACGTTTCCTTGACCTAATTACAACTCGTTCATTTCCACTTTTCCCGCTATCTTTGCGCAAATTTTTCCCATGCAACCACTTGCCGCCTACCAAGACCTCTTCCAGCAACATCTCGATCAACAAACGCTGCCGGATAACCCGCGTGGACTCTACGAGCCTATTGCGTATATCATGGGGTTGGGCGGAAAGCGGATCCGGCCGGTACTGACCCTCATGTCGGCGGAACTTTTTGGGGCGGATGTGTCACACGCACTTCCTGCCGCGACAGCCGTGGAGGTATTCCACAATTTTTCATTGGTGCACGATGACATCATGGACCATGCGCCGTTGCGACGCGGACACGAAACCGTACACGAAAAATGGAACCTCAACACCGGTATTCTGTCGGGTGACGCCATGCTCATCCTCGCCTACCGCCACTTCGAAGCCTACGAGCCCGCTGTGTTCCGCGAGCTTGCCAAGTTATTCAGCCAGACGGCCCTTGAGGTATGCGAAGGCCAGCAATGGGACGTGGATTTCGAAACGCGCGACGATGTCACCATTCCGGAATACCTGAAGATGATTGAGTATAAAACGGCGGTTTTGTTGGGTGCCGCGCTTAAGATGGGCGGTATCGTGGCCGGAACTTCGGAAAAAAACAAAGAAGCCATATACGATTTTGGACGCTACCTGGGCATTGCGTTCCAATTACAGGACGATTACCTCGATGCCTTTGGCGACGCGGCGACCTTTGGCAAACAGATCGGAGGCGACATCATTGAAAATAAAAAGACCTATCTCTATTTAAAGGCCCTCGAACAGGCAGCGCCGTCGGAACGGGAGGCGTTGTTGCAACTCTATTCAATCCACGCGCAGGACAACGCCGATAAAATCCGCTCGGTGAAAGACATCTTTCTTTCTTCGAAGGCGGCGGAGACGACCTCCCAGGCAATTCGCGATTATACCTACAAAGCCTTTTCGGTGCTTGACGAAATGGAGGTGCCGGAAGACCGGAAACCGATCCTGCGTGCATTCGGAGAAAAACTGATGGCCCGCAGCGTATGAATTACCTGGCGCCACGCGATACCGACTCGTTGCTTTCCGAGGCCGAGAAAGAAGCCCTTTATGGCAAGTTGCTGGAACAGCTTAATAAAGATTTTTCACTGGCAAATGAGCCCGTGGACTTTCCGAAAAGCACAACTCCCGGCGAACTGAAGGTACAGTTGCACGAACTCATCTACCGGATGTTGCACCACAAGTTTGCCGAGTACCTCAACCTGTTGTATATCATCGATGTGCCAGAAAAAGAAATCAAGGCGCTTGATGGATCTGATTTGATGCAATTGGCGGAAAACGTTGCCTTCCTCATCCTCAAACGGGAATGGCAGAAAGTGTGGTTCCGCAACCGCTGGTAGCAATCAAAAGTACACGCGGACAAAGGGCATGAAGGCATCGTTATAGGCAAATCGGTCTTTGTCGAACAATACATTGTATCGCACCCCTACCGTCACGTCACCGCTGTTGTATCCCAATCCAAAATAAAGCGCCGTGTTCCAGAAAGTCTCGTTTGGCCGTCCAGGATACCGATCCTCATCAAAAGTATTGCTGACGCGCATCTGCTCGAGCTCTACCGACACCTGTACCTCTTCGACCGGACTCACGATTCCGATGAGGCTCGCGCCATACATCCAAGACTTGTAGTCGTCGACCCGCACGTGGCTTAACTGGAGGCCTGTGCCCGCCGCAAGGTATTGATTGAAACTGTACAGTGCCGACGGCGCAACGAGGATATCGGCAAACCCGGACCCGACGCTTACACCCAGTGAACCGCCAAAGCGCACCCGGTCCCAGAAAGCAGGATCCTCCTGGGCCTGCAAGGTAACCGACATCGACAGAATGAGCCCAAAAGTGAGGGCTTTGATGGCTTTGTAAATAGGTCGTGACGTCATTGGAATTAACTAAACATTAGCGGTATAAATGTAGAAAAATTGCAGCGGTTTGGGCGATTTGTTGTACTTTTGCCCTGCTATTTTAACAAACAGAGTCTCAGACTACTATTATGGATAGGTTTTCCTTCTTGAACGCCGCACACACCGAGTTTTTCGCCGATTTATACGAACAATACCTCCAGAATCCAGACAGCGTCGAGCCGAGCTGGCGGGCTTTCTTCCAGGGATTCGATTTTGGCGCGTCTGCCTATGGTGGCGTGAGTCCGGTAGCGCAAATGGCGTCGGCTGCGTCAACGCAGGACTTCAGTGCCGTTTCGGATAAGCTGCAGAAAGAGTTCAACGTATTGAAACTCATCGATGGCTATCGCACCCGTGGCCACTTGTTCACGAAGACAAATCCGGTGCGCGAGCGTCGTGTGTTTACGCCTTCGCTTGACCTTGAAAATTATGGTCTTTCAAAAGCCGACCTGAACACCGTGTTCGACGCTGCCAAGGTCATGTATCTGGAACCGTCGACCCTTGAGGAAATCCTGAAACACCTTGACCGCATTTACTGCCAGTCAATCGGTGTGGAGTATATGTACATCCGGAAACCGGAGGTCATCCAGTGGATACAGCAGCGGATTGGTGTTAACGACAACCGTCCGAAGTTTTCGGTCGACGAAAAGAAACACATCCTTTCCAAACTCAACGAGGCGGTTTCCTTTGAAAACTTCCTCCATACCAAATACGTCGGGCAAAAGCGTTTCTCGCTCGAAGGGGGTGAATCGCTGATTCCGGGGGTTGACGCGATAATCGAAGCGGCGGCTGACAAAGGCGTCGAGCAATTCGTAATGGGTATGGCCCACCGTGGACGTCTCAATGTGCTCGCCAATATCTTCGGCAAACCCACACAGGACATCTTCTCGGAATTTGACGGCAAAGACTATGACGACGACGCCCTTTTCGACGGCGACGTGAAATACCACCTGGGGCTCACGGCCGATCGCCAAACCAAGAGCGGTAAGAGCATCCAGATCAACCTGGCGCCGAACCCTTCCCACCTCGAAACCGTGGGCGCTGTTATCGAAGGAATCACCCGGGCGAAACAGGATCGTTATTTCCCGAATGACGCGAAGAAAGTATTGCCGATTGCAGTGCACGGTGATGCAGCCGTAGCCGGACAGGGGATTGTGTATGAAATCGTGCAGATGGCGCAACTTGACGGGTATAAGACCGGCGGCACCATCCATATCGTCATCAACAACCAGGTAGGGTTTACGACCAACTACCTCGACGCCCGTTCCTCAACCTATTGTACGGATGTGGCGAAGGTGACGCTTTCGCCGGTGTTGCACGTCAATGCCGATGATACGGAAGCGGTCGTTCACGCCATGCTTTTCGCGCTGGAGTACCGCATGGAATTCGGAAGCGACGTCTTCATCGACCTGTTGGGCTATCGTAAGTACGGCCACAACGAAGGTGATGAACCGCGTTTTACCCAACCGAAGCTATACAAAGCCATCGCCAAACATAAGAACCCGCGTGACCTATATGCCGATCAACTGCTCGCAGCCGGCATCATCGACGGTAACTATGTAAAAGGCCTGGAAGAACAATACAAAGCGATGCTTGAGGAAAACCTTGAGGCCTCGCGCAAAAAAGACCTGACCATCATCACACCGTTCATGCGGAACGAATGGCAGGGCTTTCATCAGGCCGGACAGGAGGAGATGCTCGAGCATGTCGACACCTCTTTCCCGAAGGAAAAGCTGACCGAAATCGCCAAAGTCATTACGGAATTGCCATCTGACAAGAAGTTCATCAGCAAAATTTCAAAACTCATCGCCGACCGTCACACCATGTTCTTTGAAACGGACAAACTCGACTGGGCGATGGGTGAATTACTCGCCTACGGCACCTTGCTGTCGGAAGGATACGATGTGCGGATCTCCGGACAGGATGTCGAGCGCGGCACCTTCTCGCACCGCCACGCCGTGGTGAAAGTGGAAGATTCCGAAGAGGAAGTCGTGCTGTTGCAGACGATTCCGGAAGCAAAAGGCAATTTCCATATATACAATTCATTGCTGTCGGAATACGGCGTGGTGGCCTTTGACTATGGGTACGCATTGGCCAGTCCGAATACGCTGACGATTTGGGAAGCACAATTCGGGGACTTCTCGAACGGTGCCCAAATTATGATCGACCAGTATATTTCGGCTGCCGAAGATAAGTGGAACAACCAAAACGGACTCGTGATGCTATTGCCGCACGGGTATGAAGGACAAGGCGCCGAACACTCGTCGGCACGGATGGAGCGTTACCTCCAGATGTGTGCCAACGAGAACATGTATGTGGCCGACTGTACCACACCGGCCAACTTCTACCACCTGTTGCGCCGCCAGATGAAGACGAAATTCCGTAAACCGCTGATTGTCTTCACACCGAAGAGTTTGCTGCGTCATCCGTTAGTGGTGTCGTCTGTAGACGACCTGGCAAACGGCCGTTTCCGTGAAACCATCGACGATACGACCGTCAACAAGGCCGACGTCAAAACATTGGTATTCTGTACCGGTAAATTCTATTACGACCTATTGGCCGAGCGCGAGGCAAAAGAACGCAATGACGTGGCCCTGGTGCGGATCGAGCAATTGTTCCCGCTGCCGGTCGACCAACTGAAAGAAATCATCGCTTCTTATCCGAATGCCGACGACTACGTATGGGCACAGGAAGAGCCGCGCAACATGGGTGCCTACAGCTACATGCTGATGAATTTCAACCTTGTTAAATTCCGCGTCGCCTCACTGAAAGCCTACAGCGCACCGGCAGCAGGAAGTTACGCCCGTTCTAAAAAACGCCACGCGGCCGCGATTGCAATGGTGTTCGACAAAAACCTGTTCAACTAAGTTACAAACAACATAAAGCCATACCCGAATGATCCTAGAAATGAAAGTACCATCACCGGGCGAATCGATCACCGAAGTGGAGATCGCAACCTGGTTGGTAAAAGACGGAGATTACGTTGAAAAAGACCAGGCCATCGCCGAGGTCGATTCAGATAAGGCCACCCTCGAACTTCCGGCAGAAGCCAGCGGTATCATCACGCTGAAGGCCGAAGAAGGCGACGCCGTAAAAGTCGGACAGGTGGTCTGCCTGATCGACACCGATGCGGCAAAACCGGCCGGTGGTGCCGCGCCTGCTGCAGAAGCACCAAAAGCGGAAGCAGCCCCTGCACCGACGAGCTATGCGACAGGCACAGCGTCTCCGGCTGCGAAGAAAATCCTCGACGAGAAAAATATCAATCCTTCGGAAGTGGTCGGCACCGGCAAAGACGGACGCGTCACGAAAGAAGATGCGGTGAATGCAACCGCTTCCATGGGAACGCCGACCGGTGGTAACCGCGGTTCACAGCGCACCAAGCTGTCGATGCTCCGCCGCAAGGTAGCCGAGCGTCTGGTAGCCGCTAAAAACGAAACCGCGATGCTGACGACGTTCAACGAAGTCAACATGACGCCGATCAACCTCATCCGCAATGAATATAAGGATGCGTTCAAGGCGAAACACGGCGGGCTCAGCCTCGGCTATATGTCGTTCTTCACCAAAGCGGTGACCCGTGCGCTGCAACTGTATCCGGATGTAAACTCGATGATCGACGGCGACCAGAAGGTGTCGTTTGATTTCTGTGATATCTCCGTTGCGGTTTCAGGTCCGAAAGGACTCATGGTACCGGTGGTTCGCAATGCTGAAAACCTGACGTTCCGCGGCATCGAAGCCGAGATCAAACGTTTGGCGATCCGTGCACGTGAAGGCCAGATCACCGTCGACGATATGACGGGCGGTACGTTCACCATTTCGAATGGGGGCGTTTTTGGTTCGATGTTGTCGACACCGATCATCAATCCGCCGCAATCGGGTATCCTCGGTATGCACAATATCATCGAGCGTCCGATTGCCGTAAACGGAAAAGTCGAAATCCATCCGATGATGTACGTGGCCCTTTCCTATGACCACCGCATCATCGACGGCCGCGAGTCGGTTGGTTTCCTTGTGGCGGTAAAAGAAGGCCTCGAGAACCCGGGCGAGTTGTTGATGAACAACGATCCGAAACGCGCGTTGGAACTCTAATATTCGTTTCTCAGATAAAAAAATCCCGGTTTGTAGACCGGGATTTTTTATGCGCTTTACTTTTTGAACAGTTTGACAACCTTCTGTACCCCGTCCACCGTGAGCCGGGCAAAATACGTGCCGGATGGCAACGATCGGACGTTGACCTCTTCTCCGTTACCCACTAACACAATACGACCTACCGCATCGAGTACTTCGATCCGGTCAACGGAAAGGCCGTTTTGGGCCTTCACATGAAACACCTCCGAAACCGGGTTAGGCCAGGCGGTGATGGCATACTTCATATTGTCCGCCACACCCATCGCTTCCACAAATTGTGTTTCGAAGACATTGGTCTCGATTGCCGGATTGAAGTCAAAGTAGATCGAGGCCGCATTCGGGATAATATCCCCAACGGCATAACCCGGCTGCGGTTTGATACGATAGGTGATGTAGCCATGACCGATCTGGGTATTCTCTTCCGACGGTGGTAGCTGGATGTCGTTGAAACGCCAGGTAAGTTGACTACCATTTCGTTCCAATACATATGGATGACTGGCTGCTACCATTTCCAATGTACCGGCATTTAACTGGGCATCCAATGTGTTTTCCACCCGAACGAACTCGGCATTCGCTGTACCCGTATTTTCAAAACGGATGGTATAGGTCAGGTAGTCCGATGCGGTAAAGCCGTCGACAACGATCTTACTCCCATGCGCCTCCGTGATGTCATTCGGATCATACGACCCGACGATCATTTGGGAATAGGAAGCCGTGTCATTGGCAGCGTTCACATCCGATGCGACCGCTACCGCCGCGCTGTTGAATACCAATTGGCCCAGCGTCACAGTCGGAATTACCGGCACCTGCATCGTGACATTGACCCATCGCACCTCATTCGGCGTGAGATCGGCAAATGAATAGGTGAACCCGGCAGGCGTCACGTTTGCTGTATTTTCGGATACGCTTACGATAGACAGGGCAGGATCATGGGCGAAGGTAAGGGTGCCGGATACCGTTTGTGTGCCGTTATTCCGCAGCAAAATACCCGTCTCGTACAGAAACCCGGGCCTTGGCATGGTATAGGGCACAAGATAAACGCCTACTTCACTGAACAGCGCGGCCGAAATGGCAAACTTGTATTCACTTAGGCCCGTTGACGTGATCGAGACGTTTGGGTACGATCCCGGCGTAACGGTATAGTAAGGAGCAAACGAAGGGTAGATCGCATAACCCAGGTCATACACCGCGGTCGGGTCGTCTTCATCAATGTAGTATTTTCCGTTCGACGCGGCTACCTGGTGCATGATTCCATCACCGTTCACTTCATACTGGAAGGTGCCGAAGTCAAGGTTCGTTTCGTTTTCGTCCTGAACCCCATCTGCGTCGTTATCATAAAAAGCCGACAGCAGGATACCGTTGCCGCCCACAATGACTGTGACAGTCGCATACGCTGAGCCGGTTATGTCCGTAATGGCATAAAGGAAGGTATCGGTTCCCACGAAACCACTATTCGGGGTGTAAGTGAAGGTGTCATCATTCGCATAGGGCGTATCGAACGTGTTGAGGGTCACAACACCGTTTGAAGGCGGCTGGGCAATAGAAACGACGGGCAGGTCATTGCCCCCCAGGCTATCGTTCATCAGCATGATGATTTCTACGGGCGTGTCAATATTAGTATTGACGAGGTCGTCCATGGCGAACGGCCCCTCGCTGATGTCAGGTGCCACCGTGATCGATACCTCCGTCGTAGAAGCGTCCCCGAAGGCGCTGGTAATGGTGTAGTTGAATACATCTACCCCGTTGAAATTAGGGCCCGGCGTATACAAGATGGTATCATCTGTTGGGTCATTGGGCGTATCGTTCTGTAAAATGACAGCGGTAGAGCCATTTTGCAACTCGCCCAATACGAAAGTTCCAGGTCCTTCCGAGCCAAAACTATCGTTGGCTAAAATATCGAGGATCATAGGCGTGTCTTCGCTACCCCAAAAATTATCCGGATTGGCGACTGGACCTCCCGCATCTCCTACTACGATAATGGAAACGGTAGCCGAATATGTAGTACCTCCCACAAGGGTAACCGTGTACACAAAACTGTCTTCCCCGGCGAATCCCGGATCAGGCACGTAGAGGATGGTATCGTCATCAGGAGCAGGTGTCATGTTCCCCTCGATGGCCACCTCGCCATGTTGGGCCGGACTCAATATTGATATCGTTTCAAGGGTCGCTTCACTGAAATTGTCGTTTGCCAGAACCGGAATCACCACGGCGAAGCCCTGCCCTGTTGTAGCCGTATCGTCAACTGCCTGCGCACCCACGCGCGACACAGCGAACAGCAAAAAGAAGAAGTAAACGTGTTTCACATGTTCGGTTTGGATTATCAATTAGGTCATATAAACTCCTGTAAAGGGTCTGTTGTGGGTTCAAATCAATTTTTGATCACTTTCTCTACCTGACTTCCTTCTTCGGAATCGACGCGGATAAAGTAGATGCCTTTTTCGAATGAAGACAAATCAAGTGTGACAGAAGGCGCATCGGATGCTTGCGTAAGGACCACTTTGCCCAACACGGTGTAAACCGTCAATTTCCTTATATTCGACGGGTTTTCGATGGTGAGTACGCCCGATACGGGGTTCGGATACATCTTCACGACGCCACGAACCGGCTGGTTTATGGAAAGCGTCTCTACAAACTCGGTGTCGAATAAGTTGGTGATGATCGCCGGATTCGTATCGAAATGGATGCTGGCCTTGTTGGGGATAATCGTGCCTGCCTGGAAACCCGGCATCGGCTTAACGGCATATTGCACGTAGCCTTTCCCGATTTGGGTATTGGGCACCGATGGTTCGAGATTGATATCCTTAAACTGGAACCGCAGTGTGTTGCCCACGCGATCCAGGGTGACGTTATTACTACTGTCGAGAAGCTCAACGGTAGCAGGATCCAACTGGGCATCGAGCGTATTGTTGATAAGGATATCAAAAGCCTCGGCTGTGCCCGTATTCTCAAAGCGGATGGTGTAGACAAGGCGGTCGTCTGCCCCGAAGGCATCCAACCCAATTTTTCCTCCGTGCGATTCGTTGATATCATTCGGGTCATAGGATCCCACTACCACCTCGTTAAGCCCGAAGATATTGTCAAGCGGCAGGCTTTCGTTGGCAACCTGTGTGGCAAACACGGACGTCGTGATATGGTCGCCGAGGTTCACGGTCGGAATCGTCGGCACCTGGAACGGCACCTCGTAGGTCCAGACGGCGAAGGGTGGTAAGTCATTGAACGGCAGGGAAAACCCGTTGGCGGTAGAAGTTGCGCCCACCGGTAAAGATGTAGGCGTCCCGAGCTGGCTGTCTCTCAAAAAGTTCAATACGCCCGACGTCGGTACGGTGCCTTTGTTGCGAAGCCGCACCAAATAGGTATACGGCAATCCCGGACGCGGCAATTGATAGGTGGTCATGGTGACGGTCACATCGGTGACAGCCGGTGCGGTGACGGGGAAATAATACGTTACATTGTCATTGGCCCCGATGGTAACATTGGTATACGTTGTAGCACAGGAAAAAAGTGGGTTATTGGTGCTGAAAGCAAAATCATACACACCAGGCTGGCCGTATAACAGACTGGCCGAGCCCGAAAAGTTACTCAGGTAATGGGCTGGCAGCGTGTCGTTGCGCACGTACTGGAAGGTCCCGTATGGATACTTTGGTTCGTTTAGGTCCTTCTGCCCGTTGTTATTCAGGTCGAGAAAAGCCGTTAAGGTAATGGCGGTTTGGGGGCCGATGAATACGGTAGCGGCAGATACATCGCCATCAATATCAGCGATTGAATAGGTAAACTGATCCGTACCTGAAAATGTCGCGCCGGGCGTGTAAACAATGGTATCATCCGTCGGATTATTTGGTGTTCCTCCGTCGTCTACTGCTGCACTGCCGTACGCCGGCGCGGTCGCTATCGATATAGGGTACCATGAAGGACCATCGCCTCCAAATGAATCGTTCATCAAAATGGGAATCATGATGGCTTGGTTATCACAGGATATATGGTCGTTTACCGCGAGGGGCATCTCATCAGTGCAAAGGCTTAAAATGGTTACGGTTGCCGTAGAAGTCTGCCCGTCCGAATCCATGATAATGTAGGTGAAAGAATCGGTTCCGCAAAAATTAGGGTTTGGCACATACATGATGGTATCGTCCGTGGGGTCGTTTGGTGTGCCATAATCATTTACTGCGGCCCAGCCATTTGTGGGCGGCGATGCGATCGCTACATTATACGTACCTGGCCCATCGCCACCAAAAGAATCGTTCGTCAGAATATTGATTAGTATGGGCGTATCTTCAAATGTTGACGCGGTATCGTCCACTGCTATCGGCATATCCGACTCAAATGGCCCCGGCGCAATGCTAATGGTGATCATCGCATCCGCTGTTTGCCCTGACGCATTCGTAATCCGGTAGGGGAAAGTATCGAATCCGTTAAAGTCGGCGTTGGGCGTATACAAGATGATATCGTCAGAGACCGACGGCGTTCCATTGTTGTTTACGAAAGCGACCCCATTCGCGGGCGGTGCCAAAATTTCGATCATCGCACCCGCCGCCATACCGTTCGTGCCGAAGTTGTCGTTTGCAAGAACAAAAACGGGAACGGGGGTATCCTCGACGGTCACGCTGTTGTTGTCTCCCGCGAGCGGTGCCGGTCCTATCTCCCATGGCCCATCACCCCATACCGTAATGGAAACCGTCGCATCGTCGGTTTGGCCGTTCGCATCCGTGATGCGGTATTCCAAGTGGTCGTTACCGTAGAATGTGTTATTCGCCGTGTAGAGAATTTTGTCGTCCGAAGCGGTAGCGGTGCCATTGGTATCGACGAATGCTTGTCCGTGTTGGGGGAAAACCGTGATTTGGATGGCGGTACTGCCCGCACCGAAACTCCCGAAATCGTCATTAATCGTCACCGGAATCACAAGCATCGTCGCTCCCACCACCGATGCGGTGTCGTTCTGCGCATGCATCGGATCAGGCTGGGCCACTGAAATATACAGCGTGGCGGCGCTGGTTATTCCGGCGCCATCGGTAATGCTGTAAATGAGGTAGTCGGGGCCTGCATAATCGGGCGAAGCAGTATACACAATGGTGTCGTCCGCGAGCGATGGTGTACCCTGGTCGTTAATTACTGCCATGCCCATCAGTGGGGCAGTAGTGATGCTGAATGCGGAAAGTTCACCATCGATACTATCGTTGTTGAGTACACCCACCGAAACTGCCAGACCGGCAAAGGCAGTGGTCTCGTCGTCAACCGCCTGTCCCTGTGCGCCAAGCGTAAAAAAGATAAGGGCCAAAGCGGCCCAAAAGTAGGATTTCATCATAAAAAGTGAGAGAACTAAGGTTTCGTTATCATAACAGTCCAACGTGAATTCTCCCCCTCCCATCGAAGCAAATAATTGCCGGCTGCGAGGAAGGAAACATCTATCATGGACGTGTTATCATAACTGGGTCGAACCAATAACTGTTGGCCGGAAAGGGCATACAGGCTGAAAACGCCCGCCGATGGGAGTCCCGTCACCGTAAGTATATCCCGCACCGGATTCGGGAATGCGCGAAACGTTGGCCTATCAGGTGTTTCGTTTGACAATGACGCTACAAATTCCGTCTCAAATACGTTAGTTGACACCGGCGGATTGAAATCGAAAAAAATGTGTGCCTGGTTCGGAATGACGTCCCCAACCTGTAGCCCCGGAAAAGGCTTCACGGAAAACGTGACCTGCCCTTTCCCTATATTCATATCGGGCATAGAAGGAGGAAGATCGATATCCGGAAAAAGAAAACGCACTTTGTTGTCGGTGCGCCCCATCGTAACGTAGTGGCTCGAACTGACCAGCATGATGGTAGACGGATCCAGTTGGGGGTCAAGCAGGTCTTCGATAATCAGGAAACTCGCTGCGGCCGTGTTGGTATTTTCGAAGCGTACGGTGTAGTACAAGAGTTCATTGTCCGCAAAGGTCGACAGCACAATTTTCTCGCCATGTGCTTCGGTAAGATCATTCGGGTCGTATGAGGCCGAAACGGCTTCCTTTTTTTGAAAGATGTTATCGAACGTCGCCACATCCTGTTCGAGTCCGACCGAGACAAACGCGCTTAGGTAGTCACCAATGCCGACATCCGGAAGCGATGGCACCAGGTAGCACACCTGATACATACGCACTTCATTGGGTTGCAATTCGTCAAACGGAATGCTTAGGGTGTTTCCGTCGAAAGAAGCACCCTCCGGAACAGAAGTGGGGTTGCCCAGCTTAGTGTCTTTTACAAACGAAAGGGTGGCCGACGTCACGGCTGTTCCTTTATTCCGAAGCACAATATGGTAGGTATATAAAAACCCCGGTCGCGGCGCACAATCGGTCGTGATCACCACGGATACGTCAGTGATGGGCGGTTCAAAAACCCCCGAACGGGCGACCGAAACAGGACTATGCACCGACACAACCCCCTTTGCCGATAGGAGGCCGCCTGCGAGCAAAGCGAGGATCAGTATTCGTAAAACCCGAACTTGCATACCCTTCTTTTTAGTGTCGTAACGGGGTGCCGTATGCCAAATATAACAAATTGGAAATACGAGTTTTAACAAAATGTAAGGTTTCTATGAAAAAACCTATTGCATTAGTAGCAAAGGGTATTAATCATCGCGAAATGCGATGTTTTTTTGAAATTGGGAGCAGTGAAAAACGGTGAGAGGAACCTCTTTTAGGGTCTACTTCAAATACAGGCAGTGTCCCGCGTAATCGATTATCGCTTCTCCTTCAAGAAGTACGTCGGCGCCGATGATGCCGTCCACCGGGCGCGACTTGTGCTCACGCAAGGCCGTATTCACATGCGACATATCGAATACGACCAGGTGGAAGTCGTCTGATTTCCAACGGCCCATTTTCAACGTATTGGACAACGCAATCTGGGTCATCATCCCCACCGCACCGGCACCGGCCGCTTTCGTCTTAGATTGGGAGGCGTTCAGCAGGAACTTCCCGACGCTTTCAAAACCCACACAACTGTTCGACGCGCCTGTATCGAGAATGAACGTGCCTTTAACCCCGTTGATACTGGCTTTGATTGAAAGGTGTTGGGTGCGCGTCACCTTGAATGCAATCTTTCTATAGCCTTTTCGGCGGAGGATATCACCCAGTTCCTTCATATGCCAAAGGTACGACTCCAAATGAAAAAAGGCCGTCTGTCGACAGCCTTCTTCCGGTATAATCACAAATGCAGGGTACGTATGAAACAGCGATAATTTCATTTACCCTACCTCATATGACCATCTTAACTTTGTATTTTCGCACCATGATTCTTACCGACACCCATACACACCTCAATAGCAAGCAGTTTGCAGCCGACCGCGACGCCATGATGCAGCGGGCGATACAGGCAGGCGTGACCCGTTTTTTTGTTCCTTCGATTGATAAGTCGCGGACAGAATCGCTATACGACATCGAAGCCCGCTACCCCGGACAGGTCTTCATAATGATGGGATTGCATCCGGTGTATGTAAAGGACGATTACGAAGAGGAACTGGCCTTTGTGGAGGCGGAACTGGCACGCCGCCCGTTCGTGGCCGTCGGTGAAATTGGCATTGATATGTACTGGGACAAGTCGACCCTTCCCCTCCAGCAGGACGCTTTCCGACGGCAAATCCGGATGGCGAAGCAATACCGCCTTCCCATCAACATCCATGGCCGCGATGCTTTCGACCCTATCTTTGAAATCCTTGAAGAGGAAAAAGGCGACGACCTCCGCGGCATCTTCCATTGTTTTTCGGGTAACCGGCAACAGGCGGAACAGGCGATTTCGTATGGGATGAAACTCGGAATCGGTGGCGTCGTGACGTTCAAAAACGGACAAATCGATCAATTCCTGGCCGATATTTCCCTGTCAGACATCGTCCTGGAAACCGACGCGCCCTACCTCGCTCCCGTACCCTACCGGGGCAAGCGGAACGAGACCGCCTACATCGTGCACGTGGCCGAAAAACTGGCAGCGCTGCACGGAACGACAGTGGCCGAAGTCGCCCGCATCACAACCGAAAATTCACGCAACGTCTACGGGATTTAACCCAAAAGCAACGGCAAATCGCGTTTTTTTTCGTTTTTTTGCTAGACCAAAACCGACACGATGCAGAAATTTGACGCCATCCGGCCATTTTATGATGCCGAGGTGAACGAAGCGTTGCAAAAAATTTCGGGACACCCCATGATGAAGGCGTTGATGAACTTCACCTTCCCCGATTCACCCGACGAGGTTTGGAGAGACCAACTCGCGCGCACGCACTCCATCCGTGATTTCCAGTGTAACTTCATCTACAAGTCGGTCATGCAGGTACTCAGCAAGACCTCTGAAGGGTTGAGCACGTCGGGTTTTGAGAAATTACAGCCCAATACTTCCTACCTGTTCGTATCGAACCACCGCGATATCATACTCGACACGTCGCTGTTGAATTGTAGCCTGTTCGATCACGGACTCGTCATGACGGCCTCTGCCATCGGCGACAACCTGGTAAAAAAGGCGTTCCTCCACACACTGTCACGATTGAACCGCAATTTTCTCGTGCTACGGGGCTTACCTCCACGTGAACTGTTGCAGGCCTCCAAGCTGATGTCTGAATACATCGCCCAGTTGCTGCTCCGCGAGAACCGTTCGGTATGGATTGCCCAACGCGAAGGACGCACCAAAGACGGTAACGACACCACGCATCCGGGTGTGCTGAAAATGCTTGCGATGGGTGCGGAAGGCGACGTAATGTCGTATTTCCGGAAGGTGCGTTTGGTGCCAGTGTCCATTTCGTATGAATACGATCCGACCGATGCCCTCAAAATGCCGCAATTAAAGGCCGAGGCGAACAACGAGATCTACATCAAGGAAAAGAATGAAGATTTCCTGACGCTGATGAGTGGTATCATGGGGCAGAAAAAACGCATCCACATCCATGTGGGCGATGTGCTCGACGAGGAAATCGAACGCATTGCAGCCGGAAACGAGCATTCCAACACCCAGATACAATCGTTGGCGCAGGCCATTGACGACTCCATCCGGGCGTCGTATAAGCTATGGCCGACGAACTTCATCGCCTACGACCTGCTGCACAAAACCGACCGCTTCGCTGACCGGTATAACGAAAAGGAAAAATCGCTGTTCGAACGACGGCTTGAAATCCGAATCGACGAAGAGAACCCGGATGATGTCGGGCATTTTTTGGCGATGTATGCCAATCCGGTCATCAACCAAATGAAATACGGCGATGTCTAGGCCGCGTATACTGCTGGTCTATACCGGTGGTACCATCGGGATGATGAAAGACTTCGACACGGGTGCGCTGAAAGCATTCAACTTCAAAAAGCTCCTGCAACGTATTCCCGAGATCAAGCAACTCGACTGCGACATCGAGACCATCTCGTTCTCAGAACCCATCGATTCGTCGAATATGAATCCGGAACGCTGGGCAAAAATGGCCGACATCATCGACGGGAATTATGACGCCTTCGACGGCTTTGTCGTGCTGCACGGATCCGATACCATGTCGTATTCCGCGTCGGCTCTCAGTTTCATGCTCGAAAACCTGACCAAACCCGTTGTTTTCACAGGCTCGCAATTGCCCATCGGCGACCTCCGCACCGACGCGAAGGAAAACCTGATTACGGCTATCCAAATTGCCTCGTTACAGGAAAAAGGCAAACCGGTAGTCAGCGAGGTGTGCCTCTACTTTGAATACAAACTCTATCGGGGCAACCGCACTACGAAGATCAATGCCGAGCATTTCAATGCGTTTTCCTCTCCGAATTACCCGCCCCTGGCTGAATCGGGTGTCCACCTGAAGATGAACCGCGAGTGGTTCCTGCCCCGTCCGAAAGCGAAGAAACCGATGGTGCACCGTGATATGTCGAGCGAAGTAGCTATCGTCAAAATGTTCCCGGGCATCAGCGAAGCCGTATTGTCTTCCATCCTATCCATACCGAACCTCAAGGGCGTGGTGCTGGAGACCTACGGAGCCGGCAATGCGCCAACCGACCCCTGGTTTCTCGACCTGCTGAAAAAAGCCATCAAAAACGGTCTGCATATCGTCAACGTGACACAATGTGCGGGTGGCAGTGTGAGTATGGGACATTACGAAACGAGTACATCCATGAAAAAAATCGGTGTGATTTCTGGTAAGGATATCACAACGGAAGCCGCGATTACCAAACTCATGTACCTGTTAGGACAGAACGTATCGCATAGCGTGTTCAAGACGGTGTTCGAAACCCCGATCCGCGGCGAGATTTCCTAAAACGGATGCGATGCAGTACCCGTCGTTCACCAAAACCCGGTTAGCGCCTACTCCCAGTGGTTATCTTCATTTGGGGAATGCCTATTCGTTCCTGCTGACGGCAGCGCTGGCCAAACGACACGGCGCCAAAATCCTGCTTCGGATCGACGATATTGACCGAGGCCGTACGCGCGATGCGTATGTCACCGATATCTTCGATTCCCTTGCCTTCTTACAAGTAGAATGGGACGAAGGCCCCAAAACGGCGACGGACTTCCACCAACACTTTTCACAATACCTGCGGATGCCGCTATACGAAACCCTGTTGCAACGATTGGTGGCGACGGGAAGGGTCTATGCCTGCGGCTGCTCCCGTAAACAACTGGCGGAGCAAGGTGGTCACGATGCGACCGGCTGCCGTGCCCGACAACTTCCCCTGGACGCGCCCGACGTGGCCTGGCGGATCAACACCGATGATGCGGGGCCCATTTCAGTGCGAACGTTGGACGGCACCAACCGGATCGGCCACCTGGAGGCAGGCACCTCTGATTTCATCATCCGGAAACGCGACGGTGGCCCGGCCTACCAGATTGCATCGTTGGCAGACGACTTGTATTTTGGAGTCGACCTCATCGTGCGCGGCGATGACCTGTGGACGTCGACTCTATCGCAGCTTTTTCTGGCGCGATTGCTGGGCGAACAGGGTTTTCTGGATGCTACCTTCCACCATCATGGCTTATTGACAGATGATGCGAATCGGAAACTTTCGAAATCGGAAGGGGCTACGTCGTTGCGTTATATGAAATCGAATGGAGCCGGGAGGGAGACCGTCCTTGGTTTGATACGCGAGGAATTACCGGGGATACCCTTTCCGTTTTGACCTACGTCAATCTTACTGGTCCCGCAACATTCCTGCACTTTTCTCAGGTGTGATGTCTCGTTGCGATTCTCCCAACATCTCATAGCCCACCATGAACTTCTTAACCGCCGCCGACCGCAGCAACGGCGGATAGAAATGCATGTGGAAATGCCATTCCGGATGGGTTTCTCCATCTGTTGGCGCCTGGTGGATGCCCGCTGAATACGGAAACGACGTGCGGAACAACGCATCGTATCGCATCGTGAGGTCTTTGATGAGGGCGGCATACGAACCGACTTCCTCGTCGGTCATATCCGTAATCCGGCCAAAGTGGCGTTTGCTGATAATCATTGTTTCGAAAGGCCAGGTCGCCCAAAACGGCACCAGTGCCACGAAGTGGTCGTTTTCGATAACGATGCGCTCGTGGGCCGTCAGCTCGTCGTTCAGGTAATCGGCCAGCAGGCTACGCCCCTCTTGTTCGAAATACGCCAAAAGATGGTCTTGCGTGCGCTGCACCAGGGTGGGCAACGACGACTGCGCCCAAATCTGTCCGTGCGGATGCGGATTCGAACAACCCATCACCGCACCTTTATTTTCAAAAATCTGGACGTAGCGGATGAAATCGCGGCTACCTAAATCGGCATACTCGCGTTGCCAGGTCCGCACCACGCCTGCGATGGCGCTGACGTCCATGTCGGGTAAGGTCAGGTCGTGGCGGGGGGAAAAACAGACGACCCGGCATAGTCCCTGTTCCGGTTGGGCGCGGAAAAAACCGCTACCCGTTCCGCCGGTTACGGCGTCCGGTTTCAAGGCGGCAAAGTCATTATCGAAGACGAAACTTCCTTCGTAATCGGGGTTGACCTCACCATTCGCACGTTCGTTCCCGGGGCACAGGTAGCACGACGGATCGTGGTGAGGACGCACTTCTTGGGCGGCAACCTCTTCCTGTCCCTGCCAGGGTCGCTTCGCCCGGTGGGGTGACACCAATACCCACTCGCCCAATAGCGGGTTGAAACGGCGGTGCGGGTGTTCGTGCTGATCAAATACGTTCATTGTCAGGCGATTTTAGGAGTCTTACACGCCATCGTACCATCGGCAATCTTCACTTTATAGGCTTCGAGCGCAACACCGAACTTCTCTTTATAAGCGGTCGAAAGGCGTCGGATAAGCTCGTTTTGTTTTTCCTTACGGACGAGGTTGATGGAGCAGCCGCCAAAGCCGCCACCCATCATCCGGGCGCCGAGCACCCCTTCTTCCGCGCGGATGGCCTCCACCAAAAAATCGAGCTCGTCGCAGCTTACTTCATAGTCGTTTGAAAGTCCATCGTGTGTAGCATTCATCAACGCGCCCAGACGGACGAAGTCGGATTGGTCAAGTGCATCGACCGCCTCCCGCACCCGCCGGATTTCGTTCACCACGAAACGGCAACGGCGGTAGATTACCTCGTCCAATGCGTCTTGGGCTGCTTCGACCTGTTCGATGGTCAGGTCACGGAAGGTAGTGATGCCGGGATATCGTTGCTTCAAGACCGCAAATCCGGCCTCTACCTGTTGGCGGCGTACATTATAGCCCGATGTGAGGTGGCTATGTTTTACTTTGCTATCGAGCAACAGCAGTGTATAATCGCCAAAATCGGCGGTATGGTAATCATAGTCAAGTGACGTGCAGTCGAGACGGATTGCGTGGTTCTTCTTTCCGAAAACCGAGGCAAACTGGTCCATGATGCCGCAGTTGACGCCCACAAAGGTGTGTTCGGAACGCTGGCCCATCAGTGCGATTTCCTGTTGCGTAAGGCCGAGGTCGAACAATTCGTTCAGGGCATAGGCAAACCCACATTCAAGTGCAGCAGACGATGAAAGTCCGGCACCCATCGGAATGTTGCTCGCAAATGCCAACTTAAATCCCCGAACCGGTAGGCCGCGCTCTTTGCATTGGGCCAATACGCCCAACAGGTAGTTTGCCCATGTTTTGTCAGACGGCACGACCGGATCGTCAATCGAGAACAACAGCGTGTCGTTCAGGTCGCCTGCAAAAAGCGTGCATTGGTCGCCATGATGTTCGGATACTGCGAAGCACACATACTTGTTGATGGCTGCAGGCAAAACGAAACCATCGTTATAGTCGACATGTTCCCCGATGATGTTGATGCGTGCCGGCGAGAGAAACATCCGCTGTGGCTCGGTGTGGTAGTGCGTTTCAAATAAGGCCGTGACCGCACGTATGAGTTCCTTTTTTTTCATGGCGAGAAGGCTTGGTTTATTCCGCGAAAGCGTCGAGTGCTTCGAGTGCATTGTGGTCGAAGTCCCATAGCGCCTGATTTTCGGCCGCAGATCCTTCCGTCGATTGGTTACCGTTCCAGGCGATCCATTCTGTTCCCCAATAGGCGAATCCGATACCCCATTGCGTGGTTTTGATAGTGCCTTTGAGAGAGTTCAGGTAGCTCTTTTGCCCGTAAGGCGTGGCCGGGAAGGCTGGAATCAATTGGTTTTCTAGCCCTACAAGATTATTGGTCCAGTCGTTCCAACTCAACGTAAACGGATAGGCCGTTTCGGCTACGATCACCTTCTTCTGGTGGGCGGCCCCGAGGGCATCGATAGTGTTTTTTACCTCCGAAAGACTCTTACCGTGCCACACCGGATAATAGGATATCCCGATGTAATCAAAATCGATCGCAGCCGTTTTGTTGAAGAACCAATCGGAACCCGTGAGTCCGGCGAAATGCAACATGATTTTCGTATTAGGTGCTTCGGCACGAATGGTTGTGGAAACCGCTTCCGTAAGCGCGAGGTATTGCGACTCGTTTTGCGTCAGCCGTCCCATAGGCCAAAGGAAGCCATCGTTGGTTTCGTTTCCGATCTGGAAAATATCGGGCTGAATCTGGGTGAGGATATCGGAAGTATATGCCGATACCGCCGTTTTCATCTGGTCGAACGAGAAACCGTTCCACTCGGCAGGAATTGTCTGGTGACCCGGATCGGCCCAGGTATCAGAGAAATGTACGGTAAGCCAAACGCGCATACCGGCGGCACGCGCACGGGCGGCCATCGCCTTAACCTCGGCCATGGTCGAATGTCCCGATACTGGATTCTTCCAGAGACGGAGCCGGATGTAGTTGCAGCCGGCCTCTGCCAGCGTTGTGACTACATCCTGTGGCTGTCCGTCTTTGTAAAACGCGTTGCCGGCGGCTTCGATCTCGGGGAGGAACGAAATATCAGCAGCGCGTATAAACGAAGGTTCGGGGTTGGGGTTTTGATTCGGTTCGGACTCACTGCTTGAACACGAAAGCAATGCGAATGCGGCGGCCATAAGGCTAACCATCAGTTTTTTCATAGCGGTTGAATTTTATAGATTGTTTTCTGGAAATAGCGTTCGTCTTTCCGCAGTACCGTCGACGGAAAATGCGGGTGATTCGGTGCATCCGGGAAATGCTGTGTCTCGAAGCAGATGCCGCTGTGCGGATGATAAGCGGCTTTCTCCTTACCGGCCAGAAGTCCAAAACAATTCCCTCCGACATATATATGAACGCCGGGCTGGTCAGTGTAGACGAGCAATTGCAATTGGCTTTCCGGACTGAAAAGCGTGGCAGCCGGTCGCGACGGATCGTCGAGTACGAAGGTCGTGTCGATCGCTTCCGGACAGTTTTTCGGGGACGTGAAGTCAAACGGACAATGATCGAGCTTCAGGATGCGTCCTGTTGGAATGTTCTCTTCGTCGGCTTCGAGCTTGCGGGTAGAATTGACCATCATCTGTTGTTGGCGGACGTCTCCCGTATGCCCATCAAGGTTGAAATAACTATGATGGGTGAGGTTGACGACGGTATCGGCATCGGATGTGGCTTCGTATTCGATGACGAATTCATCCTGCTCGGTGAGGGTATAGGTTACGTTAACCGTGACTTTGCCGGGGAAGCCCATATCGCCATCCGGACTCACATGCTGTAGGCGGATGGCGGGATTATCGCCGTCATGAAGCGATACCAGCGACCAAATGCGGCGGCTCCAGCCCTTCTTGCCCCCGTGCAGGCAATGCCCATTATTGTTGCGCGAAAGCCGAAAGCGACCGCCTTCCCATTCAAACTCGCCAAATGCGATCCGACCGGCATACCGTCCGACCGTAGCGCCCATATACGGTGCCGCACGTAACCGGAAAGAAGCGGCGTAGTCGGCCACATCGTCGAAACCGAGCACGATATCCCGAACCCTACCGGTTCCGTCTGCAATCCGAAAAGAGGTGACAGTCGCACCGTAATCGGTGACATCCAATTCCGTCCCACGTTCGTTCCGCAACGTATACAGACGTGACGCGTGGCCCCGCGGGGTAAACCCGAACGAGCGGATACGGACATTTTGGGAGAAGCGGGAAATATTCGTCAGTTCCATGGTTGAAGCGTTCACATCCAAAAGTAAAAAAGTCGAAGACGATGCCATACCTGTACCTACCAGTTTTGTATCTTGCGACGCTAAAATGAGGTTATGGGGCTTATTACCATCCAGGAAAATTCAGGCGTTCCGAAGTACCGGCAGATCATCGCCTCGGTTGAACAGGCCATCCGCGACGGACGACTTTCGAAGGGGGACCGCTTGCCCTCGGTGAACAAAGTCTGCCTGGGATTCGGTTTATCGCGCGACACGGTTTTGTTGGCTTACGATGAACTCAAGAAGCGCGGCATCCTTTTCGCCCATCCCGGAAAAGGCTATTACGTCAAAAGCACGGGCGTTAGCATCCAACGGAAAGTATTCCTGTTGTTCGATGAGCTCAATAGTTTCAAGGAAGATCTTTACAATAGTTTTCTGGAACACATCGGAACGGAAATCCAGGTAGATATCTTCTTCCATCATTTTAATCCGCAGGTGTTCCGAAAGCTGGTCGACGACGCGAAAGGAAACTACACCCATTACGTCATCAACCCATGTGAATTGGAAGTAGCAGAAGAAGTGCTGGCAACGCTTCCGCCTGAAGACGTGTACCTGCTTGACCAGGTGCAGCCGAATCTTAGCCAATACGCAGCGGCGTACCAACCGTTTGCAAAAGACATTTACGACGGACTGAAACAGGCGCATTCCCGTTTGTCGAAATACGGAAAACTGATCCTGATTTTTCCGGATTTCCGCGAACCCCAGGGTATGCTGGAAGGCTTCCGAAAGTTCTGCCGTGACATGGCCCTTCCCCACGACAGCATCCGGTCGTTCGGCCAACGGAAAATTGTGCCGGGCGAGGTATACGTCATCCCCAACGACCGCGACCTGGTGCGTGTAATTGAACGGGCGAAGGAACAGCGATTTGAAGCGGGTCGCGACTTCGGTATCATCTCCTACAACGAAACGCCACTCAAAAAAGTAGTCGAAAAAGGCATCACAACGATCTCCACCGATTTCGAGGCGATGGGTCGTCTGATGGCGGGTATGATCCTAAAAGGCGATAAGCGGCAGGTGCCGAATAAGAGCGGGCTGATCCTGAGACATTCTTTATAATCGAAAAGGGGGCGGCGCACCTCTTGGATTCGCCTGCACAAAAAAAATCCGGACACTCATAAACAGTATCCGGATTTATTGTTTGGAAAAAAGCGGTTAGTTCTTTCTGAGGATGAGCTTTTTGGTGATCTCTTCCTGACCGAACTGGATTTTGATGTAATACACCCCATCCTCGTGTCCGTCCATCTGCCATGTCGATTTCAGGGCAGTCGGCTTGAACTGGCTGATCAGCCTTCCGAGATTGTCGATTACTATGATAGTATCCGGCATACGATGGCCCGTGTCAACAGTTACAGCCCCATTGGTTGGGTTCGGATACAACGCGATGACGTTGGTAGTGCCCGGTTGGTCTATACTCAAACTATCTATGGTAATACAATCGCTCATGATTGTACAACCGTCAAGCGTGACAATTACGGCATATTGTCCGTTCGCTGTAGCCGTAAAGCTCTGTCCCGTTTCACCTAAGATGACACTTGGTAGGTCGTCGCATGACACCCACTGATAGGTAGCGCCGCTTTGGTTTGCCGTAAGCGTTGCCTCGTTCACCACTACCGTGTTGTCTACGGTAGGGATGATAACGGTAAAGCTGCTTTCCGCTGAACAAGTGCCGTTGTTTGCATAGACATACACGGTTTGCGTTTGGCTGATGCTATCACCGGCCAGAAGTAACGTTCCTCCTGCATTGGGTTCTGTGTAATAATTTCCTCCGGCAAGGGCTGGAAGGATGTAGCTGCCGCACGCGGTAACATCTTCGAAACTTTCGACAGTCGGAGCCGGGAGCACCGTCACGGTAAAGCTGGTTTCCGCTTCGCAGTCGCCGTTGGTTGCGTATAGGTACACCGTCTGTGTGCTGGTGATGACATCGCCTTCGATCAGCATTTCACCCTGGCCGTTGCTTTCGGTGTAGTAATTTCCGGTTGTCAGGGCAGGGAGCGTATACGCATCACATACCGTCACATCACTCCTATCTTCAACCGTTGGCGTTGGTGTGATGATTACATCGAAATGGCTTTCCGCCGTACAATCACCATTGGTCACATAGATGTAGATGGTTTGAGAGGCGGTAATCACATCACCTGCGTTCAACATCACACCCGCCCCGTTGGAAGCAGTAAAGTAGTTTCCGTTGGCCAGGGATGGTAGCACATAGCTGTCGCAAGCGGTAACGTCTTCAAAACTCTCGACAGTCGGCACCGGATTAATGGTAATCACAACGTCACTTTCCGCGGTACAAGTGGCAATAGCGCCTTCGACATATAGATATACAGTTTGTGAAGTCGTTATTACATCACCAGCCTGCAACATTGTTCCCGCGCCGCCTGGTGCGGTATAATAATTCGCGTTAGACGTGAGTACCGGCAGCGTGTAGCTTCCGCACACGGTCACATCGGCTAGTTCATCGATGACCGCTGTTTCGGTGATGGTCACCACGAAGCTCGTCTGCGCCATACAATTGCCGTTATCCGCGAATATATATATCGTCTGTGTCGACGTAATGGCGTCGCCCGCTACCAACATCGTGCCCTGACCGTCAGCAGCAGTGTAATAATTACCGTTAGCCAGTTCGGGTAATGTATAGCTTACACAGGCCGTAATGTCGGTCATGGTGCTCACGACAGGCACCGGATGCACCGTGATGGCCATCGTCGCTGTAGTGGCGCACTGACCTGCATCAGGCGTGAAGGTATAGGTGGTCGTGGTGGTGTTATCCAAGGCCGGCGACCAGGTTCCGGTGATGCCGTTATCGGATATCATTGGCAAGGCCAGAAGCGGATCTCCTGAGCAAATCGCAGCTACCTGTGTGAATACAGGCGTCACGTTCGGGGTGACGATAATCGTCATCGCGGTAGTCTCCGCACACTGACCAGCGTCAGGTGTAAACGTATAGGTCGTGGTCACGGTAGTATCAAATGCCGGTGACCAGGTTCCCGTGATACCATTCTCTGACGTTGACGGCAGCGCAAGTGTCGCACCTGAACAGATTGCCTCGACCTGAGTAAAGGCAGGCGTTACGATTGAATTGACGGTAATCGTCATAGTAGCCGTATCGGCACACTGACCTGCATCAGGCGTAAAGGTATAGGTAGTGGTCGCGGTGTTATCCAACGCTGGTGACCAGGTTCCTGTGATACCGTTGTTCGAGGTCGTTGGCAATGCTGACAACGTAGCTCCCGAACAGATAGCCGCTACCTGCGTGAACGTCGGTGTTACGATTGGGTTGACGGTAATAGTCATAGTCGCCGTATCGGCACACTGACCCGCATCAGGCGTAAAGGTATAGGTCGTGGTCGCGGTGTTATCCAACGCTGGTGACCAGGTTCCTGTAACGCCATTATCAGATGTCGTTGGCAAGGCTGACAGGGTCGCACCTGAACAGATTGCGGCTACCTGCGTGAACGTCGGTGTCACGATTGGGTTGACCGTGACGGTCATCGTCGTGGTGTTTGCGCATTGGTTCGCTGCTGGCGTGAAGGTATACGTAGTCGTTGTGGTATTGTTCAACGCCGGTGACCAGGTTCCCGTAATACCGTTGTTGGATGTTGTTGGAAGAGCCGACAACGTCGCGCCTGAACAGATGGCCGCTACTTGCGTAAATGTTGGTGTCACGATTGGGTTGACCGTAATGGTCATCGTCGTCGTGTTCGCGCATTGGTTAGCTGCTGGTGTGAAGGTATACGTAGTAGTAGTCGTATTGTTCAACGCTGGTGACCAGGTTCCGGTGATGCCGTTGTTGGATGTTGTTGGAAGTGCCGACAACGTCGCGCCTGAACAGATGGCCGCTACTTGCGTGAACGTTGGAGTTACGAGTGGGTTGACGGTGATCGTCATCGTCGTCGTGTTTGCGCACTGGTTGGCTGCTGGCGTGAAGGTATACGTAGTCGTTGTGGTATTGTTCAACGCTGGTGACCACGTTCCCGTAATGCCGTTGTTCGAGGTCGTTGGAAGAGCCGACAACGTCGCACCTGAACAGATCGCGGCTACCTGAGTAAACGTCGGTGTCACGATTGGGTTGACCGTGATGGTCATCGTCGTGGTGTTTGCGCATTGGTTGGCCGCTGGTGTGAAGGTATACGTAGTCGTTGTGGTATTGTTCAACGCCGGTGACCAGGTTCCCGTAATACCGTTGTTGGATGTTGTTGGAAGTGCCGACAACGTCGCGCCTGAACAGATGGCCGCTACTTGCGTGAACGTTGGTGTCGCGACTGGGTTAACCGTGATGGTCATCGTCGTCGTGTTCGCGCATTGGTTAGCGGCTGGTGTGAAGGTATACGTAGTAGTAGTCGTATTGTTCAACGCTGGTGACCAGGTTCCGGTGATGCCGTTGTTGGATGTTGTTGGAAGTGCCGACAACGTCGCGCCTGAACAGATGGCCGCTACTTGCGTGAACGTTGGTGTCACGATTGGGTTGACCGTGATGGTCATCGTCGTGGTATTCGCACACTGGTTGGCCGCTGGTGTGAAGGTATACGTAGTAGTAGTCGTATTGTTCAACGCCGGTGACCAGGTTCCGGTGATGCCGTTGTTCGACGTGGTTGGAAGCGCTGACAAAGTCGCTCCTGAACAGATGGCCGCTACTTGCGTGAACGTTGGAGTTACGAGTGGGTTGACGATGATCGTCATCGTCGTCGTGTTTGCGCACTGGTTGGCTGCTGGCGTGAAGGTATACGTAGTCGTTGTGGTATTGTTCAACGCTGGTGACCACGTTCCCGTAATGCCGTTGTTCGACGTGGTTGGAAGCGCCGACAAAGTCGCTCCTGAACAGATGGCCGCTACTTGCGTGAAGGTCGGTGTCACGACTGGGTTAACCGTGATGGTCATCGTCGTCGTGTTCGCGCATTGGTTCGCGGCTGGTGTGAAGGTATACGTAGTCGTCGTCGTATTGTTCAACGCCGGCGACCAGGTTCCGGTGATGCCGTTGTTCGACGTGGTTGGAAGCGCTGACAAAGTCGCTCCTGAACAGATGGCCGCTACTTGCGTGAACGTTGGAGTTACGAGTGGGTTGACGGTGATCGTCATCGTCGTCGTGTTTGCGCACTGGTTGGCTGCTGGCGTGAAGGTATACGTAGTCGTTGTGGTATTGTTCAACGCTGGTGACCACGTTCCCGTAATGCCGTTGTTCGAGGTCGTTGGAAGAGCCGACAACGTCGCACCTGAACAGATCGCGGCTACCTGAGTAAACGTTGGTGTCACGACTGGGTTAACCGTGATGGTCATCGTCGTCGTGTTCGCGCATTGGTTAGCGGCTGGTGTGAAGGTATACGTAGTCGTCGTGGTATTGTTCAACGCCGGTGACCAGGTTCCGGTAATGCCGTTGTTGGAAGTCGTTGGAAGTGCCGACACAGTCGCTCCAGAACAGATGGCCGCTACTTGCGTGAAGGTCGGTGTCACGACTGGGTTAACCGTGATGGTCATCGTCGTCGTGTTCGCGCATTGGTTCGCGGCTGGTGTAAACGTATACGTAGTCGTTGCGGTGTTATTCAACGCCGGTGACCAGGTTCCGGTAATGCCGTTGTTGGAAGTCGTTGGAAGTGCCGACAAAGTCGCTCCTGAACAGATGGCCGCTACTTGCGTGAAGGTCGGTGTCACGACTGGGTTAACCGTGATGGTCATCGTCGTCGTGTTCGCGCATTGGTTAGCGGCTGGTGTAAACGTATAGGTCGTAGTCGTGGTATTATTCAACGCCGGTGACCACGTTCCGGTAATGCCATTGTTCGATGTCGTTGGCAAGGCTGATAACGTCGCACCTGAACAGATCGCAGCTACCTGCGTAAATGTTGGTGTCACGACTGGGTTAACCGTGATGGTCATCGTCGTCGTGTTCGCGCACTGGTTCGCCCCCGGTGTAAACGTATAGGTCGTTGTTGTAGTATTGTTCAACGCCGGTGACCAGGTTCCGGTGATGCCGTTGTTCGATGTTGTTGGAAGAGCCGACAACGTCGCACCTGAACAGATGGCTGCCACTTGCGTGAACGTTGGTGTCACGACTGGGTTAACCGTGATGGTCATCGTCGTCGTGTTTGCGCACTGGTTCGCACCCGGTGTAAACGTATAGGTCGTTGTTGTAGTATTGTTCAACGCCGGTGACCACGTTCCTGTGATGCCATTGTTCGAGGTCGTTGGCAAGGCTGACAACGTCGCACCTGAACAGATGGCGGCTACTTGCGTAAACGTTGGGGTTACTTTAGGATTCACCGTAATGGTCATCGTACGTGTAGTCGCACATTGACCTACACTTGGTGTGAACGTATAGGTCGTTGTTGTAGTATTGTTCAATGCCGGTGACCACGTTCCGGTAATGCCGTTGTTGGAAGTCGTTGGAAGTGCCGACAAAGTCGCTCCAGAACAGATGGCAGCTACCTGCGTGAACGTTGGTGTCACGACTGGGTTAACCGTGATGGTCATCGTCGTCGTGTTCGCGCACTGGTTCGCACCCGGTGTAAACGTATAGGTCGTTGTCGTGGTATTGTTCAACGCCGGTGACCAGGTTCCCGTAATGCCGTTGTTCGATGTCGTTGGCAAGGCTGACAACGTCGCTCCTGAACAGATGGCGGCTACTTGCGTGAACGTTGGGGTTACTTTAGGATTCACCGTAATGGTCATCGTACGTGTAGTCGCACATTGACCTGCGCTTGGTGTAAACGTATACGTAGTCGTCGTAGTGTTATTCAACGCCGGTGACCACGTTCCGGTAATGCCATTGTTCGATGTCGTTGGCAAGGCTGATAGCGTCGCACCTGAACAGATCGCAGCTACCTGCGTAAATGTTGGTGTCACGACTGGGTTGACCGTGATGGTCATCGTCGTCGTGTTCGCGCACTGGTTCGCACCCGGTGTAAACGTATAGGTCGTTGTCGTGGTATTGTTCAACGCCGGTGACCAGGTTCCGGTAATGCCGTTGTTCGACGTTGTTGGCAATGCAGACAACGTTGCACCTGAACAGATGGCGGCTACTTGCGTGAACGTTGGTGTCACTTTAGGCGTGAGTGTTACGGTAACCGCACGGCGACCGCTTTCGCAACCGCTGAGTGTCTGGCTTACATAATAGGTACCGGCTGCCAATACCGTAGCGCCTGTCAGGACCGTGCCATTCGCAGGAACGTTGTACCATTTCAAGGCCGTGCCGGTCGCCTGTAGGTTCGCCACCGTTGCGCCCGTACAGAAGGTTTGCGTTGCGCTGGCTGTAGGCAGTGGAGTGGCAATTGCGGTCACCGCCAATCGCGTTGGCGATTCGCAGGTACCGTTGCTTTGCGACGCATAGTACGTTGTGCCTATCGTGACCGACGTATTAGCGGCCAATAGGTTTCCTCCGGTCGCAGCACTGTACCACTTAATGTTGGTACCTGTCACTGTAAAGCTGGCGAGTGTCGGATTATTACAGACAATCTGGTTGGCAGTTCCGGTTGGCGCCGATGGCGAGGTCGACGTGGTGGTAAAGGTATACGCCTTGGTATTTAAGTTGAATGTAATATTGTAGGTACACCCTACAACCGGGATGTTCGGTCCGTCCTGGACTCCTGTTCCCGTTGGGAAGGTGGCGCCGCCCCAGTTTAAGTTCCAGGCGCCGTTCAGACGAAACTTCACCTCTCCGGTGGTGAGCGCATAATTGTTCAGGGTAAAATTGACCCCATCCACAGATGACATGAACACATCGGTGTCCCAACCGGCTGCAGCTGTTCCTACAATGCCCACAACGGGCGCCGCACAACTGACCGAGCGTGTTCGGTTGACCTGCTCCGCGCCACAACTGGAGTTGGTGTGCATGAAGTAGCGGATAGTTCCCGTTGTAGTCCCCGAATACCAAACTACAGGTGTCTGGCCACTGGCAAATACGATATTACCGGTTGCATTTGTGATCGTTAGATAATCAGTAGCAACAGATGAAGTGAAAGTATAGTATTTCCCTGCGGTGACGTTTACGTTTGCGTACTCTCCGGCCCACGAACCTGTTGAAATCACCTGGGCGGAACCATCGCAGGTGGGTATGGTAAACGTGCCGGGCGGATACACCCCGAAGACACCTGCCGTACCGTTACAGCTTGCTGCGGCTACGGTGGTAAAACTGCCAGCCGATACCCAGTTGCCCACCGATGACCCGCCGCAGGCAGATCGTATCCATGCGTAATACGTTTGGTTCGGATTGAGTCCGGTGATATTCGCCTGGCCGACTGCTGGGAAAGTACCCGTCGGGGTCGTTGCGCTATTCGGTGCCACATTGGAACCCGCGAAATAATACTGGTATCCGGATGTGGGGAAGGGGCTTGGAGCCGTCAAGCTTACAAAGGCGGAATTGGAAGTGACGTTTATAATCGAAACATTGGTCGGATCTCCGCAAACGGTGGTTGCCAGGGTGGTGAAGCTGCCCCCGTATACCCAGTTACTCTTGTCGGTGTTGTTACATGCCGACCGCACCCAAAAATAATACGTAGTAGAGGGATTCAGGTTGCCAATAGGCGCTGCTAACGTGGGCGAACTGCCCGTTGGCGCGGTAGTGTATTGCGGCGCTACCGCACTCGACGTGCTGACGTAAAACTCATAATTTGCGGCCTGCGACATGCTGAAGTTCCAGGACAGCAATGCACCGGAACTCGTCACATTGGAGCTCGTCAATGAGACCGGCGTCACGCACACTGTATTGTCACAGGTGATATAACGATTCCGGTTTATATTCTGTGTGCCACATGCCGAATTAGTATGGATGTAATACCTCAAGGTCACCGGTGCATTTTCAACGTTGTATACAACCGGCGTCGTGCCATAGGCCAGCACCTGCGTTCCGGCAGCATTGGTAATGGTGATAAAATCGGTGCTCACCGAAGACGCGAACGTGAGGCGTTTGTAATTGTTCGGAACAGAGATGTTCGAATACTCCCCTCCGTAGGCGTTGTTTACGATCAACTCCTGCGTACCCGTACATTGCGGAGTGTATGTAGTACTCGGCCAGAGCGTTCCGGTCGTACAACCCACAGGGACAGCAAGTGTCGTAAAGGTGATCGGACCAGACCAAGCACTTTTCGTTGCTCCGCAATTGGAGCGAACCCACCAGTAGTAGGTGGTGCTTGGAGCGAGGATATTGTTTAAGGTAATGTTATTGGTATTGAGATTACCCGACGGCGTAGTGGCCGCATTAGGGGCGGTACTGGAAGTGCTGAAATAATAGTCATATCCACCGGAAGGCGTACTTGGAGTTGACCACGTGAGAGTCGCGGACGAACTTGTTATGTTGGTGGTAGAAAGGCTGGTGGGTTGGTTACAGGAATCTGTCGCGATGATCAACCTCTGCCGGGAAACGGAATCATCCCCACAGGATGAATTGGCATGGAGGTAATAGCGTATGACACCGGTCACGTTGCCCGAGTTCCAGATAACTGGCGAGGTACCTGAGGCATAGACGACCGTACCGGCGGCGTTGGTAACCGTAACATAGTCGGTTCCGACGGTACTGGTGAAGGTATATTGTTTATTCGCAAGGACGTTGACATTGGAATATTCCCCTGCCCAGGCGTCGGCGGTGATTTCCTCGAAATTACCCGTGTAAGCAGGCGTGAAGGTCGTCTCGGGATAGAGTCCGAAGGATGCTCCGTTACACGCCTGAAAGGCGATTGTCGTAAAGGAACCTCCAGACACCCAGCCGCTTTTCGTTGCGTTACAGTTTGACCGGACCCAATAGTAATAGGTAGTCGAGGCGCTGAGCCCGGAAATAGAGTTGACCGTCGATGCTACGGTTCCGGTCGGGACGGTGGCGGCGGTAGGCGCTGTATTTGACGTGCTGATATAACAGTCATATCCGACACTTGGCGCCGTTCCCGGTGCCGTCCAGTTCAGGCGGGCCGAGTTCGACGTGATATTGGTAACGTTGAGGCCTGAGGGTTGTCCGCAGCCAGCCGGCGTACAGGTGATGTAGCGGATACGTCCGACATTCTCGGCAACGCAACCTGACGTTTTGTGAATGTAGTAGCGAATGACGCCGGACACCGAATTGGAGTTCCAACTCACCGGTGACGTTCCGAAGGCGTAGATGGTGCTGCCTGCCCCATCCGTTACGGTGATAAAATCCGTAGCCGTTGAACTGGCGAAAACATACTGATTGTTCGCCGTAATATTGATTTGGGCGTACTCACCTGCCCAACAGTCGGTATTGACGATTTCCTGGGTGCCGCTGCAGGCCGGCGTGAAGGCGGTATCGGGATACAATCCACCGGTAACACATTGCCCAAATGCCGTGGGTATGCAACAAAGTACAGCCCACAAGGCGAACAAGGTAATTTTTAACTTCATAAACGAATCTTAGATGGTTTCAACAAGCACTTTAGTTTCGCCTTTTGTGATTGTAGCGTCTCTGTGAGCGACCAGCGGACTAACGTCCGATGAACGGTCCGGATGGGCGACGCTGCGGTTTCCCGAAAGGCGCGCCTAAGATAGTGGGCTATCGTCGTTCGCGAACGATTTACTACATAAGTGTAGTGGTTTACTTAGTAACTGCGAACAACCGATTATCGGCTATGTGAAAAAAGGGGCGGTGTGCGCATTACGTGGTTTTGATGGAAAAATTAAGACCCCCGACACACCCTTCAGAACCTACTTCGTAGAAAATGTCCTTCACTATCAATTGCTTACAACGCCCGGAAACTTGAGCCTGCGCTTTACGCTCTCAACCCTACCGTCCAACAACCAATAACCCATAACCAACAACCACCAATAAAAAAAGCCCCTCATCTGAGGAGCTTTGTACCCGGAGCCGGGCTCGAACCTTAGCAGGTGTGAGCCCTACCTGAATTCCTATTTCGACCGCAATACCAATAAAAAAAGCCCCTCGTCTGAGGAGCTTTGTACCCGGAGCCGGGCTCGAACCGGCACGGTTTCCCACTGGTGTTTGAGACCAGCGCGTCTACCAATTCCGCCATCCGGGCAAAAAGTGGTTTTGGTGGCTGCAAATGTACATATTTTTCTGTCTTTGCATTGAAAAATACTTAAATTTTTACTTTCATACCCCGATTTTATTCCTACCTTTGCGCCTCGCTTAGGCGAAACACAACAACTAACTACTTTACAACACATTACGATGTCACACAACGAACCGGAAGCAAAGATTTTTGCGTGTTCGCAAAGTGTCTATCTGGCGGAGCGCATCGCCGAAAGCTATGGTGTGCCGCTGGGTAAAGTTACGTTCTCACATTACAGCGATGGCGAATTTCAGCCTTCGTATGAGGAATCGATCCGCGGCCTGCGCGTTTTCATCGTCTGCTCGACCTTCCCGTCGGCCGACAACCTGATGGAACTGCTGCTGATGATCGATGCGGCCAAACGGGCTTCCGCCCGCCACATTACGGCCGTGATCCCATACTTTGGTTGGGCCCGCCAGGACCGTAAAGACAAACCACGCGTTCCCATAGGAGCGAAACTGGTTGCCAAACTGCTCGAATCGGCCGGAGCCACCCGCATCATGACGATGGACCTCCACGCCGACCAGATCCAGGGTTTCTTTGAGAAGCCGGTTGACCACCTTTTCGCCTCGACGATTTTCCTGCCGTATGTCAGGAGCCTCGAACTGGAGAACCTGACCATCGCCTCACCCGATATGGGAGGTTCGAAACGGGCCTATGCCTACTCGAAATTCCTGACGTCCGATGTCGTGATCTGTTACAAGCAGCGCAAAGCCGCCAACAAGATCGAATACATGGAACTCATCGGGGAAGTGAAAGGCCGCAATGTCATCCTGGTGGACGACATGTGCGACACCGGAGGGACACTGGCCAAAGCCGCTGACCTCATGATGGAACGTGGTGCGTTGAGCGTTCGGGCGATTTGCACACACGCAATCCTCTCGGGCGATGCCTATGATAAGATCGAGAAGTCGCAACTGAGCGAACTGATCGTCACCGACTCGATTCCCCTTAAAAAGGAATCCAGTAAAATCAGGGTGGTGAGCTGCGCCGGACTCTTTGCCGAAACAATGCAACGGGTACAGCACAACGAGTCGATCAGTGGGAGTTTTTTGATGTAGGAGAAGATCGGGAGTTCGGAAGTTCGGAAGATGGGGAGAATGGAGTCGGGAAGTCCGGAAGAAGGAGAGACTGGAGGTTGTAACTAGCGGAAGCTGTTGCGGGTTGACCCGATAAGGTCAGTTTAGCAGTTAACCGCGTTAGGGATTGAAGCGGATATCCTTTTGTGACGACAGGAACAAAAGATAGCAGCGGAAAGCCCGGGCCGGAGGCAACGCCCTAAAAAGGCCTCGCAGAGGGAAGAACTTTTTTATTAATTATATATTCTTTTAACGATGAAATCGATTACCATCAATGGATCAGAAAGAGAAAGCGTGGGCAAGTCGGCAACGAAGGCCTTACGTAATGCTGGAATGATTCCTTGCGTGCTTTACGGAGGAAATCAGGCAGTACATTTCTCAGCTGAAGAAAAAGCTTTTAAAAACCTGGTTTACACTCCTAATGCGCACACGGTCGTAATCGACCTCGGCAGCAAGAAATTCGAAGCGGTGCTTCAGGACATCCAGTTCCACCCGGTGTCTGACAAAATCCTGCACATCGACTTCTTCCAATTGCACCCTGACAAAGAGGTGACGATGGAAGTGCCGGTGAAAATCGTAGGTACGTCACGCGGTGTATTGGCAGGTGGTGTACTCCGCCTTAACCAACGTAAACTGAAAGTGAAGTCGATCCCGGCGAACCTTCCGGATTACGTAGAAGCTGACATTACCGAGCTCGAAATGGGCAACAAACTGTATGTCACCAAACTGCACTCTGACAAATACAAACTGCTCCACCCAGACAACACCGTGGTGGCCCAGGTACGTATCTCGCGTGCGGCCATGAAGGCGGCTCAAGAGGCAGCGAAAGCAGCAAAAGCGCCTGCAAAAGGAAAGAAAAAGTAATTTTTCAACACCTGATAGAAAAGCACCGGTCATTTGGCCGGTGTTTTTTTTATGAGTGAGGCGGGATGACATTTAACAAAATAGGCGGTTTTTCCGTAAAACGGTGTCGTCGGGAATGTGTAGCTTGTGTTAGGGGAGGGGCGGATGCGTCCCTTACGAAACGCGGTGGACATGGTAGTACGGGAAAACCGCATCTTTTGTTAAAACTGCGGACGGAATGAAGCGGGATTTCCTGTTGTTTTTTGGCAGCAGCACTCCCCTTCTCCCCTTCGCTTTTCAAACCCGCTGTCCGCTCGTAGTCCTCGGTCCGGCCGGGGCGTTGCGGGCCGCGGTTCCGCAGCCGCGCCGCCAACCGCCCGAACCTGTGGGCTACCCGCTTCCATCGGGGCTGCGGGGAGGTCGTGGGGTTCCACAATGACCTAACGGGTAGGGCTTCAATCAGTCCGTGTACGTGATTCCAGTTTCTGCGGCTTCGTTTACGCCCGTCACCATCTCGCACTTCCAGCACTTCTAAAACCAGCCAGTTGCACCTCATACAAACGCGCAGACGGCTTTCAACCTTTAACAAAACGTACGGTTTTCCAGTAACACAGTGTCGTCGGAAATCCGTAGCTTGTCATAGGGGAGGGGTGCATGCGTCCCTTACGAAACGCTGGCGACATGGCAGTACGGGAAAACCGTATCTTTTGTTAATTTAATCACGCACTGCCTACCCGTGACCTTTGCGTCCAAACGGTTGATGCCACGATCGGAAATCCCTATTTTTGCAACCATGAACTGGCTATCAACCATATTTTCTACAACGAAAAAAGAGCCGGATACCGATCCCATGAAGAAATTCCTTATAGCCGGACTTGGCAATATAGGCGCTGAATACGCCGCTACCCGTCATAATATTGGCTTCCTCATACTCGACTACCTTGCGGAAAAAGAAGGACTTTCGTTTGAAACGGTCCGACTTGGCGCACTCGCCAAATACAGCCTGAAAGGGCGTACTTTCTTCCTGCTAAAACCCAACACCTACATGAACCTCAGCGGTAAAGCCGTCAAATATTGGATGGACGCCGAGAAAATCCCGGCCGAGAACGTATTGGTCATTACCGACGATCTCAATCTGCCTTTTGGCACTATACGCATCCGTGGTAAAGGAAGCGACGGCGGACATAACGGGCTTAAAAACATCAACCTCGTGTTGAACTCGCAAGACTATCCCCGCTTTCGCTTCGGGATTTCCGACGCCTTTAAAAAAGGGCAACAAGTCGATTATGTACTCGGTGAATGGAGTGCCGACGAACGCGCCCTGTTGCCGCCACGTCTCGACCTTGCCTGCGACATCATCCGGTCGTTCGGGTTGTCGGGGCTGGCGCATACGATGAACACCTATAACGGCAAATAAGCGATTCCGGAAGAGCAGCTAGGCTTTCTTACGTGACGCAATTTCCTTTGCGATTTCCGCTTCCTGCGACTTTTTTTGCTTCGAGTTCCGCGCAATAAAATAGCCAATGGCCAATGGAAAGAAGGTGAAAAAGGCATAGCGCCCCTGAAGGATACCGAACAGGGTGATGCCGATGGTCATGCCGACCACGAAAGCGTCCAATACTCGGTAGTTTCGGATTTTCTTTAAGCGGGCGACCAACTCGTCGTCGCTCAGGTGTTTCAGATTTCCTAAATGTTCCATAAGAGAGTAATCGTTCAAATATACACCTCGAGAACAAAAAAAGAGGCCCGAAAGCCTCTTTTTCTATACTAAAATCGGGGTGATTACTCTACCACGATCCGTTTTACGGTTTTGCGTCCGCCGTCGTTTAATGACAGCAGGTAAACACCGGCCTGTGCATTGTCAAGACGAATATCCTGACGGAACGCGCCCTCACCGTCGAAAGAACGGTTGAAGATGGTGCGTCCCTGCATGTCGTATACCATAACATCCACTTTAGCAGAGGTTACCTTATCCGACTGAATCGTAAAGAAGCCGTTGCTTGGGTTTGGATAGACAGAGAACGTAAGGGCTTCCGGCGTATCGAGGCCCAATGCAGGTCCAACTGAACAAATGTTCAGGTTCCATTGTTGGATAGAACCTCCATCGCCCTGCACCGCATCCTGTACGCGCAGTGTCCAGGTGCCCGTTGAACTCTCTCCATTCAAAGCGGATAGGCTCTGCGAAGGCTTAATAGTTCCGGTCACTACCGGAGCACCACCCGCGCATACGAGGGTTGCACCCCCATCGTCGAACGTTGCGTTGATATTGTTCAAGTCACCACATACCCCTGAAAGGAGTTGTATTTCAGTTCCTGCGGGACTGATAAGAGTAACTGTCAGGTCTTCTACGTAGCTGTGATTGATACGCACATAGGCGTTAACGTCCGCTATCGTAACACCACTGGCAATTGACAGGGTAGAATTTACGGTAGAAGGCGCACCCGTACTGATGGTTACCGGAATATTCGTAGACGTTGAAGTAGCGCAGTTGATCTGGCCCGTCTGGAATTGGAACGCATTTCCGTAAACCCCCGTACATAAGGTGTTGTTAGGACGTACCCTCCAATAATAGGTAGTAGACTGGAGCAATCCGGTAACCGTATACGACGTTGCTGTGGTTGTGCCAGATGCTACGATGGTGGTAAACGCTGCATCAGTTGCTACCTGAACATCATAAGACGTCGCGTTGGTAGCCGGTTGCCATGTAAGCGCTGGGCTGGTCGAAACCGGCGTCGCCAGGTTAACAGGCGAAACCAGTGTAGCTGGTGAAATACCTACACCCAGATACGTATTCATCGTCTTGGTGACAGCGCCCGATGTCGAGGTTATCGCAATGGTGTAAAGTCCGGCAGTAGCCGCATTCAGACCACTTACGGTCATTGTCACGTTTCCGCTTGCCGTCATGCTGGAAGGCTGGAAGTTTACCGTCGTGCCCGCCGGGTTCCCGGTCGCGCTGAACGTGGTTGTTCCGCTAAAGCCTGCCAATGCTGTGTAGGCAATTGTATAGGATACGCTGTCCGTGCCAGGGCAAATCGACTTGTTCTGCTCGCCGGCCACACCATTGAAACTGATGGCTTGGGTAGCGGTTGGCGCCAATACGGTAAAGTTCGTATTGCTGATGTCAAAGAAAATATGGTTGTGGCCTTTCACCATTATGCGGCGACCTGATCCGGCTGAATCCGGAACGGTGACCACTTCTGATCCGTCGTTCGGCACATCACTTGCCAACAGGGTCGGATAGGTATTACCCGTGTCAGTTGAGAAATAAATATCGACAGTGGGCGTATTGATACCGTTTGCGGTCGTCCCCGCCACATTCCACGTAACGTTGGTGTTGGTGCCTGCTGTAAGTGATACCGCCGTATTCGGAGCCGTTATCACAAACGGACCCGCTTCATCATTTACCGTCACCTTCATAGCATCGGTCTGGGTTTGTCCGCCATTTGCATTATTGTCGCGAACGGTAAGCGTAAAATTCAGGTCACGTGCCACATTCGAAACCGATTCGAAAGATCCGGTGATCGCATTAGCCTTGATGCGCGACATGGCTGGGAAATACCGAAACGGAACGGCTACCGGGTCAAAGGAACGGAATGTCGGTCCGACGGTTTTCGTCGCGCTTGCGATACTCGCGTTCCCACTCGTTGCGTTGGTAGCGTCGTCGAATTGCTCCCAACAATACGTCAGGGCATCCCCTTCCGCATCCGTGGCGGAACCTGTCAGGATGAACGGCGTTCCTTTCGGGACAATATAATCGGCACCGGCATTCACCACCGGTGGCGTATTGGTCAGGTTCGTCTCAGTTGCACAACTTTTGGTTTGGAGGTTGGCCTCAATCTGGATGATATTGGCGTACGTAAAATAATCGTCAGAATGTGACTGTACGTCTGTCGTAGTACCTGTAATTCCAGCGTATCCCATAATCGTCGATCCGCTTCCCGGTTCTACGTTCGTACCCGAGCCTTCGAATGACACCGAGTACGAGTGCGTACCTCCCAACTGGTGGCCCATTTCGTGCGCCACATAGTCAATGTCGAAGGTGTCGCCTTCCGGAATGCCGTCGGATGGTGACGTAATACCGCTACCTTTCTGGTTGTCTTCACACACACAGCCAATACAGCCGGCGTTACCACCACCTCCGGTCGCACCGAAAAGGTGACCCAGGTCGTAATTCGCTTCTCCGATAACCGAAGTCAGCGTGTTTTGAAGCTGTGTGTTCCAGTTGTTCATTCCGGAGGCCGCAGAGTACGGATCGGTCGATGCGTTCGTATACACCACGTCGTCATTATTCGCTATCATGATGAGTTCAAGTGCCAGATCGATGTCGTATACGCCATTTACACGGGTCATGGTCGCATTCATAGCGGCAAGTACACCGGCAACGGTACCGCCGTGGTAGACGCCGTATTCACCTGTGCACGACAAGGCGAGACGGAAACTACGGTACACCTGGTCGCTTGTACGCGCCTGCATTTGTGGCATAGCGGAAAGACCCTTCTGAAGCGCCACTTCATCGGTTTTACATGCTAATGGCAGTGCCCCGCTGGTGCGCGTTCCCGACTGGAAAAGCACGTAAACGGAACGGTCTTTGGTGTACGGCTCGATAAATTCCGAACCGTTGGCGCGCAGGATCATTACCTGTATACCACGTGGATCAAGGCTGAAGTACGCCGTTGCCGTGGCATCGGTTACACCTTTACCTATATAAGCGCGGATGTCGGGATATTTTGCCTGCAATTCAGGAGCAAAATTCGATTTCTCCCACACCCGGAACTGCTCGGTTCCTTTAGAGGTTGGAAGTGTAATGAGTACGCCGGCGGCACCTGAAAAACGCTTGGTGACACCCGAAAGGGCTGTTTTGAATGCCGCCTGGTCAAAGGTGAACAGACGTTGATTTTCATCCTGTGCCGTCGGGTGGATCAAGGTTTTACCCTTGGCCGCTCCCGGATTCACTTCTGTCCAAGTGTTCTGGGCGTAGGTTCCCATAACGGAAAGAAGGAAAAAGAAAATCAGTAACTTTTTCATCATGAGGGTTATTAGTTTGTAAGTAAGGCGCCAAATGTATTGAAAAAAACGTCGATTTTTGCGCGTAATAAGGAAAATTTAGCAATGTGATTCGAAAAGTCGCAACGTGTGCAATTCTGGTGTTTTTTATGATTATGTGCCGCGGGCCACTACTGCCGGGATCAGCCCGGTCTGTAGTGGTGTCGGGCTTTCCCGCTACCGACAGTTGCTCGGCCCGCCTCTTTTCCGGGCGTTCGTTCTCGGTTACGAAAGGTAGTGCTGGGCAACCGCAGCTACAACTTGAACCGTCTTCCAAGACCCATGTTCTCGTCTGCAGATGGGAGCGTCGCGCCAACCGACATCCTGATGGAAAGGCATGGGAAGAAATCGCAGTGGAATGGCAACACCATGACCCTACACAACTCACAAAGGTGGTATACGGCCGCTTTGGATCGGCTTCCGCCGGATACCAAACACTACCAGTTACCAATGTTACATGGGAAGTCGACCACCGCACGCGGCACCTGAAAGTCCGTCCACCCGGACGCCGCACCGAAATCGATCTGGTTTTCCTACTAACTGAACCGCCCCGGGTGCCATAATTTCAATGGTATGCCGTACTTTTGCCCCCGATACGATTTGCTTTGAGGATTTACCACGCCATAGAGGAGTTTTCGACCGCCCAGCGCACCATTGTGACGCTTGGTACTTTTGACGGCGTTCACATCGGGCACGCACGTATCATCCAACGCCTGAAGGACGCCGCCGCCGAAACCGGATGCGACACCCTGCTGTTGACGTTTTTCCCGCATCCCCGAATGGTCTTGCAGGATCCCTCCCGTATCCGCCTGCTGAATACTTTGGACGAAAAAGCCAGCCTGTTGGAAAAAGCCGGACTCGACCATCTGGTCGTACATCCCTTCGACAAGGATTTCGCCAACCTCACCGCAGAAGAATTCGTCAAACAGGTGCTGGTCGACCGCTTCCATGTGCAGCGCATCATCATCGGATACGACCATCGTTTCGGACGGAACCGGACAGCAGACATACACGACCTGAAGCGGTTTGGCCTGCAATACGACTTTGAAGTCGAGGAAATACCGTCGCAGGATATCGATGCCGTATCGGTGAGTTCTACCAAGATCCGTCTCGCTTTGGAAGAAGGCGATGTTGCAAAGGCCAAAAGCTACCTCGGATACGAATACTTCCTCACAGGAACGGTCGTAACCGGATGCCAGATCGGTCGTACCATCGGCTTCCCAACAGCCAATATCGAGGTGGCCGAACCCTATAAACTGATTCCCAAACAGGGTATTTATGTCGTATGCAGCGCTATCGGCGACCGGAAGGTCTACGGGATGATGAGCATCGGCACCAACCCGACGGTAAACGGCGACAGGCAAACCATTGAGGTATATTACTTCGATTTTGAAGGTGACTTATATGGAGCTACGCTATCGGTGTCATTTTTGGCCCGTATCCGTGACGAAGAACGCTTCCCATCGCTGGAGGCGTTGAAAGAGGCGCTGCACCGCGACATGGATTTCTCCCGCGCGTTCATCCAACAATGGGAAAAGTGACGTCGCGCCTGTTCCGAAAGGTCGACAATGCCCCTATCATATTGTTCCGTATTTTTCTCGGGGCGCTGCTGGCCGTTGAGTGCTTTGGCGCTATTGCTACCGGGTGGATCCGCGCGAATTTCGTTGAACCAAAATTTACCTTCTCGTATATCGGTTGGGAATGGCTTCAACCGCTTCCGGGCTATGGCATGTATGCTTACTTCGCGCTGATGGGCCTCCTGGCTTTACTGGTCATGCTCGGCTACCGCTACCGTTGGTCGCTTGGCTTTTTCACGCTGTTGTGGACGGGCGCCTACCTCATGCAGAAGTCCTCTTATAACAACCACTATTATCTGTTGTTGCTCACCTGTGTGATGCTGTGGTTTCTTCCCGCCGCGGATGACGTGTCGCTCGATGCCCGCCGACGCAAAAGTCGTAGAAGGCAGATGCCACAGTGGTGTGCGTGGGTGCTTATGTTCCAAATCGCCATCGTCTATACGTTTGCGGCGGTGTCTAAAGGATACGCCAGCTGGCTTGACGGAACCTTCCTTCGGATTGCATTACAACCGGTATCCGAGCGGATGCAACTGCCGTGGCTTGTAAGCAACTGGTTTACTTTGGTCCTCGCCTGGGGCGGACTGTTCTTCGATGCGTTTGTCGTTCCGCTGTTTGTATGGCGTCGTACCCGCACGGTAGCACTCGTTGCGTCACTGATATTCCACTGTTTCAACGCGGTCTTTCTCCAGATTGGCATCTTTCCCTTTTTTGCGTTGTCGTTCGTGGTGTTCTTTTATCCGCCCGAACAAATCCGGAAGGTTTTCTTTCGTCGGGAATCGACGCTTCCGGTAGTCGAACCAAGCGATGCCAGACCCATTTTGTATGGCTTTTTCGTGCCGTTCCTATTGGTGCAACTGGCCCTTCCGCTGCGCCATTGGTTTATAGAGGGGGATGTTTTATGGACGGAGGAAGGACATCGACTTTCCTGGCGGATGATGCTGCGGCAACGCACCGGCTACCTGCAATTTCATGTGTGGCACAAGGGAACGGAACTCCCCTACGACTACCGCACCGAACTCACGCCGAAACAACAATTGTTCGTCGCAACCAAGCCGGATGGCGCCTGGCAGATGGCCCAATACATCCATAAAAATTTCGCGCAGCGCGGATTCGACGTTCAGGTGTTTGCCGATTGCCGGGTGTCGATTAACGGTGCACCCGAAGCCGTGCTGATTGATCCAACCGTCGACCTCGCCCACACACCATGGGAACCCTTTCGCCACAACCCGTGGATTACCCCCTTCCCTACTCGTCCCTGACCGTATTCGGGTTTAATTTTAGTTAAATTTTGGTTCGTTTAGCGAATCCGTTCGTACATTTAAGAGTACAACGCACGCTATTGAACGTTCCATCAAACACAAATACCCATGAAATACGCACGCGAATTAACCAACGGCTTTCTCATTTTTCTTGGCATCGGGCTTTACTTCATCCTATTGGAAGTACTCGGACTTTCCGGTGTATTCTGGCTCCGCATCTTCAACGCCTTCATCGTGATGTATGGCGTGAACCGCACCATCAGCGGGAACGTGAAGGACGGTTTACGGGGTTATAACAAGAACTTCCTTTCCGGACTCATCACGTCGTTGATCGGCGGCGCGCTCAGCATCGTTGGACTGTTGATTTATATCGAAGCAATGGGTGGCATCAACTACCTGCGGAAACTGCCTGATAGTTTCATCTTCGGCGGCGGCAAACTGAGTGTTTACATGTATTGTATCGGATTGACCTTCGAAGCGGTCGCAGCCTCACTGGCGGTTTGCTTCTGCCTGATGCAATACTGGAAAGACAAGGTCGAACAGATCAACCGGGTCAACTAAGTGGCCATCACGACCCATCATAGCCCCGCGTTTTCCCTAAGGCGGGCGGCGATTGCATTTTAGCCCGTCAAAGTTTTATAACCCGTATTTTTTTACGTTATTTGCAACCGCATTTTTAGAGAGGTGGCCGAGTGGTCGAAGGCGCACGCCTGGAAAGTGTGTATACTCCAAAAGAGTATCGAGGGTTCGAATCCCTTCCTCTCTGCAAAATTGAAATGCTCCCTATGGGGAGCATTTTTTATTTGGAATAGCCTGTGCTTTTGGGATATACAACAAACAGATAAAGGCAAAACGACCGGTCGCTCTTATTTTCTATACATCATTTCTTCCTCAAGATCGATAAACCGTATCTCTTCCCGTATGAGCGCTTCGTCTAAAAACACTTTATTCCTGTTTTTGGTCAGCAGCCAGTCGCGTTGGTATTGCAGGAGCTGAGCGTAGATACGCCGCGATTCCGGATCTAAAATCCGCACCTCTTCCGCGTCTTTCATCAACTGATAGTGATCCGCCAACTGCGAGAAAAATGCATGGGAATGACGCTTTTCCGGAAAGTGGCGATCCAGAAAGGCAAGTGCCTGATGGGCGAGTTCTTTTTTAAGCATCAACGCGATATCGTCTTTTGAATAGACCTCATCAGGATCGGTGAGTTTTACTTTCCGGATCAGCAACGGCAGTGTCAGCCCCTGTACCACTAACGTCACCAAAATAACCGTGAACGTAATAAAAAGGATCAGATTCCGGTGGGGAAACAGCGTTCCGTCCGCCAGGTTGATCGGGATTGACAGTGCAGCGGCCAACGAAACGACACCCCTCATTCCGGCCCATCCCACAACCAACGGCGCCTGGTATCCCGGATTTCTCGCATCGGCTACGGTGATGAAATGCTTCGCGACCCATGTTACCACCACCGCCATATACGAAGCCACCAACCGGATCGCAATGAGCAGGAAACTGATAATCACACCATACGAAATGGCGGTAGGTAGCGGCACTCCTTCAACGGCCAATCCCTTTGTTATTTCGGGTAATTCCAATCCGATGAGCAGGAAGATACAGCCATTGAGCAGAAAGCACAAACTTTCCCATACGTTCACCGCTTTCAGCCGAACGTCACTGGAAAAGATTGTGTAGCGTCTCGTTGACAGCAACAAACCGCCGCTCACCACTGCGATAACACCGGAGCAGTGGAGTTCCTCTGCCACGATGTATATCAGATACGGCGTGATGAACGTGAAAACAATGTCCATATTGGCATTTGTGGGAAGGCGCCTGTGCAGTTGCATAAATACGAATCCAATCGCAAGTCCCACGCCCAAACCGCCGGCTATCATCCATCCAAAACTAAGTAAGGCCTCCTGCCATATGAACTGCCCTGTTGCGACCGCCACCAACGCAAACCGGAAAACAATCAGTGAAGATGCATCGTTCAACAAACTCTCCCCCTCGAGAACCGACGCCATTCTTCGCGGCACCTTTACAAACTTCAAAATAGCCGAAGTGCTGACGGCGTCGGGCGGAGACACAATGCCTCCGAGTAAAAAGCCGAGGGCAAGTGAAAATCCGGGAATGATAAAGTTGGCAAACAACGCAACGCAAACCGCAGTAAAGAACACCACCACAAAGGCGAAGCTGAAGATAATCCGGCGCCATCGCCATAGCTCTTTCCAGGAAATGGCCCACGCAGCTTCATAGAGAAGCGGTGGTAAAAACAACACAAAGAGCATTTCGGGCTTTATCCTGACGGACGGGATATCCGGAATGAAGCTAATCGCCAGGCCGCTAATGACCAATAGAATAGGATACGCCACTCGCATTTTATCGGCCAGCATGATTACAAACACGATAGCCGCCAGTAACGCCAGGATGAAAGAAAAGTTCTCGATCATATGCCGCGTGGCTTAATTCAGTCGTTTGTATTCATTTGGCGTCAATCCCACCTTCTGTTTAAATAAACGAGTGAAGTGCTGCGGATATTTAAAGCCTAACTCATATGCGATCTGGCTTATGGATTTATCGATATCAAATACGCGGGTTTTGGCCACATCGATGATTTTGGTTTGTATGTATTCCTGCGCCGATGTGCCTGTTTCCTTTTTAATCAAATCGCCAAAATAATTGGCCGAAAGGTTCAACTCGTTGGCGCAATAGGCAACAGTTGGAATCCCGATGCGCTGCGGCTTATCTGATTGGAAGTACCCGTTCAGTAAGGCTTCGAACTTTTCAAGCGTGCCTCTATTAAGGTTTTCCCGCGTTATGAATTGACGGTCGTAAAAACGGTTGCAGTACCGCAACAACAATTCAATGTTTGATGCGATGAGGGTTTTACTATGCCTGTCGATCGACTGTTGCAATTCATACCTGATCTTGTAGAAGCAGTCCATAATGAGTTTTCGTTCCTTCTCCGACAGGTGTAAAGCTTCGTTGATGTTGTATGAAAAGAAGGAATAGTCATGGATCTGCTTGCCCAATGGCGTGTTGTGGATAAGATCCGGATGGAAGACCAATGCCGTTCCGTAGGGTTGATAGTAGTCGTTGTTCAGGACTTCCACCACCTGGCCCGGACTAAAAAACACCAAAGTACCTTCCTGATAATCATAATGACTGTTTCCGTATTTGACATCGCCACAGTTGACCTGTTTCAGTACAATGCAATAGACATTAAACGCCATCTTATACTGTCGCCTGGGGTGGGCTTTGGATAAATCAACGATACTTACCAACGGATGGAGCGTTTCGTTGTTATTGAATTGGTCGTAATCGGCTATCGTTTTGAAGTGGATGAAATTCATAGGATGTGTAATTGCACAACGAAAATATGGCATTTAAACGACTGATGCGCAATTCAGTAAGCCAATCGGTAATAATGGTAATTATTTAGGTAATCCGTATACAAGGGCATCCTCTGATCTTGTTGAATTTTGTCCTGTCATTTAATGAAAAAACATGAAAACGAGAAAATTGGGCGCTAGCGGATTAGAAGTATCGGCTATCGGATTAGGTTGTATGAACCTGAGTTTTGGAACAGGTCCGGCGACCGACAAACAAACCGGAATCAACCTCATCAGGGCGGCATATGAAAAAGGCGTAACCTTCTTCGATACCGCTGAATTGTATGGCCCCTTTACAAATGAAATCCTGGTAGGCGAGGCCATCGCCCCTTTTAGAAAAGAGGTGGTGGTAGCGACTAAGTTCGGTTTTGCCCACGAAAACGGGCAGGTAACGGGGACGGACAGCCGGCCAGAGACGATCCGTAGGGTTGTCGAACAATCGCTAAAGCGACTGAATACGGATGTAATCGATATCCTTTACCAACATCGTGTTGACCCTAATGTGCCGATGGAAGATGTGGCCGGTACGGTGAAAGACCTCATTCAGGAAGGGAAGGTAAAACACCTTGGCCTTTCTGAAGCGGGCGCAACGTCTATTCGGACCGCCCACGCCATTACACCGGTGGCAGCCGTACAAAACCAATATTCACTTTGGGCACGGGAACCCGAGAAGAACGTGATTCCCACCTGCGAAGAACTGGGCATCGGTTTCGTGCCGTGGGCGCCGCTGGGCACCGGATTCTTAACGGGCAAAATCACGCCCGACACCAAATTCGACAGCGAGACCGATTTACGGGCTACGTTTCCACGATTCACGCCCGACGCAATCCGGGCGAACATGCCCCTGATCGAGATGCTTACTACCATCGCCCAAGAGAAAGAGATCAGCACGGTGCAACTGGCGTTGGCCTGGCTATTAGCCCAAAAACCCTTTATCGTTCCTATTCCCGGAATGGATAAAATGACCTATCTAAACGAGAATATGGGCGCGGTGGACGTCGAAATAACCAAAGCCGACTTAGACAGAATCGACCGTGAATTGGCCCAAATCGACATTCAGGGCGCCCGATTGAACGAAGGGTTGCTTACCCTGACGGAGGAACAGTAAACGCATCTCACCAACGGCCTGTTTCAACCTACCGACTATGGAAAAAGCTACCGGTAAAAACAACGGAATCAACAGAAGGGAATTTGTCACCCGATCGGTGCTGGCATCGGCCGGCCTGGTAATAGGGAACACACTTCTGGCAAATGCCTTTCATCAAATTAAACCTACTATGGATACGAAACCGACAGGTAGTAACGGACTTACTACAAGAAAACTGGGAACGCTCGCCGTTTCTGAATTGGGATTTGGATGCATGAACATTGCCTGGGCCTACGGTAACCCAACTCCAAAGGAAGACGCGATCCGCGTGATACAGTCTGCGTATGAAAAAGGCATCCGTTTCTTTGATACCGCCGAGGTATATGGCCCCTTTTACAGCGAAGAAATGGTGGGACACGCGCTGAAACCTTTCCGAAATGACGTGGTGATTGCCACCAAATTCGGTTTTGAGGTCGACCCGATAACAAAGGAACGAAGGGGACTTAACAGTCGCCCTGAGTATATACGCCAAAATGTAGCGCGTATGCTGAAACGTTTGCAAACCGACCACATCGATCTGTTATACCAACACCGGGTTGACCCGAATGTACCGATTGAAGACGTCGCCGGCACGATGGCGGATTTGGTGAAGGAAGGAAAAATCAAACACTACGGCCTATCAGAAGCCGGAGCCGCTTCGATCCGGCGCGCCCATGCCGAATTCCCTGTTACGGCCGTGCAGAATGAATATTCGTTCTGGACAAGGGATCCGGAACACGAAGTCTTGCCGGTTTGTGAAGAGCTGGGCATCGGTTTCGTTCCGTGGAGCCCGTTGGGTATGGGCTATCTGACCGGAAAAATCAAACCCGGACACGTCTTCCATGAAACCGACCTGCGACTGATTGCCGGCTTTCCGCGATTTACGGATGAAGCGCTGGCCAAAAACCAGCCCATCGTTGACATCCTGCAAGCGATGGCTGACAAGAAAGGCGCTACTCCGGCCCAAATAGACCTGGCGTGGTTACTGGCGCGAAAACCGTTTATCGTTCCCATCCCCGGCACCACGAACCTGACGCATCAAACCGAGAACATAGGCGCCGTAGGAGTGAAACTAACCTCCGAAGACATGGCAGAGTTGGAAACCGCCTTTTCACATGTGCAGGTGTTTGGCAAACGTGCACCTGAAGCTATTGCGGCCGCCCATGACATCGGCGCCAGCCTGGGTTCGAGTTCAACAGGAACACACGGAAAAAGTCCGTTACGAAAATAAACCCGTATCATACACACAAAATATCATGGAATACGTAAAGTTTGGAAACACCGGAATAGAGGTTATAAATGATGTGACGTCAACCTGTTGCGGGATCGATCCGCCCCTGCTATAACGCGCCAAAAAACAGCGACACGGGATGAAAGCAACCCTTCTACTCTTTTTCCTCTTACTAAGCATAACGGGAGGGGCACAGAACCCTCCTCATAACCCCAACATGGAAGCATCCCTCACAGCCGAACAACAAGAAGTCGTCAAGGCTACCTCCGTTTTGACCGAACGGATGATTGCCAAAGATATTCGCGGTTTACAAACCCTACTTGACACAAATTTTACCTTAACCCATATTACCGGTTACGTTCAACCCCGGGGAGAATGGTTACGGGAAATCGAGACCGAGGGAATGAAATACTACGGTGCGGAAGTGGTAAGCCAGGAAGTGCACCTGCACGGCAACCGGGCCACGTTCGTGGGGCGAAGCCTTCTTGACGCATGTATCTGGGGTTCGCGTCATGTTTGGCCCCTGCAGCAAACCATGCAGCTTGAAAAACGGAACGGGCAATGGATCATCCTTAATTCGGTTGCCAGAACCTTCTAACATTATAAAACATGAAAAAAGTACTGATTATAGGAGCCACAGGAAGCCTGGCGAAGGTGGTAATCGAGGCACTTTCAGAAAAAGAACATCTCGAATTGACGCTATTTGCCCGGAATAAAAACCGTATTGCCAATCCGAATCATTTCAAGGTCATTGAAGGCGATGCCCTGAACTATACGGATGTAAAAAATGCGGTGAAGGGTCAGGATATCGTATACGTCAATCTCGCCGGAAACCTCGGCGCGATGGCAAGAAACACAGTGGCCGCTATGGAGGAATCGAATGTAAAAAGGATCATCGCAATTAGTTCGATCGGCATTTACGACAAGCCGCTTAAACCGGTGTTGGAACCTTACCGAGCGTTAGCGGACGTTATTGAAGCCTCTGGTTTGGACTATACCATTTTGCGCCCCGACTGGTTTACAAATGCCAATGAAATCGACTATATCACAACATTGAAAGGACAACCGGAAACGGGCACCGCCGTCTCCAGAAAAAGTATAGCAGACTTCGTATCGAAGCTCATACTGCATCCTGACAAGCACGTAAAAGAAAACATCGGGATAAGTAAACCGCTGTAATCTAGGGGACGTACCGTCCGACAAGGACTTCCTGGCAAAAATAGCTTAAGGAGGCGACACCAAATGGGCTTTAATCTGGTTTAGACGGGCGAATGTGTTTCCCAAAAGCATCCTTCCGAACAAACACCTTTGATTAAAGAAGTGATTGAATTTCATAACTTCGTGCCATGAAAAAACAATCGGTTTCAAACGCCCCCCATTTCAGCCAAGGCGAAATCAAACTAAAGGGCTTTAAGGTATATGAAATAGATGCCTCATTTAAAGCGGTTCCCTTCTCCAGCCGGCGGGATTTCTATAAAATCTCTATCAACACCGGGCATGCAGTTATCCGCTATGGCGATACGGTCTATGAGGTGAAAGGTACTTTCTTGTTTTTTGGCAACCCCCACATCCCCTATGCCTGGGAGGTGTTTGAGCCGATTACGAAGGGCTATGCCTGCGTATTTTCAGAGGAATTCCTAAAGGTAGGAGAGCGAACCGACACGCTTTCACGGCTGCCGCTCTTTAAGATTGGGGCGCCGGCGGTGTATGAACTTAATCGGGAACAAGCCGACTTTATGGACCTGCTCTTCCGGAAAATCTACGCGGAGCGCGATACCGCGTATTTGTTTAAGGACGACCTCATTCGGAATTATATAGGACTTATAAACCACGAAGTGCTTAAGATCAATCCGTCGTCGAACATCATCAGGCACCATAATGCGGCATCACGCATCACGCATATGTTCATGGACTTATTGGAGAAACAGTTCCCGATCGAAAGCAAAGAGCGTCCTCTCATGCTGAGGACCCCACAAGATTACGCAAATTGCCTTTCCCTGCATGTGAACCACCTGAACCGATCCGTACGTGAAGTGACAGGGCGACCTATTACGGCGCACCTGTCTGACCGAATCGTAAGTGAGGCAAAGGCACTACTGCAGCACACAGATTGGAGTATCGCCGATGTCGCGTATGCACTTGGATTCGAATATCCGAGCTATTTTAATAATTACTTCAAACGAGTGACGGGCACGATACCAAAAACAGTTCGTGCAAAATTACTCGATATTCATAATTAATTACTCGATATTCATTACCCCTTCCGGCTTTCTGTAAACTAGTTTTGTTCCCCGTATTTAGGTTTCTAACATAAAAATAAAATCATGGGTAAAACGATTTTAATCACAGGCGCTGCAAGGGGATTTGGAAAAATCTGGACCGAAGCGCTATTGCAAAACGGCCATAACGTAGTAGCAACTGCGCGGAATACGGCGGCACTGGGCGATCTGGCAGCCGAGTATGGCGCATCACTGCTTACGATAGCACTCGACGTAACGAACAAGGCGCAGTGTTTTGACGTAGTGAACCAGGCGCAACAGCATTTTGGCACACTGGATGTCGTAATCAACAACGCCGGATATGGCCTATTTGGAACCATCGAAGAGGCGAGTGAAGAAGAGGTCCGCACACAGTTCGAAACAAACGTCTTCGGCTTACTGTGGGTCACCCAGGCCGCGCTGCCCGTCATGAGGAAGCAGGGCTTCGGCCATATCATACAAGTATCCAGTTTATTAGGCATTGTTTCAATTCCGCTGTTAGGCATCTACAATTCGTCAAAATGGGCGGTGGAGGCCATTACCGAAGCCCTGGCGGAAGAGGTAAAAAGCTTCGGTATCAAAACAACCCTGATCGAACCAATCGGGTATACTACCGACTTTTCGGGTTCATCAGGCGTAAGAAGTCAGCCGATTGACGCGTATAACGACTTTAAAGAAGTGAAGTACGAGGAAATGCGGAATTTGCCTTATGGCAATCCGGATGCAACCGTAGGGCCGATGTTGAAAATCGTGCATGCCGAGAACCCACCTGCGCGGGTATTCTTTGGCGCGACGGCCCTTCCTTGGGTACAACACGTATACGCCGACCGTTTGGCAAAATGGGAGGAAGTGAACGATCTCTCGGTAGAAGCGCACGGATAAGTAGTCCCCCAATAAGAAGAAAAGGCTGCCTTTAGGGCAGCCTTTTTGTTTGGGTCTCGCTATTTATAACCCCTTTTTCGAACGCAGAAACGTCTGTGATTATATATAGGGCTCCAGTTCATCCCTGTTTTTTTGGATGAACCCATCTTTATCGCGGTGTATTTCCGCCAACATGGCCTTCCGCTCGTCCGAAACGACGTAATATTTCTCGGCCCACAGATTGATCTCTGCGATAATCGGCAATAAATCAACCCCCTTCTGGGTCAGACGATACAAGACTTTCGCTTTACTGTCAGGATGCGGGCGTTTGCTGATAATACCATTTTCCTCTAACGATAAGAGCCGCGCCGCCAGGATATTGGTGGCAATCTTCTCCTCCGATTTCGAAAAATCGCCATAGGTGCACTCTTTCTTAAACATCAAATCGCGTACAATCAAGAGCGACCACTTGTCTCCGAAAACTTCCAATGAATTGCTAATCAGGCAGTTTGATCTTTTTTTTACCTGTGACATAAAAAATAGTTATAATTACTTGCAAAACGCAAGTAAATGCATTTATATTTGCACTTGCAATATGCAAGCAAATTTACAATTAATATTTAAAACAATCAACCATGACAACAAAGGATTTACAATGGAATGCAATTAAAATGCCTAAAATCAAGCTCCTGACACTGCTCTTAGGAGCCACTTTATTCGTTCAACACCCTCTTTATTCACAAAAAGCAAAAACCACCATGAAAGAAACAGCCCTAACGGCAAAAACGCAATTCGCCTTTATTGAGGGCAAGAAAATCGCGTACCGAAAATTTGGAGTCGGAACGCCTCTTATCCTAACCAATCGCTTCAGAGGTACGCTCGACACCTGGGATCCCCTCTTCCTTGACATGCTGGCAACGAACAACACCGTAATTACCTTCGATTATGCAGGTATCGGCTACTCGGAAGGCGCGCTACCACTGGATATCAAGGAAGTTGCATCAGAAGCAACAAAGCTGGCCGATTACCTGAAAATAGACAAATTCAACATCATGGGCTGGTCATACGGCGGCTGGGTCGCGCAGTATGTCATGTTCTTACACCCGGATCGCGTTATGAAAACGGTTTTGATTGGCACGAATCCCATGGGCAAAAATGATGTGGCTTTTGAACCGGCTTTTCTGGAAAGAGCGTTGAAACCCGTGAACGACTTCGAAGACGCTGTTGTACTTTTCTTCGAACCTAAATCGGAAAAAAGCCGAAGTGCCGCACAGGCCTCAATGGGACGTATCATGCAACATACCGACTGGAGCAAAGTACCTTCAACTCCGGAGGTGTTTCAACGTTACTTCGCGTCGAATTCGGCCATTTTAGAGGATAAAGACCATTTCAGAGCGGCATACGCCACGTTAAAAACGCCAGTACTGGTAGTATCAGGGGATCATGACATTTCGTTTGCCACTGAAAACTGGTTCCCGCTGCTGAAAAACGCGCCGACCGTACAGCATATCATTCTCCCCGACGCTGGCCACGCACCACAGTTCCAATATCCGGAACTCGCAACTTCTTATATTAACAGCTTCCTGCGTCAGGACAACCAAACAAAATAGTCATGAGTAAAACCGTATTGATTACAGGTGCCTCTTCCGGTTTTGGATTACGGCTCGCCATCGACCTTCACCAAAAGGGATACACGGTAATCGGCACAAGCCGTAATCCGGACAATTATGGCACCCAATTCCCGTTCAGGATGATGCGCCTTGACCTCGACGATGACCACGCTATCGCCCGGTTTGCAGATGAGCTGTCCGCATCCATCCCCCATCTCGACGTGTTGGTAAACAATGCCGGATTTCTTGTGACCGGCATCGCAGAAGAAACTCCCATTGAACTGGGCAAGCGGCAGTTTGAAACCAACTTCTGGGGAACGGTAAAAGTGACAAATGCCTTATTGCCGCTTTTCAGAAGACAGCGGTCCGGCCACATCGTTACCATCAGTTCGATTGTAGGATTGATAGGACCACCGAACCTGTCGTATTATTCCGCGTCGAAGCATGCCGTTGAAGGCTACTTTAAATCGCTCCGTTTTGAATTGCATCGGTTCAATATAAAAGTGAGTATGGTAGAGCCCCGATGGTTCAAAACCAACATCGGAGTAAACGCGGTGTCTTCCCAACACCCTATCGCCGACTATGACGGATACCGCGAACAATTGGGGGCCTTTACGGACGATGGCATACAGAACGCAGAAGATCCCACGCTCGTGACCGATATGGTGCACAAAATCCTTGAAACAAAAGAGCCTTCCTTCAAAAATCTGGTCGGAAAAATGGCCGGAACGATTGTGTTCCTTCAAAACTACGCACCGAAGATGTTCGAAAAGACGATGCTGGCTGATGTGCAGAAGGCGAAGTAACACCATTTGAGAGAATGGTCAAAGAAGTGCTTCCACGACGTTGAAAAGTACCGTCCGGGTTCCGAACGGTGCTTTTTTTATTCTTCAATCGGAGAGGCTTTTTTCAAAACCGCCCCACATACCCCACCGACACCGTAAACTCCCTCGTCAGGCCGTCGGGACGGATGTCGCGCACGACGAAAGGTGCCGCCGCCGAAAGGGACAGGCTTCCCGACTTGAAATCATAGATACCAATCAGGTTGCCGTTGAGGGTCAGTCCGTCAGAACCGGAAATCGATTCGCGCCCGCCGTAGATGTTCTCAAACGAATCTTCACCCAGATGGTAGATGAACAGTAAATTGGGTTTAAGGTGGAAACGCTTTTTCGAATCGGACAGCGTATACGTCGCCCGGAACAAGGCATCGGGCCGGCGCCGAAACAGGTTGGTCGAAGGAAAGGCATCCGTTCCGGAGTACTCGGCAAAGAACGAGTTGGCGTTCAGGTTGACCACAATCAGTTGCAGGGCGCTGTTGAAATCCCAGTTCCCATACCGAAGGTTGACGCTGCCGAGGAAATCAATGGTGCCCAGACTGCTTTGGTAATCCAGCGGCAACGGGTGTTCGTTGATCTTTAGGTTGGCCCTGTTGAACGGAATCTTCACCGCCGCAGAATACGACCACTTGTAGCGTGCATCGGGTTTTGGGATAAAATGGGCGCTTAAGTAGGCATCGCCCAACGAGCCCCGTTTCCCAAAACGACCTTCCGCAAACGAAGACGTGATCTTTACCCCACCTGACCAACGGTCGTTGAAGCGGCGGTTGTAGGCAATAAAAGGCGAAAAATACCGGGTATCCGCTTCGCCCGCGCCTACGAGTCCGGTTACTTCAATTTCATTCCGCGCCGAAGAGTAGGTTTCGGGATGTGACGCCATACTACAAATACCCGCATCGCTACAACCCTGGGCCTGAAGCTTCATAACGGAAATCGAGAAAAGGGCCACATAAAACAATAATCTGACTTTCATGGCTATTCGGCGGGTTGTAAAGGTGCAATGGCAAAAAGATGGCTGTACTGCTGGCAATGGATGAGTACGTGGTCGTACACCGTCAGGTCAACGCCTTCCGGGATGGTATAGGTTGGATCTACGCCGTTACCCAGCGCGCCCAGGTTTACGAAGGTATCGGGAGCTGCGGTAGTGGATAGATACACCTTTAGGTCGGGACCCCGCGATACCGAGAAATCTTCCAAGGCCACATAACGTTCTGACGCCCTGGCATACACACGGGCCGTACCGGCAACCTCAATACCTGAAGTCGGACTAAACGTGCCTTCATACAAAAGTTGTGCTTCGGTGGGAAGGGCCACGTCGCCGACATCCGATTGGGTGAGTTCGCCTTCCGACTGGCACGACGAAAGGGCGAGGCCCAGGACAAGTGATAACATGATGGTTTTCATAGCTTTTTTGACAAAGTTCCCGTGAAATAAATTCCCCATTTGTCACCTAGCCGACATTTCGAACAAAATTGCGGGCGTAGTTTTGCTCTCACAATCAACACAGAAAATATGAAAAAGTTTGTCCTGCTCGTTATGATCGCCCTTGCCGGTTTTGCCGCCCGGGCGCAGCAATCACCTGTTTACGAAACCAAAAAAGGAGCCCTCAACGGCTATGATGTCGTGGCGTATTTCACCGAAGGGCGCGCGGTCGAAGGAAAACCGGAACTCGTATACCGTTACGAAAACGCCGACTGGCATTTCTCAAGTAACGAAACCCTTGCAGCCTTCAAAGCTGATCCTGCGAAATACCTGCCACAATATGGTGGTTACTGTGCCTACGGTTGTTCGCGGGGCTACAAGGCACCTACGGAAGCGGATGCGTTTACCATCGTAGCGGGGAAACTCTATCTCAACTATAATAAAGACGTGCGCACCGAATGGAACAAAGACCGAGACGCCTTGATCAAAAAGGCCGATGCGAATTGGCCGTCGGTTAAGACAGGCAAATCCTGATAGACATAGAAAAAGAAGTTACCGGAATCCCCTTATGGTTTACTGTAAGGGGATTTCCATTTCGAGGCCTACCCGTTGCATGATATCCGTCACGAGACGTCCCAGTATCTCGAGGTCGACATGCTGCATGATCACGACCTTATACCAGTCGTTAGGCCCGGTGTGGTGCTCGGGCACGAGGTTGTAGCGCTCCGCCACCGGATCGTCGATAAACGACGCCCGGATCGCAACAATATTCAGGTTCGGCTCACGGAAATACGCCACGCCCAACGCATCGAGTTGGCTGCACAACCAGGCGGTACGCAATTGCAGCACCTGCACTTTTTCGAACCAATCGGCATAGCCGTAGGCTTTCAGAATCATCCAGACGGCCACGACATTGGCACCCGAACGACTGCCGCTCAGGGTTAGGTCCATGCCTTCAACGTAGTCGGCTTCTTTGGTGAGCACGTGTTCGATATAGCCCTTCCGGCAGAGGAAAATACCCGTACCATAAGGCGCCTGGAGCATTTTGTGGGCATCGACCGCTACCGACGACACATCAGGGTTGCGAAAGTCGAGTTGGTTGTGACGGTCGAGAAACGGATAGATAAATCCGCCATAGGCGGCGTCGACATGAAGGAAAAACGGGATACCGTATTCCCACAATAACGAGGTGTAAACCATCGGATCGTCTACGGAACCGAACATGGTGGTGCCCATATTCGCCACCACGATGGCATACCGCACACCTGACGCAAGCGCCTCAATCAACCTGGCGCGAAGTGCGTCACGGCGAATAGCGCGGGTTTCGAAATCGACCGGCACTTTGATGAGTTGCGTAGTCAGCAGATCGGCTCCTTTTGCAATGGAATAGTGAGTGTCTTCCGAGGCGAAGATCGCAATCTGCTCAGGCCGGGCGCGGTAGGTGTCGCGGAAGACGTTCCTGAACATCCACAACGCCTGTATGTTCGCTTCAGTGCCACCTCCGGCCACATAGCCATCATAGCTGTCAGGCGTGGCGTGAAATACGTCGCAGGCCACCATGTCGAGTACGTCGCGCTCGATCTCCTGCGTGCCTTTGAACGCGCTCTCGGAGGTGCCGAGGGTGTGACATCCGATATGATTGGGGTTGGACACGTAGGTCATCAACACCGGCGCATCCTTCAGGAAAGGTGCGTCGTGAAAAACGCGTCCGTCGAGCTTCGACACAGGATAGCCTATAGCCCGGCCGTCGTTGAAATCGACATTCTCGGCAAGCGCCTTTTCGATGCGTTGGCGCGCCTGGTCGGGCGACAGTTTCTTCCACTGTTCCATTATCTTTTTTTGCAAAGGTCCTGCGGTCTGGAGGGAGGAACAATGACTTCTGTCATGTTTTGTGCGAATCTCCCGACGTACTTCTACTCACGTCGCGCGGATAGTTGATAAATGTCATTTTGACCCGCTACATTGTTGGTGAAATTCGCATTTTAAGATAATTTTAGTTGTATTTTCGTTGTACCCCAACATCTATTTATGGCTACTACCCAACACCTCACTATTGGCGAGTTCGTGGCACATGACTTTCGGACTGCCGCCATCTTTTCGCGCTACGGCATCGATTTCAGTTGCCGCGGACACTATACGGTTGCGGAGGCCTGCGAACAAAAAGGCTTCAACTTCAAACGGATCATGACCGAGCTTACCGATACGCTGCTTTCGGAAGTAGACCCCGTCATCGACTTCGACTCCTGGCCCGCCGACCTGATTGTCGATTATGTCGAAAAGAAACACCACCGCTATATCATGACGGGTATTCCGGTGATCCGGCATCACCTGAACCGGCTGTGCGACGCCTATGGTGGCACACACGCGGAGGTAGTGCCCCTCCGAATCCTGTTTGGCGAAGCCACCGAAGCGCTTATGCAGCACCTGAAGACGGAGGAAACCGTGGTGTTCCCGCATATCGTGCGGTTGGAACATGCGGCACAGACGGGTGTACCCCGGCGTTTACGGCTCAACCAACCGTTGTGCGAGGTGTTGCGGGTCATGGAGCGCGAACACGAAGAGGAAGGCGACCGTTTTCGGTATATCGCCCGGCTCACCGACCACTACATGCCTCCGATCGACGACTGTCCGCTTTTCAGGGCGGCCTATACGATGCTGGAGCGTTTCGAGCAGGATCTCGACGAACACATCCATCTGGAGAACAACGTATTGTTTCCGAGGGCGCGGGCACTTGAGGCGCAAATGCTTCGGGCTTGGGATTAAACGGGAAATGGGTTGTGTGCTGCTTGTAGCAGCTCGAAGGCGTCGTTTTACTACATTTGGGTATGCGACCGTTACTTTGCTTTCTCGTCATTGTCTTAGGTTACTTCCCGCTGTCAGCACAGGATACGATCCCAACGCCGAATCCGTATGACGTGCTCGACGCCCGCGCGCGTGCCGTGCGATATGACGGACATATAGAACGGTTGGTATCAGCGCTCACCGCCAGTTGCCAGACTGAAATCGAAAAGGCGCGGGCGTTGTTTATTTGGGTGACCGAGAATACCGCTTACGATTATGAGGCATATAACCGCCGCGCCGAACCCGACCGTTTCAAGTGTGACGACGCGTATGACTGTAGGGAGAAACAAGCCAAATATGAGCGGGATCGGGCGAAGAAAGTCCTGGAAACCGGAAAGGACGTTTGCGAAGGATATGCCTTACTCTATAAGGAACTTTGTGGCCTTGCCGGCATACGGTGCTCATTGGTAAGGGGTTATACGAAAAACCGCCCCACTCAAATCGGGCGGATGGGCGTGTTGGACCATGTCTGGAATGTGCTGCGCATCGAAGATCGGTACCTGTGGGTCGACTGCACCTGGGCGGCCGGTTACTGTCCGGAAGATGAGGAAGGTAAACTAACCGGATTTGTTAAGTCGTTTCGCGAAACCTATTGGATACCGCCCGCCTGGCGCTTTTTTCGCGACCATTTCCCAGAGGATGAAAAATGGTTGGAGGACAGCGGGGTGACGAAAGAGGACTATCGAAATGGCCCATACTATTATCCATTGCTGAGTCCGAGTATTGAGGTGGTCTCGCCTGCAACCGGTATTATTGTCGCCCGGCTGGGCGAAACGGTTTCTTTCAGGATTCGGACGGGTGATTACCCAGTCGATGATGTGGAGGTAAACGCGGACCCATCGTATTGGGGTAGCTATGACCGCGATGGGTTGCCTTACGAAGAAACGGATAGCGGAATTGTATGCTGTTTCCGGATCGACAATCCTCGAACCCGATTTATTGACTTGTACATCAACGGGATACCAGCGACTCGGTTTTTGGTGCGGTTACAAAAATAGCAAAGCTAGAGCGGAAAGCGCGACGGCGCCGGTCAATGTCTTGGGAAAAGCGCACGTGATGCGCCGGGACGCCCAAAAAAAACGTCCGGCGCTAACCGGACGTCTTATTTATTTGTTGGCATTTCTTAGTCGGCCAATACAATCACTTTGTTGTCGTTCATTTCGATCGTGCCCGATTTGATGTGCAGCGTGTGCGTTTTGCCATCGATGGTCACGAAGCGGTCTGATACGTTCTTTGCCGTGGCGAACGAATCGGATACAATCCGGATGTCGCCTTCCTTAAGGATCGATACAATCGGCGCGTGGTGGTTGAGGATCTGGAAGGATCCGTCGACGCCCGGCAGCGTTACCGATGTTACTTCCCCTTTGAACAGGGTGGCTTCTGGTGAAACTATTTCTAACGTCATAGTACTTAGTTTACAGTTGGCAGTCTCAGTTGGCAGCTGCTCACTGCGACTGCATACTGCCTACTGGATTTACGCTTCAGCAAGCATTTTCTGTCCGGCTTCGATCACGTCTTCAATGGTTCCTTTCAGGTTAAAGGCCGCTTCCGGAAGGTGGTCGAGTTCGCCGTCGATGATCATGTTGAAACCTTTGATGGTGTCTTTGATATCAACGAGCACACCTGGAATACCGGTGAACTGCTCGGCCACGTGGAACGGCTGCGAAAGGAAACGTTGAACACGACGGGCACGTGCTACGGCGAGTTTGTCTTCTTCTGAAAGCTCTTCCATACCGAGGATCGCGATGATATCCTGAAGTTGCTTGTACTTCTGCAGAATTTCTTTCACGCGCTGTGCGCAGTTATAATGGTCGTCACCCAGAATCTGTGGCGTAAGGATACGTGACGTAGAGTCAAGTGGATCCACAGCCGGATAGATACCAAGCTCGGCAATTTTACGGGAAAGTACGGTCGTTGCGTCCAAGTGGGCGAAGGTGGTAGCCGGCGCCGGGTCAGTCAAGTCATCCGCCGGTACGTATACGGCCTGTACGGATGTGATCGAACCTTTATTGGTAGAGGTGATACGTTCCTGCATCGCCCCCATTTCGGTGGCGAGTGTCGGCTGGTATCCTACCGCTGATGGCATACGTCCGAGGAGGGCCGATACTTCGGAACCTGCCTGGGTGAAGCGGAAAATGTTGTCAACGAAGAAAAGTACATCTTTTCCTTGGTCAGAACCGGCTCCGTCACGGAAATATTCTGCAATTGAAAGTCCTGAAAGGGCTACACGGGCACGTGCTCCTGGCGGCTCGTTCATCTGTCCGAATACGAAGGTCGCTTTTGATTCGCGCATGAGGTTCTTATCCACTTTGGAAAGGTCCCAACCGCCGTTTTCCATCGAGTGCATGAAGTCTTCACCATACTTGATGATACCTGACTCCAACATCTCGCGCAACAGGTCGTTTCCTTCACGGGTACGCTCACCTACACCGGCGAATACAGAAAGTCCACCGTGTCCTTTTGCAATGTTGTTGATCAATTCCTGGATCAATACCGTCTTACCTACACCGGCACCTCCGAAGAGACCGATTTTACCCCCTTTTGCGTAAGGCTCGATAAGGTCGATTACTTTGATACCGGTAAAGAGTACTTCGGTAGATGTCGACAGGTCTTCGAATTTAGGGGCTGGGCGGTGGATGGCAATGCCGTTTGCGCCTGCTTTCGGAAGGTCACCCAAACCGTCGATGGCGTCACCAATTACGTTGAAGAGGCGTCCGTATACATCCGGGCCGATAGGCATCTGGATAGGGCTTCCTGTAGCTACTACTTCGTAACCACGGCTAAGTCCGTCGGTAGAGTCCATCGAGATGGTGCGCACGGTATTCTCGCCAATGTGCGACTGCACTTCGAGAACGAGTTTGGTCCCGTCTGCCTTGGTAATTTCCAGTGAATCATAGATTTTCGGAAGCTCAACATCCTTCCCGCTGAACACGACGTCCACAACCGGACCGATGATCTGCGCAACTTTACCTGTTACTTTTGACATTGCTTATGTATTTATTTGATAGCCGTTTACGTGTATAAAACAGCCTCTTTTTTCCGAGTGCAAAGATAGACACATAAACGGGATTGTCAAATCGTTTGGCCGAAAAAAACGTTGGGGTTTGGCTATTTTGCAGAATGAAGGGCCTAAGTCGTGCATACAAAGCAAAAAGCCACCCCTAAAAGGATGGCTTTCTGCATTTTCGGCAAAAATACCTTATGGTAGGATGGCCGGATATTGGATGCGATAATCCGCCAGGTCAACCCCTTTAAAGTTCGAGCCATAGGTAGTATTGATGGCTTTCAGGAATTCGTTGGCGATCAGCGCGTAGCCACGTGCGCTTGGGTGTACGCCGTCCATTGAGAAGGCACCCCCGACTACATATTGCGTTGAGATATGGTAATTTCCGAAACGGATACCGCCCGCGAGAAGGTCAGCCATAACGGCTTTGGTGTCCACCAGCGCGAGTCCTTTTGAAGCGGCAGCCGCTGCGATGGCCTCGTTATACGCGTCGGTGGCCACACGTACCTGGTTGGCTTCGTCGTTGGTAAGCACCGCGCCATCCTGTAGCGGATAGGTGACACCTACTGTATTGAACGGTGCCGGAACTCCCGCCTGTGTCGTGCCGATGATGGTACGGGTAGGCAACAGGATGTAGTCGCGGAAACCATTGGTGTTTTTCGCATGGCGCGCCTGTCCGTAGATGCTGGCGATAAAACCAGCCGTTGGAGCCGGGTAACCTGCAGCCTGCAATGCAGCTGACAATTGTGGCGCCAGGTTCTCAAGGCTTTCGTCTTTGATCAACAGTGGGTTGTTGGAACCGGCGCTTACGAAACTGATACGGTCACCTTGGCCCAGCGCAGTAAGAACCTGTTTCACAGGCCCTATCAACTGGGTGTTCAACTGATTGGCCGTAGCGGCATCAAGTGGCACCGGGTTGTAGGGTACTGTTGTGAAATACGGAAGTGAGTTCACGTAAGGAAGGTTCGCTACAACACCTTTTGCCCCGTTGGCAGTAAGTGCGTTGACGAGGTTGTTATACACCGAACCAAATACGGTTGGATCGGTAATATCGCTGGTTCCATATGTCGCCGGATTCGGGTTACCGGTTTGGTTCGCTCCGGTTCCGCCGGATGTCGCGTAACCCAATACGTCATTTCCTCCAATCCAAAGGGAGAAAAAGGTAGGGTTTTGTGCCACGGCGTCGCCTACGACAGTTGCGGTAGGAGCGCTCGCGAAACGTCCAAAATACGGGTTAAGCGTTCCGTATCCTGCGATACCGAGGTGGTAGCTCTTCGCTCCCGGCACCCCAAGGTTGTTAAACGGACCAGCGACGGTCGTGCCGAATACCGTTCCGGACACACCGGATACGTTGGCAGGACCCGACCCGTTGAAGTACAGACGTGTTGGGAATTGCGGAATCTGCACACCTCCGGCCGAGAAACCGCCTACGTTGTCTGTCATGAACGGCGTGGTGAAAGCACCACCTCCGGCCAGGGCAAACTGTTGGGCGATAATGTTAGGATACGCATTCTCCTGTCCTGCCTTGAACAGCGCGTTGTCGCTGAAGCCGGCCGCAAATGAGTCACCCAGGGCAACGTATTTTGAAAGGTCGGCCGAGCCTGATGTAATCGGCTCTTCGGCAGGGGTACTGTCATCCTGGCTACAGGCTGAAACAATCAGCGACGCCAGCAACACCCATTTCATATTCTTTATCATGATTCCAGAAATTTTATCGTTAGCAATGTGTTATGGGTTGATGGTCAGTGAAGCATACAGGATACGACCAACTTGTCCGGCACCAATCACCTGGATGTAGTCGCCTCCGAAGATGTTCGAACCGCCGATTTTCAGCAACGATTTGATTGAAGGGATCGCATAGCTGATCTGGGCATCGAAAACAGTGTTTTCTGGCACCATACCGTCTGCGAAAGACGCTTGATAGAGGTACTCACTGTTCCAACGTACGTTGAAGTTATAGCCAAAGTTTTTGAAGAGTTTGGCATTCGCGAACGTACCCTTGATGCGGTGTTTCGGCGTGTTGAAGCCCGGGATGAACGATGGGTCATCGCTTTGGTTGAAATCGAAATCAGCATAGTTATAGTTGACGCCGAGTTCGAAGTCTTTATATACTTTCTTGGAAAGACCGATGCCGACACCAAACGAAGTCACTTTCGCGGTAGTGTTGGTATAGACCTGGTACACACGACGGTCGCCGAAACCAAGTGCCTGGTAACCCAATTGTACGGCTGGGTCGGTGGGGTCAGCGCCAGCCACACCATAATATGGCGTGATCACGCGTGATTGGTTCAGGAAGTCGTCGTACATATTGTAGAACGCATTGATGTCAACCGACAGGTTGTTGTTGACCACGGAACGGTATCCTACTTCTAACGCTTGCACGCGCTCTGGCTTCACGAGCCCGATCTTAGCCACCTGAAGGTCGGCCGGGTTCTGTGATGCCGCAAATGCCTGTACGGATGAAAGGGTATACGCATTGGTATAGGCATCGCGACCGGTAAGGGTCACCGTAGCCGGCTGTCCGGCAGCTACACCGGCAGCGCTTACGTTCAGTGTCTCAACGTAACGGTCGAGGTTGTCAGAAGCCGAACCGATCAGGGCGAAAGGCCCAAGGTCGAGTCCGATGTACTGGTCTTGCGTCGTAGGATTACGGAAACCGGTTTGGTACGATACGCGGAAATTGTGTTCTTTGTTTGTGCCTGCAGAATAAACGGCAGCGATACGTGGCGAGAAGAAGCCGTCGAAGTTCTGGCTCTTGTCGTAACGGATGGAACCGGTCAGTTTCAGGCGGTCATCCATCACTTTTTTCTGCAATTGGGTGTAGGCACCGTATTCGTTGTAACGGATAGGTCCGTCGAAATCGGTGAAGATGGTACCCGCGGAGTTCAATTCGTATTGGCGAATGGAACCACCGACCTGTACTTCAGCAAACTTGATCATGTCCTTGAAGTTGTAGTTCAGGTCGCCATGATACAATTTAGACTCGTCGATGAACTTGGCACCTTGCGTCAGGTCTGGGTTTTGGATGATAGTACTCAAGGCATTCTTAAACTCCGGCGACCCTGGCTGGAAACGTGGCAGTCCACCTCCTGTTGGCGTAATGGGAAGGCCCGGCGCCAGGTTGTTGTCTGCAAAGTTACGTGCGTAGTTAGACGCTTCTTTTGCGTTGAGTCCGAGAATCGCTTCCGACAATTGGAATGCCGTGGCGTAATCGGTAAACCACTGCACGTCGGATTTGGCAGCGCGGTTGACGTTCCACGCAGCGAAACGCATGTCGTAGGAGTCACCTGCGTTCTCGTCGGTCATATAGGCCCGTACGAAGAAGTTGTTGCCTTTGAACTCGAAGCGGGTTTGCTGCATGTAGAAATTCTTCAGCGCATAGCGGTTGGCTCCCTGATAAACAGTGTTACCAAAGCCGAGTTTGTGCTGGAGGATGATTTCCTTATCGTCGTTCCATGGTTTGAAATGGAGGGAGAAATCGGCCTTTACGCTTTCGATTTTGTTATCGGTAAGGTCCTGCTCGCGGTATCCTGTGCGGCTTACCTGCCCCACGTTGGAGATAAAGGTGGTAACCTCATCGCCGTAGGTGTTGAGTCCGTCGTAGTTTTGGTTGATGTCATGTCCGACGCCACCTGCTGTCATACTGCGCGTATCGGCAGCGATCCATTCAGTAGCACGCATGTAAGTAAAGTTCGCCTTCGCTGCAAAATGACGCGTGAAAGCATGGGCGGCACGGATACCAAAGTCGTAATAATCGTTGGTGCCCGCTGCATCCTGTGACGTTTGTCCGTATTTGAAATAGGTGCTGATTCCCTGGTATTGGAAAGGACTCTTACTGTTCATGAACAGGATGCCGTTAAACGCGTTCGCACCATAGAGTGCCGACGAAGCGCCTGGTAGCAATTCGACGCTGGCGACATCGAGGTCAGATACCCCAATCAGGTTACCCAATACAAAGTTGAGCGCGGGAGAGGAGTTGTCCATCCCGTCTACCAACTGCAGGAAGCGGGTGTTGGCTACTGTCGCGAAGCCGCGGGTGTTAATGGATTTGAAGGAAAGGGAACTGGTGTTGAAGTGCACTTCCTTCAGGTTCTCGAGTCCGTCGTAGAAAGTCGGCGAACTGGTATTGCGGATGTCCTGGATGCCCATACGCTCTATGGTCACCGGTGATTCGAGTACCCGCTCTGGTGTACGCGAAGCCGAGACAACGATCTCGTTAAGCACTGTCTCCTCTTCTTGCATTGAGACGTTCACGACCTGGTCGTATGACGCCACATTCACGCTCTGAGACGTGTATCCCACGCTTGAAAACACCAGTGTAAAGGGTGGTTTCTTCGATACTTTCAGGGAAAACTTCCCATCGGTCCCGGTGGAAGTCCCGGCTGTATCACCACTAACCGTAACCGTGACGCCCGGAAGCGCGAGGCCGTTGTTATCGGTGACCATCCCGGAAATCGTGCCCTGGGCCAACGCAGCTGCGCTGAAAAGCAACGATAAAATGAGTCCGTAAAGTTTCATTGGTTTTGATTTTGTTAGTTTATCCTGCCAAACTACAAATTTTTCTAATATCGTCAAAAAAGGGCAGCTAATTTTCTTAATCGTTGAAAATTACGAAAGCGATAACGTTATCTTACAACGAATACTTTATTAAATATTTGCTAACGAATAGTTCGAAACACTGTTTATTAAAACTATGTATGCATATAATTGAGAGGAAAATTCAATTTTAGTCAAAAACAAAAAAAGCGGGTTTTTCGCCCGCTTTTCCTTCTATTTTCGTTTTCGTTTACTCTACGGTGACCGACTTGGCCAGATTTCGTGGCTGGTCGACATTACAACCCCGCATGACGGCAATGTGATAGGACAGCAACTGCAACGGAATCGTCGTCAGTAGTGGCGACAGCGCATCGGCTGTATCCGGCACCTCGATCACGTAATCGGCGAGGTCGCGCACCTGCACATCTCCCTTAGTAACCACGGCAATGATACGTCCGCTTCGCGATTTGATCTCTTGGATGTTGCTGACTACTTTGTCGTAATGGCCTTGTTTCGGCGCAATGACGATAACCGGCATCTGGTCGTCGATCAATGCGATCGGACCGTGTTTCATTTCGGCGGCCGGGTAGCCTTCCGCATGGATATAGGAGATTTCCTTTAACTTAAGTGCTCCCTCAAGTGCAACCGGGAAATTATAGCCCCTGCCCAGATACAGGCAATTTGACGAGTTCTTAAAGACGCGGGCGATTTCCTGGGCAACTTCATTTGTCAAAAGGGCCTCAGCCACTTTCTCGGGGATAATGGTCAGTTCCTGCAAATAGCGGTGGAAGTCGGTGTGCGACAGCGTTCCTTTCGCCTTTGCCAGACGCAGGGCAATCAGTGTCAGGATGGTAATCTGTGTGGTGAACGCTTTGGTCGACGCGACTCCAATTTCAGGACCGGCGTGGGTATAAGCACCCGCGTGGGTTTCACGTGAAATCGACGAACCTACTACATTACATACCCCAAACACAAACGCACCGTTTTCTTTCGCCAACTTGATAGCCGCCAGCGTATCGGCGGTTTCCCCCGACTGTGAAATGGCGATGACGATATCGCGTTTGTTGATGATCGGATTGCGGTAGCGGAATTCAGAAGCGTATTCCACCTCTACCGGTATGCGGGTAAATTCCTCGAAAATATACTCGGCAACCAAACCGGCATGCCATGACGTGCCACAGGCCACGATCAGGATACGCTCGGCGTTGAGGAATTTCTCGAGATTGTCTTCGATGCCCGCCATTTTGATGATGCCCTCATCTGCTAACAACCGGCCGCGATAGGTGTCGCGGATTACATTAGGTTGTTCGTAGATTTCCTTCAACATGAAGTGGTCGTATCCGCCCTTTTCAATCTGCTCGAGGTTCATCTGGAGTTCCTGAACATACGGGTCGACCAGTGAGTCATCTTTAATGTTGCGGACGCTGAGCGGTTTGCCCATGGCGACCACGGCCATTTCCTCGTCTTCCAGGTAAACGGCATTCGAGGTATATTCGATAAACGGAGAGGCATCTGATGCGATGAAAAACTCATTATCACCGATACCGATCGCCAACGGACTTCCCAAACGGGCGACGACGAATTCGTCAGGGTTGGTTTTGTCGAACACGACGATGGCGTAGGCACCGACCACCTGGTTCAACGCGATCTGGACGGCTTTGCCCAGTTTTGCTTTTTCTTTTTTCTGGACTTCCTCAATCAGGTTGACGAGTACTTCCGTATCGGTATCAGAAGAAAAGGTATACCCTCTTTTGATCAGTTCTTTTTTGAGTGGCTCATAGTTCTCGATGATACCGTTGTGGATGATACACAGGTTCCCCGAGTTGGATACGTGCGGGTGCGAATTGACGTCGTTTGGAACGCCGTGGGTCGCCCAACGCGTGTGGCCCATGCCAATGGTGCCATTGGTCGTGATTTCTTTCGACCGTTCTTCGAGGTCGGTTACTTTGCCTTTGGTTTTGGATACTTTCAGTTGGGAGCCGTCATACAACATGACACCCGCACTGTCATACCCTCTGTACTCCAACCGCTTAAGGCCTTTTATTACCACTGGATAGGCCTCGCGGTGACCGATGTAACCTACAATTCCACACATATGTTTGTCTTATTTGGTTTTGGTATACCGAATTTCAAATTTAATGTTTTTTGCGTCGGCAGTATTACCCATTAAAACGGTGCCGAACGGGTGCATGACAGACCCTCTTGGCAATTGCAGTGTAGTGCTGTTATCTCTGCCTTTCAGGTTGTCAGCCGCCCCGATGCTCTCTGTAACCGTCAGGCCCAGCCGCACATCATCCTGTGTTCCTTTTACCAAGGCCCGCAAGTGGTTGGTGAGACGGATCGTGTAGGTTTCTACACCCATTTCGTCGGTAGAACGGAAACCTCCGAAGAGGTACTTGTCATACTTACGGTTGCTGCTCGTTGTAACGTCAAGCGTATAATCGGCAATCGGAACGTTCGCATCGGCATTGTAGAGGTACACGCGCAAAGGTTCGAGCAATGTTCGCAGACGGCTGCGGTCAACCGTAAACGTCAGGTTCGCTTCATTGATAAGCCATCCTTCATCGATCATCTTCTGTAACTCCGTCGGCACCTCGCCCTCGCCCGGACGTTCCCCAAACAAATCGATGTATACGATAGAGCCGTTTCCTCCTTTGAGATACAAGACCTCGTCGCCCTCGGTCTGGTTGACGTTGTCCATAGCCTGTTGGTACTCGGCCCCAAAAGTATTCTCCTGTAAGCTGACGGTATTCCCGCTCAGGTTCATCACAAAAGTCTTTTGTGTGCGGGTCGTAACTCCATCCGTAGTCTTATCCTCCGAATAGTAAACGGTTATGCTGCCCTTCTTGAAGTCGAGCAGGCCGTATGAGCTACCCGTCGGCGAAGTGGCTGTGGTCTTGAAATACAAGCCCCGCATATAATCACGGAAGGACGTATTGTTGGAGAGTTTGCCGTCCGGTGCTTCCAAGATCTTTTTCTTAAAATAGTTCTTATTGAGCATCAATCGCATGCCCGGCGCCACACGTGTGGTGTCGATTTGGGTAGGATCGTCCTCATTAGGCGCCGTCAGGTAAATTTCCCGGTCGCTGAACTTGAAGTTTTCATTCTCCTGCGTCCGCGTCGAATTGTTCAGTGCGGGCGCTCCCGGAGCCGTCGTCCCGTCGTCAAACGCCCCTTTGAGCAGCGGCGTAAAAAGGTTCGCATTCGACGTATAATACACTTGCGCCTGGCTGAAATCAGGTGGCGCAAGGGCGTTGATGAAATAATTGGATTCGAAGACCTCGAGCTTCATCTTCTGGCTTCCGTAAATAGAGTCGAGTTCGTATTCGCTGTTTCCATCAGAATCCGTCAGCAACTTGGTGCTGAAATACGGAATATAAAGCGCTACCGAATCTACCGCAGGATTGTCGCCAAATTCGGTCACAAGTGCGGCTGACGTCAGTTCCACCTGTGTTACGAAGTCGGCATGTGTCGTGCCGAAGGTACTTCCGTTGCGAAGAATTCCAAGTGGGTTGATCGCCAGGTTATTGGTTTGTACTTCCCGCACCGGTTGGTTGAAAGCACGGACAGTGGCAAGTTCTGCTTTCTGGATATTCAGGTCGTCATCGTCAATGTTAAGGCCCGAGTCAATCTCGGTATAATCTTTGTCGCACGAAACCAGCGACACGATAAAAAGCAGGAAAACGGCAGAAAAGCCGGCAGTCAGGAAATGCTTCATGGCAAAAAAAAATTACAGTACTTTGGTTTTGTAGAAGTCGGTGTAGGCTTCTGCAAACCGCTCTTTCGGCGCGAAAGGTAGAAAAGGTTTCCCTGATGCTTCTATATATTTTGTTAAACTTGGAGGCACGTCTTCGGAGGCAATAATCACTGCATCCGAGTGCTTAATCGTCGTTTTCAGGAGGTTCTCATAAGTCGGTTGGGCCAGGTCGGCGATGTCGCTTTCCGGGATGCCGTCGAACTTCACTTTTTCGATCATGTCGGTGCTCAGGCTTTCGTCGAACGACTTGCCATATACCGACGTAACGATCCGCGTTTCCGCAAAAAGCGCCTCATTCTTATAGAAATGTTTCATGTAAACCGGGAGCATGCCCGCCAGCCAGCCATGCACATGGATGATGTCGGGTACCCAGTTGAGTTTCTTCACCGTCTCGACTACGCCTTTGGCAAAGAAGATCGCCCGTTCGTCGTTGTCAGGATACAAAACACCTTCCTCATCCGCAAAAGTAGCCTTGCGTTTGAAGTATTCGTCGTTATCGATAAAATAGACCTGGATGCGTTCCTTCGGGATGGAGGCAACTTTGATAATCAGCGGCATGTCGAGATCATTGACCACGAGATTCATCCCGGAAAGGCGGATGACCTCATGCAACTGGTGCCGTCGTTCGTTGATGTTACCGTATCGCGGCATGAAGATCCGGATTTGACCACCCTGGTCGTTGATCATCTTCGGGACGTCGTACGACATCAGGGAGACCTCATTTTCTGCCAAGTAGGGCACCACCTCCGATGACACGAACAGTATCCTTTTGTCCTCCATATAAAATGTATCAGTACGTATTTACAGCACTTAAAACAGGCAAAAGTACAAATTTTTGTGGATTTATCGCGTAAGTCTTAAGTTTGCACCTCCTTTCACAACACGCTACCATGGTTGTTTTTGAGTCGACGGAGCACCTGCGGGGCCATCTCTCCTCCCTCCGTAAGCCGGAAACCACAACGGGTTTCGTGCCGACGATGGGGGCTTTACACGACGGTCACCTGTCGCTCGTTTCCCAATCATTATCCGAAAACGACCTCACCGTCGTAAGCATTTTCGTCAACCCCACGCAGTTCAACAACCCCGACGACCTGGCGAAATACCCCCGCACGTTAGAGGCCGATGTGGCTAAACTACAGCAACTTGATACACGGGTAATCGTTTTTGCACCGACCGTTCACGATATATATAAAGGAAAAACGGTATCGCATCATTTTGATTTTGACGGACTCGAGAACGAAATGGAAGGGCGGTTCCGTCCGGGCCATTTCGACGGCGTTGGCACCATCGTCAAGACACTGTTCGAAATCGTCGAACCGACCCGCGCCTACTTCGGTGAAAAAGATTTCCAACAACTCCAGATCGTGCGAAAAATGACCGAAAAGGAACGACTTCCGGTCGAGGTGGTCGGTATGCCGGTGTTTCGCGAACCGAACGGACTCGCGATGAGTTCCCGCAATGAGCGGCTGACGGAAGCGGAACGGAAGCGTTCGTCGTATATTTTCAGTGCCCTTACCGCTGCCAAAACCCTTTTCCGCACCAAAAGTGCGAATGCCGTAGCCGCCGAAATCGCAGCAGGCTTTCAGTCACAGGAAGGGATGGAACTCGAATACTTCGAAATTGCCGACGAGGCCACCCTTCGTCCGTGCAAACGCAAGAGCAAGAAAAAACGGTACCGTGCCTTCATCGCCGTATTCGTCGGCAAGGTGCGCCTGATCGACACCATTGCATTAAATTAATTACCTTTGCGCCATGCAAATCCAAGTCGTAAAATCGAAAATCCATCGCGTCACCGTTACGGGGGCTGACCTGAACTATATCGGCAGCATCACGATTGATGAGGCACTGATGGATGCGGCCAATATCATCGAAGGGGAAAAAGTATCGATCGTCAACATCAACAACGGCGAACGACTCGAAACCTACGTCATCAAAGGCAACCGGAACAGCGGCGAAATTACGCTGAACGGCCCGGCCGCCCGCAAAGTGCAGAAAGGCGATATCATCATCATCATTTCGTACGGCATACTCGAGTTCGAGGAAGCCAAATCGTTCCGCCCGTCACTCGTCTTCCCGAACGAAAAAGACAATTCCCTGACCTAGTCCTGTGTCGACCAAGCTGAAAACCATCGCGGGCGCCGTCATTCCTCTTCTTCTCGGATTGGCCTTCACCGTGTATTCCTACTGCTCGTTTTCACCGGCCGAACGCGATGTGATGAAGTCGTATTTCGTCACGGCCAACTATTATTACGTTGCGCTCTCGCTCGCGCTGGCCGTGTCCGGATATATATTACGGGCCCACCGGTGGCGGCATACGCTCGCCCAAATCGGTGTCAAACCCGAATTCCGACTCAATTTCCTGGCGGTCAGCATCGGGTATTTCGTCAACCTTACCATTCCGCGATCCGGCGAATTTTCACGGGCCCTCGTGCTGAAAAACTACCGGGGCGTTCCTTTCGACAAAGCTTTCGGGACAATTGTCGCAGAGCGGATTGTCGATTTCTTTCTGTTGCTGGCGTTCATCCTTGCGGCGGTGGTTTGGGAATATGACACGCTCCGTGATTTCCTGCTGCAACATATCCCCATCAAAAAACTGCTCATCCTGGCGGTGATTTGTCTCGTAGGGATGCTTATTTCGCTGTATCTCTATTTCAAATCGGAATGGAAACTCGTGCTGCTGCTGAAGGAAAAAGTCAATGGGCTCAAGGAAGGGGCCATCAGTGTTTTTCGCATTCCGCATAAAGGGATGTTCCTGTTGGAAACCCTCCTGATCTGGATTTCCTATGTACTTATGTTCTACACCACTACCCTGGCACTCGACGAAACCTCGGGCATCTCGTTTGGCTCGGTGTTGGTGGCATTTGTCATCGGAAGTTTGGTCATCGCCTTCACCAACGGCGGTTTTGGTTTCTTCCCTCCACTGGTCGCGAGTATCCTCTTTCTATATGCCGTTCCACGCGAAGCCGGCACCGCTTTCGGCTGGATTGTATGGACATCCCAGTTCGTTATAACGGTTTTCCTCGGTATTTTTGGCTTTTTGGCGTTAACCTTCACGCCTAAAACTAAAATTTAGCTATTTTAGACTCCCGTACAGCCTGAACCAGAGGTGTGCGGTTTCCCCTCATGAAAAAGAGTCTTATTCTGCTGCTTGCCTTTTTTTGTGTCGGTTCATACGCACAACGTAGTCGCGACACCCTTTTTTCGGAAAAGCTGAATGCAGATCGCACCTTCACCGTGTCGCTTCCGCTTTCGTACGGCAAAGACAAGAACCGGAAATATCCACTACTGCTGTTATTCGACGGCGAATACCTGCTTGACGCCTTTGACGGAGCCTTCGCATATGGCAACTACTGGGATGACCTTCCGGAAGTGATCATCGTGGGGGTAGACATGAAAGGTGAGCGTGAGGCAGACACGACCCTCGACCAGGAAGGACTACCGACGGAAACCGGCGCGCATTTCTTTGAGTTCATAGGGGCAGAATTGATTCCGGCCCTTGAGAAGAAATACCGTATTGCCCCGTTTCGCATCGTAGCGGGCCATGACCTGACCGCCGGCTTTATGAACCTGTGGCTATACAAAGAAGACCCCTTGTTTTCAGCCTATATTTCCTTAAGCCCCGAGTTCGGCGAACAGATGCGCGAACGGATTCCGACCATGCTGATGACTTTGAAAAAGCCGGTCTATTATTTTCTCTCCGCTGCCGATGGCGACCTGCCCAATGACCTGCAGAACATTCAGATTGTGGACACGAACATCAAGACCGTCAAGAACGACAACCTGCATTATCGTTATGAGGAATACCTCGGCGCCACGCACTATTCGATGGTATTACACGCCATCCCGGATGCGCTTTACCACATCTTCGGACCATATCAACCTATTTCCACCAAGGAATTCCAGGAGAAAATCGTGACGATGCCCGGCGGATATGTCGAATACCTGACGAAGAAATACGAAACCGTCCGCAAATCCTACGGAATGGACATGCCGATTCGTATCGGTGACTTCAAAGCCATCGAAGCGGCCATCCTGAAAAACAAAACCTACGACGATTTCGAAAAACTGGCGGCGCTTTCTAAAAAGGCCTATCCAAAGTCGATGCTTTCCCAATACCACATGGGCATGTACTATGAGAAAAAGGGCGACACCAAAAAAGCGGCGAAAGCCTACCAGAATGCCTATCTGTTAGACGAAATCGGCGACCTCACCAAAGATATGATGCTTGAAAAAGCAGAAGCCATGAAAAACGGCGAGATTAAGTAATGTCAAAAATACGAACGGCTTTTTTCTGCCAGAACTGCGGCACCCAATTCCCGAAGTGGCAAGGTCAGTGCACCGCCTGTAAACAATGGAACACCATTGTAGAGGAAGTCATCCAGAAAGAAGAGAAAACCAGTTGGAAACCGACCGCTACCGAAACCCGGAAGGCGGCAAAACCCCTTCGCGTAAAAGAAATAGATTCCGCCCAGGAATTCCGTCTGCCAACCGGCGATGGTGAACTCGACCGCGTACTCGGCGGGGGCCTGGTACCCGGATCGTTGACCCTGTTAGGGGGCGAACCCGGTATTGGCAAATCTACGTTACTGCTGCAGATCGCGCTGCTGCTTCCCTTCCGAACTCTTTATGTATCAGGCGAGGAAAGCCAGAAACAGATCAAGATGCGCGCTGACCGGATCACCCAGCGCGAAGACAATTGCTACATCCTGACCGAAACCAAGACGCAGCAGATCTTCCGACAGGTCGCGGAACTCGATCCTGAAATCCTGATCATCGACTCGATCCAGACGCTGCATACCGATTATATCGATTCGTCGCCCGGAAGCATTTCCCAAATTCGCGAGTGTACCGCCGAATTAATCAAATTCGCGAAAGAAAGCAACGTGCCTGTTATCCTGATTGGCCATATCACCAAAGACGGTACCATCGCCGGGCCGAAGATCCTCGAGCACATGGTCGACACCGTCCTGCAGTTTGAAGGCGACCGCAACCACGTCTACCGCATCCTGCGATCCCTTAAGAACCGCTTTGGTTCCACTGCGGAACTGGGGATTTACGAAATGCAGGGTTCCGGACTTCGGGAAGTATCCAACCCGTCCGAAATCCTGATTTCCCATCGGGAAGAGGAATTGTCGGGCACCGCCATTGCCACCACGTTGGAAGGCATGCGCCCGCTGATGATTGAAATCCAGGCCCTGGTGAGTTCAGCCGTATACGGAACACCGCAACGGAGCACCACCGGCTACAACGCCAAACGCCTCAACATGATACTGGCCGTTCTGGAAAAACGCGCCGGATTCCGCCTCGGCGCCAAAGACGTCTTCCTCAACGTCACCGGCGGCATCAGCGTGGATGATCCGGCGATTGACCTGGCCGTGGTGGCTGCGATACTTTCCTCAAACGAGGATATCGCGGTGGGGAAAGACTTCTGTTTTGCCGGGGAGGTCGGCCTTTCGGGCGAAATCAGGCCCGTAAACCGCGTCGACCAACGCATACAGGAAGCGGAAAAACTGGGCTTCTCGACCATTTTCATATCCAAATACAATAAAGTATCTTTGAAGGATACCCTGATTCGCGTGCACCTCGTGAGCAATATCGAGGAAGTAGCCAGCGTTCTCTTCGGTTAATACTTTATGGCGATACGGAAAAAGAAACTCTACCGCATCCTGGCGATCGTCGCCGGAATACTGGCCTTGTTGGTCATCCTGTTCTTTGTTTTCCGTGATTCACTCCTACAGGCAGCGATTGGACGGATTTCGGCCAAGCTCGACCGCGACTACAACAGTACCCTCACCATCCAACATGCCGAGTTCGACGGGTTAATGGGCATACGCCTTCAGGATGTGACCCTAACCCCGAAGGAAGCCGACACCCTGCTCCGCATCCGGAAAGTACGCACCCGTATCGGGTTTTGGCCGTTGCTGAAAGGCGACATCCAAATTGGGACGTTGGAAGTGTCGAACGGATTCGTGCAATTGGTTCGGAAAGATTCGATTACCAACTTCGATGCCTTCCTTCATCGCACAAAAGACGAAAAAGCGGAAGACGACAGCTCCGGTCGTGATTATGCGGAACTCGCCAACCGACTCATTTCGAAATTGCTGAACCTGGTGCCGACCGATATGAAAATCGAACGGCTCGCGTTCATTATCCATGACAATGGTAAAAATGCACGGGTCGACCTGCAACAACTCACCCTGGCAGATGAACAACTGGAAAGTGCCATCGCCGTGCAGACCAACACCTTCCGGCAACGCTGGCGCATTACGGGTTTCGCCGATCCGCGCGACAACCAGGCGGATATCCGGTTTTTCAACCGCGACACCGGCGCCATCCGAATGCCGTATCTCGACGAGCGTTATAACCTGAAAGCCCGCTTTGACTCGGTGCGGCTGAAAGTTGACAACATCGATATGGACGGAGGCGAACTTCACATCGACGGCTTTACCTCAGTGGCCAACCTCCATATCAACCATCCGAAAGTGGCTAGCAAAGACGTGGTGATCCGCAACGCCCGGTTCGATTACCGCTTCCTGCTAGGGGAAGATTTCGTGTCGGTTGACAGCGCCTCGACCGTGACGCTGAACAAAGTCAAATTCCACCCGTATCTCTCCTATTCTACTGAAAGCGATACCATCTACCAACTGAAGGTCGACATCCCGAAAATAAAAGCGCAGGACTTCATCACCTCACTGCCAACCGGCCTTTTCACCCATTTTGAAGGGATGGAAGCCGAGGGGTCGTTTAGCTACCGCCTCGATTTCAAATTCAACAAGAACAACCCGAAAGACCTGGTGTTCGACAGTTCGCTGAAAAAAGAAAACCTGCGCATCACCAAATACGGCGAAGCCAACCTGAACAAACTCAACGGCGATTTTGTGTACCATGCCATTGACCACGGACGGGTGCAACGCGGCGTCCTCGTCGGAACCGCCAACCCTGATTTCACGCCGCTCGACCAGATATCACCCTACCTGCGAAAATGCGTGCTGACGACAGAAGATCCGTCATTCTTCCATCACAAAGGCTTTATTGCCGAAGCGTTCCGGCAGTCGATCATCAAGAACATCCGGACGAGGAAGTTCTCACGCGGCGCCAGCACCATCAGCATGCAGTTGATCAAAAACGTGTTCCTGACGCGGGAGAAAACGCTGTCGCGGAAGTTGGAGGAAATCCTGCTGGTTTACATCATGGAAAACAACCGCATCGTCAGCAAAGAACGGATGCTGGAAGTATATTTCAACATCATCGAATGGGGGCCTGACATCTATGGTGTGGGCGAAGCGAGCCGCTTTTATTTTGACAAACATCCGTCGGCCCTGTCGTTGAACGAATGCCTCTTCCTGGCCAATATCATCCCGAGGCCCAAAGGCTTTATGTGGCAGTTCGGTGGCGATGGCAACCTGCGCAAGTCTGCCATACAGAAACAGGACTTCCTGACGAATCTGATGATGCGCCGCGGCTTGCTTACAGCCGATGATACGATTTACAAATCGCTGCCGGTGGTCATCTCCGGACGCGCCAAAAGTTTCATCCGCATCCACCAACCCGACTCGATTGCCGTCGACTCAACGGCAGTGGATGATGAATTTAATTTCTGACGTTCCAACCTTTGGCCCGGATTTCGGCTCCTAACCAAAAAACACTTGTATGAAGAAACTTCTTTTTATGTTGCTTTGCGGCAGTTCGCTTGCCGTGGCACAAAAGCCCGTCTTCACCTCCGCGAAGGTGCTGGCGGCCAACGTTTACAGTAACGCCGCCGAATTATCGCAGACGGCCACGGTGTCGCTCCCGAAAGGAACCAGTGAAATCGTCATCAAGAACGTCGCCGACCAGTTGCTGGAAAACACCATCCGGATTGGCGCGCCTTCGAGCGTGACCGTTCTCTCGTCGCAGTTTACCAACAATTATATCAAAGAATATGAATTGGATGAGAACAGCCGTGAAGTAAAGGCCGTCCGGGATAGCATCCAGCTATTGGAAAAGCAGGTGCAGCGGACCATTAACCTCAAGGATGCGGAAGCAAAAGCCATCGAACTCCTCGACGCCAACCAAAAAGTGACCAGTACAGCTTCGGGAACCGCTGTCGAACTGGCGAAACTGATGGCGTATTACCGCAGCGAACGACTCAAGGCCGCGAACGCCTTTGACGACCTCGATGAAAAACTCAAAGACCAGCAGAAACGCCTGGCCGAACTCAAAAACCGCCTGGAAATCGACAGCCAGAAAAGCGAAAAAATCTCACGTGGCAAACTCGTGCTGCAGGTCATGAACGAATCGGCCGGCAATGTACTATTTGAAATTGCCTACCTGACGCCATCTGCGGGTTGGCGGCCGTTTTACGACCTGCGGGTGAACTCGATTTCCGCACCGATTGAAGTGGCCTACAAGGGTCAGGTATGGCAAAGCACCGGCATCGACTGGAAACAAATCAACCTCAAACTCTCAAGTGGCAATCCGTCGCAGAGCAATACGGCTCCGATTTTGAATGCGTGGTTTTTGCAGTATTATATACCGATGTCATATGGGTATGCTGATCTAAGCGAGGTAGTGGTAACGGCTCCGGGTAGAAAAGAGAAAACAATGCAGAACGTTTTGTCGACAGCTACTCCTGGCGCAGCATCAACTTTACAAGATTATGACGGCGTCTCTGATTTCACCTCCATCACCGAAAACCAACTCAACGTCTCATTCGACATCGACATTCCATACGACGTGGCATCGAACGGAAAACCCCACAGCGTCAACCTGAAACAGTTGAAATTACCGGCCAACTATAAATTCTACGCCGCACCAAGGGCCGACGACGATGCCTTCCTGTTGGCACGCATTGGCGACTATTCGCAATACAACCTGTTGCCGGGCGAGGCGAACATCATCTTCGAAAATATGTATGTAGGCAAGACGATGCTGAACGCCAACCAAACATCCGACTCGCTGAACCTGAGCATGGGGCGTGACCGGAAGATTTCCGTCAAGCGGGAAAAACTAGAAGACAAATCGGGCACCAAGTTCCTTTCGTCGAAAAAAGAACAGACGTTTACGTATGAGATCACCGTCCGTAACAATAAAAAAGAAGCCGTTTCGCTGATGCTGAAAGACCAATACCCGCTGAGTACCGACAAAGAAATGGAGATCGAACTCAAACAAAGTGATGGCGCGAAGGTGAATACCGAAACCGGCATCCTCACGTGGGAATTGGAGCTGAAACCAAACGAAACCAAAAAAGTGCGTATAAGTTATAAAGTGCGCTCACCGAAAGACAAGGTCATTTCAAACCTGTAACGACTACACGCTCCTCTACAAAACCGCAGCACACGTTGCGGTTTTGTCTTTTATCGGCAAGCCATGTTCGTTTAGCGATAGTCTGTTTCGGAAAAAACCGTACCTTGTGTATTCAATCTACTTGCTATGAAACACTTATACCTCTTTCTCATCCTGATTGGCCTGCCACTTTCGGCACAGACGGTCAACATCCAGCTCTTTGCCCAGGGATTCAGCGGCATTACCGAAGTTGTCAACGCCGGCGATTCTCGCCTGTTCGTGGTCGAAAAAGTCGGTCGCATCAAGATCCTCAATCCCGATGGCACGACCAAAGCCACACCCTTCCTTCAACTGCCGTCGAACATGCTGGGCAGCAGTAACGAGCAGGGTTTGTTGGGACTGGCTTTCCATCCCAACTATGCCACAAACGGCTATTTCTACATCAACTATGTCAATTCGAGTGGTAATACGGTCATCGCGCGCTATTCTGTGAGCAGCAGCGATCCCGACCTGGCCGATACCGCTTCGGCCTCCATCCTTTTAACCATTGACCAACCCTTTTCCAACCACAACGGCGGCACGTTGAAATTCGGGCCCGACGGCTATCTCTACATCGGTATGGGTGACGGCGGCAGTGCCGGAGACCCTGGGAATCGGGCGCAGAACCTCGACCTTTTACTCGGTAAAATGCTGCGTATTGATGTCGACGGGGGAAGTCCGTACGCCATTCCGGCCGATAACCCCTACGTTGGTATCGACGGTGCCGATGAAATCTGGGCAGTCGGGCTCCGCAACCCCTGGAAATTCTCATTCGACAGCGAAACGGGCGACCTGTGGATCGGCGATGTTGGGCAGGATGTCATGGAAGAAATCAACAAAGCGCCCGCCACCGCAGCCGGACTCAACTATGGCTGGAAATGCTACGAAGGCACGTCGGTATATGCCGCGTGCAATACACCGGGCGTGACCTATACGGCCCCTTTCGCCGAATACAGCCAGGCGTCAACCGGCGGGTGTTCGGTTACCGGCGGCTATGTTTACCGCGGTACGGCCTATCCAAACTTCGTGGGGAAATACTTCTTCGCCGATTTTTGCCAGAACCGCATCAACTATATCGACGAATCAGGCGCGATCACGTACTCGGCCACTTTCAGCGGATCGAATTTCTACACGACTTTCGGGGTTGACGTCAACAATGAACTGTACGTCGCCGGAAATGCCGGTCGTATCTATAAAATCATTGATACGTCATTGGGAGTGGACGATCTTTCCGTCGCAACCGTCGCGTTGTATCCGAATCCGGGGCGACAATTCGTCTCGGTGAAGACGTCAGGACACACCTTGCCTGCTACCGTCAGTTTACACGACCTAACCGGAAAACAGCTTTCCTCACAGACAATGACTGAAGCTGAAACAACTTTAAACGTACAAGGGTTTTCGCGGGGCATGTATCTGTTGACCGTAGCCGACGACAACGGGCAGCGCACCACGAAACGGCTCGCTATTGACTAAGGCGCCGGATTCGGGAATCGCTTCTGCACCGCTTCGATTTCGCGAAGGACGGTCGCATCAAGGGTGATCGAAAGCGTTTTGATATTTTCTTCCAGTTGCGCAAGGCTGGTTGCACCCAGGATGGTACTTCCCACAAACGGTTGCTGGCGGATGAAGGCCAACGACAGTTCCGTTAAGGTGAGTCCGTGACCCGACGCGATTTCAGCATAGGCTTCCGTAGCCGCAATGGCTTCCGGCGAGTTGTAGCGTGCGAAATTCGGGAACAAAGTCAGTCGCGCCTCCGCCGGTTGTTGTCCGTTTCGGAACTTACCCGTAAGGCGACCAAAGGCAAGCGGTGAATACGCCAACAGCGGCACATTTTCCCGAAGGCTACACTCGGCGAGTCCGATTTCATAGGTGCGGTTCAACAACGAATACGAATTTTGCACACTTTGGATACGCGGCAATCCGTTTTGTTTGGCTTCCTCAAGGAACCGCATCACGCCCCATGGCGCTTCATTCGAAAGTCCGATAGCCCGTATCTTCCCTTCTTCGATGAGTTTCTGGACGGTTTGGAGAATCTCAAAGATGTTGTCTTCCCAGTCATCCTCCTGTGCTACAAACCCCAACTGCCCGAACATGTTCATTTTACGGGCCGGCCAGTGCAGTTGGTAAAGGTCGATGTAATCGGTTTGCAGGCGCGACAGGCTTTTTTCCACCGACAAACGAATCGTGTCGGGCGTATAGCGCATGTCTTCGCGGATGTAGGGGAGTCCGCGGTTCGGCCCGGCAATCTTACTCGCCAACACGATATCAGATCGGCGTCCTGACTTCTTTAGCCAGCTACCAATGATCCGCTCGGTATCACCGTACGTTGCTTCGCGCGCGGGAACCGGATACATTTCAGCCGTATCGATAAAGTTGATGCCGGCGTCAAGTGCCGCATCCAGTTGGGAATGCCCCTCCGCTTCGGAGTTCTGTTGCCCAAAGGTCATAGTGCCCAGGCACAAGTTGCTTATGCGGATGCCGGAAGAGCCGAGAAACGTAAAGTCCATAGAAAAAAGAAAGCCCAAAGGTAGGCATTCAACAGGAAGTGCGCGTGGTTAGGCGGCGGTTTCGAACGCGATGAAGTGCATCAATTCGCCTTTCGAATTGAACATCGGGAAGGCTTTGATGTGGCAATCATACGTACGGCCGTCTTTGTAATAGTTGATGACGGTCTCTTCGAACGGACGACGGTCAGAAATAGCCTGACGGATACGCGCCGATGTGTTCGCATCGGTTCCGGGGCCTTGGAAAATCTTAGGGCTCGCGCCGATGATTTCCTCAGGCAGATACCCGTTCATGCGGGTCATGTTGCGGGTCGCGTGTACGATACGTACCTGCGGATTGGTGACGACCATTACATGATCAGGCGTGATAAGCGATTCTACATTACGTTCAATCACCCAGCCGTGGCGTTCGCCGAAGGCCAGCACCGCATACACGTCATACATCGCGATACGACGCGCCTCTGCTTCATCGAGGCAGTCCCAAAACGAAAGCGGTGCCTTCATGGGTTTTTGCCGGGCAAACTGGGCGGCAATGGCTTTATCGTATTGCTCAAATTCGTTCATAACATAGTTTTGCATGGGGTAAATGTAATAGGATTTTGCTTAGTCAGTTCACGTTTTGGCCGTCTTTAACCTTTGCCGAACCTATCAGAACTCGAATTTTAGCTGCACGGCCATGGTTTTTTTCTCTTCCGTATTGAGGTTGGTAAGCGATAATCCCAGCAGTCGAACCGACTCTTTCATCTTCTCCTGGTAGAGCAATTCGCGGGCCGTTTCGAGCATCAGCGATTTGTCGGAAATATAATAAGGAAGCGTCTTGCTACGGGTTTGCAGCGTAAAATCACTGTACTTGATCTTCAGCGTGACCGTCTTCCCGGCAATACCATAGCGTTGGATGCGGCGTTCGAGTTCGGAGGCAATACCTTCCAGCCGATCCATCATAAACACCTCTGACGTTAGGTTTTCATTGAACGTGTGCTCGGTAGCTACGGATTTTGCCACCCGTTCCGATTTCACTTCACTGTGATGGATACCCCTCACGATATGGTAGTAATACGCCCCGGACTTACCGAAATGCTCCTCGAGAAAAGCCAGTGACTTCGCCTTTAAGTCGGCCCCGGTGAAGATGCCGAGGTGGTACATACGGTCGGTCGTTACTTTTCCAACACCATAGAACTTCCGGATAGGAAGCGCTTCCAGAAACGGAATCACCTCTTCCGGCATGACGGTTTTCTGTCCGTTTGGCTTGTTGTAATCCGATGCGACCTTTGCCACGAATTTGTTGATGGAAATACCCGCCGACGCGGTAAGTCCGGTTTCCTCGAATATGCGTTTCCGGATCTCGGTGGCGATCAGCGTTGCGCTGGGGTTTCCTTTTTTGTTTAACGTAACGTCAAGGTAAGCCTCATCGAGCGACAAGGGTTCTACCTTATCCGTAAACTCATGGAAAATGGCACGGATCTTCTTCGAAATCTCTTTGTACCGGTCGAAACGCGGTTTGACGAAGATGATATCCGGGCAATTCTTCTTAGCGAGATAGCCACTCATCGCGCTCCGGACGCCGAATTTACGCGCTTCGTAACTGGCCGCCGACACCACGCCGCGGAGTTCACTGCCGCCCACCGCGATCGGCTTGCCCCGCAACGCCGGGTTGTCAAGTTGTTCAACCGAGGCATAAAACGCATCCATATCCACGTGGATGATCTTGCGCAACCGTGGAGGTGCCGCCGAAAAAGAGTCGTCCGGATGTAGGTTTTCGTGGGAAAGCATGCCTCCGTAAAAATACAAATTGGCAAGGGGAAATTTCCGTATCTTTCCCTAAATCGAAACCCGATGCTTGAAATCGAACGCAAATTCCTGGTCGCATCCGATGCGTTTAAAACACAGGCCCGCACGCACCAACACATCGCCCAGGGCTACCTTTGCAGCCATCCCGAGCGAACCGTTCGGGTGCGTATCAAAGGCGAAGTGGGGTTCGTGACCATCAAAGGGAAAAGCAGCGAAAACGGCACGACACGCCTCGAATGGGAAACCGAACTCCCGCTGTTTGAGGCGAAACCATTGCTCGGCCTCTGTGAACCTGGCATCATCGACAAAACGCGTTACGAAGTCGAATGGGCCGGACACGTTTTTGAAGTGGATGAATTCCATGGCGAAAACGAAGGCCTGCTGCTGGCGGAAATCGAGTTGACGTCGGAAGATGAGGATTTCGAACGACCCGACTGGCTCGGTCTGGAAGTGACGGCCGACCCGCGCTATTACAATGCTTACCTCAGTAAACATCCCTATACCACCTGGAAAGATGCGTAGTTATGTATTTATGTTACTGGCCTTCATCATGGTGTCCTGTCATTCAGGCGATGTGCTGAACACCCTCGACACTGACTTCCCTGACAATCGTTGGAATGTGGAAACGCCCAAAACGTTTTCTTTCACCATCGAAAAAGAAGGACGGTACGATATTTTCGTCCGTTTTAGCCACGTGGCGGGTTTCCAGTTTCGGGAAGTGCCGCTCACGCTGAGCGTTTCGTCGCCGAACGCACCCATCGACCTGTACGAGCAGTCGCTGGAAGTGGTCGATGCCAACGGTACAGACAAAGGGGACTGCTCAGGTGATATCTGCGACCTCGAACAGGTGTTTGCGTCCCACATCAAACTGGCGCCGGGCACGTATACCGCTGCACTTACGCAACGGTTTCCGAATGCCTATCTGCCGAATATATTAGGTGTCGGACTGCGTGTAACTCCGTCAACCTCCCACTAAGATGCGCTACGTAGTCTTTCTTTTATTTTCCCTATCGGTATGCGCCCAGCGGATGGAAACGCTGACGTATTTCTCAAACGATACCCTTTCCCTCCAACTCGACCTGTTTCGTCCGGAGCAACCTATAAAACAACCGATGCCCTTGCTGTTGTATGTGCATGGCGGCGGCTTTTCAGGCGGCGACCGTACTTCGGGCCATACCCTCTGCCGTTTTCTGGCGTCGAAGGGCTATGCAGCGGCAACGCTTTCGTATACGCTCTACATGAAAAACAAAAAGTTCAGTTGCGACGGCGTGCTGACCGAGAAAATACGGGCGTTCCGCTATGCTGCCAGCGACCTTTGGCAGGCTACGGCGTTCTTCCTCCGCAACGCCAAAACGTATAACATCGACCCCAACAACATTTTCATCGCTGGTTCAAGCGCCGGAGGGGAAACGGTATTGCATGCAGCGTTCTGGGACCGGAAACGAATGGACCTTTACAAAAGCGACCTGCCCGACGGTTTTCGATACGCCGGACTCATTTCAGGGGCGGGTGCCATCATGGACCTGAACCTCATCCGGAAAGACAACCAGATTCCGATGTTGCTCTTCCACGGAAATGGCGACCGAACGGTGCCGTATGGTGCGGCCCCCCATCACTACTGTCCGACCGATGCCAGCGGGTGGCTGATGCTATTCGGTTCGGGAGCGGTGTATGACAAAATCGTGGCGCTTGGCGGTTCGGCGGCGTTGTATACGTATTGCGGCGGCGGACACGAATATAGTGGTACGCTATTCGAGCAAGACCTGCATCCGGTGTGGGATTTCCTGACGGATGTGTTGGCTGGAACCAAATTCCAGTCACACACGATTATCGCTACAGGGAAGAAAAACGAGTTATCGGCCGCGTATTCGTTTTGCGACTGACTTAGGCAAACTGGTATTCCCGGAATACCTCTCCAATCATATCCAGTGTGCGATACAATTCTTCCGGCGTTTCCTCGGTGACGAGTCGTTGGCGGTATTCCTTGAAGTTCGCCACTCCCTTGAAATAGTTGGTATAATGACGACGCATTTCTACAATCCCTACGCGTTCCCCTTTCCATTCCATTGACCAGGTCAGGTGGTTGCGGGCGGCTTCTACCCGATCGTCCATAGTAGGAAGCGGAAGGTGTTCGCCGGTTTGGAAGTAGTGTTTGATTTCATCGAAAATCCACGGATAACCGATGGCAGCGCGACCAATCATGATGCCATCGACGCCGTATTTGTTTTTGTATTCAAGCGCTTTTTCAGGCGAATCGATGTCGCCATTCCCAAACACCGGCATCGTGATCCGGGGGTTGTTTTTGATGCGGGCGATGTGCGACCAATCGGAATGCCCTTTATACATCTGGGCGCGGGTGCGGGCATGGATCGTCAGGGCTTGTACCCCGATATCTTGCAGCCGTTCTGCTACCTCATCGATGTTGATCGAGTCGTCGTCCCAACCCAGGCGGGTTTTCACCGTCACGGGAAGGCTTGTTGATCGGATGACGGCTTTGGTAAGGCGCACCATCAGGTCAATATCCTTCAACACGCCGGCACCGGCCCCTTTGCACACCACTTTCTTGACCGGACATCCAAAATTGATATCTACCAGGTCGGGCTGCACGGTCTCCACGATCTTCGCCGACATCGCCATGGCTTCTTCGTCTCCCCCGAAAATCTGGATCCCGACCGGACGTTCGTAATCGAAAATGTCGAGTTTCATGCGGCTTTTGATGGCATCGCGGATGAGTCCTTCGCTCGAAATAAACTCCGAATACATCAGGTCGGCCCCATGCTGTTTGCACAGCCGGCGAAACGGCGGATCGCTTACGTCTTCCATGGGGGCCAGCAAGAGCGGGAAATCGGGTAGCTGGATGTTGCCGATTTTGGGCATCACTTTTTTTTTTGCAAAAGTACACCGGATTAGTGGAATTCGCTACACCGTCAATTGGTTATGGAGCGATTCGGCAACCAGAGGTCCTTCTGTAGGCATTTATGGCATGACGGCAATAGTTTCAGACGGGATAGCGGCGCCGCGCCATCCAATGCCACAGGGCTTTCAGGAACGGTACTTTCGGGCAGCGCCAAATGATGGCGAGGTCTTGCGCAAGCGTCGTTTCCTCATCCAGAAAACGGAAGACCAACGAGGGGTCGCCTTTGCGGAAAAGCGCCGAAAACACGCTTCGTCCTTTTTCGTTTGACCGCCACAACACATCGAGCAGTAGCGCGTCGTAAAACAGAAAGCGACCGGCTTTGTGAAAACGACGAAAATCGGCGTCGTCCGACAAAAAGGCCACCAGTCGGTCCGATAGTTTATCGGTATTCCGGAAGGTATAACCGGTCGACGCCTTCGTCCACCCGCCTGCCGTTCCGATGTGGAGGATGTTTTGCGTATTGCGTTTCCAGAACGGAAAGGTCGTCATTGGGATGCTTCCTTGCTCTTCCTCCTGTATGTCGTAGGTGGTGATGCCCTTTTGGGATAAATAGTCGCGAATGGCATCTTCGTATTCCGTTTTCGGCAGCAAATCCTTCGAGAAAAGCGTGTATTCGACCAGGGCTTCGTGGGGCGAAAACGGGAGCACGTACATAAAGCGTGTATTCCCCTTTTGCGGGACAGAAAAATCCATCAATCCAGCCGTAGACGGGTCGAAGGCGGCGGCTGGCGTCTTCACAAACCACCCTACGAAATGTTGCTGCAACATCGGATAGCGTGGGTCATCGGGCGCGCTGTAAAGACTATTGAAAAGGCGATGCCCGACCACTTCCCGGGAACGGGTCATCACGCGAACATTGTTTCCTTCATCGGCAAACGACACGACTTCCTCCTGTAGCCAGTATACATTCGGGTGCCGGCGGATTTCCTCTTTTATCTTTTCATAAAACCGTCCGCTTCGAATCAGTCGGTAGCGATACGGATGCAGTGCGAACGTCCGCCCTGCCTTATCGTCTGCGAAGAAAGCCTGTTCCCATTCGTGGCCCACGACATCGTCCCAGACGTTCACCCGTTTGTCCCAAAAACACCAGGTACGGTCATTGGCCGACTTCCGATCGGGATCGATCATAAGGATGCGGTCGCCACCGAAGCGCCCGGAGCGCAGCATCTTGTAGGCCGTCATCAAAGCGGCGAGTCCAGATCCGGCAAAAATGTAATCGTAGCGCTCCACCCCGCTAAGATACGTCTTACAAGCGGAACGAGAAACCTAGGGCGATGTAGTAATCCGGTGCGTTCTCCGTGATTCCGAAACCCGACGAAATATCAAGCATGGTGTCGTTGTTCACCAAATAGGTAAACCCGCCGTCGAAACTGTGGGCGGCGCTGTCGTTCTCAGGCGCGAAGCCAAACAATTCGGCATAGGCACCCCATTTGTCGGTGAGGGAGAATCCGGTGGTAAGGGTATAGATGAAGGTCGCGTCCGGGGTGATGCCATCCCATTCCGCCCCGAGGTTGTAGCTGAGGGAAAGTTTGTCGGTCAGCGTGTGTTGCATCACAAAACGGAACTGCGAGGCGTAATAATCCGCGCGGTAATCGGAGGAAGCGGCGTCCGGCACCAGCAGGTGGCCAATGAGCGACGTTTTCGGCATCCATCCCGCCTCTTCACAAATCTTGACTTTCATACCCACCCGTATCGGTTCGAAACCGCTGGTCTTCGTGCCGTCAACTTCATCCACTACATAGGTTACGATCAGGCGCAGTTCAAAGGCCTCGTTGAGTCCGTATTTCAACAACGAAGAAGGCAAGGCCCAACTGCGGTTGCCGTCCTTCTCCATCGAAAAACCGTTTTCCATCTGGAACATCCCTTTCGGAACCAGGTAGGGCGTTTCGGTCTGGTCGGGACGGTCGGCTGCGAGGGGTGCGATATCCTGTGCCATCGCGATGGTCGGCAATAGGAAAAGTAGGTATAGGTAGCGCATAGCATTTGTTTTTAGACAAAACTAAAAATTTTATTTGTAAAAACTAAAAAGGACTGTACTTTTGGGTATCAATACCATAACCATGGCAAAATCACTGGGTGAAGTCAATGAATCGGTCGTAACGCAGGGCAAACGATCGACCTTTCGAAAAATCCTGGCGTTCTTCGGACCCGCCTACCTGATCAGCGTCGGCTATATGGACCCGGGCAACTGGGCGACCGATATTGCGGGCGGAAGCCAGTTTGGCTACCAACTTCTTTGGGTATTGCTGATGAGTAATCTCATGGCGCTGTTGTTGCAAAGCCTGAGTGCGCGGCTGGGCATCGTGACCCGGCGTGACCTGGCGCAGGCCTCGCGGGAAACCTATCCGCCTTTTGTGAACTACATCCTTTATTTCCTGGCTGAAATCGCGATTGCCGCCTGCGACCTGGCGGAGGTATTGGGAATGGCGATTGGTCTCAACCTGTTGTTTGGCATGCCCTTGCTCGAAGGAGTTTTGGTGACGGTGCTCGACACGTTCCTGCTGCTCTTTCTTATCAATAAAGGCATCCGCAAAATGGAAGCCTTCATCATTTCGCTGGTGGCCATCATTGGGTTGTCATTCGTCTTCGAGATGATTTTTGCCCACCCTGACGCCGCTGGCATCGTAGCCGGCTTGGTGCCGTCTATCCCGAATGAAACGGCGCTGTATATCGCTATTGGGATTATCGGGGCCACCGTCATGCCGCACAACCTCTACCTGCACTCGTCGCTGGTGCAGACCCGCAAGTTCGACCGCAGTCGTGAAGGGGTGAAACAGGCGCTGAAATACAACTTCATCGATTCGGCCATTGCGCTGAACCTCGCGTTTTTTGTGAACGCCGCCATCCTGATCCTCGCTGCTGCTACTTTTTTCAAAAGCGGTCTTTTCGATGTAGCGGAGATACAGGATGCCCATAAATTCCTGGAGCCTATACTCGGCAATAAATGGGCCCCGATTTTGTTTGCCGTGGCGTTGATCGCTGCCGGACAAAGCTCGACCATTACCGGTACGCTAGCCGGACAGATCGTGATGGAAGGCTACCTGAACCTACGCATCCAGCCCTGGGTACGACGGATTATCACGCGGTTGATCGCCATTGGGCCTGCCGTGATGGTGATTTACTTCTTTGGGGAAGAGATGACGGGGAAGATGCTCATCTTCAGCCAGGTGATTCTGTCGATGCAACTCGGTTTTGCCATTATCCCGCTCATACACTTCGTAAGCGACAAAACGAAAATGAAGGGCTTCCACATCAACCGGCTGACGCAGGTCGCCGCATGGATTATCGCATTGATCATCGTATCGCTCAACATCCGTCTTGTGTATGGCGAAGTGACCGGATGGCTGGCGGCATCTGAAAACCCGCTCGTGTTGTGGCTAACGGTGGTGCCGTTGTTGGTTGGGTTTTTCCTTTTGCTGGTCTATATCGTCATCAAACCGTTCGTCATCCGGCCGCGCGACCATATCTATAACCATTCCCCACACAACCTGCACCTGGAGTTCAAACGGAAGCCCGTCGCATCGCACCAGAATATTGCCGTGCTCGTCGATTTCTCGGATGCCGACCAGGTGGCCCTGAACCACGCGTTTGAATTGGGCGGAATGGAGGCCCACTACACCCTCATCCACGTGGTGGAAACGGTGGGTGCGATGATGTATGGCGACAACATCGAAGACCATGAAACGACGATGGACGAAGAACTGCTGCGGGAATACGAAGGCCTGCTGACCAACAAAGGATACGTCGTCACCACGCAACTGGGCTTCGGGAAACCGCACCGCACCATCCCGGCGATGGTAGAAACAGAGCACTACGACATCCTCGTGATGGGCACCCATGGCCACACCGGCCTGAAGGATATCCTGTTCGGCACGACGGTTGACAAGCTGCGTCACCGCATCCGGATTCCGTTGTTTATCGTCCATTCCTAACCTGTGCTTTTTGCGATATGACGCTCTCAGAAGAAAATTACCTCAAAGCCATCTACCACCTGACGACACTGGGCGGAACGGAAGTCAGCACCAACGCCATTGCGGAGAAGATGGAGACGAAAGCCTCCTCTGTGACGGACATGCTACGCAAACTGGCCGAAAAGGAACTCATCCATTATAAAAAATACCAAGGGGTGTCGCTCACCCAAACGGGACGTCTGGCGGCCAAGATGATTGTGCGGAAGCATCGGTTGTGGGAAGTATTCCTGGTCGAGAAACTGGCATTTGCCTGGGACGAGGTTCACGATATTGCCGAGCAGTTGGAACACATCCAATCACCGGAACTCGTTGACCGACTGGATGATTTCCTGGGCAACCCGACGGAAGATCCGCATGGCGACCCGATTCCAGACCGCGAAGGCCGTATCCTGAAAACCGAAAAACAATTAGTATCGGAACTGGCCGAGGGGCAGGAAGGCGTATGTGTGGGCGTGCGCGATACCTCGTCGGAATTCCTGCAGTACCTCGATAAGAACAGTATTGCGCTGGGTGCACACATCACGATAGTGGGACGTGAACCCTTCGATGGCTCGTTGGCGATACGCGTTGACGGTGCCCTTCATTCCATTTCGGGAAAAGTAGCCGCCAACCTCTTCGTCAAGCCGGTTTAGCAACCGCAATCGGTGCCGCAGTTCCCCTTTTTGGCTTTTCGTTTCGGCCAAAAGAACCGCTTGGCTATGTAGCCGACGGCTGTTGCCAAAATGAGATACGAAACGAGAAGTTGCCAATCCATACTGCAAAGTTAGAAATAAACGCCGCCGCCGATGCCAACGAAATCATAACGCGGTGACGCGATTCGCAGATGCTCGTAGCCGGCCGACACGAAGTAGTTCTTCAGGTGGTAGCGCGACGACAACTCGAACACCTGCACCGGGGATCCGTTGACGGCACTCCAGGTGGCCGATCCGGCGAAACTCCATCGCTTCTTCAGGAACGCTTCCGCCGACAGGCCCGCTGACACGCCAGCCTTATTGACGCCGCTTCCGACATAGGTAACGCCCAAATGCCACCCCATATTGAAGCGGGGCAACCGGATGCGGTCGTAACACACGTGTAATTGGAAGAGCGCGAGACCGTCGTCGGGTTGATCGCGAAAGGCCTCCCGCAATTGATGCCAATCGGCCCGGGCATAGACATACTGGAAGGGACGACCGGTTACCTTGAGGTGGTTCGCCTGTATATTCCGGAAATCGGAAAGGAATTGGTTGCTGATATCAAGCCGTCCGAGGTTATCTTCGATCGAATCGCGGTAGTTTCCGATGCCTTCACGGTAGAAAGGATAGAACGATACGCTTTTGTAGAGGTGATCTTCCGAATTATAATCGCCGATCACACCGAATTTAAAGAGCCCGAACGTGATGTCGAGGAAGAGGTCCAGAAACGGATGGTCGGAATCATCATCGTGCAACGACGGGCGCGATTCGGAAGACGGCCGGGTCGGCAACGGGTCGGACTTCTCCGATAGTTCTTTTTTGGATTGGTCGATTTTTCCCTGGGCGGTGAGGCCGAAGGATACGAAGAAAAGGACACCGGCAAGGGCGCTACGAACGAATGAACGCATTACTTCATGAATTGATAGACAGCGAGTGCCGATACGTAGGCGATGACACTCATACACAACAATTGGTATAACGGCCATTTCCACGAATTCGTCTCTTTGCGCGTAATGGCCAACGTACTGGCGCATTGCATCGCGAAGGCGTAGAACACCAGCAGCGAGACACCGGTGGCAGTCGTGAACACGCGGGTACCGTCCGGACGGACCTCAGCGGCCATCTTTTCACGGATCGGTTCTTCGTTATCGGCGTCGCCTCCGACGCTGTAAATCGTGGCCAGCGTACCGACAAAGACCTCGCGGGCGGCGAAGGAACTCAATACGGCAATACCGATTTTCCAGTCATAACCCAACGGACGGATGGCGGGCTCAATCGACTTGCCGGCAATTCCTATATAAGAGTTCTCCAACTTGTAGGCGGCCACAGCCGAATCATGTTGATCAGGTGCTATGCGGCCCGCTGCGACCTCTTTTGCGATCATCTGGTCGGCCTTTCCGAAGGTATCAGCCGGGCCATAGGACCCGAGGAACCACAGGATGACCGAAATCGCAAGGATGATCTTGCCTGCCCCGGCGATGAACGCTTTCGTTTTCTCGACGACGTTCAACACCACATTACGCCCCAGCGGCAGTTTGTAATTTGGCATTTCGACTACAAAGAACGACTTCGAACGCAGTTTCATGATGCGGTTCAGGACGGATGCCGACAGTATCGCCGCCAAAAACCCCAGGATGTACAGCGCCATCAGGGTGAGGCCCTGTGTATTGAAAATGCCCAACACCCGTTGTTTCGGAATGATGAGGGAAATGATGATGGTGTATACGGGAAGACGCGCCGAACACGTCATAAACGGCGTCACCAGGATAGTAATCAAACGTTCCTTCCAGTTTTCGATGTTGCGCGTGGCCATGATGGCCGGGATGGCGCAGGCCGTACCCGACACGAGTGGTACGACACTTTTTCCGTTCAGTCCGAAACGCCGCATGATTTTATCCATCAGGAAGACCACCCGGCTCATGTAGCCACTTTCTTCGAGGATGGATATGAACAGGAAAAGAAACGCAATCTGCGGGATGAAAATGACAATACCGCCAATGCCCGGGATAATGCCCTGGGTGAGTAGGTTGTTGAGCGTACCCGGTGCCATGTGTTCGGCGACGGAACTGCTCAGCCAGGCGAACGCGCCGTCGATCCAGTCCATCGGGTAACTTGACCAGTCAAAAATCGACTGGAAGATGAGTAGTAACAGGAAGCCAAAAATGGCATAGCCCCACACGCGGTGCATCAAGACCCGGTCGATCCGGCTGCGGAGGTCGCGCGCTTTCGAGGTATCGGTCACCTTTCCGACTTTGAGCACATCGTTGATGAACTGGTAGCGTTTGATCGTTTCCTTTTGTTGCATCCGCTTGAGCTCGGTGTTCGGCTTGGCGAAATTCTCGGTATCGAGGAAGTTTTTGGTGAGGCCCGAAAAGTTCACGTCCTGCGTGATGACCAGCCACAACTTATAGAGTTGCTGGTTGGGGAAGGCGCGCCGCAGTCCGTTAAAGTACTCCGGATCGATACTCGACGCATTCAGGCACGGCTCGGTCGACAACTGTGGGTATTCGACGATCAGCTTCTTAAGGTTCGCAATACCCAGGTTTTTGCGGGTGCTCACTGCCGCGATGCGCGTCTTGAGTTCTTTTTCGAGGAACGGGATATCGAGTGTGATGCCCTTCAACTGCATCCGGTCGATCATGTTGATGCAGAGAATGACGGGAATTTCGAGGTCTTTGATCTGGGTAAATAAAAGCAGGTTCCGTTTCAGGTTTTCGACATCGGTCACGAGTACTACGACATCCGGAAAATCTTTGTCGTTGCGGTTCATGAGCAACTCGATGACGACATTTTCGTCGACGGAACTGGCGTTAAGGCTGTAGGTGCCGGGCAGGTCGAGTACGGTTGCCTTGAAGCCCAGCGGCAGTTGGCAGTTTCCCTGCTTCCGCTCGACGGTGATGCCGGGATAATTCCCTACTTGCTGGTTCAACCCCGTCAACGCATTGAAAACCGACGTTTTCCCGGTGTTCGGGTTGCCGATAAGCGCGACTTTGATGGTGTTGTCAGACATCTTCGGAAATTAGGCCTCGGTTTCTACCCAAATCTGACGGGCCGTCTCGATGCGAATAGCCAGGTGGCTTTCGTTTACATTCAGGTATATCGGGTCACCGAAGGGCGCAATTTGCAACACCTCAACACGATTGCCGGGAAGACAGCCCATTTCGATGAGCTTCAGCGGCACGGCATCGATCTCGAAAGACGCAATCACGGCGTGCTGCCCTTGTTTCAGTTCGGAAAGAGGTGTCTGCACTTATTTAGATTGAATAAGCGCAAAGGTAGTGCTTTTTCGACTTATTCCGACGATTCTGACAGAAACCTGATGTCGTCGATGAGGCGTTTAATTTCACTTTCTTTGGTGCCGTCATAGAAGCCACGGATCCGGCGTTCACGGTCAACGAGTACGAAGTTTTCGGTATGTACCATGTCGTACATTTCGGCTTCGCTTCCGGTTTTGACGGCGAGGTACGAGCGTCGCGCTATTTCGAATATTTTGCGTTTGTCGCCGGTGACTAGGTTCCATTTCCGGGCGTCGACGTGGTGTTTTTGGGCGTAGGCTTTCAGGACTTCGGGGGTGTCGATGTCGGGTGTGACCGAATGCGACAGGATCATGACGTTCGGATCGTGGCGGATGGCGTCCTGCACCTTCTCCATATGGGAGGTCATAATCGGGCAAATCGTCTGGCAGGTGGTGAAGAAGAAATCGGCCACGTAAATCTTGCCCTCGTAGTCTTTTTGTGTAACGGTTTTACCGTCCTGGTTGACAAACGAGAAATCGGCGATGCGATGGTCGCGCCCGACGTGCCAAACGGAAGGGTCGGCCAACTCCGGATTGACGTCGACGGGGTTGAAAACAGGCAGCTTTTTATCGGTTTTCAGCAGGTTGTAGGCGACGGTAAGGAAGACGACCGAGAAGATCCCCATGGTAATGAGGAAAATGCGGTATTTTTTCAAGAACGCCATGGGTGTGGATTTGCGCCACAAAAATACGCAATCGGCGGGGTTCCTGTCGGTTTTAACATACGCACGCCCCGGATACCTGTACATTTGTTTCACTAAATAGGCAAACTATGATGCTATTCTCCAAAAAATGGGCGATTGCCCTCGGCTTTGTGGCGTTCTCGATGCAGGCGCAGAAGTCGGAACCTGGAATCAACACTTCTTACATGGACCCGAAGACGAGTCCGAAAAATGATTTCTTCCGCTACGTCAACGGCGCGTGGCTCGATGCTACCGAGATACCGGGCGACCAAACCACCTGGGGCAGTTTCAACGAACTGCGGAAGAACACCGATCGTGACGCCCTCAACATCCTGAAGCGCACGGCTAAAGACAATACGCTTCCTTCGCAGGATGACCGCGCCAAGGCGGTAAACCTTTACCGTACGGTGATGGATACGGTGGCCCGTTCGCGTGCAGGTGCCTCTCCGTTGAAGCCGACGCTGGGTAAAATTGCCAAAGTGCAGTCTGTGCGGGAACTCGAACGACTGTTGATCGACATGGCACCGGAAGGCGGCATCGGGTTTTTCCGTGCGGATGTAGGACCGGATGATAAAAACAGTACACGCAATGTAGTGGAAGTGGGGGTCGGGCCGCTAGGCCTTCCCGACCGCGATTATTATGTGTCGAATGACAAAGATTCGCAGGAAAAACGGATCAAGTATATGGCCCATGTGGCGCGTATGCTGCAGTTCATCGGCGAGAAACCGTCGGAGGCACAGGTGCAGGCGCAGCGTATCCTGGCGTTTGAAACCGAAATGGCACGTCCGCGATTTGACCGCGTTGAACGTCGCGACAGCCGTAAATCGTATAACCCCATGTCGGTGGCCGACCTGCAGAAGCTGGTGCCTTCGATCAACTGGAAGCAGTATTTTGATGGACTCGGTTTGACCGGACTCGATTCAGTAATCGTCAACCAGCCGAAATACATGGCGGCGTTGGAGGGCATCCTGAAACAGGGCAAGGTCGACGACTGGAAAGCCTATATGCGATGGACGGTGCTGAACCGGGCCGCTTCGCAACTGTCGCCGCAGATTGAAACAGCCAACTGGGAATTCTACGGCAAAACCCTCACCGGTGCCATCAAGCAACGTGTTCGCGACGAGCGTGCGTTGCAGGTGGTGAACGGTTCGGTGGGTGAAGCCCTTGGCAAGCTGTATGTGGCCGAGAAGTTCCCGCCTGAGGCGAAGGAGAAGGCGAAGGCGATGATACAGAACCTCATCCGCGCGTATGAAAACAGGATCAACAACCTAACGTGGATGGCGCCGGAAACGAAGAAAAACGCCATTGAGAAGTTGAAGAAGATGACCATCAAGATCGGGTATCCTGACAAGTGGAAGGATTATTCCGCGTTGGTGATCAAGAGTCCGGAAGAAGGGGGTACGTATTACGACAACGCCAAAGCCATCGCGCGGTGGCGGTTTGCCGAGAATATTGCCGACTTGAAAAAGCCGGTTGATAAAACCCGTTGGGGGATGTCGCCCCAAACCGTGAACGCCTATTTTAACCCGTCGTTCAATGAAATCGTGTTTCCGGCGGCGATATTGCAACCGCCTTTCTATAACTACAAAGCCGATGAGGCCGTGAATTATGGTGGTATTGGCGCGGTTATCGGCCACGAGATCTCGCACGGATTCGACGATTCGGGTTCGCGCTACAATGCCGACGGCAACCTGGTCGACTGGTGGACGGAACAGGATGCGAAGCAATTTGCCGCACTCACGGGTGCGCTTGCTGACCAATACAGTGCCTTGCAGCCGGTGCCGGGTACCTTCGTGGATGGTAAGTTCACGCTGGGAGAGAATATCGGTGACCTTGGGGGTGTGAATGCAGCGTATGACGGACTGCAGTTGTTCCTGAAAGAAAACGGCAATCCGGGATTGATTGACGGATTCACGCCTGAGCAACGGTTCTTCATTTCGTGGGCTACGATCTGGCGTGCCAAGTCGCGTGAGGAAGCGCTGAAGAACCAGGTCAAGACCGACCCACACTCGCCGGCGATGTACCGCGGTTATGTGCCGCTGCAGAATGTCGATGCGTTTTACGACGCGTTTGGCATCAAGCCCGGCGACGGCATGTATATCGAGCCGTCGAAGCGCGTGAAGATTTGGTAAGAGATAAGCCCCGTTAGTTAATGACGGGGTTTTTTATAGTTCTTGGTTCATGGTTCATAGTTCATAGTTCATAGTTCATGGTTCTTGCGGTTCAGGGGCTAAAACAAAATCTGTCACATTCGCATGCATTATCCATGCTTTATCCATGCTTTATCTATGCTTTATCCCCGGTTGGTGACCCGTCCTGAAATAACTATACAGGTTACTACACAAATCCGGTTAGGGTTATACAAAGGCAATTCATAATCCTGCCATACGGGGCTTACGCCGATCTCGCGGATTTCCTTCGGCAGTCGCTGCGCTCGTGTGCAATCCGTGCGGGAATTGACAACTTATGGAGGTCAAAATACGAAAAGCAGGTTTGAATGATTCGTATTGGTTTACGGGTGGTGGCGAAAGAAGGCCGGTTGTTCTGGGTAGGGAATAAAATCGGTGCCGTTTGGATGCTCCTTAGTAAATTTGTTTTATGATTTATGATTTTATTTTGACCTCGTTTCTTACGCCACGCGGATTTCGAAAAATTCGCGAAGTTAACGAAGGCACTACGCATTTTACGCAATATACCTCTGATATTTTTTCAATTACAGTGGAACAATACCGCCGTTACGTTTACGCTATATTGTCGAAAGTAGGAATTGAGGATGGTGGAGTGGAGCTGTACAATTTGATTGAGTTTGCGCATAGAGAACAAAACCTGAAAATTGAGAATGCATTTTTCCATGAGGACATCCCGCTCGATGAGGCCATTCGTAAGCAAATAGAACAGATTGTATCGCTTTTTGAGACCTACGCTTCAGAAATAGAGGATTTCTTTCGTAGTGACGATTATTTAGCCAAAACAAATGAACTGCGCGATTTTGTTATTGCGCAGAATCCGAACCTTTTCAGACAGCAGTGACGGTTGTTCTGGGTAGGGAATAAAATCGGTGCCGTCGGATTGCGGATTGGGCGGTAGGTCCCTCGCTGCGCTCGGGATGACGGCGAACGGTGCCATCGATTTAGATTTCTCGGCTGCGCTCGAAATAGGGTTAGGGAGGTACCGCGGCTGTGTTTTCCGATAGGAGATGTCGCGCGATGGCATAATCTGTCACATTGATACGCTTTATATATGCTTTATATACGCTTTATATACGCTTTATATACGCTTTATCCAGGCAGTATCCCGGTTGGATGTCGCGTCCTAAAAAGCTATACAGGTTACTACATAAATCCGGTTAGGGTTATACTGGTTCATTCATCCTTCTAAATCGGCTTGACATTGACTGACGTGCCGTTTTCGTTGGCACAGCATCCCACCCTTTGAGGCAGCAATTAGGGGTGCGAATATCGCTCGGTGATTTTGTGTAGCCAATTTATCAAAATCTTTAGTAGATTCGCCACGCATTGGTCGCCGTTTCGTATTCCTAATCTTCTTACAATGCGCTTACGAATAACAGAAGTCAATTATACCGCCTCACACCGGTGGCTGTTCGAACTTGAAGATGATCTGGGGTCGAAGTATTTTATCATGCAGTCGCAATTTTATGCGGCCCGTGGCCTTAAGGATCCCGTCACCCGAGTGATGCTTGACTCGTACGATAGGGGGCAATGGATAACGGCCAGAACGCAGCTCATCGACGGTATCAACGTTGTGGTTGCGTAAGGCGGGGATTGTCATGGAGAGATGGCTTGAAATAAAAAACTATCTGACCGACCATGGATTCACGTCCGTTACGGAACGCCAATCGCCTTTTTTTGGTGACCAATACTCCGATTTTGTACTAAATGACACCCTAATACGTCTTTCCATCTCCAGATCGTTTTTCAATATTGAGTTCTTCCATCGGTTACATCCCAATGATGCGTACGATATCGAAATTATAATGACTTATTTTTCAGAGCCATACAGCACTGAAAACGAAATTATCTTTTTGAAAAACCATTTGCCAGAAGTCATGAATGTCTTTTCTACCTCCTATTTCGCAATTGCAAAACCGAAATTGGACAAATTAAAAACAGAACGTGCTCGAAGGTTGTTCCCCGGACTATTTTGATCTTGTATGCGCTGAGTTTGACCGATCACACGTCATTTCAACCCGTGCGGGAATTGACAACTTATGGCGATTAACGTACGAAAAGCACGTTTGAATGATTCGTATTGGTTTGCGGGTGGTAGCGAAAGAAGGCCGTTGGTTGTTCAGGGTGGGGAATAAAATCGGCGCCGTCGAAGTTGTTTTCTATCTTATTCGTGCTGTTCGGATTTTTTTCAATCGGGTAACGTAAGAGGGACTTTATTTGAAATCAGCGCTTTATCATATACTTTAATTCCTCGCTGCCGAAACTTCTCCATTACCTTTGGGTCAGGGGTATATTGTATGCGGACAAAGTACTTTTTCCCTTCTTTTAGTGCGTACTGATACAGATAGCCTGTATATGGATCCTTACTATACATGTTAAAGGGGATTTTGATCTCTATGTACTTTTTCCCGGCTACTTCTTTGAGAGCCGGCTCCAAATAGCCCTTATTCACTACTTCATTTTTATACTCATCATAATCGTCGAAATGTAGGGTGTTCCGCTCTATCTGAAGATTTGTTTCCGTGCCCGTTTCATCTTCGACTATTATTCGAAAAGTCGAAGCTAATTTCTGGGCTTTAATAAAAAGATAATTCCTGTAGTAGTTTGGATCCTCGTTTACCGGAAAAAACAGCACCGCTCCTGAATCATTCTTTACCTGTAGCGTCAGTGTGTTTCCGTTCTTTACCTCCTTGTCGGGAAGGGCAAGAAAGGGAGTAGCGCCTGTGTTTCGCTCTATCGCACAGGAAACACAAATAAACAAAATGGCGATGGCATAGACTTTTTTCATGAATCAGTCAAAGGTGCCTAAAAGTTTAGTGTATCTCGCCAAAGCTAAGAATGTTTCGTTTGATTGATTCCAGATAGGGCTCCCATTTCAAGTGACGAGCCCATCTTGGGGATTTGCACTCCGTGTGGGAATTGACAACTTATGGAGGTCAAAATACGAAAAAAGCACGTTTGGATGAATCGTATTGGTTTGCGGGTGGTAGCACAAGAAGGCCGCCGGTTGCTCTGGGCAGAGAATAAAAATCGGTGCCGTCGGATTGCGGATTGGGCGGTAGGTCCCTCGCTGCGCTCGGGATGACGACGGACGGTGCCATCGATTTAGATTTCTCGGCTGCGCTCAAAATAGGGTTAAGCGTTTACCATGCTCCACACGCATCCTTTCTCTCTCCGCCGCATCTTATCTTCACATGCCGACCGCTTATGAAAAAATTACTACTTCTTCTGCTTAGTGTTTCGTTTATGGCTTCGGCCCAGCAATTCCAGTGGTTGCAGGCGACGCCGATCGATTTGGAAATGAACCCGGATTATGTGGGCTATACGGTGGCGTCTGACCCAAACGGGAATGTCTTCCTGGCGGGTTTCGACAACACGCCGGTGGCCTACGGGGCCGATATCATGGGCAACCTGGCTGTGAAGAAGTACAGCGCCGACGGGCAGTTATTGATGTCGCGCAGCCTCACGGGCAACGTGGCGGTCTACCAGATCGAAACGGATTCGGCGGGCAATCTCTATCTGGCGTTGGGCTGGATGGGCGGCCTTTTACTTGACAATGTAGCCCTGCTCTCGGCAGCCGACGGGATACAGCCACTGTTGGTGAAACTCGACCCGAATGGGGCCGTACTATGGTACCACACCCCTCTTATTGAAGACAGCATCGTGCAACAGTGCCGCGCGCTGGCCGTTGACGCGGCTGACAATGTGTATTTGGGTTACGGTGACTACATGAACAGCTATATCGACACGTTCTCTCCCAGCGGTGCTTCGCTTTCGCACATTGAACAAATGGGCGTTCGGTCGGTTTCTTCGCTGGCGATCGATACGGCGGGGAACCTGTATACGGCCGGTTCGTGTGCTGATATGAACAGTTCGTTCGGAGGTGTATCGGCTACCACGCCTCTGGCCTACAATGTATATATAGCGAAATACAACGCGGCCGGTACCTTTCAGTGGGCGCGTTTTACAGAAGACATCACTTGTTCGAACCCGCATGTGAAGGCCCGGCAACCCGATGAAGTCTACTTTTGCGGTGACCTGAACGGCAGTTTTACCTTTGGCGGTATTGAAGTGGGCGGCCCGGCCTTCGGGGCCGATTTCTTTATCGCGCGACTCAACGCAAACGGCGATTTTATGTGGGTGCGGGAAGTGCCGGGTAACGGCGATATGCCTGCCGCGGGGGAAGCGATAGCGGGCAACCGGAATCCGTTGGCACTTGACCCCGAGGGTAACGTTTTCTTCGCGGGACGCACACGCTACGACATCCAATGGAACCCGACCACTGCCTCCAACGCGGGCCAGGACTACCAGGTATTGGTATTAAAACTGGATGCGGACGGACATGTGCTGTTTGCGAAAACGGCCGGAGGCGAATGGGCGGACCGTGCGGACGGTATTGCGATTGCGCCAGACGGAAGCGCGTATGTGTCGGGCATGGCCAACGGAAGCGCCGTATTTGACACTCTTTCACTCACTTTTGACGCTTTTCCGATGTATCCGTTTTTGGCGAAACTCAGCACCACGCTGGGCGTGCCTTCTCCCCTTTCTACTACTCCCCGTTGGTATCCGAACCCGGCGACCACCGCGATCCAGTTGGATGTGCCGAGGTCGTTGCACGGCCGTATTTACAATACGCTCGGGCAGCCGGTACAGGAGTTTACGGTGGCAGGCGGACAGCCGTTGTCACTGGACGGACTCGCGAGCGGTCTTTACTTCGTTGCGGCAGATGGATTGCCGACGCAGAAAATCGTCAAGAACTGAGCATTCTGTAATACACCCGGCGTATCGTGTAAGGAGTCCGTGGATGTCTCGGTTTACCTTTGGGAATGATCCAAATACCTTCTCAAATGAAAACGATGACCTCAGATAACGGCACCAAACGCCCTTTCTCCAAAATTGACGCATCGGGCACTGACCCCAATCGCTATGCGAGTGTCAGCAATGCCCACGAAGCGGAACCTTTTACACGGGAGCGCAACCAAAACCCGAGTGTAATACCCGGACTCAAAGCCAATGTGAGCCTTGTGGAACGCATCGTCACGGCGGCAGCCGGTACGTACCTGCTGTATAGCGGCCTGTCGGGCAAACCGAAAAGTACCCTGAAAACAACAGCCGGCGGCGTTTTGTTGGCGCGGGCCATTACGGGTTATTGTCCGGCCTATGCCCTTGCAAAGAAAAACGGTAAAGGCGGACAGAACGTCAACATCCGGATGACCGTAGCGATTGACCGCCGGGCGCAGGAGGTGTATGACTTTTGGCGCAAACTCGAAAACCTGCCGCGTTTCATGAGCCATCTTGACTCGGTACGCGAAATTGACACGCTCACGTCTGAATGGACGGCGAAAGGACCGGTCGGTATCGGGCATGTGAGCTGGAAAGCCCAGATTTTGATGGATGAGCCCGGAAAGTTGCTCAGCTGGCATTCGCTTCCGGAGTCGACCGTTGAAAATGCCGGGAAGGTCTATTTCCGGGATAACGACCACGGCGGCACCGAACTGGATGTGACGCTTTCGTATCACGCACCCCTGGGGATGGCGGGCGAAGCGGCTGCGCGTTTGCTGAACCCCCTCTTTGAAAAGATGGTGCGCAGCGATATTGAAGGACTCAAAAATTACCTGGAAAACGAACGTACCTAAACCGCACTCCATCGCTTTTTGATAGGAAGACACCGGATTCGAAATGATCTGGTGTTTTCCGCATATAACCCATTCTACCCATGCAAAAAAAAAGAAGTTTCTTGTCGGCGGCCTGGTGGCTCTTGCGGACGAGTGCCATCCGATTTTCAAACGACCGGGCGCTGAAGTTGAGTGCCGCGTTGTCGTATTACACGGTGTTCTCCATGGCGCCGTTGCTGTTGTTGCTAATCTCGTTGACCAGCCTGTTTTTTGGACGGGATGCGATTGAAGGGCATGTGTTTGCGGAAATCAATGGCTTGATCGGTCCGGAAGCGGCGGCGCAGGTGCAGGAAATCATCCAGAATATGGAGTTGTCGGGTACGACGTATACGGCGTTGGCGATTGGCTCGGTTACGGTATTTATAGGCGCTACGTCGGTGTTCGGTGAGATACAGGATTCAATCAACTGGATCTGGAAAGTGAAGGCGAAGCCGAAACGCGGTTGGCTGAAATTGCTGACAGATCGGTTGTTGTCGTCGTCGTTGATCATTGGGTTGGGCTTTCTGCTGATTGTGACGCTGATCGTCAATGGTGTGTTGGCGGCGATCAGTGATTATCTGATGCGCTATTTTCCAGACACAACGGTAACCCTGTTGCACCTGGCGAACCTCGTGTTAAGTTTTGGGGTGATTACACTGCTTTTTGCGGTGATTTTTAAGGTACTGCCGGATGCGAAAATTGCGTGGAAGCATGTTCGGATCGGGGCGTTTTTCACGGCGTGTCTTTTCTTGTTGGGGCGTTTTTTGATTGGGTTGTATTTGGAGAAAACAGGCGCGGCGAGTCCGTATGGCGCCGCCGGGTCGTTGATCCTGATTTTATTATGGGTGTACTATAGTGCCATTATTTTATATTTCGGCGCGGAGTTCACCAAAACGTATGCGGAATATGTGGGGGCGCGGATTGAGCCGGCCGATTATGCCGTGTATGTAGAGGAAATTGAGAAGGAGCGCGACGTGGTTGTGTTGCCTTTTACGAAAGTAGACAAGTTGAAAGAACCTAGTTTAAAGAAACGATGAAAGCAAAACCACATGACTGGGATCGGGAAAGAAGCCACAACCCCGATGTAGATGTTACCCTTCACCAAATGCCGGTTCCGGATCGCAGCGGAGAGGGGACGGAGGAGGCGGAGGAAGAGTCGCAGTCGCAGTCACAGTCGCAGTCGCGGAAGTAGTCGCGGAAGTAGTCGCGGAAGTGGTCGCGGAAGTGGTCGCAGTGAAAGGAGACGCAGGCAACTTCTACACTGGGAGCGGTTTTTCCGCCTTTTTAACTGGTTATATTTGCGTGATGGAAGCGGTTAAAGTAGCCTACGATTCCATTGCGTGAACTGGCAAGGTAGTTTTTTAAGGTTGGGATGTAGGTATGCGAAAAATACTTTTTTTACATCAAAGAGTTCGTTGGCGGATGAGGCACTGTGTGTGGACGTGAATTGGCTCTCAACCCGAATTGGTTTTACCCGATGATGCAAATCACATTTGACATAACGCGCGTTCCGGACGCATCACAGCAACGCTATCCCGTTGCGTACCTGGAAGGACGCCTGCAAATAGCGATAGGTCCGGTTATCTTTTTTGACGAACCGGAAATCCCATTGATTGAATTTGCGATAAGCGCCTATGAATGGCTGCGTAACACGCGAAATGGACAAGTCGAAGATTTTGTGTACCTGTCAGTGGACCACGAAGAACCTATTATTACGTTTCGCCGAGTGGCTGACGGGTTGTTTTCGCCGCATTCGATATGGCAGTTGGAGGCGGCTGAACCCATTAACGCGAACGACCTGGGCGTAGCCTTCGAAACGTACATAGCGGCATTGCAGGATGCACTAAAAACGCAACGCAACATTGACTTCGACTCGTTGTTAGAGGCGCAATAGTGCGCTTGCTATTGGGTAGTTGTCTTTAGCGGGAGCCGCGAAGGCACGAAGTGTGACATAGTATTATGTTGGTGAAGGGAAAGCAGCCTTTTGAAAGGCGTTCGGCGACACGAAGGCACGAAGGCGCGAAGTGTGACGGATAGGAATGCTGTTGGCCGATCGAAAAGCAGCTTGGTTCATAAGCTTATTGCCGCGAAGGCACGAAGGCGCGAGGTGTGACGGATAGGGGTGTATGTTGGCTGACTGAAAAGCGGATCGTTTGATAGGCGTGTTGCCGCGAAGGCACGAAGGCGCGAGGTGTGACGGATAGGGGTGTATGTTGGCTGACTGAAAAGCGGATCGCTTAATGGGCGGGTTGCCGCGAAGGCACGAAGACGCGAGGTGTGACGGATAGGAATGGATGTTGGCTGACTGAAAAGCAAATCGCTTAATGGGCGGGTTGCCGCGAAGGCACGAAGACGCGAGGTGTGAACGGATAAGTGAATGTGTTGGGCAGAAAAAGGGGGGGGATTTGCGGAGAACGGTGTGCAGAAACGAGGAAAGAGCGACGACCGCGCACGGACTTGGCTACCCCGCTTTCGGGTAGGTTCCGTTTTGTGGATTGGACTGGTGACCACTGCCTACTGACCACTGCTTACTAATCCGGTTCCGACCCCAAAACTTTGGCAACTAACCCCTATATTTGCCGGATGAAACGGTTTGTGTTTGGAGCACGGACCGCGTGAGGGATAGAAGCGGCAGCCCCCGACGAAAGGAGGGGCTATAGCGGATAGCCCGACGGCGCGCACAGAGACTGTGACCCTGAGTGGAACGTTTCTTCGCGCCGGCACGCCCCACTTATAAATTGGAAGATGAAGAACATCCGGAATTTTTGCATTATCGCGCACATTGACCACGGGAAATCGACGCTGGCCGACCGCCTGCTCGACATGACCCAGACGGTGACGGCGCGTGAGGCGCAGGCGCAATTGCTTGACAACATGGATCTGGAGCGCGAGCGGGGGATTACGATCAAGAGCCACGCGATCCAGATGGAATATGTGTATAAGGGAGAGACGTATATCCTGAACCTGATCGATACGCCGGGGCACGTCGACTTTTCGTATGAGGTGTCGCGGTCGATCGCGGCCTGCGAGGGGGCGTTGCTGATTGTGGACGCGGCGCAGAGCATACAGGCACAGACGATCTCGAATCTGTATCTGGCGTTGGAAAACGACCTGGAGATTATCCCGGTGCTGAACAAAGTCGACCTTCCGAGTGCGAACCCGGAGGAGGTGAGCGATGACATCGTAGACTTGCTCGGCTGTAAGCTGGAAGACATTATACCGGCCTCAGGTAAGACCGGGTTTGGTGTCGATAAAATACTGGAAGCCATCATTGAGCGGATTCCGGCTCCGAAAGGGAGTCCGGATGAGCCGTTGCAGGCCTTGATCTTCGACTCGGTTTACAACCCGTTCCGCGGTATTGAGGTGATCTTCCGTGTGAAGAACGGCGAGATCAGGAAAGGCCAGAAGATCAAGTTCATGGCGACCGGAAACGAATATTTTGCCGATGAGATTGGTACGCTGAAACTGAACCAGGTGCCGAAACAGGTGATTTCGGCCGGCGACGTAGGCTACCTGATTTCGGGTATCAAAGAGGCGCGTGAGGTGAAGGTGGGCGATACGATTACGGACGCGAAAACTCCTACCCAAGCGAGCATCTCGGGCTTTGAGGATGTGAAGCCAATGGTATTTGCGGGGATTTACCCTGTGGATACGGAAGATTATGAGGAACTGCGGGCGTCGATGGAGAAACTGCAGTTGAACGACGCGTCGCTGGTGTTCCAGGCGGAGAGTTCGGCTGCGTTGGGCTTTGGCTTCCGTTGCGGCTTCCTTGGGATGTTGCACATGGAGATCATACAGGAGCGACTGGAGCGCGAGTTCAATATGACGGTGATTACCACCGTTCCGAACGTATCGTACCTGGCGTATACGAAGAAAGAGCCGGAGACCGCGCTGATCGTGAACAACCCGTCGGATTTGCCGGAACCGTCGCGACTGGACCGTGTGGAGGAGCCATTTATCAAGGCGACCATCATCACGAAATCGGATTATGTGGGCAATGTGATGTCGCTGTGTATTGAAAAACGCGGGCAGATCACCAACCAGACCTACCTGACGCCGGAGCGTGTGGAATTGAATTTCGACATGCCGTTGGCGGAGATCGTATTCGATTTCTATGACCGGCTGAAGACCGTTTCGAAAGGTTACGCGTCGTTTGACTACCATCCGATCGGGCTGCGGACGTCGAACCTGGTGAAGGTAGACGTGTTGTTGAACGGCAATGGTGTGGATGCGTTGTCGGCGTTGATCCATGCGGACAATGCGTATACGATTGGTAAGAAAATGACCGAGAAGCTGAAGGAGCTCATCCCGAGGCAACAATTCGATATTCCGATACAGGCGGCCATCGGGGCGAAGATCATCGCCCGTGAAACGGTGAAGGCCTTACGGAAAGACGTGACGGCGAAGTGTTACGGTGGTGACATCTCGCGGAAGCGCAAACTCCTTGAAAAACAGAAGAAAGGTAAGAAACGCATGCGCCAGGTGGGTAATGTGGAGATTCCGCAGGAAGCGTTTATGGCGGTGTTGAAGTTGAATGATTAGGGAGAAAGGAACTGAGGAACTGAGGAACTGAGAAACTGAGGAACTGAGGAACTGAGGAACTGAGAAGTTGGTCAGTTGAGGGTTTAGATAGAAAAAGCGCCAGTGGGCGCTTTTTGTTTTTAGTAGTTGATTTTCTCGAGGCGGAGTTCGGGTTTTTCCCCTTCTTCATCAAAATCTTCCATCAGCAAGAGGTATCCTTTCTTGGCATTCATGGCGTGGATCGTGCTGGTTTCGGTTTTCAGGTCGAGCGTTTGGCGGGCGAATTTTCCGTCGGCGTAGGAGACGATACCGAAAAGGGTGTTCTTCCTGCGGTTCACGGACTTTTTCTCGTTATCACTGAAATAGAAGAGGTATTCTTCATCGCCCATTGTCTGGTACGTCATGAAGTCGAATAGCCCGTATTCCTTAATTTGACTGCTGTTCAAGTTCACCGTCGGAAATTTATTTCGGAATTTCGACACTTCAAACACCTCTTTCGCCTGTAGCTTGTCGTCGAGTAAGAGGAAATACATATTGTTGGTGGCTACCGGTTTATCTCTAAAGGTTTCGGCTACCGCGATGGTGTTGCCGTTTGAAAGTCGCAGCATCTTATGTATGTACATATAGCCTTCCTTATCGACGCGGCCCCATTCGTCGATAGGAATCCTGTCTGCAAGTGACGTCCATGGCATACGTTGGCTATTAAGGAGCTGCCCGGTCTTCTTATCGAACTCGAACTGAAAAAGTCCGATGTTGTGCGTATCGTCGATCAATCCTCCTTTCGTTTTCCTGGAGAAATTGCCCATGACCACAATTTTGTCGGCAATGATCTTCGTGTCTACTTCCCGATAGGCGAATTTGTCAACATCGGGAAGGTGGTATTCATTGAGTAGCTCTCCGGTATTTGCCGAAATGAAAAACAACGAATAGTCGTTCTCTTGCCTGTAGTATTCCGACACCCCGAATTGATTAAAGAAGACGACCACATCTTTGTCTGAGCAGATCGGATAGGGATTGTTGTGGTGCTTCGTTTTCACGGCTTCATCGTCGTACACCCAACGCCACATTTCCTTGAAATTATCGTCAAACCTGGCGAAATATTGCTTAGTGCGCCCTTCTTTTTTATTGACCCAAGACGCCTTGGCCACCATTCCGATACCCTCTAATATCATAATAGGCTCTGACATGGTGTTTTCTGTCTCTTGTGTTTTCCGACTCATATCAGGATTGTGTTTTATCTCCTGTTTATTGAAGATGAAAGGATCGCTTATTGTATTGGTCTTGAGATCGAGAATCCGATATCGATAGAAAAAGTGCAGGCGGCCGGCCCTCGTATCACTAAATTCCAGCAGCAACTTTGTGCCGTAGAGTTGGGCCTCCACGTTGATGGATTCCGCTTTCAACGGCCACGATTCAGCCTTTGTTTCCTGAAGGAATCCGTTGGTTACTTTATTAAGGTTTTCGTCGAGTACAACATATTCCAATTCATACGTAGCCTTCGCTATTTTGTCGGTTTGGAACAAGAGTATATAGCCCCTTATATTGTTATCGAAATCATATATCTCTTCGTAAGAATATAATTGCCCGCGCGACAGGTTCGCCAGTGTTTTGACCTGGGCTGACAGAACGAAAGGTACTAACAGAAAGAGGGTAACGATTTTTCTCATGATTGGAATTGACCGATTAGTACATCTAAATCGGCGAGCTTTATGTTTTGAATAAAGGTGATAAACCGGTTCAGGCTATCGGAGTTCTCCCTACGATCTACTTTGGGCAAATACCGGTTGAGCGTATAGGCAATCCGGGCCTCTTTCAGCTTTTTGAGATCGGTTAGGATGACGTCTTTCAGCACGGCATCGCCGGGATTCTTTTTGTATAGCTTGAGCGCTTCGTACAGTGAAAGACCGTACTCCTGTAGTGAAAGTTGGTTGTATAAACTTTGGTAGGCGCTTTGTTTCCTGATAGCATCAAACTTGGCCGATACCGTTCGGATCATGGGTCCTTCCGGCGCTTCTTTTTTCAGCAACCCGAGTCGAACGGCGCAGGCTGGATGTGTTTTCAGGGAATCCGGATCGAATCGTTTGTCTTTATCATATTGCACGAAGAGACTTTCTTCCTGCTCGAAGTACCGGTTTTTAAGCTTGAAGTCTGCCCTGTCGAAAATGGTATGGTAATCGGCGACGGTTAATGAATCTGGTTCGTCATCTGCCACGGCCAGCTTTTCGAGGGTACGGATGCCGGATTGCAGGTTCCGTTTTGTTTTTTGGTATAAGACCAAACCTATCGAGTCGGCCTCGATTTCATACTTTCGATGTTGTTCGTATTTCTGGTACACAATATTTTTCAGGAGGCCTGTTGACAGCCGTCCTTTACCAAATTTCTGCTTACGTATCTCCTTGGTTTTGGCGATCGTCTCTTCAGAGGTAGCGGCCTGTGCAAAGGAAAGAATCCCTTTTCGGACATGATTCAGGTATTGGTGTCCGATTTCGTGTGACATCACGAATACCAGTTCATCTTCATTATCAAGCGATAGAAAGAGTCCGTAATTGATTACGACCGTACCATCCCCAGTATTATACGCATTAACGGAGGGATTTTTTGACAACAGGATGCGGTACTGGGAGCGATCAATGTGGTTTTTGTCCAGGATTTCGTCGAGAAGGGAACGGAGATAACTGAGATGCTCCTCGTCACAAATAAAGTCGTTATCGGTGACCCTCTCGAGGAAATCTTCCTGTAACTCGGCGTAAATAGACCGGATGATGGCTTTCTGTGTACTCGACTCGAAGGTTTGGTTCTTGCGCGCCGCTTCGAATTTTTTCACGTATTCCTTATTCAACGACTCCCGACAGGCCGCATAACCGCTCGTGTCGATTGCCTTGAAATCGATCTGCGCCAATGAAACCTGGGAGACCAGCACTAAAAAGCTTATTATGTACTTCATCAACGACATCGTGATCCGCGTCAAAAATAAACTTTTTATGATTTTTAGCGTTAGGCGCGGTGAAAATTATCGCGCTGATAACCACGCGAACAACCGCTTCACGTCGACTGCTTTAAACAACTGCGTCCCTTCATTCATCGTGGCAGCCGATCCGCAGGCGACGCCCCATTGCAGCACCTCTTTCAAGGGTTTGTTTTGGGAAAGCGCCCATACCATGCCCCCTACCATGCTATCACCTGCACCGACAGTTGAGCGCTTGTGGACGTTGGGCGCGGGTACGAAATGGGTTTCGTTCTTCGACACGAGATAGGCCCCCTGCGGGCCTAACGACACGACAATGATCGCTGCTTTACCGGCATCGACCAATGTGCGGGCTGCATCGTCGGCTTCGTCTATTTCAAGGCGCGCGGTGCCGACCAATTTGGCCAGTTCGCCTACGTTGGGTTTGGCCAGGAAGACACCGGCTTCGAGGGTTTGCGCCAATGCTTCTCCGGAGGTATCGACGATAAAGCGCCCGCCTTTTTCCGCCACGCGTTTCGCGATTTGGGCGTAGAAGGCAGGGGTGAGCCCTTCGTTGAGACTACCGCTTGCGACGACGTAGGGCGCAGGGTTGGAAGCGATTTTTTCAAGGACTTGGTGTTGCTCGTCGGCCGTCAGCTCGGCGCCGGGGAAGCCGAAGCGGTATTGGGCGTTGGTGCCGGTTTCGAGTGCGATCAGGTTCTCTCGGGTGCTGTTTTTGGTGCGGATGACATCGGTGGGGATGCCTTCGCTTTCGACCAGGCGCTGGAGCAGATCGCCCGATGAACCACCGGCCAGGAAGAGGCATAGGGAATCGCCTCCCAGCCGCGCAATCGCCTTCGAGACATTGATGCCGCCGCCACCTGCGTCATAGTGGGGTGGGGTGCACCGAATTTTCTGTTCGGGAATGAGTCCGGTGAAGGTGGTGCTTTTGTCAAGCGACGGGTTGACGGTGACCGTCAGTATGGCGTGGTTCATGTGGTAACTTTGCCCTAAGTTCGGAAAAAACGGGGCGGTATCCAAGTGTATTTCACGTGGGGTGGCATGTAGGGCTTTCGTATCTTTGCATCCTACCTGAAAATTATGATCGAAGATAAAAATCCGCAGCGTACCCCGCTTTCCCAACTGGGCGAGTTCAAACTCATTGAGCACCTCACCAAGCGATTCGAATTGAAACGGCCTTCGACGCTAAAAGGCGTGGGCGATGATGCCGCCGTATTGGATTTTGGTGGGAAGCGTACGGTTGTTTCGACCGACCTGCTGATCGAGGGTGTGCATTTCGACCTGTCGTATATGCCGTTGAAACACCTGGGCTATAAAGCGGTGGTGGTGAACCTGTCGGATATCTGTGCGATGAATGCGACGCCGACGCAGATTACGGTGTCGGTGGCTGTTTCCAACCGCTTTCCGCTGGAGGCCCTGGAGGAACTGTATGACGGCATCGCGTTGGCCGCTGACGTTTATAAAGTAGACGTGATTGGCGGTGACACCACCTCCTCGCAAAAAGGGATGCTGTTGTCGATTACGGCGCTGGGCGAAGCGGAGGCCGATGACATCGTATACCGGAGTGGCGCGAACGAGAACGACCTTTTGGTGGTTTCGGGCGATATCGGCTCGGCTTATATGGGCTTGCAGGTATTGGAGCGGGAACGTCGTGTTTTCGAAGTGAATCCGCAGAACCAGCCCGACCTGGATGCTTATACCTACCTCATCGAGCGGCAGTTGAAGCCCGAGGCGCGGACCGACGTTCGCGAGTTGTTGCAAGCGTTGGAGGTGAGGCCTACGTCGATGATTGACATTTCGGATGGGTTGTCGTCGGAAATCCTGCATTTGTGCAAGCAGTCGGGCGTGGGATGTAACCTGTTCGAAGAGAAGTTGCCGGTTGACCCGCAGTTCATCAATGCCTGTGAGGAATTCAACCTCGACGCGACGACGGTGGCGATCAACGGGGGAGAGGATTACGAACTTTTGTTTACGATTCCGTTAGAGGATTTTGCGAAGATCAAAGGCAATCCGAACCTCACGGTCATCGGACACATGACGCCCGCCGCGGATGGTGCGCACCTCATTACGCGGGCGAACACCCGCATCGAGCTGAAGGCCCGTGGATGGGATGCCTTGACGGAATAAAAAAGCCCGGAGGTTACCGGGCTTGTCGCATTATACTATAGGTTCGTCCATGTTGATGATGTTCAGCACGGACTCGCTGTAGTATTTTTCCCCTGCCAGTATTTTCTCGAACGCCAGCAGCAGTTCCTCGAAGGTCAGGTCGTTTTTGATGACGAGTCCGTCAGGCTGGATCGTTTCGGAAAAATACCGGAATTTCATTTTTTCAGTGTGCATGGTCAGTAAGACCACTTTACAGGCCGGCATCCGTTCGCGCAAGAGGCGGGCGAGGTCGAGTCCGGACTCGACATTCTTCTCCGCATACCCTGGAATACTGATGTCGAGTAGGGCGACATCGAAGTCATGGGGGCTGTTGACGATGGCTTCGTAGCCGGTTTTGCCGGAGTCGGCGCTGGAGGAAACCACTTCATACTCATCTGGCTTGAACCTGTCGAGGGTGTTTCGATAGGCCTGCAGGATGAACGGGTGGTCATCGACCATTAAGAGTTGTACGGTTTTTTTCATTTGGGGTCATGATTTGTTTTGGGCTAGGTATCGGATAAAGGTAATACAAATTTTAATAGGGTACCGGCGCCCGGAGCCGTTTCAATTTCCATGGTACCCCTCGAATTGGTGATCCGGTTGAGCATATTGATGAGTCCGATGCCCTTCTTTTTCTTCGCATAATTGAAGCCCACGCCGTCGTCGCGGACCTCGAGGCGGAGGTCGTCATTGCTTTTGAAAAAGCGTACCTTGACGTTTTGGGCGTTGGCGTGTTTGTTGACATTCTGGAAGGCTTCCTGCAGGATGCGGTAGAGGTTGATCTTGGCAGTGCTGTTGACGGCGTTCCAATCGATGGTATCATCGATATTGATGTCGATCGCCGCCTGGCAGACGGTGCGCTGCGTGGCGATGAAGTTGTTCACCATCAATACGAAGTTGTTGAAGATGGCGGCTTTTTCGGCGCTGAGGTCGTGGGAAATCTCGCGGATCTCCTGCTCAACACTCTTGAGTTCGTCGATATAGGCAATACGCTCGGCGATGGCCTTTTCGTCGGACTTGGTATTGAGGACGCCGAGGTTCATGCGGGTGCCAAAAAGGCGGCCGAGCACGCCGTCGTGCAGTTCCTGGGCAATGCGTTTTTTCTCGGCCTGACGGACTTCCTCAATACGATCCTGCTGGTTGAGCATGAGTTGGTAGACCTCTTCGTTGGCCTGTTGCTGCTCCTGGATGAGGCGTAACTCGCGGTTTTTCGCCGCCTGGAAGCGGATCACGAAGATGAACACGCCGAGGGTGATGATGCCGAGGGTGATGTAGATGAGGCTTTTGCGTTGTTCGACGAGTTTGTCTTTTTCAATGATGAGCTCTTCGGTTTCGAATTCTATGCGGGCGAACTTGTTTTGGATTTTGCGTTCCGCTATTTCCAGTGAATCGTCAATTTTATAATACTTTTCAGAGTATTGAAGTGCCTTCTCGGGGTAGGCTTTTGACAACTGCCTGAGTACGCCCAACATCTCGCGTGTTTGATGTTTCTCTTTTGCCAATTGTTCCGCCTCACGCGCGAATTTCTTCGCAAGATTAGTTTCGCCACGCTTAAGCAAAAACTCCGAAAGGTGAATTTTATTTGAGATTATGGCCGGAACATCCCCAACAGAGTCCCTTATTTCTAGAGCAGCAAGAAACCTATCTTTGAGGTTTTCTATCTCCCCTATCTTGAATTTAGAATACGATTCGTTGTCTAACAAAGTTGCATAAACATCCGGACGGTCACGCTTCAGGTTCTCCGACCTGAGGGCGGATTCAAAGATGCCAATCGCTTTGCGATGTTCATTTTGGTTCTGGTAAGCCAAACCCAAATTATTGAGTGTCAGCGAAGGTAAATGCCTTTCTTTAGAAAAATAAGGCCGCCGCGCAATGGATAGGGCCTTGTCGAAGTAATCTTTGGAAGATTTATGATCCCCTAACTGACTGTAAACAAGTCCAAGAAGATTATAGGCCTGATAAAGTAATTCTTCATTTTGCGTTTTGCGCAAAAACTTGAGCGCCTCTATAGTGGTTTTCTCGCAACGGATGTAGTCACTCTGTTGATATTGGAAAACAGCTTGCGTCAATACGGTCTCGCTAATGTTTTCCACATCATTTAATGCATAGAAGATTTTCTGCGCGCGAGAATTAAAGTAATAAGCACTATCAGGACTTGCTTCATGGATGAAATAATCCCGTATGAACGTGCAGGCCTTACCCATTCCCGCAGAGTCCTGAGCGGCGGCGGCCATTTCCATTGCTGTGCCTGATACCCTCCGATAATCCCGGTACAGACCATTGTTATAATATCTGTTGGCAACCTTAAAAAGGTATTTCCTTTTGATGGAGTCGTTATTCGCTAGTTCAAGGGTCAGTTTCTCACTCTGCCTTGCAAAATTTATCCTTTTCTCGAGAGGAATCGAATCATTGTTGGCCTGTTCAAAAAGCGACTCTATATCCTTTTTATTGGCTTTGCCCGGATTATCTTCACCACAAGAAACCAATAATAGAAAGAAGACGAAAAAACGAAATGACCTCACATTTACTTTTTTTCAAATATAAAAAAGGCCGTCAAAAGACGGCCTTAATATTGTAATTATATTCAGTTTAGTCAACTCGCTTAGTACTACCCTGTGTATTTGTGAGTGAACCACCACTGCCTCCTGTCTTCACTTCAGCGAAGAGTCCTTTTTTCTCTTTCTTCTCTCCACTTCCATTGTAAGAAGTAAGACCTACGAATGCTACAGCTACTACGATTGCGATTGCGATTACTTTTTTCATGATGATGTTCGTTTTGGGGTTTGGAACTATGTTTTTTGTTGTACTTCGGTTGGGGTTTATCCGTTTGGATGATGTAAAACTAAGGCGTCACTTGCGGGAAATCAAGCGTTTACGCGCCTTTATGGTGGATGGCGTATTTCTACGTGTGGATGGACGGGTTTTGCGAGGCGTTGATTTTTGCCGCCTACCCCTTTTCGGGTCTTTTTTGTCGTTTTGGGGACTTTGGACCGTCGCCTCTTTACGGGAAGGTCAGGCCTACCTCAGTTCATATTGTCGAGGTTGAGGTCGATGCGCCGCATCTCGCGCCCTTCGTTGGTGGTGATCAGGTTGATCAGCAGGTCGATGTTCTTTTTGTAGGACTTGGAGAACGGCAACTGCACCTTGCTGTTTTTGAGGTAACAGACGTTGTTGCCGATGTGGATCCGGGAGATGTAGTTGATATTGACGATATAACTGTTGTGGATCCTGACGAATTCGGCCGGCAGGGTCGTTTCGAAATGCTTCATCGTCTTAAAAGCCGTGACCATATCGCCGTTGTTCATGTAAAGATCGGTGGAGTTGTTGTCGGCCTTGGCATACACGATGTCTTCGGTATCGATAAACCGGTAATCACCATACGATTTGATACAGAGCGTGCTCGGCACGTCTTCGGCATAGCGCTCGAACTTGATAATGGTTTTTCGCAGTTCGTGTATATTAAGCGGTTTCAGCAGGTAATCGAATACCTCGTGCTTCAGGGCATGATAGGCCATGTCTTTCGACTTGGTGAGCACTACCATTTTGGGCAGCGTCTTCATGAAGCGGAACAATTCGTTGATAATACCCAGGCCGAGGTTGCTCTGGCGGTTCTCCGGATCGATCTCCATCACCACCATTTTCGGCTTGTGTTCGAGGATCAGGTTCACCGCATCTTCACTGTTGTCGGCCGTACCCATGTGGAAGTAGTTCGAGAACTCCTCGAAAACCGAGAGGGTCCGCGTCACACTGTCTGGGTCATCGTCAATGATGATGTAAGGGTATTTCATCTACAGCGAAAAATACGCAAAATGCGAACCTTTTCTTTTTGGGGCAAAGGACACTTACTAACAAGGTTATTCGGGTAGATAAATGGGGTATGACAATATACACACTTCCCCCGGGCCTAAAAAGTGTTCCGGATGAAATGCGCGCTTTTCGGACGAACGGCAACCGCGTTTTGCGATTTACGGATTTCGTCCTTTTTCGCCCGGGTATAAAGACGGAAGCGGATCGCTTTGCCAAAACGATCCGGTGTCGGCGTCCAAAAGTGTCAGCGGACCATGGAAGGCGGCGCCGGTATCGACATTCCATACATTGGCGCAGCGCAACGGCTGGAGGTGGCCCAATCGGGTGACGGGGGTGTGGCCGATGAAGATGTCGGTATAGCGTTTCAATCGTGCCGGGTACTTCGGATCGTCGGCCGGCAGGAGCGGATCGAGTGCCAATGCCATTTCCCACAGCGTGCGCTCCCAATACAGCAGGCGGGGGAAGTATTCATGGGTGGCCCCTTTCTGGTTGGTGAAACCGGCGTGCACAAAGAGCCGGTTGTGTTCGTCGATGTAATAGTTATGCAGGGATTCCAGGAACCGGATGTGTTCGGCACGTGTCGCTTCCGTAACACCTTCGTAGGCTGCAACCGTAGCGGCACCCCCATGTTGGAACCACAGCGTTTCGTCTATGTTCTCATAGCGCGCGGTCAGCCAATCGTGCAGCAGTTGATCGTGGTTACCCCTGAGAAAGATACAGTTCGGATAGCATTCCGGAAGGCGGATGAGGAAGTCCAATACGTTTGGCGACTGGCTCCATCCGTCTACATAATCACCCAAAAACACCAGGCGGTCATTAGGCTCGATAGGTGCGCGTTCCAATACTTGTTCAAGGGCCCGCAGCCCGCCGTGGATATCACCGATGACGTAGGTTCGCATAATGCAAAAATAGACGAAAATAACTTTAACATTTTTTACGGGAAAACCGTAATGGCGGCAACGAATAATCTGTAGCTTTACCCCTACAGGATTACTCGTGTTTACTCCATCGAAAAACTCTTGGGATGCGTACCGCTTGTTTTATCGGCCTGATTGTTATCGCCTATTTTGGATTTGGCTGTGCGGATCAACCCATACCAGCACCGTCGCAGCAGTTGCGTGATAGTCTCGAATATTACTTCACGGTGGCCAATGACGACAGCGTAGCCATACACCTTCGACTGCATGCGGCAGACCGGGCATGGACACTAACGAAAAAACTCCCACAGGATTCCATATATATAAAAAACATGTTTCGGGTAGCGAATCGGTATTGGAATATGGGGAACATGAGTCGGTATAAGACACTTTTGGACTCACTTCTTGCGTCAAATTATGTAGACAAAAGTCCAAGCGATAAGGGAAAGGCTTTGAGATATCTTGGCGACTACTATCAAAAGAACAGCAACCCAGTAAGAGCCTACCAAGCCTACTTCAACGCGGAAAAAATCTACAAAAAAGCACTTGACACAGATGGGTACTTGAGTACTCTCGTCCGGCGTGCTAATCTCTATTTTGAATACGGCCAATATCAAAAAACGGAGTCGCTGTGCTATTACGGCCTTAGCTTATCTAACGAAAACAAAGCGTATCAGCATGAATTTTATAATTTTTGTGGGATTAGCCAAATGGGAATGGGAGAATTTGAGAAGGCCAGGCGCTCGTTATATTGTGCGATTACAACTATCAAATACGCGCCGTTAAAGCAAAGAGGCGCTGAAAGCGTTTATTGGAATAATCTTGGGAATGTTTATGTACGGCTTCAAAAAAATCAACAGGCCATTAGCTGTTATAACAAGGGACTCCAATGCCCAAGTTTGGGCCTCAACCATTCTTATATAATACCCCTGCTCCGCGAAAACCGGAACTTTGTATCATTCCTAATGGGAAAGAGATATTCCCTGTCCATAAACAGTATTTCGACAAAAGCCAGTTACTTCTACCAAGAATTCAGGTTAATCGCCATATATAAAAAGAACAGGGCTCGGTATCTGGGTTCCATTCGCCGAAAAAAAGAACAGGTTGAGGTACTCTATAGCGCATTACAACTTACGCGGCAGAAAAAACTTCCAATTGAGCGTTTACTTTGCCTTTCGGAATTAATCGAGTGCAATGCGCCAAATCTTCGTGAACTCGCAACTGAATATATAGATTTGCGGGACTCAATCGATGCAGAAGCGATAAAACTAAAGTCCCAGTTCAGCGCCATTGAATACCAAACCTCCGAACTCAAACAACAAAACCAGCAGCTCCTTACCCAAAACCAAAAGATCACCATCGGCGCGTCTTCTGTAGGAGTGCTGCTGTTGGGCGGATTGTTCGCCCGTCATTACCGTGCCCGGAAAAAGGAGGTACAGTTATTGCGCGAACGGCAGGCGGCCGATGACGAGATTTTCCAACTCCTGCAACAGCAACAGGAGAAAGTGGAGGAAGGACGTAAACTCGAAAAGCGCCGTATCTCACAGGAACTGCATGACGGTGTGATGGGGAAACTCTCGGGTATCCGTCTCAATCTTTTTGTGCTTAACAAGCGCAACGACCCGGAGACGGTTTCGAAGTGCCTGGGTCATATCGACAAAATCCAGGAGGTCGAAAAAGAAATACGTTCTATTGCCTATGACCTCGAAAACGATTTGTTTAGGGAAGACCGTTCGTTCAGTGCCCTGTTGCGTACGCTGGTGCAATCAGCTAAGGACGTGTCAACCACGCAATTCCATCTCGACTTAGATGCCGCTATCCAATGGGACGCGATTCCCAACACGGTGAAAATACAATTGTATAGGGTGTTGCAGGAGGCCCTTACCAACATCCGGAAATACGCGCAGGCGAAAGAAGTACACATCACCCTGAGGCAACGCAAACAACATTTATGGGTACGCGTGGCCGACGATGGCGTGGGTTTCCATCCGACCAAAGTGAAAAAAGGACTTGGTCTCGATAATATGGAAAACCGCATCCGGCGTCAGGGCGGGAACTTTAAGGCAAAATCCGCGGAAGGGCGGGGCACGACACTCCTCTTTACTCTTCCCACACTAACGAAAGAATCGCATCGGGACGATGAATAGAAAACTGCTACTTTTCTTTTTTGTACTCGCCTTACTCGCGTTGGGGTTGTGCTTTCATGGCTGTACATCGCCACCCCCGGTCACTGCGTCACAACAACTGAACGACAGCCTTGAATACTATTTTACCGTGGCCAATGACGACAGTACGGAAATAGCCATTCGCCGGCATTTTGCGGATCGGGCGAGAGCGTTGACGGAAAAGATGCCCAAAGATTCGATCTATGTAAAAAATATGTTTCGGGTGGCGAATCGGTATTGGAACTGTGGAGAGCTAGACCATTATTACAACATTACTCTTAGGCTTGATCAACAAATCGCGAACAAATGTTCCAGAGAATACTGTAAAAACCAGTTGTATATCGGCGACTATATGATTCGTAAAGGCCTCACAGATAAAGCCTACGCTAACTATCATCGAGCAGAATTCTACGCACGCCATATACGCGATTTTGAATACGTGCTGTTAGCTTTGACTAAAAAATGTGAAATGCTCGTTACCGTAGGGGATTATTTAACGTGTGAAAAACTGTGTTATGAAGGCGTGAAAATAGGTGAACACCAAAATAAAATATACCACCATCGATTCTACACCTACTTAGGCATTATTTCCACTTCCTATGGTGAGCCTTATAAATCAGCCCTTTTTTTCTCAAAGGCACTAACAACTTTAAAGCGTTATGGTGAAACGAAACATCAGGGACTAGAATTTACCTACCTTAATAATATGGCCTCAGTAGAAATTGCGCGCAAAAACTACCGCCGAGCCTACGAAATCTGTCATACCGCTTTATCGGATAAAGCGAAAACTGAAAATGATTCAGACGGATATGCCGCGTTACTCGAGCAAAGGAACTTCAGCCGCTTTTATATGACGGGGCGTTACTCAATGAGAGATAGCGAGCGTGCCTTCCAACTATATAAAATCCTCAACGAATACTCTGGCATGACAGACTGCAAACTACACCAGGCCATCTATTATTTCCAAAACCGACAGCGGAAGCAAGGCCTGCAAATCATCGATTCGCTTTTAGTTCTTTGTCGGGAGAAAAAACTGACCTCTCGGTTGCCTGAGATTTTGCGAACGGCGTTGGAGCATGACTGCCGTAACGAAAACCTCCTGACGGATTACCTGACGCTCTCCGACTCTCTCCAACTCGCCGAACGGCGAAACCGCAACAAATTTGCGCAGATTGAATACCAAACCTCCGAACTCAAAGAGCAAAACCAGCAACTCCTTACCCAAAACCAAAAGATCACCATCGGCGCGTCTTCTGTTGGAGTGCTGTTATTGGGCGGATTGTTCGCCCGCCATTACCGGGCCCGGAAAAAGGAGGTACAATTACTGCGCGAACGCCAAGCGGCCGATGACGAGATTTTCCAACTCCTGCAACAGCAACAGGAGAAAGTGGAGGAAGGACGTAAACTTGAAAAGCGCCGTATCTCACAGGAATTGCATGACGGTGTGATGGGGAAACTCTCGGGAATTCGCCTCAATCTGTTCGTGCTCAACAAGCGGAGTGATCCGGAGACGGTTTCGAAATGCCTAAGTCATATCGACAAAATCCAGGAGGTCGAGAAAGAAATACGTTCTATTGCCTATGACCTCGAAAACGACCTGTTTGGGGAAGATCGTTCGTTCAGTGCCCTGTTGCGTACGCTGGTGCAGTCAGCAAAGGAGGTGTCGACCACCCAATTCCATCTCGATTTGGATGCGGCGATTCAATGGGACGCGATTCCGAACACGGTGAAAATACAACTGTATCGGGTGTTGCAGGAGGCCCTTACCAACATCCGGAAATACGCGAAGGCGAAAGAAGTACACATCACCCTGAGGCAACGCAAACAACATTTGTGGGCGGTGGTGAAGGATGACGGGATCGGTTTTACGCCCTCGTCCATCAAAAAAGGACTTGGACTTACCAATATGGAAACACGCATCCGACGACAAGGCGGTGCTTTCAAACTGAAATCGAAGGAAAGCCAAGGCACTACATTGATTTTTACACTGCCCGTTACCACCTAAGTCCGATTGTTTTTTACGGGAAAACCGTAGCGCTACTATTATTGTTTTTTGTAGCTTTACTCTTACTCGTGCGCTATGCGTGCGTTATTTGAAGCTCATGCGCCTTTTTTCGTTTGTCGCACTACTTCTATTAGGCTTTCTGTCAGGGACTTGTACGCCTGATATGAAGCCTGTTGCCTCATTTCAAAAAATGGACAGCCTCGAATATTACTTCACCGTCGCGAATACTGATAGTGCCGACCTGCCTGTGCGCAAACGCAGTGCCAATCGGGCGAAGGCGCTTGTTGAAACGCTTCCTAAAGATTCTATTTATGTGAAGAACATGTTTCGGGTCGCGAATCGGTATTGGAACATGGGAGAATTGGAGCGATATGAATGCATTCTCAATATTCTGTTGTCTTCCGCATGTCTACAAAACAAAACCGATAAAGCGAAAGCACTTGTTTATTTAGGGGATTATTTCACAAAAACTTCTCGACCGGTAAAGGCCTGTGAGAAATATTTTAAAGCGGAGCGACTCTATACTTTGAGTCAAGACCACGACGGGTACTTTAGCACGGTGATCCGCAGGCTTGATTTGTACCTTGAATATGGACAATTTCAAAAATGCGAGTCTTTGGCTTATCGAAGCTTACAACTTTCTAAAGGGAATAAATCCTATCGACACGCGTTTTGGAATTATTGCGCCCTTGTTCAACAAAATAATGGGCAATATGAAAAAGCAATTCAGTCCTTTCGAAATGCTATCTTAAACGTTAGGTATGCGAGTAAGAAAACACTCGGTATTAAAGGTCTCTACTTCAACAATCTTGGGGGCTTATATTTATCGCAGGAGCAATTTGACAAAGCAATAGCTTGTTTTGATAATGGCCTAAAGTGCCCTTATCTTTTCCCAAATTATTCGGATGTGGAGGCACTTCTTACGGAAAATAAAAATATTGCTTTTCTCAGGTCAGGCAGGGGATATTCTATCCAAGTAAATAAAAATGCTATTGAGTCAGGATATCGATTCAATGACTACAGGTTACTCATCGGATGTAAGATAAACCAAGCTGAATATTATGCCTATATAAATAGGGGAAAAAAGCAGCTAGACGCATTAAATAGCGCGTTGCAAATTGCTCAGGAAAAAAGATTACCCCACGAGCGCCTGAAGTGCCTTTCGGAGTTGATCAAATGTAACGCCCGGAATCTTCAAAAGCACGCGACCGATTATATTATGCTACGCGATTCCATAGATAGGGAAGCATTAAAGCTAAGGGGGCAATTCAGCGCCATCGAATACCAAACCGCCGAACTCAAAGAGCAAAACCAACACCTCCTTACCCAAAACCAAAAGATCACCATCGGCGCGTCTTCTGTAGGAGTGCTGCTGTTGGGCGGATTGTTCGCCCGCCATTACCGGGCCCGGAAAAAGGAGGTACAATTGCTGCGCGAACGGCAGGCGGCCGATGACGAGATTTTCCAACTCCTGCAACAGCAACAGGAGAAAGTCGAGGAAGGCCGTAAACTCGAAAAGCGCCGCATTTCACAGGAACTGCATGACGGTGTGATGGGGAAACTCTCAGGAATTCGCCTCAATCTGTTCGTACTCAACAAGCGCAACGATCCGGAGACGGTTTCGAAATGCCTGGGTCACATCGACAAAATTCAGGAGGTCGAAAAGGAAATACGTTCTATTGCCTATGACCTGGAAAACGATCTGTTTGGGGAAGACCATTCGTTCAGTGCCCTTTTACGCACGCTGATGCAGTCAGCAAAGGAGGTGTCAACCACACAGTTTCATCTCGATTTGGATGTGGCTATTCAATGGGATGCCATTCCCAATACGGTCAAAATACAATTGTATCGGGTGTTGCAGGAGGCCCTTACCAACATCCGGAAATACGCGCAGGCGAAAACGGCCCACATCACCCTGAGACAACGCAAACAACATTTATGGGTGGTAGTGACGGATGATGGGGTCGGTTTTACGCCATCGGCCATCAAAAAAGGTCTCGGACTTACCAATATGGAAACACGCATCCGGCAGCAAGGCGGATCATTTAAAATAAAATCAATGCAAGGAGGGGGTACTACCTTGGTCTTTATTCTTCCACTTAAATCATAACTGCCATGAAATTACATGTTTTGTTAATCGACGACCACCCCACCCAGATTGAAGGCTACAAGAGTATCCTGAGTTTTCTCGACACCGGTCATGACCTGCATTTTACGGAAGCCTACAGTTGCGAGGAGGCGTTTCACCTCTTGACACAACCCGAAAGCCGCCCTCCTTTCGACGTCATCTGCCTTGATTGGAGCCTCCCCCCCTACCCGCAGCAGAAAATCATGAACGGTGAAGACCTCGGTGCACTGGCGCGGACGCGTTATCCGAAGGTCAAAATCATCCTCATGACGTCGCATTCGGAAGCGTTTATCCTTTACAATATCATGAAGGCCTGCGCGCCGGAAGGACTCATGATAAAGAGTGATTTTTCAGCCAATGACTTGTTGACGGCGTTTGATACGGTACTGGCTGGAAAAACCTATATGACCGCCACGGCTGCAGCGAATCTTCGAAACGTGGTAGCCAAAAGCGACTACCTCGACAGCTACAACCGCCAGATTATCCAGCTATTGGCGCAAGGTATCCGCACCAAGAACATCCCGGATATGGTCAAGCTGTCGCAGAGTGCTGTTGAAAAACGAAAAGCCAGCATCAAGGACTATTTCGGCATCGCAAAAGGCACCGACGAAGACATCGTCAGGGAAGCGCGGGAGCGGGGTTACATTTAACATTTTGTACGGTTTTCCCGTAAAATCAATCGTCCGACCTTGGGTAGTTTTACATCGTCGGACAGCCCGGGAAGTGCCGACACAAAAACAAAATGTAACCTTTAATTATGTACACCATGAAAAATCTTTTTCTGAGCCTGGTGGCTACCGTAGCCATCAGTGCCTTCGCCGCCGCGCAAACTACTTTTGTGAAAATGGCATTGCCTAAGACGTTGCAGAGTACGTCTAAGAACTTTGAAACATTAACGGCCGACGTGACCTTTGTTTATAAAGACGGGCGGTCAGTAAATGGAAAAGTGCGCCTTGCGGTTCCGGAGACCGGATTGGGGATTGTATCCGCTGAGTTTTCAAAAGAACTTGTGGATGGGAAAATAATCGACTCCAACTTCTTTGTGACATATGAACGCGTGTTTACCTCAGATGGAGACGGCGACCCTGACTTCAATTACGCGAGATGCATAGAAGATTGCATGAAAACGTATACCGCTCCGGACGGCACAAAACTGCCCGGACGAGGTGCCTGTAAATTTGGTTGTTTTATGAACGCTATTGGTTCAGCGGTTGTAAACGCTGTAATTCCTGCGCTGATCAAATCAATTGTAAAAAGTATAAGCTAAGAAATGTATGAGGACATTCACAGCCTTGTTCTTTGTCTGCCTTGTCTTTACATCATGTAAATCAATCATCTTGCATTTTGCCTTGAATCAGAAGCAAGTTCACTTCGATCACTACAAAAGTGGAAATCGGGATTTGATTTACATCGATGCCATCCACATCGGACGCCCGGAATTTTACGCAGATATAAAGTTCACTATCGATAGTCTAAAAAGGGAAGGGTATACAATCGTTTACGAGGAGAACAGGGCTGTTATGTCTTCATTGGCAGACACTGTATTAGTAGATCGTTACAAACGGAAGTTGCGTCGGATTACGGGCATTTATTACGGCGACTACTCTGATGCAAAAGACAATAAGTCTTTAAGGATTCCTAAGATAAAGGGACTGGTCGCTCAAACCGTAGAAAACACCGGAATTGACCGAGCAAAAGATGTTTGGGGGGACTACACGCTATATGAAAACATCGACCGATACGAAGCCGAACGGGGAGAAATCGCCCTGACCGAATGCGATTGGACCACAGGCAAAAATGAGAAATACAAATGTGCTTCTATCAATAAATCTGCCGCAGACTACTTACTAATAACGCTTCGTAACAAAAGGCTGTTGCACGTCGTGGATTCCATTCAGCGAGATAAAGTTGCAATTCTGTACGGAGCAGCCCATAAGCAAGGATTCTTGTATCTATTACATAAGAAAGACTCCTCTTGGGTACACCAGCCGAGAAAGAACTACTATTAATCCAGAGCTGAAGATCGATTCGTTCACAAGTCCGAAGGCCAGATAAAATTCGATTTTTATTAGCATAAACTCAATTTAGACTCACACTAACACGTTATGAGAACTACTCTTTTTTCTTTCTGTGTCCTCCTTTTATTATCCTGTACCGCTTTCCCGCCTGGCGTCGCGCTGTTCGCTAATGATGTACATATCGAACACTACAAAAGCGGTGACCGCGAAATTGTGTTTATTGAAGGGAAACACCTCGGAACACCGGCGTATTTCAAGGATGTACAATTTACGGTTGACAGTTTGAAAAAGCGTGGTTATGTACTGCTGTTTGAAGAGATCCGGGCAATGGCAAAAACACCTGACGACAGTATACAGTCTGACCGTTACCTGCGAAAAATACGAAAACTGACGGGAGTTTACGTGACGGATTACACAGATAAAGAGGAAAACAAGAATTTAGGCCTTCCCAGAAGTGCCAAAGACTTTATTCCACAATCATACGAAAATACAGGTGTGGATCCGAAAACCGATATATGGGCGGATTACCGCCTCGACGATTTAATAAAGACATACGAAATGGAGCGGGGTGAAATCCTGCTCACGGATTGTGACTGGAAAACAGCCAAAAACAAAAAATACAAATGCAGTAAACCCAACATCAAAGAAGCCGCCTATTTAATTGAGACATTGAGAAATAAAAGGATTGTCTCGGTTTTTGATTCGCTTAAGGCTAAAAAAGTTGCCATTCTTTATGGTGCGGCCCACAGTAAGGGTTTCTTCAAGTTGCTGAAAGAAAAGGACTCCACCTGGGTCCGTCAGAAACGCAAAAATTACTATTGAAATAAATGCCATGAAAACACTTTATTCCTTACTCGCCACAATTACTTTTTTATACGCCCACCCGCAATCTACTGCTGAAACCGCCATAAAGGCGGGCGAACTCATCCTCGGTGGCTTTTCGATCCTGAAAAGCGCCAAAGCAAAAAAGGTCAACGACGCATCGGTCGTAACCAGCATTTGTGTCAAAAACAAACTTGCCGATAAAATCACCTTTACCCTGGAAGGCGAAGATGCCAAGGGAAACAGTGTATCCCGAGAACTCGTGGTGCAGAACGATGGAAAGGAGTGCGTGTTCAATATCCCGAAAGGGATCTATACCTACACGGTATTGCTTTCCAACAAAGACATTTACAAAAAGGGGGAATACAAATTCGAGGATGATGTCATCATTACCCTCAAAAAAGAAGAGTAATCACCGGTCATACTTCATCTTCCTCAAAATCCGCATCGACTCTTTGAAGCCGAGGTACACGGTCGGATCGTCAAAGGCTTTCAACAGCGGTTTGGCGTCCACCAGTTTCTGTTTGGCGTCTTCAAAGCCATTGAGGTAACAGATCATGAGGGTGGAGGGCACGAACTCCATGTCGCGCTTCTCCGCCTCTGAAAGTGTGGTCCCCTTCTGTAGTTTCGCCAATAGCGACAGGTTGGCGTTGTAGATGTGGTGCAGCATCTTCCGGTTGTACTGGGGCGGTTCGAAGAGCATGCGGCTTTCAATCTTGTAATAGCCGTTGTCGAAAAACCGGATCTCCTGCTGTTCCAGCGGATAGTAGCTGGTTTTGTCGTGAAGTCCGAGCGGTACGTACTCCGTAATCACGAAGCGGTCGTCGTCATACTCGATCGACACCTCATCAAGGGCGGAATAAAAGAGCTTTACCTGCTCGTTGATGAGTTCAATATCAACGCGCGATAAATAGGTTTTGTCTTTGACCCGTTTGGCTACGCCGGCCCAACAGATGACGAACAGTTCTTTGAAAACGCGATAGCGCGGTGCCATATCCCGGTGACGGTTGTTCATAAAATCAATCACGCCATCGAGCGTGTGGCCGATGCTGTTACGGGAATTGTTCTCGATACTGATGACGGTCTCGGTATTCTGGAAATTCTTCGGCGGCGCTACTTCCACTGGAATTGAATTGCTGCCGATCCGGGTGAAGATCGTCCCCATCGGAATGGTGTGGATGCCCTTGCGGAAAAACGAGGTGTTTTTCTTCGGTCGGATCGTCACCAGTCCGACGACTTTGTCTTTTGGCAGGTTGGGAAACGGGACGTTCTCGTATTGTATTTTAGGCGGATGCTCCAAAAACGCATTCACCAGGTTCTGGATGCGGCTGTCATCGAAGAAGTCGTCGCCTACAATGGCATTGTCATGGTCTTCTACTCCGACTACTATATACGAGTTGTTGGCCGGATTCGCATTGGAAAGCGCACAAATGTGTTTGAGGAACTTCGCCTTTCCCTCTTTGGTGTGTAGGTTCAATTGCCGTTTCTTATCGTAAAAACTCGACTCGTCGTTGTGCGCCAGTAGGTTTTTGATAAGAAGGCGCTTGTTGATCATGGCTGTCGGTTTACCATCGTGGTCGACGCCTGTGCGGTAGGCAATATGAGCAAATCCGCAATATTCACATGGTACGGACGGGTGACGACAAAATGAATGACGTCGGCAATGTCTTCCGGCCGCAAGGGTTGTAACCCCTGGTAGACAGATTGGGCGCGGGTGGTATCGCCTTTAAAGCGTACTTCCGAAAACTCGGTTTCCACCATCCCGGGATGGATGGCGCCGACACGAATTCCCACTGCATTGAGATCTAGGCGCATGCCGCGGTTTAACGCATCGACCGCAAACTTGGTAGCACAATATACGGTACCGTTCGCATATACTTCTTTCCCCGAAATCGATCCGATGTTGATGACATGACCTGAGCGGCGGGCCACCATTCCCGGCAATACGGCACGGGAGATATAGAGAAGTCCCTTTACGTTGCCGTCGATCATCGCGTCCCAATCATCGGTATCGCCGTCCTGGATCGGTTCCAGTCCGTGGGCATTCCCCGCATTGTTGACCAATATATCAATCTGGGAAAAGGTTTCCGGTAGCGACGCCACCGATTCGAACACGGCGGCCTTGTCACGGATATCAAACGAAAGCGTCGTTACATCGGTCAACACGCCCAATTCAGCCTGAAGTTCTGACAGGCGGTCTTCCCTTCGTCCGCATATAATCAGCCGGATGCCGTGCTCGGCAAAACGCTGGGCCGTAGCGCGCCCGATGCCGCTGGTAGCGCCTGTTATGAGTGCTGTTTTCATATCGTTACGGAACATCGTGTCCCATACTTTCCGCCCAGATGGCAAACCAATCTTCGCGGTCTAACTGCAATTCCGTCGCTTTCATCAGCAATTGTATCCGGGCCGTATTCACGGTGCCGGCAATCGGGATAATCCCAGCCGGATGCTGCAGTATCCAGGCAAGCAAGAGCGTATCGGAGCCAAAATGGTATTTGTCTACCAAACCGGCCAGCAGTTTTTTGAGTCGCCGTGTCTGTGCGTTGTCCTCACGAAAAACGGTCCCGAGTGGATTCCACGACATCGGGCGGATGCCATTGACCTGCATATAATCAAGGCTGCCGTCAAGCATGGCTTCATGCTGCGTAGCTGAAAACTGAATTTGATTGTAGGATACCTCGGTCTTTTGCCGGATGAGTTCGGTTTGGGACGAGGTGAAATTCGAAAGTCCGAATTCAAGGATCTTACCGTCTTTCTTCAATTGCCCGACCGCCTCTGCGATTTCATCGGCCACCATCAACGGACTCGGGCGATGCAACAACAATACGTCGACGTAGTCGGTCTGCAGGTTTTTGAGGGAGTTTTCAACCGACCAGATGATGTAGTCGCGGTCGTAATTATAATGTTTGATCCGGTTGGTCCGGTTGGGCGACAGATGTTGGATCCCACACTTGGTCACGATCTGGATTCGCTCGCGCTGGAGGCCACTTTGGGCAAACGCAACGCCGAAATCCTTCTCTGTAGTATATCCTCCATAAATATCGGCATGATCAAATGTTGAAATGCCATTTTCGAGACAGACATTGATGACGTGCGCCATCTCCCGCGCACCCAGTTTTTTGTCCCATGCTCCCCAGTTCATCGTACCAGCAATCACGGGCGATAACGCAGTTTTCAAGGTATTTTTTTTAAAGTTCTTAAAATTATAAAAACAAATTCACAATTCCTCCTTAAGGGGTGGGAGCGGCTGATTTTTTTAACGTTACTTTAACTTCGCCCTGCTGAAAAAAGAAACAATTTGCACCGCTATTGCAACGGGATATATAAAGAAAGAAGTTATGGAAGAAGTCACTGCCTCTACTGACATTAGGGCAATCAATGAGAAAATCGAAAGGGAGAGTGCCTTTATCGATTTGCTGACCATGGAAATGAATAAGGTGATCGTCGGCCAGAAACAAATGGTCGAGCGCCTTTTGATCGGATTGCTCGGACAAGGCCACATCCTGCTGGAGGGCGTTCCGGGACTTGCCAAAACCCTCGCGATCAACACCCTGTCACAGGCCGTACACGGTTCCTTCAGCCGTATACAGTTTACGCCTGACCTCCTTCCGGCTGACGTAGTCGGAACCATGATCTACAACATCAAACAAAACGAGTTCTCGATCAAGAAAGGACCCATCTTCGCCAACTTCGTACTGGCGGATGAGATCAACCGGGCACCGGCAAAGGTGCAGTCGGCCCTACTGGAAGCCATGCAGGAAAAGCAGGTGACCATTGGTGATACGTCGTTTAAACTCGACAGGCCTTTCCTCGTGCTCGCGACCCAAAACCCGATTGAGCAGGAAGGTACTTATCCGTTACCGGAAGCCCAGGTCGACCGCTTCATGTTGAAAGTCGTCATCGATTATCCGAAGATGGACGAAGAGCGACTGGTGATCCGCCAAAACCTGAAAGGCGCTTTCGAAAAAGTACAGCAGGTGATTTCACTTGAGCAAATCCTGCGTGCACAGGAAGCCGTCCGGGAAGTATATATGGACGAAAAAATCGAGAAATACATCCTCGACATCATCTTCGCCACCCGTTTCCCTGAAAAATACAAACTCGAAAAAATCAAACCACTTATCGGTTTCGGCGCTTCACCACGGGGTAGTATCAACCTCGCAACCGCGGCGAAGTGCTACGCCTTCATCAAACGTCGGGGTTACGTCATACCAGAAGACGTACGTGCGGTCGTGCACGATGTGTTGCGCCACCGTATCGGCGTGACCTACGAAGCGGAAGCCGAAAACGTAACGTCGGTAGACATCATCAACAAGATCGTAAACGAAGTCGAAGTACCATAAATCAGTAGGCAGTCGCAGTAATTAGTAGGCAGTGGGCAGTCGCAGTAGGCAGTCACGCAGTCGCAGTAAGCAGTCGCAGCAACGACCTCATATATGGATACGAAAGAGCTTTTAAAGAAGGTCCGCAAAATCGAGATCAAAACCCGTCGCCTGAGTGATCACATCTTCTCGGGTGAATACCACACGTCGTTCAAAGGCCGTGGTATGACGTTCTCGGAGGTGCGCCAATACCAGTTCGGCGACGACGTGCGCGCCATCGACTGGAACGTAACCGCGCGCTATAACGAACCGTTCGTGAAGGTTTTTGAGGAAGAACGGGAACTCACGATGATGCTGGTGGTCGACATCAGCGGATCGGAGAGTTTCGGCACGCAGAACCAGTTCAAACGCGACACCATCACCGAAATAGCGGCAACGCTGGCGTTCTCGGCGATGAACAACAATGACAAAATCGGACTCATCCTGTTTTCCGACCAAATCGAACTCTATATTCCGCCTAAAAAAGGAAAATCGCACGTGTTGCGCATCATTCGTGAACTCATTGAGTTCGAGCCTAAAAGCCATCGCACGGATATCGGACAGGCCATTCGCTTCCTTTCGGGCGTCATGAAGAAAAAGGCCATCACGTTCATCATCTCTGACTTCCTGTCGGAACCATATGACCAACCGTTGAAAATCGCGGCCAAACGCCATGACATCACCGGCATCCGCATTTATGACGTGAGGGAAACCAAAATCCCGAATCTGGGACTCGTGCCGATGGTCGACGCCGAAACCGGTGCCGTCCAGTTGGTGCAGACCGGATCGAGGTCGGTGCGGATGAAATACGAAGCGTATTATGCCTCGAAAGTGGCGTACTTTTCCGATATCTTCAAAAAATGCGGCGCCGGCACCATCAGCGCCCGGACGGATGAAAGCTACGTGACTAAGTTATTAGGATACTTCAAATCAAGGGGATAACGATATGACATCGAAATTGAAATCGATCCTGGCCGGATGGGCCCTTTTGATGGTTGGCACCCTGTCGGCCCAAAAGGTCACGACGCATATCGACACCACCCGCCATAAAATCGGCGCGCAGTTCAACCTGACGCTTACCGCCACGGCCGATACGATGGCCAAAGTGGTGTTCCCGCACGGCCGGGCCTTCGGACCACTGGAAGTCATCCGTAACTATAAAACCGATACCATCCGGAAAGGCGGCAATTACGACCTCGTTCGCAAATACGGCCTCACCCAATTCGACAGCGGGAAATTTACCATCCCACCGCTGAAGGTCACCATCAATGGCAAACCGTACTTTTCCGACAGCGTGCGACTCGAGGTGGGAGGCGTAAAGGTCGACACCCTCCAACAGAAGATGTATGACATCAAACCGATCATCGAGGCGCCCTCTGACTGGAGGCGTTGGCTTTGGATCATCGTGGCACTTGCCCTGCTGCTTGTATTGGGCGGCGTCGGAGTGGGCGTTTACTACCTGATTAAAAAACGACAGAAGACGAAACTCGGACAGGCGGTTTATAAATCCCCGATCGAAAAAGCCACTGCCCTGCTGCAACAACTCGACCAAAAGGCGTTATGGCAAAAAGGAGAGGTGAAGGATTACTATTCGGAGCTGACCAATATCGCACGTACCTATATCGAGGAGGAAATCAACGTCCCGGCAATGGAGAGTACCACGAGTGAAGTCATCGACAGCCTCCGCCGTGAAGCGCGCCGGAAGAACATGAAGCTGACGCCGGAAACGCTTGAAAACCTGGAGAAAGTACTTCGCCAGGCGGATCTTGTGAAATTTGCCAAATCAAAACCCATCGACTTCGAAATCGAAGACGACAAGAAACGTATCGAGAAGACCATCCTCCAGATCCACAAAGCGGTGCCGGTTGCCGTGATTGAGGAAGGGGAAAGTGAGTTATCGAGGATGATGCGCGAAAGGGCCCTGAAAAAGAAAAAACAACGCCGCATCCTGATTGGTGTGGGCGCATCGGTAGGCGTCCTCATGCTGTCGCTTATTATACTCTTGTTCATAAAAGGACCAGAGTTCATAAAAGACAAAGTGCTGGGGCATCCTACACGTGAATTATGGGAAGGTGAATGGGTGTCGAGCGAATACGGCAATCCGCCGGTTTACATCGAAACACCCCGCATCCTGAAACGGCTCGACCTGGCGCAGACGATGCCGAAAGAAGGAATGGCGACGCTGCGTGAAATGCAGACCTTTGCCTATGGAAGTGTGCTCGATGAGTTCTCCATCGTGGTCTCTACCCGGAAGGAGAAACAGGCCGTAACGTTTGATGCCGACAAAGTGCTCGAGAATACGGTTACCTACCTCCAAACCGCCGGCAAAGCACAGAATATCGTAGTCAAAAAAGAAGCCTTCAGCACCAAATCCGGTATAGATGGAACCCACGGCTTTGGCACATTCGACCATGTAAATCCGCTGACCGGTAAGAAGTCGAAACTGTGTTACGAAGTGTTCCTCTTTACGCAGGAAGGCGGCTTGCAACAGGTTTTCGTACAGTATGGCGAAGGCGATGAATACGGGAAGAAAATCTTCGAACGTGTCATGAAATCAATCGAACTCAAAGTCCTTCCAAAGTCATGACACAGGTAACCTTCATGTATCCGCAATTGTTCTGGCTGCTGTTGGCGATTCCGCCGCTCGTGGCCTGGCAAATCTGGCAGCGCCGTCGGCAGTCGGCTACGTTACGGATGCCGTCGCTTTCGGGCTTCGCGGGCAAAGGTACCGTGTGGTCAGTGCTGAACTGGACCCTTTTCGCCTTCCGAATAGTCGCCATTGCCTTATTGATCACGGCGATGGCACGTCCGCGGACTGTGGATGTGAGCAGTAAAACGAAAACCACGAAAGGCATCGACATCGTCATTTCGATGGACATCTCGGCCAGTATGCTGGCGCGTGACCTGAAGCCCAACCGGATCGAATCATTAAAGAAAGTCGCGGCCAAGTTCATCAACGAGCGTCCGAACGACCGCATCGGATTGGTGGTGTATGCGGGAGAGGCCTACACCCGAACTCCCGTCACAAGCGACAAAGCCGTTGTGCTGGACGCCCTGGCCAAAACCAATTACGACCGGACCCTTAACGACGGTACCGCAATCGGAATGGGACTCGCTACGGCGGTCAACCGTGTAAAAGACAGCAAGGCCAAGAGCCGGATTGTCATCCTTCTGACGGACGGTGTCAACAATACCGGGTTTATCACGCCGGAAGATGCGTCTGACATTGCGCGTGAATACGGCATCAAGGTGTATACGATCGGACTCGGCACCAACGGAACGGCAGAAACACCGGCGGCCATCGACGCGCGGGGCAACTTTATCTTCCGGATGGCGCAGGTGGAAATCGACGAGAAACTGATGCGCGACATCGCCCGAAAAACCGGCGGGAAGTATTTCCGGGCCACCAGCAACAGCCGTCTGGAGGAAATTTACCAGGAAATCAACAAGCTGGAGACCTCGGAAATACAGGAGTTGAAATTCTATGATTATGACGAGCAATTCCGTCCGTTTGCCCTTGCGGCTTTTGCCTTATTGCTGATTGAAATTGTGGCTCGAAAAACGCTCTTACGGAGCTTTATCTGATGGCTATGTGGGAATTGGATGAAAAGAAATACTTGTGGTTGCTGCTCGCCGTTCCGGTGCTGGTGCTGCTATTCCTTTATACTTTGTATTGGAAGAAACGCCGGCAACACGAGTTCGGTGATGCGTCCCTGTTTCGCCAACTGGCACCCGAACGCTCTGACTTCAAAAGTGCGCTGAAAATGGGCGTACTGGTGTTGGCACTCGCCTGTATCGCTATTGGACTCGTCAACCCGAAAATCGGTATGAAGACGGAAACGGTCAAACGGCAGGGAATCGACATCGTGTTCGCGGTCGACGTTTCGAAAAGTATGTTGTGTGAGGATGTGGCGCCGAGCCGTCTGAAGAAAGCCCGGCAGATCGTTTCGCAAATCATCAACAACCTGGCGGCCGATCGCATCGGTATCGTTGCCTACGCCGGAAGCGCCTACCAGGTATTGCCGATTACGACGGACTACGGCGTAGCGAAAATGTACCTCGAAAGCCTTGATTATACCATGGTGTCCTCGCAGGGTACATCGTTGCAGGACGCGGTGCAGAAAGCAAACGACATCTTCAAGGACACCGACAAAGACGTGAGCAAACTCGTGATCATGGTGTCGGATGGGGAAGACCATGGGGAAGACTCGGATGAGGCCATCGAAGAGGCAACCAAAAACGGCGTAAAAATCATCACGGTGGGTGTCGGAACCGAGGCCGGAGGACGCATCCCGCTTCGGGAAAACGGCGGCGTCCGGTTCCAGGAAGACCGGCAGGGACAGACCGTTGTCACCAAGCGCAACAACGAATCGCTGCGGGAAATCGCCAAAGCGACCAAAGGCGGCTATGTGGACGGGAACAACACCCGGGAAGTGGTAGAATATGTCAAGAAAACACTCGATAACATTGAAAAATCGGATTTTGAAGCGCAACAGTTTACCGACTTCGCTTCGCAATTCCAGTGGTTCTTAGGGTTCGGCGTCTTCCTGTTGTGCCTTGACCTTTTGCTTCTTGAGAAAAAAACCGCGTGGATCCGCCGACTAAACCTCTTTAACGACAAAGGATGAGAACGCTGCTCACATATTGCCTGTTATTCGTTTCTGTTTGCGTCGTAGCCCAGAAGAAAGACCGCCATCTCGCGAAAGGGAATGAGGCGTTGGCCGGTAAGCAGTATGCCGACGCGGAAGTCGAATACCGTCTTTCGCAGAATGTAGCCCCAGGAAAGGCACCTGCCACCTATAACCTCGGCAACACCATCTATACACTGAACCTTCCGGAGGAAGCCGGTTATGTGTATACGAAAGCAATAAAAGAAGCCAAGACCTATACCCAAAAGCACAAAGCGTATCACAACCTGGGGAACGTCTATATGAAGCTGAAGAATTATGAAGCTGCGGTCAATGCCTACAAAATGGCACTGGTCAACAACCCGGCCGACGAACAGACCCGCTATAACTATGCCCTTGCGCGGCTTTACCTGAAAAACAACCCGCCTAAGAACGGAGGTGGTAAAGACAACAAGAAAGACCAGAACAAGGACCAGCAAAAGCAAAACCAACAGCAAAAGAACCAGCAGGACAAGCAGGACAAAAAAGACCAGGGCGACCAAAACAAAGACCAGCAGAAAAAGCAGGGTGACCAGCAAAAAGACAAAGGCCAGGGCGACCAGCCTAAGCCGCAACCGCGTCCGCAGGGTGCTTCGAAGCAACGTATCGACAACATCCTGAACGCGATCAACAACGAAGAAAAAAAGGTACAGGATAAAGTTAAGGAGAAGGCAAAAGCCCAACCAGTTCAACCTGAAAAAGATTGGTAACACATAAGGAACCATGCAGATGACCGCCATGAAACGACTCCTCTTTCTCTTCCTGCTCTGTTGCCAGGCCGTATCGGCACAGGTGCAGTTCGAAGCCAAGGCGAGCAAAGCCAAACTCGGCGTCAACGAACGGCTGACGGTGACCTTTACCGTCAACGCTGACGGCGACAACTTCACGCCACCCGCGTTTGAAGGCTTCCGGGTATTCTCGGGCCCTTTCCAGTCGGTACAGCAAATGTGGGTCAACGGCCGCGGGTCGTTCAACAAATCGTATTCGTATGTGCTGACGCCGCTGCAAAAAGGAACGCTGACCATCCGTCAGGCGAGCATCGAAATCAACGGACAGATTTACAAAACGTCACCGATAAAGGTGACGATTACCGATGCAATTCCAGTTCCGAAAGATCCGTATGCGCCGCAGCTCATTGGGTATGACGACCTCCAGTTGGTGGCCGACGTATCGAAAAGCAGTCCGTATCTGAACGAACCGATTACCGTCGAATACAAACTCTATCTCGGCTATAACGCGGAAATCCGCGCCTGGCATGAAGTTGAGAAACCCAAATACAACGACTTCTGGAGCCAGAACATCGATGTCAAGAACCCGCAGGTTGTGGAAACCACCTATAACGGCGAACGCACCCGTATGGTGGTATTGCGCAAAACCGTGCTCTACCCACAGAAATCGGGTCGTTTGACCATTGAACCGCTGTCGCTCGACTTTGACCTGGTGTTACCGACCAACCGCCGCACCTTCTGGGGCGTGCAGATGCAGGAAGTCAACAAACGCGTAACCACCGGTACCAAGGTCATTAACGTCAAGTCGCTGCCAGAAGCCGGAAAACCGATTGACTTCACCGGAGCCGTGGGTGATTTTACCTTTACGGCTACCCCTTCCCGCTCGACGGTGAAAAACGGCGAAAGCCTCGACCTGGTGGTCAAAGTCAGCGGAAAAGGCAACCTCAAACTGTTCGACCTGCCAAAACCAATAGTGCCGAATGCCCTTGAGATGTATGATCCGGTGCACGATGAAAAGGTGTCGACGCCACTTTCGGGAATGACAGGATCGATTGCCGACAAATACACCATCATCCCGCAATACAAAGGGAATTACCCCATCAAGCCGATGCGGTTCTCGTATTTTGACCTTTCTAGCGGACGCTATAAGACGATCACGACGCAGGAAATCATGATCCGTGTGATTGGCGGACCGGAACAGGCGGCCGTTGCGGCCAACTCGCCACAGAAGCAAACGGTCGCGACGTCGCAACAGTTCCAGTTTATCAAGCGGAAGACGAAACTGACGCCCATCCGGCATGTCGATTTCTTTGGCTCGGGCACCTTCTATTCCCTTGTGGGAATTCCGTTTGCCTTGCTGCCATTTTTCCTGCTCGTCATGCGCCGCCGTGAAGCCCTCGACCGCGATGTGGCCGGTAAGAAATCACGCGCCGCCAGCCAATTGGCCCGTCGCTACCTGGGCCAGGCCCGCAAACAATTAGGACAGAAAGAAGCGTTCTATGTCGCACTTGAGAAGGCGATGCACAATTTCCTGAAGGCGAAACTGCACATTGAAACATCGGAGATGAGCAAAGACAAGATACGGGAGATCCTGCTTGACCGCAAGGCCGACCCTACGACGGTCAACCGCTTCCTGGAACTGATGGAGAATTGCGACTTTGCCCGATACGCCCCGTCAACCGACGGCCGCATGCAACAGGATTACGACCTGGCCGCACAACTGCTCACCGAACTCAGCAAACAGATCTAAACACGTTAGAAGATGAAACGACTGGTGGTTTTTTTCCTGTTTTTGTCGGTCTTTGCCTCAGCGCAGGGCGCGTTCGAACGCGGCAATGCCTACTACCAAAAAGGCGATTATGCCGCCGCTGCCGACACCTATGAGCGGATCCTGCGGGGCGGGAAGCACTCGGCTGAACTCTATTACAACCTGGGCAATGCCTATTACAAACAACACAAAGTAGCACTTTCCATCTATAACTTCGAGAAAGCGTTATTACTGGCGCCTCATGACAAAGACATCAAGGGCAACCTGGAATTTGCGCGAAAATTGGCCATCGACGATGTGCGCGAAAAACCAAAGGTAGGGTTCGAGAAAATCACCACTGACCTGGCCGGACTTTACCACTACGAAAGCTGGGCCTGGATTGCCGTAGTGGCAGCGTTTGTGTTTGCCGGGTTTTTCGTGGGTTATTACCTTGCTTCCACGCCGCTTCGGAAACGTCTTTTCTTCTCAGGCATGCTGGCGTCTTTGTTGCTTTTGCTGGTTGCCTGTTTCTCGGCGTATTTCGGTCGTGATGTATATCGGCGCGACCGCCCTGCCATCGTCTTTGCGGAAGTAGTGTCAGCGAAAGCGGAACCCAAACAAGAGGCCCCCGACGCGTTCGTTTTGCATGAAGGTGCGAAAGTGCGGGTTTTGGAAACCCTTGACCGCTGGCGTAAAGTGCAACTCCCGGACGATACGGAGGGTTGGATTCCGGCGACGGCGATACGGGAGATAAAATAAACACCCTCAGGTGTTAAAAGCCTATTATTTTCAATTAAGTCCGTCGCCATGAAGGTGCTTTTGCTATTTTTGCAAAAACCTTTGAAAAGAGATGGCCAAGTTGCTTCGCTTCGTATTCCTGTCGGTAATCGCCACCTGCCTGTTTTCGTGTGATGAAACCGTCAGCAGCAGCAACAACAATCCGATCGATCCACCGCCTCCAACCGGGGCGTTCCATCTTTCCAAAATAAAGGAAAGCCAATTCTCCGAAACCGACACCGTCGAACTTGAAACTAGCTTCGTATACCGTGTGGGGCGTCTTGCGGAGGTTGCCACGGGAGAATACACCATCAAGTTCCATTACGCAAACGACACCAAAGTGACCTCTGCCGATTATATGGTGGGTGAAGAACTCCAGTTTACCGCCCTGTTCCATTACAACGACGACGGGCAATTGGTGCAGATCGTTTCTTACGACAATGATAACCCGGCGAAATCAGAGTTTACCTACACTGACGACGTGCTCACCAAAATCGAATACAAGACACTGGTCGAAAACGGCTGGAAGACGCAAATTTCATCAATGCTGACGTATGCAGGCGACAATATTGCAGAACGCACTGACACCGCCTTTGTCGGTACTGACGTCTTAGTTGGCAAAACCGTCTATGGTTTCGATGATGACGCGAATCCGTATCGTTTCCTCAATCCGAACCTTCAGAAGTTTTTCATGCAGTTCGATATGACGAACCCGTTGAACTTCAATAATGTTACGTCAGAAGACCTCTTCTACCCTATTGAAAGTCCGGAAGCAACGGAGAAATATACCTACGCCATCACCACAGATGCCTTAGGCCGCGCCACGAAAATCCGCAAGAAAAACGTGACGGACGATTACGTTGAAACCGAACGGAATTTCGAGTACATCGAAAACTAATGTCGCGCGACGAACAACTGAAACAGCGATGGGAAACCGTCGTACAGAAACTATCGGCCCAGTTTGCCGATGGCGAACCCCTCGATCTTGACGGCATTATTTACCTCATCGGCCTGCAGGAACTCGGCCAATTGCACCGCGAGTTCAAAAAAGACGAAAAGGTCAACCTCATGCACATCGCCATCTGTCGGTTACTCGAGCCCTACGGCTATTACGAATTCGACTTCTTCGACCGCGATGGCTGGCCGCACTACAAAATCAAAGAAGAACTACCGCCGCTGCGCGCCGGCGAGCAGGCCGTTTTAATGAAAGAAGCCATTGTGCAGTATTTCCTGGAACGGGAGTATATTTCCTAATCAGCCCGACGCGACCGTAAAATAAGACCTACAAGGTTTTGGAAACCTAGCAGGTACAACACTTCCGGACTTTCGGACTTCCGGTCTTCCGATCTTCCGATCTTCCCAACTTCCGATCTCCCCATCTTCCGAACTTCTCCGTTCTTTTCCCTAAATTTGCACTCTCAATCGCCCAAGATGATCGACAAGATTAAAGAATACATCGCAGAAGCACAGTCGTTCTCCACCCAAAAGAAAGACGAGTTGGAGGCCTTCCGTATCAAATTCCTCGGAAGCAAAGGCATTCTGAAAGACCTTTTCAATGAATTCCGGAACATCCCGAACGACCAGAAAAAAGACTTCGGACAGGTCATCAATACCCTGAAAAATGCCGCAGAGGAAAAACTGAAGGAACTGCAGGAAGCCCTCGAAAGCAAAGAAGAGGCGAAAGGCATCTATGGCGACCTCACCCGTCCGGGCGAGCCCGTGGCCATCGGCTCCCGCCATCCGATTTCGCTGGTCAAAAACCAAATCATCGATGTCTTTTCGAATATCGGCTTCAACGTCTCAGAAGGACCTGAAATCGAAGACGACTGGCACAACTTCACCGCGCTCAACCTGCCGGAATACCACCCGGCGCGCGACATGCAGGATACGTTCTTCATCCAGACCAATCCCGACGTGTTGCTGCGCACGCACACCTCATCGGTGCAGGTCCGTTACATGGAGGCCCACAAACCACCGATCCGCACCATCAGTCCGGGTCGCGTGTTCCGCAACGAAGCCATCTCCAGCCGTTCGCACTGCATTTTCCACCAGGTCGAAGGACTTTACATAGACAAAGATGTGTCGTTCGCCGACCTCAAGCAAACACTGCTCTATTTCACAAAAGAAATGTTCGGCAAGTCGAAGATCCGCCTGCGCCCGTCGTACTTCCCGTTCACCGAGCCGAGTGCGGAAGTGGATATTTATTGGGGACTCAAGACCGAAACCGACTACCGCATCACCAAAGGAACCGGCTGGCTCGAAATCATGGGCTGCGGCATGGTCGATCCGAACGTACTGAAAAACTGCGGCATCAACCCCGACGAATACACCGGTTTCGCCTTCGGCATGGGCATCGAACGCATCGCGATGCTGCTCTACCAAATCGGAGACATCCGGATGTTCTATGAAAACGATGTCCGTTTCCTCGAGCAGTTCAAGGCGGGAATTTAGGTTGTAGGAAGCTGATCCGGCTGTCCGCTATAGCCCTTCGTCGATCAGGCGGTGTGGCGTCGGTTGCCAAACGCTTCCGCTGGTCGCGCCCGGCATCCGGCCCCACCAGCCTTCCGTCATCAGGGGCTGCCGCTTCCATCCGGGCTAGGCGAAATCCTTCCCATCACTAGTTCCTCTTCCGAACGATAGAACTCCCATAACCGCTACTAAAAGACCTACAAGGTTTTGGAAACCTTGTAGGTAGAACTTCCAAAACAGGTCTTCCGAACTCCCGAACTTCCCAACTTCCGAACTTACTATGCAAAAAGACATCACCATCCCCGAAGTTAAAAACGTCTTCATGGCCGCCCTACCGGAATGGAGCGACGATTTCATGGACAAAGTCTGGAACGTCTACCTCATCAACGACTCTGACGACGACCTCCACGACATCATGGTCGTCTCAAAGGCGTTCGGCACTATTGCCGGTGAGATGCGCAAGACCTCGATGTTGCGCCATGCGCTGGTGGAGATGCCGGCGGTATCGGCCGTCAAGATCGAAATGATTGAAAAAAGCGTACTCGCATTGAACAACGAGTTCATGCTGACGTATTTCATTGGTAATATACTTTACGATAAAAAGTACATTTTCAAAGCAAACTTTTCTGAAAAACCGCTTATGCAACAGGTCCCTGTACTGTTGAAGGAGGGGGTAATCGCCTAATAGTCCCGGCGCATCCCTTTTCCTAAATCAGTGCGTTTTTTTGTAACTTTACAAAAATCAGGAATCTATCGTCAGCTTATGCGAGTCTTATTTGCGTTATTGCTATCGTTTATCATCTTCCCAACATCCGCGCAGGTTACCTTTGACACGACATTTGGCACAAATGGCATTGCCGCCAGCACCAACATTTCCCAGGATCCGCTGCGCCTTTTCTATGAAAATGATCACTATTATGTGGCCCTCGAAACCAACGGAGTATGTAGCCGCAACTTCGACGGATCCGTAAACACCGCGTTCGGATCGGGTGGAACATACTACTTCAACTCAACAGGGCAAAACGACTACGTTAAGTACGCTAAACTACATAACGGCTTCCTGTATTTGTTCGGGGCGACGAAAATTGGCACATCTACACAGGAAAAAGCTTTTGTTGTGAAGATTTCATTGGCTGGCGTTCCGGACCCTACGTTTGGCACGAATGGAAAAGCAAATCTCGACTTCGGATATACGGATGAGGGTATCAAAGACCTGTTGATAACAGATACGGGTGAGTTGTATGGCGCGGGATATAGTAACAAAACTATGCTTGTTTGCAAAATCACTCCGTCGGGTACACTCGATACGTCTTTCAATTCGACCGGTTACCGGACGTATCCCCTGAATAACCCCGAAACATCTTCTGCGGCCAGTATATTTCTCCAGGGGGGAGAGCTTCTGATAATGGGCGCATCCGTTTTTGGTCCGAATATAGTAGGGGGTGTGAAGTATGCCGTGCTACTAAAAACAGATTTAGCTGGAAACCCAATCTCTTCTTATGGTAGCAACGGAAAGAAACTATTCGAGTTGGCACCTTCATCAATGTTGTGTAGCCGGACGGTAAAACGTGGCGTTATCGGCGACGATGGCAACTACTACCTATATTTCACGCAGGGATGCCAGGGTTTTGCAGGGGCATATATTGCAAAATACAATCCCTCAACCGACGTTTTCGTCACCCAGTTCTTATCTTCAGTTCCTGATCAATATTGCGACTATTCTATAGATAGTTCTGGGAAAACGTTCTTAACCGGTATGTACTCGTGTAGCACGTGGTCTGGATCGACTATCTGCAGCCGGAAGGCAACTCTGTTGAAAAAAAACGCCGACGGAACACCCGACCTCACTTTTAACGGAACGGGAAACTTTACCTACGCTGTGCCGCCCGTCGTAAACAACGAAGACTACACCATGGCCTATTATCGCCATGCAGACGGAAGAGTCGTCACAGCCGGACGAACCAATAACCAATACTCAGCATTTGGATTTGCGTTTGCAATGATGCGCCTTTACGACAATCCTACCACACCCTCCCTTGACGTAGCGGATATTTCCAAAAATGATGGATTTAAGCTGTTCCCGAATCCGGTTGGCAGTGAACTTTTTATACAAAACCAGAACCAGCTCCTAGTTACAGGTATATCGATTCAAGATGTGTATGGAAATTTGGTGTACGTAAAAAAAGGACCTGTTTCGCCAATTGAAGTATCTAATTTATCGGCAGGACTTTATTTTTTGACTATCAGCACCGAGGACAAGGATGTTACCTTGAAGGTTCTTAAAAAATAGTTTCTCTTACCATTAATCACCTTCACGATATCATGGTCGTATCGAAAGACTTCGGAACCATCGCCGGTGAGATGCGCAAAACCTCAATGTTACGTCATGCGCTTGTGGAGATGCCCGCTGTTTCGGCCGTCAAGATCGAAATGATTGAAAAAAGCGTACTCGCATTGAACAACGAGTTCATGCTGACGTATTTCATCGGCAGCACGCTCTACGATAAACAGTATATCTTCAGGGCTAATTCGCTCTCTGAAGACGCGATGGAGGAAGTTCCGATTTTATTCAAAGAAGGCGTGATCGTTCGCTAAAACGCCTTTTTGTCGCTTCCTTCCCAGGCTTTGTAGACATAAAATGCCAGTAGCACTGCCACGATAGCAAACGGCACCACGTAGCCGTCTATCGGCGCACCGGGGTCACCCCCTGTAGGAAAGCCAGGGTCCTCCTCGTCCTGTGCCCACATGGGGGCCGACGCCATCAGCAAGGCAACGAGCCATTGAACTTTACAAACTGTCTTCATCGGTAAAATGCTACTGTATTTGGATTTTCTTGGTGCACACAAGGCTTCCTTGCGTGATGGTAATCAGGTAAAGTCCGGAAGGCACGTGCGAAACAGGAAGTACGGTTGTCTCCTTTTCTAAAACCCCTTTTTGCACATACTGCCCTAACAGGTTGGTTATTACATATTGCGCGGGCGTGGCATCCTCTAGTACAATCTGGAGCCTGCCGTCCGTAACCGGGTTGGGGAACACACGGATCTCGCGGGCGGGCGGTAATGCAACACCCAATGCGGTGGGGTACACAATTCGAAACCTAAGATCCGGGTTCGCCGAAGTGGCGGTTACGCCAGTGAACGGAACCGTCAAGGGGGCGCCATCGGTCGGAATAGGCGTTACGGTTCCGGCCAACGTATCTTCAAGGGCGGGCTGAAGGCCGCTGTTGGTGTAGTTTTCCACTATCACCTCCAGTTGGTAAGCACCTGCTGTAGTACCTGTCATCCGGATTTGTTGTGTATCCCCCAACTCCGGCAGTCCACGGTACTCGATTGCCAGGTTTGTGGTGCCGTTGCGGAACATCAGGCTTTCATTGAAATTCGAAATCTTATTGGTATCCGCTTCGTCAAGGGCGTTGTTCCCGGAGGCTTGATTGACAGCCAATATTCCGTCGGCCAGTTTCCAACCCGATTCGTCGGGTTTGTACAGCAGGATCCGAATCTTATCGGCGTCTTCCGTCATCACACCCGAACCGTTACGTTCAAACCAATTTGTGCTACTACCGGACACCTTTTGGCTTTCCTGTAGTGTAAAGGCCGTACCGGAGGCAGAGCGCACGAAAAAGCCTTGTCCGCTTTGGATGTTTCTGGCGTTCCCAACAGGCGCAACAGGCGTCCAGTTCGTGCCGTCATAGGTTACGTAGCCGCCCAGCGATCCTAGCGAAGGATCCAACATCCAGAACTTGAAATTCGGATTCGAGGCAGCCAGCGCTACCGGGTCAATGGCACTGGCATACGGGTTAGCCATTACCTGGAAAACACCGGTGGAAAGTCCGCTGTAGTTCACCGCACCCGTCACTAACTCCCCTTTTGGCTTCAGCGTGGTCGCCGTTGCACCCGCCCCGATGTTCGCGCTCCCCTGGGGGCCGGTCACAAACACGAGGAAGGGTTTGGTGTCAGCGGCGGCGGCCCCGTATAGGCTTTCGGTCGTCAGGTTTGGAATCGCCTGCCAGCCCGCCGCGTATCTCCAGATGTTCGGCGCGTTCCCTCCGGTTGTATAGCCTGTCATGGTTTGCGAGTTGTAAGTCGCCGGACTGAAAAGCAAGAGCCCCTCGGTGGGCACTCCCTGCCAGTTGGCCGCAATGCCATTGTTAGACGTTCCTTTCAACGGGGCCGACAGTATCCGCCAGGCGCGCTTTGCCGGGATGTAGCGTTCGATGGTGACATTGGTGGCGCCCAACAGGCTTCCCGTAACCTGACCTATCGACGCGGTTCCGGTTGCATCCGACTTGAGCGTCACATCTTTTCCATTGAAATTGACAGTTCCGGCTACGGTCAACACTCCGGTGGGGCCAACGGTGAGCGCACCGGTTCCGCTGATGGTCAGGCTTTTGTTGGCTGCAACGGTGAGCGCCGTATTCAATACCGGATTTCCGGAGGCGACCAATATGTCGACTGTACCGTCGGGCACCTGATTGGGCGACCAGTTCGTAGCGATAGCCCAGTCATTGTTTGTGGCTCCCGTCCAGGTCAGGAGCGGATTGGTGGTAAGGTTGGTGGCATTTGAATAGCCACCCTGCCCGGTAACACTTGTTTTATCGGCCCGCACGCGGTAATAATAGGTCGTACTGCCGGCCAATCCGGTAACGGCCTGTGAGGTGCCGTTCACGACGAGCGCATTATAGCCCGGCACAAAACTGGCGAACGTAGAAGAGGTCGATACGTCTAAAAGATAATTCGTAACCGTGCCCACCGTGGGCGCTGTCCAGTTCACGGTGAAGCCGGTGGAACCGATAGCCGTGGCGGCGGTGGTAGTCGGAATCACCATCGCGTAGCTTTCCAGCCAGTTGCTTGTATTCCCCGAAAGGGCAAAATTCGTCAGTGTGCCGGCGTTGTTGTTCGACGTTTGGTCTACGAGTGTAGATAGGCCAGTATTGGTTCCGGCAGGCGATCCGCTGTTAAAGGAGTAGTAAGCCACCAGGCCGGTGCTGGACGGACTGATGGTGGTGTACATACCGGCCTGAATCTGTGCCTGCGTACGGGCCACGTTCCAGACACGCACTTCGTCGAGACTGCCATCGAAAAAACTGTTCAACAGGGCCGCAGATGAGATCGTAAGCCCGACCCGGAAGTTAGCCGCATTCGGTACGTTATGCCCGGTTGGGGTATCCGACGCGACCAACGCGCCGTTCAGGTAAATTCTGCGGGTGGTGCCATCAAAAGAGCAGGCCACATGGCTCCACCTTCCTACCAGGTTACCGACCGATACACTGAGGTCATTGGCCCACCAATAATTGGCCAGGCTCCCGTTCTGGTATTTGAAGGCATTGGCCTGGTTGGTCGTGCCATAATTACCCCATCCGATGATGCCATTGCCGTTGCCGTTTGAGTTAAGGGTTCGTGGCAGCATCCAGGCCTCCATCGTGTAGGTCGCATTGGCAATCGGTATGGCCGTCGGTGATGAAACGGCGACAAAATCATTCACGCCGTCAAAGCCCAATGCGTTGCCGGGTGCGGTCGGCAGCGTAGATGCGGCAATCGTGTTCGAATAAGCGCCTTGCCCCGACAGCGTATTCTTATCGGCGCGAACGCGGTAGTAATATGTGGTGTTGCCGGACAATCCCGTAACGGCATAAGATGTGCCGCTTACGCTCAGCCCATTATAGCCGGAAACAAAAGACGTAAAGGCCGAAGACGTGGAGACATCAAGCAGGTAATTCGTAACCAGGCCAACGGCGGGGGCGGTCCAGTTTGCGGTAAAGCCGACGCCGGTATTCGCCGTCGAAGCGGTGGCCGTAGGAACTGCCATTGCATAGCTCTCAACCCAATTACTGCCAGTACCCGTAAGGGCGAAATTGGTAAGGATGCCGTTATTGGCGCCGGTAAAGTCATTGGCAACAAAGTAGAGGGAATTGTTGGCGCCCACCGTTCCATTGTCGAGTTTGTAATAGGCCACCAAACCGGTTTGGGTGCCACAACTCAGGATGTTTTTATTGTTCGACGTAATATCGCTGAGCGAACGCGCGGCTGCCCACAGCCGTACCTCATCGATAGAGCCGGAGAAATAGCGGGGAGCGGCAAGATAATCGACACCAATCGTCAACGCGTCGGTGTTGGCGGCTGTAGTGAGCGCGGTGCCCGTCATGGTTACCGCGATGCCGTTGACATACAGCGTTCGGGTCGTACCACTTTTCACGGCCGCAATATGGTACCACCTTCCGGCTTCAAGCACTCCGGCGGCCGTTTCGAGCCCGTCGAAATTGATTCCCGTAAAGGGCGCCGTTCCGGACAGTCTGAGGGTATAGCCTGCCGATCCGTTTACCTGATTTTTACTGACGATACCGGCCAAGGCGGAAAAAGCGGTGGGTCGAATCCAGGCTTCGATCGTGTAGTTGGTGGTAAGGTCAAGTGAGTTGGCATCGGGAACGGAAACATAATCGTTTGCACCGTCAAAATTCAGCGCGTTGCCCGGCGCCGTCCGGATGTTCGTTTTGCCCAGGCTGCTGGTGTAGATCTGGCTGAGGTTCGTCGTGGTGTTGAAACGGGAAGCGATGAAGACATCTGGCCGTCCATCGGCATTGAAATCGGCCAGAAAAGAACCGTGCGGACCGTGGACGGCCACGTTGGTGCGTTCGACCAGCGCGCATCCGTTGTTGATCAAGAGGCTGGTAGTACCACCCGTTCCGTTGCTAATCAATGCGTCCAGATAGCCATCGCCATTTACATCCCCATAATCAATCGAACCACCCATTACGGGCGCCGTGTAGGAAAGCGAACCGAAAGTGCCGCTGCCATTGTTGAGGAAGACGCGCATCCCCACACCATTATAGGTCGACCAGGTTAGCAGGTCGAGGTCGCCGTCTTTGTCCCAGTCGTTTAGCTTCACAACCGCTGAATACGTCCCGGCGAAGGTTCCGGCCGTGAAGACCCCGTCGTTATTCTTAAAAACCTCCGTGCCGTTTGCGCTTGCCCCTAAGAGAATGTCATTATCGCCATCGTTGTCAATATCGCCCACGTCGATAGCGCTGTTGCCATTTGTAGCCGAAAATCCATAGGTATAGGTAAAGGCCGGGGCGCCCGTTGTTCCTGAATTCAGCCAAACTTCATTCCGGGCCGTCGCACCGGTGGCGTTATTGCCCCATACCACATCTCTCTTGCCGTCGCCGTTGAAGTCGATGAGCTTGATGGCCCCAATGCCGCCGCCTGCATTCTGTTTCAGCGTCACGCCTGACAACTGCGAAAAACTACCTGAACCGTTGTTGACCCACACCTTCCCATTGTAGTCGACGAGGTCTACGTCACTGTCATTATCCATATCAGCCACCTCGATGGGCATATTGGTCACTGCGACCAACGTGGTAAAGGTGTTGGCGAACAGGCCGGTCCCGTCGTTTTTGTACAGTCGGTAATTGGTACCATCCGAGTAAAAGGCAATATCGACATCCCCGTCGTTATCGAAATCGGCAAAGCGTGGCGAACGGGTAAAGTCGCTTGTGGTTCCAATGGTGGAAGTACCGGTAAACGTATTGGTTTGCGCGGTCGCCGAAGACACGAGCATTGCAAAGAGGAAAAGGAATCGCGGCAAGCCCGTCCCCAGTCCGCAAAAAGATAGTAACTGTGACGCCATAGTTTTTGCAATCGTTTAAGTGCCAAAAGTAGATTGCAGCTTGGCCTCGTGTCGTGTGAATGTTGCGAACGACGGTTTTTTGTAGGTGAACGGCTATAAGTCGAAACGGCGTCCCCGGGCAACCGGGATTTTTTCATCGTGTACGACCACATACTGGGCCGATTTCTGGCTGATGTGCGCCTTATTGACGATATATGAGCGGTGTACTTTCAGGAAATTGGGGTCGTCAAGTTCCTGCAGGAATGCGTCGAGCGACTTTCGAAGGGTGTATTTGCGATGGGCGGTCACCACGTCGATGTAGATATCGTCGCTTTTGACGTAGAGGATGCCCGCCACCTCCAGGCGTATGTCATCGTGCCCGTCCCGAACAATCACATATTCACGTCCTTTCCGGGCGGAAAGTATATGCATTGTAGCGATAAGATCCGCTTTTTTGATGGGTTTGGTAAGATAGCCCTCGGGATGGGTACTGATGGCCTTTTGAATCGTATGCGAATCCTGCTGGGCAGTGACGTACACCAGGGACGAATCGGCCGGTCGGTGTGCTGCCAGTTCGATTCCTGTATTGGGACCTTCGATATTGATGTCCATCAGGATGATATCCGGGCGGAAGGACCCGAACAACCGCAGGGCGTCGGCGCAGTTATGTGCCAACTCGATTCGTTCGTACCCTTCCTCTTGCAAGAGTTCGCAGATGTAGTCGGCAATCAACACCTCATCTTCCACAATCAATACCCGTACGCGGTCTTTCATATCTTATCCGTGTTGAAGTCAAGGCGGAACCCGTCAGTAGTGTCGATGTTGGGTGTTACCTGAATCTGTCGGCACAATTTCAGCACCAGTTTGGGTTTGACTTCCGTTCCTTTACTTTGTTGTCCGTTGTCAAAATACGAAAAATGGAATGTGCGATCCTCTGTGTAACACCGAAGTTGGATTGTTCTATCCACCTGTTCGCCAAAGGCATACTTCAGCGAATTGATGAGTAACTCGGTCAGGATGAGTCCGAGGTACATCGCCTTATCGGTATCCACCCATCGCTCTTCGATCTCGAACGAAACCGTCACCTGATGGCTATTGAACAACTCCGAAAAATTGACGTTAATCTCTTCGAGATAGGAAGACAGCGCAATGTGCCGTTTATCGGTTGAGCGGTACAAATGCCGGTGCAGGTACGCGATCGACTCGATTTTGGGGAGGATGCGGATTTGTGCCGCCTGGTCGTCTGAGAGGTTCTTCAACTCATCGGAAAGCAACACGATGATCAACTGTAGGTTGTTGTTAATGCGATGGTTGGCTTCTCCGAGCAGGAATTCGTTTTCCGCTGAAAGCCGTTTCAGTCGTTTGTTTGTCTTGCGTGATTTCCGATAGAAATACACCAGCGTGATGGTGGCGACCGAAGTGAGTGCCAGGATGACGAGGCTGTAGCCGTAATGGCGATTGTTGTTTTGGATTTCAATGTTCTTGATGCGGAGTTCGTTCTCCTTCTTTTCCACATTGTATTTCTTGTCTGCCTCTGAAATCTTCGATGCCATCGCCCGGTCTTTCAGCTGATTGCTTTTGATAAACGCCTGCATCAGGTGATCATAGGCCTGCTGCATGTCGCCCTTTTTTTTATACGGCGTCACCAGGTTGAATTCGAACTGGTACTGGTAATAATCGCTGTGCAGTCGCCGGGCAATCTCAAGCCCGCGGTCGTAACTGCTGATTTCCCGGTCATACTGTTTGAGGTGGTCGTAGGTCCTTCCCAAATTGATCAGGATGTCCATTTGGGGCGCCAGCAACTGATAATCCTCCGCTTTCTTCAGTGCGGCTTTGTAATCTTCCACATACAGCTCGGGTCGGTCTTTGGCAAACTCGAACTCCTTAAGGGCCCCAATTTCATTGTAGCTATACACCACAATTTCCTTGTTTTTAATCTGTCGCTCAAGATGCACAACGCGTTCCGACAACTCAAGTGCCTTGACTTTACTTCCGAACATGTTTTCGATTGCCGCCCTCCTGTTATAGTAAAAAGCGAGGATGTCTTTCGGTGTTTTGTTGTTCACGTGGGCGGAAGCCAGTCCAATGTACTGCAACGACTCTTTGGAAAGTGTAAGCGAGCGAAAGACCTCGGCCAGTGCCGTGTTGACATACACCAGACTATCACGATCGCCGTAGGCCCGGTAGATTTTTTCGGCCTCACGCAAACAATAGAGTGCTTTGTCCAGTTTCTCCTGTTCTTTCAGCTTCCTGGCCTGGGCGACGTATTTTGACGCCTTACCGGCCTGTGTTGGAGTGGGGTTGGCAGCGACGGCAGGGGCCGATATCCCGAGCAGGAATGCAACCGTGAGGCAGCGGAAGAAAGGAGGGATATGCATCACAACCGCCACGTTTAGGCCTGCTAATCGAGTTTCTCCGTCAGTTTCTTAAACACTTTCCGCGCTTCCTTTCCATCGTACAAAACATCATACACCGCATCGATAATCGGGGTTTTGGCTTTGTATTTCTGGTTGAGTTTCCAGGCACTTTTTACGGCGTAGTAGCCTTCGGCCACCATGCTCATTTCCATCATGGCGCTTTGCACGGTATAGCCCTTTCCGATCATGTTGCCGAACATCCGGTTACGCGAAAACACCGAATAACCGGTGACCAACAAATCCCCCAGATAGGCCGAGTTGTTGATGTTCCGTTTCATCTTGTGCACTTTCCGGATGAACTTCTTCATCTCGCGGATGGCGTTGCTCATCAACACTGACTGGAAGTTGTCGCCGTAGCCGAGTCCGTGCGCCATACCGGCTGCAATGGCGTAAATATTTTTCAGCATCGCCGCATATTCAGTGCCTACGATATCGTCGGAAATCTTCGTATTGATATAATGGCTGGCCAACGCTTTTGCCATGACTTTCGCTTTCGACGCGTCGCCACAGGCAATCGTCAGATACGACAGGCGTTCGAGGGCGACCTCTTCGGCATGGCAGGGCCCGGTGATGACGCCAATATTCTGATACGGGATGTCATAAGTATTGTGGAAATGCTCGCCGACGATCAGGCTGGTCTCGGGCACGATGCCTTTGATAGCCGAAAACACGACCTTGTCTTCGAGCGACACGGTCAGCCGCGCCAACTCGGCACTTAAGAAAGCCGACGGAATGGCAAAGATCACATAATCGGCGTAGGCCACCGCTTCGTTGATATCGGCCGTCAAATGCAGCTTTTTGGTGTCGAATTCAACAGAACTCAGGTAGTTCGGATTGTGACGGTTTTCTTTCAGGTGGGCGATCGCGTCGACGTTGCGCATATACCAGGCAATTTCGTCCTGGTTGACGCAAAGCATTTTCGCGATGGCCGTTGCCCAGCTACCGCCACCGATTACGGCGAATTTCGGAGTATTACCCATGAAGCCTATTCGTTTTCAACTCCCAAAAATAGGGATTTTTCGCCCCCAGACCGGATATTTCGCACCGTTGCCACTTTTCCTTATTTATAATTTTAACGAAGTTTTGGCATTCGGCACGGCAATGCGGTTGCACCGACTGCGTTATCATAGTGCAAATGCCCCTCATCAGGCATAGTCGATTAAATTTGTTTTTGGTGTTTTGGAAAGGCGCTTCGATACCATCGGAGCGCTTTTTTAGTAAATGGGCGAGTCTGTACCAAACGTCGCGCTCAACTCCGATAAAGTAGATCCTTGTCGATATACTGCCACACTTTCTCGGGCAGCAAGGGACGGATGTTTTTGCCTTCCTTCAGTCCGTTTCGGATAAAGGTCGACGAGATCTCCACCACCGGCGCGTCTATGATCCGCACGCGGGGATGGTCGGCAAAGGCGATGGCATCCGTTTCAGACGAGACGCGGGGATAGACGTAGATGTCATGGTACTGGAGGATGTACCCATAATTCTTCCACTTCGCCAGCGAGCGGATATTGTCTTCCCCCATAATCAACGAAAATTCATGCTCCGGAAACTTCTCGCCCAGATGCACCAACGTGTTGACGGTGTAATTCGGCTGCGGTAACTTAAACTCGACATCCGACGGGCGCAGTTTGGGATAGTCTTCCGTGGCCAGCCGCACCATGTCGAGCCGTAGGAAATCGTCGAGTAAGGTCGCTTTCTGCTTGTGTGGGTTATGGGGCGTTACGACGAGCCACACCTGTTGCAGGTCAGTGAACTCGGCCATGTGGTTGGCAATGATCAGGTGTCCGGTGTGGATCGGATTGAACGTACCGAAATAGAGCCCGATCTTCATCGCTTATGACTTTAGGAAATCGGCCACCAATTGCCGCGCCTCTTCTTTGGCTACGTCAAGGTCGTAGTTTTTGATGACCTGGTCAAATTGCGGCGCGGTGGCCAATTCGACCGATGCTTTGGCGATACGCATGTTGATCTTGTCGTCTGACTCGGTCGAGCGCTTTTTGAGTCGGATCTTCAACTCGTCGATACTCGGTGGTTTTACGAAAACGGCCAGCGTCTTTTCCGGAAACTTTCGCTTGATCCGAAGTCCACCCGCCACATCGATATCGAAGATCACGTGTTTGCCTTCGGCCCATATCCGTTCGACCTCACTTTGCAAGGTTCCGTAGAAATTATCGCGGTACACTTCCTCCCATTCGAGGAAATCGCCGTGGCGGATGTGTTCTTTGAACTCCGAAAGCGAGATGAAGTAATAGTCTTTGCCGTGCTCCTCTGCCCCCCGCGGTTCGCGCGAGGTCGCCGAGATTGAAAAGCCGAGATTGAGTTCCGGGAGCCCGAGCAGGTACCGTACGATAGTAGTTTTGCCGGAGCCCGACGGCGCCGAAAAGACGATGAGTTTTCCTTCCATGTTGTGTTGTGGACGGATCAGAGTACGTTGAGTACCTGTTCCTTTATTTTTTCGAGCTCGTCTTTCATCAAAACGACGAGCTTCTGCATTTTCGAATGATTGGATTTGGATCCCATCGTGTTGATCTCGCGGCCCATTTCCTGCCCGATGAAACCCAGTTTGCGGCCGTTGGCTTCCTGCAGGTCGAGGGTTTCGAGAAAGTAATCGAGGTGGTTGCTCAGCCGTACCTTTTCTTCGGTGATGTCGAGTTTTTCGAGGTAATAGATGAGTTCCTGTTCGAAGCGGTTCTGGTCGATTTCGGCTTTCAACTCGGTCACCGCATTGTGGAGGCGTTCCTTGATGGCGGCAATCCGGTCGGGATCGATCTCGTAGGCCGCTTCCATGAAGGTTCGGATGTTGTCAATGCGAATACGGAATTCTTTGTCAAGCGACGCGCCTTCGTCACGACGGAACTGTTGGATGTTGTCGAGCGCTTCTTCGATGGCTTTTCGAATCTGCTTCCATTCCGTTTCGTCGACCTCCTCGCGATCGGTTTTCAAGGCGTCGGGCATACGAACCGCCATCTTCATCAATTCAGTGGCATCGGCATCCGGGATGACCTCGCGCATCTGCTCGATATAGGCCTTTACGATGGGGGCATTGATTTTGGAGGCCGTCTGTTCGATCGTGTTTTCCACATAGATGCAGAAATCAACCTTGCCACGCTCCAATCGCTGCGACACGATGTTCCGCAATTCGAGCTCCATCTCGCGGTAGGCCTGCGGCAGGCGCATGTTAAGGTCGAGGCCTTTGCTGTTGAGCGACTTAATCTCGACCGTGATTTTCTTTGCCTGCAACTGCACCGTGGCTTTGCCGAAGCCTGTCATCGATTGTACCATACGAAAAGGATTGCCGCAAATGTAGTAAAAACGATTCAACCGCGGTCGCCCGAGAGCGCTGCGACTACTGCATCGATGGTGGGGGCGGCATTACCGATATAAATCGTGTCGCCCAATACGAAAACAGGGCGGCTTAAGAAAGTGTAGTGCTCGAGTATCAGGCGGCGGTAGTCGTCTTCCGAAAGCGTCTGGTCTTTCAGTCCGCGCTCTTTATACAACTGCGCCTTCCGGCTGAACAGGGCTTCATAACTGCCCGACAGCCGTCGCATCTCATCGAGTTGTGCCGCTGTTATCGGTTCTTTTTTGATGTCCTGGAATACGAGTTTGGCCTGGGCCGGCAATCGTCCGATGATCTTCCGGCAGGTGTCGCAGGTGCTGAGAAAGTACATTTTGTCCATAATGCAAAGGAAATGCATTTGTGGGAAATCCCTACCTTTAGTTCCATGAAACACGTCCTTTCCCTCAACCGCAGCTCGCGCAACACCCTCCTGCAACTCGTAGGCGCCTATTCGATCGAACAGTTAAATCATATCCCGCCGGGCTTTTCCAATAACCTGGCGTGGAACTTCGGTCATATCATCGTGACGCAGCAGGGGTTGGTGTATGGGCTATCCGGACTTCCGCCGATGGTATCAAAAGAGCTGATTGACCGGTATAAGAAAGGCACCCGACCAGAGGGTTTTATTGGTGAGGACGAGATTCGCGAGATGAAGCGGCTGTTGTTTGCCACGCTCGACCAAACCGAACGCGATTATGCCGAGGGGCGTTTCGTACACTTCACAGAGTTCCCGATTGCAACGGTGGGGCACGTCCTGCAAAACGTCGACGATGCGCTGTTGTTCAATAACTATCATGAGGGCATCCATTTGGGTATGATGCTCCACCTCCGGAAGTTTATCTGATCAACAGGTACGGCTTCATTTCATCATAGGGAATCAGCACTTCCTTCGGCCCTTCTGCATACGAGGCGATTTCGTAGACATTATAGTAGAGAAGGAAACCTTTGTCGGTATAGATATAGGTTTGCGGCAGGACGAATTTGGAATGCTCGAACATGAATCCGGCGCTGTTTAGTGAGTCTTTTTCGGCGATGTGGAACGTCTCCCGGAATTTTTTTTCAGCGAAGGCCTTGAAGCCGGCTTTGTTCCGGAACAACTGTCGTTGTGAAATGGCCTTCCCGTTTTTAGGATTGAATAACAGCGAGGTCCGGCCGCTGTAGCCGTGTGCGCCCCCTTCATATATGTAATGGCGGAGTTCGATGTTTAACAGGCTGTCACTCTCATAGGCCACGCGCCCTTCTACTTTAGCCGACCAACCCGTCTCTTCCGGGTCGTCTTTCCGCAGTTCTTCGTACGACGCCATAAACCGCGATAGCAGTTCATTGAAATCAGACGCCTGATATGGTTGCTCACCGAAAACGATGATGTTGTTCCGGATGACGTTGAATATTCTCTTATTGATACTGTCTGCCACAACCGGAACACCCGCGGCAATTGGAAGGGTGACCGTCGCTTCCGGACATTCCTTCGTGCACGGCACATTACTTTTCTTCGAATACGTGGCCGACTCGAAGGTCAGCACTTCTTCTTTCTCACAGGCCGTCAAAAGCAGAAAAAACACAAGGGGAATACAAATACGTTTCATAGCGGTTTCGTGACACCCGAAGTTACGCATTTGCTTTTGCGTTCCGGCTGAAATTAAGGTAATTTTACAGCCACAAACTATAGTTACATGAAATTCGAAACGAAAACCATACACGGCGGCCAGCACCACGAACCGATGACCGGAGCCGTGATGCCTCCGGTGTTCCAGACGTCAACCTATGCGCAGGTGACGCCCGGCAAACCCGTAGGCGATTACGAATACAGCCGGGCGGCCAACCCCACACGTACGGCATTGGAAGACGCCTTGGCGAGCATCGAGAACGGCACGAAAGGACTGGCCTTTTCATCCGGACTGGCCGCTACCGATTGCCTGCTTCGCTCGCTGAAAGCCGGAGACGAAGTTATTGCGATGGACGACCTCTACGGCGGCACCTATCGCCTGTTTACCCGGATTTATAAAGACTCAGGAATCAAATTCCATTTCGTTGATATGAACGATATGGCGGCTTTTACGTCGCTGCTCAATGCTAACACCAAACTCGTTTGGGTCGAGACGCCGACCAACCCGTTGATGAAAGTCGCCGATATCCGTGCGATTGCCGACGTGTTGAAAGGTCGCAACATCCTGTTTGCGGTCGACAACACCTTTGCGACACCGGCCCTACAGCGCCCGCTTGACCTGGGTGCCGACATCGTGATGCACTCGGCTACGAAGTACCTGGGTGGCCACTCCGACGTGATAGCCGGTGCGTTGATCATCAAAGACGCGGCGTTGGCAGAACAATTGCATTTCCAGCAGTTTGCGACGGGCGCCACGCTGGGGCCCATGGATTCATACCTGGTGTTACGGGGCATCAAAACCCTTCACCTGCGTATGGAGCGGCATTGTGAGAACGGGGCGAAAGTGGCGGAGTACCTGTCGAAACATCCGAAAGTGAAAACGGTTTATTTCCCCGGACTCGAGAGCCATCCATACCATGCCATTGCCAAAAAACAGATGTCAGGATTTGGGGGAATGGTATCGTTTACCTTTGCCTCTGGCGCGAAAGCCGACGCTACCACCTTCCTTGAAAAACTGAAAGTGTTTACACTTGCGGAATCACTCGGCGGCGTAGAGTCGTTGGCGAACCATCCGGCCCTTATGACACATGCTTCCATACCCGAAGACAAACGAAAAGAAAACGGGATTACCGACGACCTGGTGCGGCTTAGTGTAGGCGTCGAACACATAGACGACCTCCTTGCCGACCTCGAACAGGCATTTGGATAAACTAAAAACCCCGGTATGTACCGGGGTTTCTTTTTATTTTTTAGTATCCGTTGGCGAAGTCGAGATAGTAAACATACCCGACATTGAACCAGACATTCCAGTCATTGGCACGGTTCTCCGGGTATTTATTCGGGTCTGGGTTCAACCCATCCACCCAGTTCGAGAAGTACGATTGCCAGCGTAGTTCTACCGTCATGTCTGCGAGAGGCGACACTTTGTAGCGCGCACCTACGCCCCAGACGATGGACCACGTATTTCCATCGTCGGTAGAAAACCCATTGGGCTTGCCGTCAGAGGGGTCAAGGTATTTGGGGATGGTTGTTTGCGGTATGCCGAGCGGCCCCAGTTCCGACCAGGTGTCAGGCGTAAAATAGCTGTAGTGGATCCCGAAACTCACATAAGGTGCAAGCGCTCCTATTGACACCTGATAGTCGCGGATGCTGAGCGGGAAATACTCGAGTTGTCCACCAATGTCAAACACCGTGGTCCGTCCCCTCATAGCACGCAACTTTTGTACGTCTGGTGATGTGGGATCTTTGTCGACCCATCGCCCAAAGTGCTGTAAATCGGTTTTGTTCCACGAAAGCTCCGTACGCCACTTGAAGTGGTCATTGACGTAGGTATGCGGCGCGTAACAGTTACATTCTGCCAAATACGAGAAGTTCATATAGTGGACAATTCCAATGCCAAAACCGGTGTTTCCGGCGTTGGTACTGAGATCGTTCCGTTCGCCATAATCCGACTGGAAGGCAACGGGTCCTGATATGATACCGATTTCGTGGGAAAACGGAAGTTGCGCGTGAAGGATGCAACATCCTGCAAAAAAGGCAACGATTGGGTATAAAGCCCTCTTAAACATAGGGTTTACGGGAGTTAGGGATGAGCAAATATATGAAACATCCTATACAACCGAAATAAAAATCCGTATTCGGCGCGTCTTTGTCCGTATTCGGTAAAGAAAGTGACAAAAGATGCATAATTTCGAAACACCTGACTATCGCGTCCTGAAAAAAATGCATTTTTGCAGACGGATTTAGGTTGGCGTAGCGGCGGAAACGCGCTTTCCTTTATATTTGTACCCGCAAACGAAAACGTTTTCTTAAAGGCGTTTTACTAAATAACTTAACATGTCTCAATCGATACAGGCTTTCGTCGACGCGGTTGCGAAACGGAATCCTAACGAACCCGAATTTCTCCAGGCCGTACACGAAGTGGCCGAGACCGTCATCCCTTTTATTGAACAAAACCCGCGCTACCAGGGCAAAATGTTGTTGGAGCGCATGGTCGAAGCCGAGCGTATTATTACGTTCCGTGTCGTTTGGACCGACGACGCAGGCAACATACAGGTAAACCGTGGTTACCGCATCCAGATGAACTCAGCGATCGGGCCGTATAAAGGCGGTCTGCGTTTCCATCCCTCGGTAAACCTCTCCATCCTCAAATTCCTTGCTTTCGAGCAGACGTTCAAAAACAGCCTTACGACATTGCCAATGGGCGGTGGTAAAGGTGGCTCTGACTTCGACCCAAAAGGAAAGTCAGACAATGAAGTGATGCGTTTCTGCCAGGCGTTCATGACCGAACTGGCCAAACACATTGGTGCTGATACGGACGTTCCGGCCGGTGACATTGGCGTAGGCGGACGTGAAGTGGGCTATATGTACGGACAATACAAGCGTCTTCGTAACGAGTTTACAGGCGTATTGACCGGAAAAGGCATCACCTTTGGCGGATCGCTTATCCGTCCGGAAGCGACCGGCTATGGCTGTGTGTATTTCGCAGAGAGTATGCTGGGCACAAAAGGACAGTCTTTTGAAGGAAAGATCGTGGCGGTTTCCGGCTCTGGTAACGTGGCCCAATATGCCGCTGAGAAGGCAACCCAACTGGGTGGAAAAGTAGTGACGATGTCAGACTCTTCCGGTTATATCTACGACGCGGATGGCATCGATGCCGACAAGCTGGCGCACGTGATGTATATCAAAAATGAGCTTCGCGGTCGTATCAGCGACTACGTGAAAAAATATCCGAATGCCCAATACGTAGACGGCAAACGTCCATGGGAAGTCAAGTGCGACGTGGCCCTGCCATGTGCGACACAGAACGAACTGAACGAAGACGAAGCCAAAGCGCTTGTGGCAAACGGTTGTATCTGCGTGGCAGAAGGTGCCAACATGCCTTCCACTCCGGAGGCCATCACCGTATTTGCCCATGCCAAGATCCTGTTTGCGCCGGGCAAGGCGTCGAACGCAGGTGGTGTAGCCACATCCGGACTTGAAATGTCCCAAAACTCGCTTCGTCTCAGCTGGACGCGTGAGGAAGTCGACGAGCGCCTGAAGCGCATCATGCTTGACATCCATGCATCGTGCGTGAAGTTTGGTGCTGACGGAAACGGCTACATTGACTACGTAAAAGGTGCCAACGTCGCCGGTTTCGTAAAAGTGGCCGAGGCGATGCTCGCACAGGGCGTTGTGTAACGAACCAATAAACCAAATTATAAATTGCGAGAATGCCTTCCTTCGGGGAGGCATTTTTATTTGGAAAGGACGGAAACGTGCCGAATACGTACCATCTCCTTTTCAGAGCTGTTGATTTCCCACACCAAACTTCCCTATTTATATGAAAACCCACATCCCGCCGTTTAGTATATTTGCCAAACAGTTATCCCGGATGCGAAAATCCCTTCTTTTTGTCTGTTTTTTCATCACCCTGTCGCTATCGGCACAGAATACCGCACTTTGGAAAGGCTACTTTTCCTATCGGGAAGTGCGCGATCTGGCACAGTCGGCGACCCTTTGTTATGCCGCGTCGGAAAACGCCCTCTTTTCGAGCAATGCTGCCAGTGGTGAAATACGGACGATCAATACCATAGACGGACTGCCCAGCGAGCAGATTTCCGCGGTCTATCGGAGTACCGCCTTTAACACCACTCTGGTCGGATATCGAAGTGGCCTGATGGTCGTCATCCTTCCCGATGGCAGCATCACCAAAGTGGTCGACATCATCAACAAGCAACTGAACCCGACCATCAAGAAAATCAACCACTTCATGGAGCATGAGGGAGTGGTATATATTTCCTGCGACTTCGGAATCGTCACCTACGACCTGGCGACGTTGGAATTCGGGGATACCTACTTCATCGGAACGACCTCACCAGAAATCGTGGTGACCCAAACGGCGTTCTTTGACGGCTATATTTACGCGGCTACCTTGTCGGAAGGTTTGAAACGCGGTGCCCTAACCAATTCGAACCTCATCGATGCCACACAATGGCAACCTATTGCCAGCGGCGTATTTTTGGCGGTGGAAGCCTTTGGTGATTCCGTGCTGACGGCCACCTCGGATGGACAGGTGCGACGGTCGACATCGGGTGTTTCGTTTACGTCCTTCGGCCCTTCCTTCTCCCCTCCCATCAGTGACCTCCGCGCCGTTGACGACCGCTTGCTGCTCGTCAATGCCAACCATGTATATACCTACGACCTTTCGTTTGTGCAACAGGCGCACTTCGCGGCCGCATCGGTTACAGAAGAAGCCGTGGCCTTCACTTGTGCAACCATCGTGGGCAGTAAACTATACATCGGAACGAAGGAATACGGCGTTTTGTTATTGAACGCGGATAATCCTTCCAGCTATGAATTTATCAGCCCCGATGGCCCGCAACGCAATAACATTTTCGCGTTTACGGTGGCACCTTCCGGTACATTATGGACCGTTTTTGGGGAGTATGACCAGTTCCAAACGCCCTATTTGCGGGAATATGGTGTGAGTAAGTACTCCGCCGACGCCGGTTGGCTGAACATCCCGTATAGCCAGATGGACGGCGCCCGTGACCTGGTGCGCGTCACCGTGAATCCGTCAGATGAAACCGAGGTGTTCTTCAGCTCGCATTTCGATGGCTTGCTTCGATTTCAAAATGACGTATTGGCCGACCATTATACTTATACCAACAGCGGACTGGAGTCGTTGGTGATTCCGAGTGCGCCCGACTATAAAAGCGTGCGTATCGAACAAAGCGCCTTCGACAGCCAGGGGAATCTTTGGATGACGAATGGCCTGATCGATGATGCGGTGAAAGTGCTCAAATCGGGTGGCGGCTGGGGAGAAGCCAGCGTCGAAGGCGTAGTAGATGACACGTTCGGAGCCCGTTTTTCGCGTCTTGTCGTCGATAAAAACAACACCAAGTGGATTTGTTCGCTTGAGGATGGCCTGATCGGATACAACGAGAACCGCGCCACGCCTTTCCGCCGCATCGATGAGGGCGCCGATGTGGGCAACCTTCCCTCACAATCCGTGCAGTGTGTGGCTGTCGACAACCGCAACCAGTTGTGGATTGGCACGAGAAAGGGCCTTCGCGTGCTTTCAAGCGTCGACCGCTTTCTGGGGGAGGAAAACACCCAGCTTACGACCAACTCTATTATCATACTTGAAAATGGCCTGGCGCAGGAACTGATGTACGAACAGTTTGTAAGCGACATCGTAGTGGATGGTGCCAACAATAAGTGGATCGGCACAACGGGCGCAGGTGTGTTCCTGGTGTCGCCTGACGGACAGGAAACCATCCATCATTTTACCAGCTCCAATTCGCCGCTCCCGAGCAATAACGTCAATGACATCGATATCAACCAAACGACCGGAGAGGTGTTTTTTGCGACCGTTTCCGGGATGGTTTCGTATAAAGGAAGTGCCATTGCACCGAGCGATGACCTGAAAGACGTAAAAGTGTTTCCGAACCCGGTTCGGCCGGGCTACGCCGGGACGGTAAAGATCACCGGACTTACCGACAAGGCCAATGTGAAAATCGCCGATATCACCGGAAGCCTCGTATTTGAGGCGATTGCAGAAGGCGGAACGCTGGAATGGGATACGACCGCTTTTGGGAAATACCGGGTCGCCTCGGGTGTGTATATGGTGTTTGTGGCGACCGAAGACGGGGCGGAAACTGCCGTCAAGAAACTCATGATCGTGCGATGACCGTCAAGACGCCGGCCATCGTGACGGCTGCCGTCCGGTATCAGGAAAAAGGACTGGTGGTTACCTGTTTTACGCAGGTCGACGGACGCGTTTCCTATTTCGTTCCCAATGCCTACTCCACCCGGAAAGGGGCACCAAAAGCGGCCTTCTTCCTTCCCCTGACCCTTTTGGAACTGGAGGCCGTTCACAAAAAGAAAGGCACTTTAGAATCGATACGGGAAATCCGGATTGCCTATCCCTACACCACGCTGCACGGAGATGTCATGAAAGGGACGATTGCGTTGTTTCTGTCGGAGATGCTGCACCACTCGCTGCACGACGGAGCGCCGAACCCGCCCTTGTATGCTTTGCTGGAAGCTGCGTTGCAGTGGCTCGACAACCATTCAGAGGTTGCCAACTTCCATTTGATCTTACTGTTGGAGATGACCAAGCATCTTGGGTTTTATCCGGATCTGGCTTCGACGGGACGTTTTTTTGACCTGCGCAACGGTCGTTTCCAGTACGCACCCGGGGTGGAGACTACCGGAGAAGAGGTGTCGGCCAGTATGCGCACCCTCGCCGGCCTGCGGTTCGGAGACGCTGAAAAAGCCTTCACATCGGCCCAACGGCGCGAACTGCTGAAGTTGTTTGTTCAGTATTATTCGGCACACATAGAAGGCTTCCGGAAACCCAAATCGCTTGAGGTATTAGCAGAGGTGTTTTCATAAAAGTTGGATTCTTTTACGGTTTTCCCGTATCCCTCATTCCCGTGAAACGATGACCTTTAGACCTCAAAGGTTTTAAAAACCTTTGAGGTCTAAGCGCTACCCTGCCGCCAAAAAAAACATAAGGAACCGAGCCAGAGACTTCCGCCCACTGCCTACTGTTCACTGTCCACTGCCCACTGACTACTGACTACTTCTTACTTCACCTTCACCCGCTTCCGCAACACCTCTACCAGCATGACGTTCATACGCCCGATGGGTTTACCGTCTCGATAGGCGCGCACCTTGACCTGGGTGGCGTCGATGGGTACGAGAACCGGACCTGTATATTTAGGATAGAAATTATCGGGTTCCGAATTGTCGAAGGAATAATACAGTTCGAGTTCATCGAGTTCTGGGACCAGCGAGAGGAGCATCCGTCCTTTCTCGTCGGTCGTGACCCGGAAGTCGGGGTCGTACAATGAGGGTGCATATCGCACATTCGCGGCATCGAGCCTGCGGAACTGTTGTTCGACCTTGTCGACAAACCGCTTCCAGTTTTTGCTTTTCGGCTGTGACCAGGCGGTTTCGCTCACGGCAAATGCCCGTGGCCAGGTCATGTATTGGGCTTGCCGGAACCGAAATACCTGCTCGGTCCAGAGGTTGGCCTGGATGCCTTTCACCTGTCCTTCTTTGATGCCGTCGGCGATGGGTTCGAAGGCGTAGGTTTTTTTCAATCGTAGGCCGGCGTAGACGCGCGGTTCGACCGACACATCGGCCTGCATATAATCGAGGTAGGAATACCCCGTGGGGCATAACACCACCTCATGCCCATCGGCGGCAGCCGCTGCCCCGAAGGCCGGTTTGCGCCAATTCATGATGGCCGTTGAGGGTGATACACCCGTTTCGTAGATTTCATCCCAGCCGATCATGTGTTTGCCTTTGGAGGCGACGATCTGTTCGATGCGTTTTTCGAAATAGGCCTGCACTTTTGCCACTTCGGTGATGCCTTCCCGTTGCATCAGTTCCTGCACCTGTGGGTTCTTGGCCCAGAAGTTGGTCGCGCATTCGTCGCCTCCGACATGAAGGTACGGATACGGGAACAACGCGGCGATCTCGCCCAATACAGCATCCGCGAAAGCGTAAACCTTTTCATTGGCCGGACACAACATATTGTCGTAAATGGCTTCGAAATGGCCGCCGCCGGGCCAACTCATAATGGGTTCGCCGGAACTCACCCGGTAGTTGACCGCCTCGGGCGTGCACGACAGTTCGGGATAGGACGCGATGGCCGCCAGACTGTGTCCGGGCATATCGATTTCGGGTAAAATGTCAATGAAGCGGCTTTTGGCATAGGCCACTACCTCCCGTATTTCCTCTTGTGTGTAAAACCCGCCATTGTCGCGGGGCTCATCGGCGCCAATGGGAGAGAAATCGCCGAAATGCCCTTCCCGTTTCACGTTCCAGGCACCCACGGTGGTAAGTTTCGGGTAACTTTTGATCTCCACCCGCCAACCTTCATCGTCGGCCAGGTGCCAGTGGAAGGTGTTGAACTTGTAGCGTGCCATACGGTCGATATAGTCCATGACCTCGGCTTTGGTGAAGAAGTGCCGCGCCACGTCGAGCATGAGTCCACGATAGGCAAAACGCGGGTAATCGGTGATGGTCACAAACGGAACCGACCACCGTCCGTTACGCAGCCGGTCGGTGCGTTCGATGTCTTTGGGCAGGAGTTGCAATACGGTTTGTACGCCGTAGAAGAGGCCCTTTTCGGTATTGGCCCGGATAAAAATCCCGCCGGAGTTCACGGCCAGACGATAGCCTTCGTCACCCAACAACCGATCGGTTTCGTTGTTGAGGATGAAATGCAGTGCGGCCTTCTCTTTTGGCGCTGCCGGGCGAAGGACGATGCCTGTGGGCCGGACGAGGAAGTCTTTTACGTAAGTCGTCACCGGCTGGCAGCGTTTGGCGTCGGTTGCGGTGAACGTCAGCACCTTCGGCAGGGTGAAACGACCCCGTCGGGTGGTCATCTCAACTGGCTCGGGGATGATGGATTGGGCAAACGAACAAAGGGGCACAAGCAGTAAGAGGTAACGAAGCTTCATGGGCGTGGTTGTTTGAGGACGCGGTCGATTTCCCGCAGTAAAAGCGTGTAGGCCGGGTCGGCCATCATGTGGTCGTAGCCGCCGAGTTCGATCAGGCGGTGGTCGGGATGGCCGATGACGGTGAGCATGCGGTCAAGGTAGGCGTTTTCGTCGTAACGCCCGAGCAGCTCGAGGTTGCGGTCGCCGGTGATCAGCAGTATCGGTGGTGCGTCTTTGCGGATGTGGAATAAAGGCGCGAGTTCATCTATGACGGGTTGGGTTTCGGGGATGCCGCGTTCTTTGCGTGCGGTGAAATGGGTGATGACCTGCGGACTGAACGGCACGATGCCCGCCAGTGTGTTGGGGTCGAGTTCGTAGGCGGCGAGATAGTGTTTGTCGAGCGCCACCATCAGGTCGAGGTAGCCACCGGCGGAATGGCCCGAGAGGAAGACCTTTTTCGGGTCGCCTCCGTATTCGGCAATATGGCGGAGTGTCCAGGCGACGGCGGCTGTGGCATCGCCGATGATGTCGACGACTTTGGCGTTAGGACTGAGGCGATACCCGACGCCTACGACGGCGATTCCTTTGTCGGTAAGGGCTTTTGGTATTTCCCGTGCTCCACCGGTAAGGCCGCCACCGTGGAACCAGATGACGGTAGCAAAGCCGGGTTTTGTGGGGTAATAGAGATCCAGTATGCATTGGGTGTTGCGATACGTATCGCCTTTGTCGGGATAGTAGGATATGGCGGTCTTGGTTTGGTATTGTGCGGTCAACGTTGTGGTGACCAGCAGCAAAAGCAGCCCGAGTTTCTTCATAATAATGGTGTTGCCCAAAGATAGCGGATTTGGGCGGATGGGGAAGCGTCTACGCACCGGACGTGAGACGGGGTGTGTGGGATGAAGTGGACGTTGGGTATCTATTGATGGGGATTGTGTCTGGGGTATACACGGGGTATACACGGGATATATACGGGATATATACGGGATATATACGGGGCGGATACGAACGCTGTTTAAGGAAGAACGGCCCGACGCACGACCGAGGTATTCCGTGACTACCCTTTTACAGTGGGGAAAAAAGTGTCGTTTTCGGAAATTTAGGTCTATTTAGGTCGTTTTCGGAAATCGTTTTTTGGAAAACCGGAGGGTCGCTCTTTAGTTTTGACAGGGTGTTTTGAGTTGGTATTTCATTTTTTATTCTTTATGTTATGGCGAAACAGAGTGGCATTTTCAAGATCGAAGGAAAGATCGACGAACTGAGTTTCTATAAGCGGGGCGATGTGTATTTGGTGCGGAATAAGGGTGGGGTGAGCCGGGAGCGACTTATGAATGATCCGGCTTTTCAGCGAACGCGCGAGAACATTTCGGAGTTTGGGATGGTGGCGAGCGCAAGCAGGATACTCCGACACGGAGGGGCCCCAGTGTTTCGGCGTGCGTATGATCCGCGGTTGCACAATAGGCTGATGCGCTTGATGACGCTGGCGAAGAACCTGGACACTTTGTCGAGGCGGGGGAGCCGACAAGTGGCGGAAGGTTTTAGAACGGCGGAGGGCCGTTTGTTGCTGCGGGGTTTTGACTTCAACAGCCGGGCGCAACTGACACGTGTTTTGTTTGCGGCTTTTACAGTAGATGCGACTACGGGGACTATTTCGTTTCCGCAACTGGTTACCGGACAGCATTTCGATGCGCCTCCGGGTGCCACGCATGTGAAACTGGCAAGCGGTTTCCTACGGGTGGATTTCGCTACGGGTGATTCGGAACTGGTCATGAGTGCCGACACGACCCTTACGTTAGATGAAGAGGTGTCGCCCGTGCTGGCCCCTCCTTCTGTTCCGACCGTCGATGGACTAGGACTTGTTTTGCTGTTGGTGGCTTTCTACCAGGAAGTAAACGGCGTGCTGTATGAGTTCAACGCCTGCCATTTCAACGTGTTGCACGTGGTGGCGGTGGTATAATAACACTTTTTCTTTGGTTTTAGAAACGTCTACCCCAAGGGCGTTTTCTATAGGAGAACAATAAAGATACGACGTTATGAAAAATTTAATAACGTTCGCATACTAATCCAAATATTTGGTCGTTGTGGGAAATATCAGACGAAGCTCGACGCTCCTTTGCTCCCCCATCCATGGGAACGGATCGGTTTTCGTTTAGAAACGAAAATAACCTTTTTACATTATACCCATGGAAAAAAATCCCGTTACGCACACCTTATTTCGGTTTGTCAGTTACAGGGGCGTCCAACTGGCAGATACCAGCACACGCACCCGTCATTTCGCAATGCAAGATCCTCTCTCTGGTTTCTTCCACGATACCGTGCCGAATCCTTTACCCGAGGGAATGACAAAAGGGGAAGCGCTTCGGCAGGCAGCTGAACAATTTCCTGCATCGGTGCCCTATCCTCCAACCGGCAACACGCAATCGAAACTGTATGAATCAGAAGCGGATCTAAGAAAAGCGGCGCCCGCCCTCTATAACTTCTCGATTTGGATCGTGCGGAACCGTACGACCTACACCAATGCTGAGCTCACGGCCGAGTTGCAAAAAGTAACTACAGGAGGCTCTTACGAGGGCGTTGTGACATCGCTATGGGATAATTTCTATTACCGACTCGTAGCCGGCAATGCTCCGCAATTACTGGAGTCTATTTCCCAAATGCTGGTCGCCCACCACGTGTATACCCTCTACGGTAAAAATCCGACGGTGCTTCCCAATAGCGCGGAAGATATACTGGATGTATCGGTGACACTTCCCCCAGCGCTTTTTGACACTTTGGCGGAAGTAAGCGCGCCCCCGCAAGCAGACCTGACGGCCCGTCCGGCTGTGCCAAGTGCGTCGCTACGGAAAAAGCTCACCGTCACAGAAGAGCAGTTTCGTTTAAGCGCGCTCGACAACCTCCGGCAAGACCTTCTTGACGCTCAAACCGACCACCAGGCTGCCTACGAAACGGCGTACCAGGCTGCCGAAAAGCAATACCAGACCACGGTAGCGCAACTTTGGGAGGACTACCGCCAGCAGAAAGAAAACGCACGGGCGACGTATTGCTCCTCGCCCAATGCCCATGGCGAATATAATCCCGACGATCCTTGCCACCAGCCCCCATACGTGCCGGAGCCGACGATTCCGGACTTTTCCTTTACCTACGATGCGGAGGTTACCCCTACTAAACTTCAGGGCGAACTGTCGGCTGACGCCTACAACACCATGCTCGGGGTGTTAGGCTATGACTTCAAGACAAAGACGCCATCTGAAAACCAGCTGTTCAGGCGCTATAAGACCTACAATAGCTTATTGGCGTTAGTGGATAAAGAGACAACGCGTGCCACCGCCAGCATCAGCCAGAATGCGACATTGTCAAAACGCAGCGTCCGTATGAATGGTATGTCATTCCGTGTTTGGAACATGGATGTCAGTCAGCCATTCGAGTATGAGATTTATTTTTCTTCGATCAATAATTCCAAGGTTTTTACCCTGCTAATCGGGGTGCCTGACAATAGCTGGCAAATCTCCCATATAAAAGTTACCGGAACGAAACCTAATAATTCGGTTTTCCACCACGATGTCTGGACGCCGACGGCAACTTTCAATGGAAATGCGTTGTTAATCAGCAGTTTTTATACCTATACCGCCTCGGATCTGGCAACAGCTCCTCCGGTATTTGAGTTTGAGTTGACGTTCTCCAATACGAAAGTAAAACGAATAACCGGCATACTCATCACCACCAGCCACGGTACGGGAGGCTATGCCACTGACCCAACCGGAGGGGAGGAACCCACGCCCGGTGGTTTCATCCCGGTCGCCGGTGGTTTCCGAAATATCGGGTCTGCCGACTACCTGAAACTCGAGCAGACCGTGCACTGTTATGTGGAGGGAGAAGTTTCCCACATTGAAAATATCATGGCGCGGGAGTATAAGGAAAAGGCAACGCGTATCCTTCGACGGAACGAACAAACCACTACCACAAGCGCAGAGCGGGAGGCAGAGCGGCTTTCCGATACGACCTCGACCGATCGATTCGAGATGCAATCGGAAATCGGCCAGGTGATCTCGCAAACAAAGGATTTTGCGGCATTTGCCAACACAAGCGTGCGTGGCGACAGGTGGCAATTGGACGCCGGTATCAATACCGCTAACAACAATAACCGCGAGAACAGTATCCACCAAATGACCACGGTAGCAAAAGAGGTAACGGAGCGCGCCATGGACCGGGTCGTACAGAAAATAAAGGAAGAGCGCGTGGTGAAGATCCTCGAGGAATATGAAGAGAACAACAAACACGGTTTCGATAACCGCGAAGGCAGCCAACATGTGGTAGGTGTTTACCGTTGGGTCGATAAATTATACAAGAACCGAATCCAGAATTACGGCACCCGTATGATGCTGGAGTTCATGGTGCCGGAACCCGCCGCCCTGCATGTGGCCGCGATGACCACAGCGGTGTCAAGCCCCGACACGGGCACGTCTGAAATCGAAGAACCGGTGGATCCGCGTACTGTTGACGATCTGGATCTAAGGATTGCGGGCCCGTCACAGATCACCCTTGCGAACGCCAGTTACTGGGCCGGTTTATACAACGCTGAAATCGAAGCCAAACCTTTGACAACCATCAGCATGGGTGACAGCTTCAATATCAAGTGGGACAATACGGCTAAACTCGACCGGGTTGAATCCAACGCCGGGAATGCCAAGATTGCCATTCCCGAGGGGTATGTTGCCAAGTCAGCGGTCGGCATTTTCACCGCCTCGAGTGATAACGACAGTATCACTGGCTCGGTCCTCTCCTTGACGGTAGGTACCCGGAGTGTAGTGTATGAGGGAAAATTCTCGAGTAAGCGCATCAGTCTCAACACTCTGGAAGCCATCCCACAAAACCAGTCCTTGACAAGTGCTTATCAAAGTCAAGTCAAGCCATTTGCGGACGCGAAGTACGTCAAGGACGTTCCCGTTTCTTTCCTGCTCGGCAACCACGTGGCGGGGGAAGTCAACGTAACGGTGACCTGTGACCTGTCAGACGAAGGGCTTGCCAACTGGCGAAACAAGACCTTCAAAGTCATCATTGACGCGTATGAGGACGCCTTGGCAGAATTTCGTGAGAAGAGCGCGTCACAGCAGACGGCTACGGCAGAGGTGCTGGCTACCAACCCTAACTTTTATCGCCAGATCGAGAATACGATTTTGCGCAAGAACTGTATCTCGTACCTGTTGGATCGGAACACGTCGGCTGCGCGCACTTACGGTCGGAATTTCCTGCCGTTCCCGAAGAGTTTTGACAATGGCGAGGTGGAGCTTTCCGGCTTGGGCGATTACGCGAGTTTCGTGCAGTTTATGGAGCAGGCTTTCGAGTGGGATATTATGTCGTATAATTTCTATCCGTATTACTGGGGCAGTCGTTCGCGATGGACACAACTGTATACGTACGACGGCACCGATGATCCGATTTTCCGGGCCTTTATGCAGTCGGGTATGGCACGCGTCATCGTGACGGTGCGTCCGGGCTTTGAGGATGCGGTAGGACTCTATCTCTCGACGGGGATTCTATGGAACGGTGGTCGTCCGCCGGTATTGGGCGATCCGTTGTTCGTCAGCCTAATCGATGAAGTGAAACGCCACAAGCCCAAACCGTATGGAAAGGCCTGGTTGACCCGTGTGCCGACCAGCCTGACCATCCTGCAGGCCGACAGTATCGGGCTACAGGTAGAGAAAGCGCTGCCGTGCAATTGTGATGACACCGCTGATTTTGAACCGGGTACAAACGTTCCATGCGGTGATAATTTCGCCATCAGCAGCGCCCAGTTGGGTCGGGATACCTCTTACAAGATCCGCTTCTTCTTCACGAATTTCGAACACCTAAATTCGGTAGCTGACTATAACATGGAGTACTACGCGCAAATGGACATGTTCCCCCGCCGCTACGAGTGCATGGGGCAAACCATCACGATCAACCGCGAAGCGTCCTGGTCGAACGGTATGAATACACAAATCATCTACCAACGATTGGCCCAACAACTATCGATGATCAACGGCATAACGGCCGTACAGGTCAACGACCCTGAGACGGGATTCCCAGATTGTATCCAGTTTACGGTGGATACCTCGATTATCGCCGACTTTAGTTTTATCAAGAAAACCCCGGGAGGCGACTGGGAGCCGGAATTCGACCGCTTGAGAGTAGCCTGCACCAATGGCGGCGTGCGTGTCTCGTATTCGGAAAACTACATCCGGTATCGGGTGCGCGACTGTAACGGCGAATTGCTCAGTGGAAACGAAGCCGATGTTGTTTTGCCACTCACCCGCTTCCGCGTATGAGCCAGGTAAGGATGGAACTGGTATGGCAGCCCGAAGAGGTGCTGCCGTACCTTTTTAACGGACTCAAAGCGAGGATCGAGGCGCTGACCCCGATCCGGTCGATGTATCTGTATGGTAGCCGGGCCCGGACGCCGCAATCGCGCTGGGACGAACTGGCCGGAAAAGACTGGGATGTGCTGGTGGTATGTGATTACCCGATCGTAAAAACCCACATCTGGACACAGGCCGAAAACTACCATATCGACCTGACGATTACCGATGCGGCCGGCGCTGCGTCATATTTTGAACATGTGCATACGGTGGAGTTATACCCTAACAATGGATTGGAGGTGGGTTATGATTGATACCTTTAACGGCATTCCCTTTTTTAGGGATGACAGTGAAGACAGTCCCCTGTCGCGGTTGTTGGCGGGGGGAGTGAGGCAGGGGAGATTTGACGGTTTAAGTTCAAGTTTAACTGAGGATAAATCGCTAAATGAATTTGCCAATCAAAGTCCATTTGGGGAGGAGAGTATTTTCGCAAAACCTAAGCTCAGCGATTACTTTGAAGGCTATGTAGATTTCTTGCCAATATTGTGGCGGATTGGTGCACCAATGCCGGAGGAGGATAGTCCAATCCCGAAAAAGGGTATGTTAGAGGAGGTGAAGGTTTCGTCAATTGACTCAACATCGCTTTTCGATTACAGAAGGTACAGTGATGTAAACAAAGACTTCCAAAATTACTGGACATATCGGGGCACTGATTTTCCTGGACAGGCTATCTTAAACAAAAAGGTGGGGTACCTGGACCGAGAAAAAATATTTCTTTCCGATACGGGCAGAGGAGTTACCTCTTTTGGTTTATATGTTCCATATACCAACGACAATAATGTTTCGCTGGGTAGATTCTCGCTTGACTACCTTGAAGCCCAATCTGCAATCAAAATCAGATATTTAGATTTTGATGGCTTGATGATTATCCTGCAAAATCTACTCGGGTCCAAAAGGAAAGCATATGCCGAAGCAATTTACACGGAGGTTGCGAAAAAATTCGAACCAATTGCACTGAGCGAGAGCGGTTTAATATTCCTTTACAGCGCCCCCGTTGAATTGCTGAAATACTTTAGCAGTAAAACACTCATCACCTTATTTCTTCGTTTAGCAGCCGATATGTTGAATGGAGATAAAGAACTAATCGTCTTAAAGGTGCTTAGTGCGATGAGTTCACAAAGAGAATTCGACCCCGATAAGTTTCTTGAACTCCTGCTAACGAAACAAGTACTTGGCTCGTCATTGTTCCAAATTCTGTATGACAAGATGCGTGATTGGGGCGGCGAAAACAATTTCAGCAAAATTATCATCCAACTCACCAAAATATGGATACTGAGCAGCTATTCCGATCCGGAAAACAAACGCTATAAGGATTACCAACGTTTGCCTTCCCTAGTATACACGCAGAAATACATTTTGGGTTTCAGGAATGACAACTACAGTTTCGAATTCAAAAAAAACAACGACGTACTGATTATTGAGGGTGAAGGCGGCATCGAAATCCCGGGTTTGAATAGGTATATCACGCAACACCCTTTTCAACCAATTGCTACGGTGGAACTAGAGGAAACAGAAAATGAAGACCTAAAGTTGATGGAAGGCGTAGCCATACCCGCCTTTTATCTTAAGGCATTCGATGATAAGAGTGTATGGGAGAACTTCGAGAAGGCGGTTTGGCTTACCTTTGATATAGTAAGCCTTTATACGGGAATAGGTAATCTGGCAAAATTACGCTATCTTCTCAGAACCGAAAAGGTTGCAGTTTTGGTGCTCAGAACCATTTTTGGCACCATACAGGTCGCCAGCAGCACCATTTCGATCGGGTTAAGTCTGGTCGAAAACAGCAGAAACCGCGACGCCGTAAACAAAGTAAGGGAATATCTTTTCTGGCTGGAAATATGTACTTTGGGCGCCGATGCCCTTAGCTCACGTATATTGGCTAAAAAAGCAGGATCGGCGAAGGAGGCACTGGACGAGTTACGTAAGACCACCAAAAACCGAAAGGCGCTCGAGGAAATAGATGAGTTTGCAGAGCATTTGGATGAGGTAGCAGAAGCAGCTAATATTGAGAGAGGTCGTCTTCAGGGACAAAGAATTGACGCTAAAGGAATACAGGTCGCGAGGGAGATTTTCGAAAAAAGAATGGTTGAACTAAGAGTCGCTCCATCGCAAGGAGCCTTCGAGATAGAAGGCTACATGAACAGGGCGGGCAAAGTGGTTATTCTAGAGCCTGGCAGCGCTGCAATGTTTATCACAGATGGTAAAAAAATGGCTTTAATCATTCGAGAAAACGCAACGGTTCTGGAACTTTTGCATGAGTCGTTACATTACTGGCATTGTAAAAGCCTCGGGAAACTTCGATGGTATAATCTGACGAAAAACAGTTACAGTGCTGGAGTTGTTGCCCGGGAACGCTTTGTTTTCGATAAATTAATGGAGCATCGCGGATATTTAAATAGAAATGAGTTGATAGAGGCAAAAGATTACATGAATTCTACATATAAAAGATATGGAGTTACAGATGAACTTGGGAATCCCCTACAAGTCGATTTCGATTTCGACATTTCGAAAATCCCCAATAAAAGGCAGGAAGCTAGTATAGCAAAAATCTTAAACCTGAACTAATAATGATTACAAAAGAGCAAGCACTGGCGATCGCAAAAAAATATTTGCAACAAAAATCAAGGCGTTATTCGAAACTAGATTCCGAGCTTGATAAGATTTTTTATAGAAAACAACACGAAATTGGAGCGAATGAGGAAGGAATCATGTATAGAGATACCTATACCGTGTGCTACGAAGTTGAATCAATGGATGTCATTTTATATTTTATAATTATTGATGCAAATACGGGTGAAGTCATCAAAACACTGGGGCCACACGGATCTGTTGAGAATCGGGAATAAACTGACTTATGTTGCTTTGAAAAGAAAAAAAGCAACTTTTGTATGTCATCGGGCCACATGTTAAAAACCAAGGCTTGTTTGCCCTACCTTGGCCTCATACCTCCTACAAGATACGCCTCTTCCAATTTAAATAGAATGCTTAAAAAGGAACGAATTAAAAAACTGGTTGAAAAGTACTTAACAGACAAGCGTGTTTCTCATACCAAATTATTGGATGATTTCAATAAGATTACCTTGTGGAAAAATAAAGAAATTTTACATGGCAAGCGGAAGGGCCAAATTGCGGATATTTACACTTATCGTTACTTGGACACTTGGGTGCAGGAAGAAAAAGGCATGATTGTTTCTGTTGATGCTCATTCAGCGGAATTGCTATATATCATGACCCCGCATGGGTACATTGATATTGAAGATTAGCTCTTACCAAAACCTAGGCCCTATAATAAGGAATCTACTTGCGACTCTAAGCAGCCCCGATGGCGCGGATTTGCAATCCGTGCCCGTGGTATGAAGAGCAATACTTCTGTGAAAAAGTGCTGTGTCCTCAATTTGCGGAATTCTAAATACTTGGATTATTTGAGCACGCACGGATTGCAAATCCGCGCCATCGGGTGAATTGTGGCACAGTTATATTTATTTCGATTCAATAACATTCATGGTTGAAAAAAGAGGCGTTGACCTTTCAAAAATCTAACACATGGACAAGCTAGTAGAAAAAGTTCGAAAATACTTAGATGATAACAACATCCACTATATGGAAAACTCCGTAACATTTGCAGGTCATAGAAGAGATGCACCACAAATCGACGGTACTAAACGCGATGTTTATATTGTAACCTATCAAGTCGAAAATAACAAAGATGATCCGTTTGGATATAGTCTATATTTTGTAAATGTTGATTACAAAACGAGGAGGCTACTCAGCATTTTGGGCCCACAATCCTTTGAGGTACTCTAACCTTCATATTCGCGTTTTCTATGCGGAGATCAAATAAAAAACTTCAAAAGTTACAGATTATGACAGATAGAGAGATAATAGAAAAAGCTACGAAATCCCTCAAAAGCTTAAAGCTGCTGGCTGACTATAATGAGGTTAAAGTTAATAGAGAAATAAGCGACTTATTATTGGATATTGATCCAGCAATAGAGTTTGAATACCGCGTCCACTTTCGTTTCAACCCGCCAATACGAGGCACGGGAGCGACTGTAACGGTAGACCGGAAAACGCATAAACTTTTAAAATCATCACAAAAAGTGGGCTTTATAGGGTTCCGGAAGAGCTGCAGTAAGTTTCGGGTTGGGAGCGCTGAATGCAAAGAGGCCGCGGATAGTGAGGATTTACAATCCGTGCAAAACGGCTAAACAAAAAGTTCCACAACCAATGAAATCCAAACCATAACCTGCGGTTTTCTACTTTTACATTATAGGGAAATGCGACGTTAGTGCACGGCTCGGATTGCGAGTTCGCTTCATCGAAAGTATATTTCACTCAATGTTTGAAAACAAATTAAGGCCATGTTATCTGAACAAAGAATGCTGCAGATTGCTGAAAACTACGCTTCAGGACTAATCGAAAAAACCACTATAGAGGTCGTCATTCCAGAAAAATCAATCGTACGGAAGCCCTATGGTAATGTCTATTTTTTCACGACCAAAAAACATCTTGACACGGGGGATTCTAAGTACGCACTCGCTGGAAATGCTCCGTTTCTGGTAGAAAATAAAACGGGACGAATAGTCGTACTGGGAACCGCAAAATCAGAGGACTACTATCTTCAGGAGTACGAGGCTGGACGCTGGCCTTTGAAGTAATATCCGCCAGCGGTACGACAATGACGACGAATAGTATGTTCCCCTTTTATACGTGGAGACTAACACACAAGAATGAATTTACTCGCCGAATTCAATTCTTTTAAATACTTAAAAACACACTAAAAATGGCCCTTTCAGAAGTACAAATGCTTAAAATCGCCAACGATTTTATAAAACAGTTCGAAGAGGGGGTTGGCCTCGAACTTGTTATCCTAACAGATTTGCTCATTCGAACACAACACGGAACGGTGTTTTTTTACACAAGTAAAAAATACCTTGAAACTCAAGAGGACATTTATGGTATCGCCGGAAATGCGCCTTTTCTGGTGGAAAAGAATACCGGTAACATCATCGAATTTGGGACCAATAGATCCGAAGCTTACTATCTTGCAGAATATGAAGCTGGTCGTTGGCCCTTGAAGTAACCCCGATGGCACGGACGTCCCGTCCGTGCCTCTTAAAAGAAACACGGAAAACCCGCAATGCCATTACATTACGGTTTTTTTGTTTTTAATCCAATCCGCTCGATGTACCTGTATGGCAGCCGGGCCCGGACGCCGCAATCGCGTTGGGACGAACTGGCCGGCAAAGACTGGGATGTGCTGGTGGTATGCGATTACCCGATCGTAAAAACCCACATCTGGACACAGGCCGAAAACTATCATATCGACCTGACGATTACCGATGCGGCCGGCGCTGCGTCGTATTTTGAACATGTGCATACGGTGGAGTTATACCCTAAGAATGGATTGGAGGTGGGTTATGGCGGATGATTTCAATGCGGTTTCAAGGGGAGTATGGCAGCAAATGCGAAGTGGTACGGCGTTCGAAGGGCCTAGGCCGGATACGGGGCCGTATACCGTCGATTTTTACCAGCCCACCAGTCGGGGCGAAGGCGTTCGATTTACGGAATTGATTGCTTTTTTTAGAGAGGTTCAGAAAGATTCGTCGCAAATCTATGATCGCCAGCAATTCATGTCAGGTCAGGCTGGTTTTGCCGGACGACCGGTGGTGATGGGACCTCCGCGCGATTTCTTCTCTGCTACTGTAGCTTTGTACGACGCTGTGCGGAAAGAGAATGTGGGAGTCCGCCTGGGTGCCAGACTTAACAAACGGGTTGACTTTTTGGAAGATCCGTTGGGTTTTACCGTCTTCATTGATGCGTCAAAGGAGGTAATGTATGCCAGCCTACTTGCTTTTTACGATAAGACAAAACAATATCGTAAACCTGTTCTTTCTACTACTGATAATCCGGACGACTTTCAGGTTAATGACGCTTATCTTGCCGTTGAATTGCGAGCGGAAAATATGCTTGATTTCGCCTACCTCGTTCAACATGTAGCGGGGGAAAAACTCGCGGCGCAACTAAAAGACCGAATCACCGCGCGTTTTGTTGAAAAGCTACAGCTTGAAACTAATGTGTCGTCACTTGAGTTCCTATATCGCAACATACCCGAATTTGCTTATGAGGGTCTTCGAAACAAACTCTCCTCAAGAACGGCATTTGGTCATCTTATCTCGCTGAAAAAATACGACGAGTCGTCGTGGTTCATTGATAGTAGCAATGCGGTGCTTAGTATTCTACGTGTCATCGGCAACGGAAAATTCCTTTATCAGGCGTTCTATAGCAACCCGGTTTTGGTGAAGCAACTATATGAGAACTTAGATGGCACATCAGTTTTTGAAGGAACGGTTACAAAAAACCGAATGGTATTCGCGTCATTACTTTGGATGTTGTGTGCGAACCAACGTTTTGAATTTGACAACAGGCCCATCTATACCTTTTTCATTGGTACGGAATACGAGTTGGATAGTAATGTATTAAGTTCATCTGACGCCAAAAAGGACGCTATCTTCCTACGGCAATTTAAACGAAGTGCTTCGGAACGTACAAAGTATATCCCGACGGGCATTGGCCAACCCATGGAGATAAAGGAACGCCCGTTTGAACCGGTTGATGACGGCGCCTACTTCCATCCCCTTACGCCTGTATTCCTTACGGATGCTTCTGGAAAGGAGCCCATTACGTATAAAGTGCCTGCCATTTACGTGAAAACCCTTTCGGACGAAGCGGAATGGAAAGACATCATGACCAACGTTCGGATCGGTGTCAACGTATTATCGATTGTGCTGAGCATCGCCTCGTTGGGTACGGCCACACCTGCACTGGTTACAGCCCTCGCACTCACTGATATTGCGGTTTCTACCTTTGACATTGGCGTGGCGCTTGCCGAGGACCAACTAATGCAGAGCGATGAAGGGCGCGCCTTCCTTGAGGGTTACAACAAAGTAACGCTGGCCATCGCCGGCGCAAACGCATTGCCGCTGGCAGGTTCGCTGCTTACGGCTGGAACGCGACTGCTGGGAAGGGCGACGGTGGAAAGTACGAAGAACTTCCTGAGGGCCAGTATCGCCCGGCTGGTGCTTGAAATCGAAATTTCAGGCTTTGTCAAAAACACGCTTCGTTTCGTAGAGCCTACCGAGTTGTTCCATAGCGCGGAATTCCTTACGCGCGCCGACAAATTGTGGAAGGCAGGGGTTATATTTGTAGAAGGAGTTTCGTCTGGAACAAAAGGAGAGAAATTGATTGGGGCATTATATGGAACGGAGGTAATTATCAGCGGAACTAAATTTGAAGTGATGCAAGAACTGAAGAGCTTTTTAAAATTTGATGGTAAAGCTCTAACTGATGCTCTTGAAGAAACATATGAATTTAAGGCGCTATCTACCCTACTAAAGGATAAAGAATTTAAGGAAATTTATGATGCATTAAAAATCGGCATTTCAAGAACGTACTCGTCTATACTCACTCTTGGCGAGGAATCAGTGTTGAAATACTATACTACAAAAGTGGGCTATAAAGATTTAAATTCGGCATTGAGAAAACAAATATCAGTATCTGAAAAATTCATTGCACAGGAAAAGCTGATGAACAAGGCTTTAGATAAACTTCCAAAATTTAAGTCAGACGACCTTTTATATAGGATTGAAGATCTGACGGATATGGAAATTGATAGCTATTATAAAGTAGGCCAAAATATAGAAAACAAGCATTTCACCTCTTCTACATATTCTGAGCAAGCGATAAGTGAAGCAATGTTTTTTCGAAAGTATACTGTTCTTATTAGAATTGAAGGGAAAAATGGTAGATTAATCGAAAAATTATCCTCTCTCCCATCTGAAAAAGAAGTCTTATTTAAATCAAAAACTACTTGTCTCGTAAAGAAAATAGGATATACAATTGATTTGGCAGATCCTGACAATTTTATGAAGTATGTAAAGGAAATAGTCTTAATAGAACAATGATAAATGGATAAAAATAAGAACTTACATCAACTGCAAGAAAGGAGAGATGTATTGCTAAAAAAGCATGGGTCTGTGTCATTCCCTACTAAAAAAGAAATTGAAAAGTACATTCAGAACAATAAAGCCGAACTTGAAGAATTAAAAGAAATACAAAAAGAAATAATGTCTCTTAAATTACAGCTGATGACCCCGAAAGAGAGAGAGGAGTTTCTAAAAGAACAAAACACCATCATTGAGAAACATTCAGAAGATTGACTACTTTTAGAGTGGTGATTTGGATTCAAAGGGGCTATCCTTTTGAGACAGCCCCATTGTATTTATTGAACATGACAATGGTTTTCCTGCTTGGGAAGCGCAATATAAAGAAGGCTATCAAGAAGGTTGGATCAAAACCTATCATAAAAACGGCAGGCTGAAGCAGGTTTCAAATAATCACAATAACGATGTTATTGAAGGAACCTTCCAAGAGTGGGATGAAAACGGGAACCTTGTCGAGTCATTCTGAGTTTAGCATAAGGATAAAATAGGGCTGTCTTCAATTTCGAGACAGCCCTTTTCTCTGTATTCAAGTAAATCAGGACACCTCGGACCAGCGTCGCCTCATGCTCGAAGTCGAAAGCTCGGATAGTGTTCGTGTCATTTCCTCGCCCTCACTGATATTGCGGTTTCTACCTTTGACATTGGCGTGGCGCTTGCCGAGGACCAACTAATGCAGAGCGATGAAGGGCGCGCCTTCCTTGAGGGTTATAACAAAGTAACGCTTGCCGTAGCCGGTGTAACGGCCCTGCCGCTTGCCGGTTCCCTGATAACGGCGGGAACGCGACTACTGGGAAAGGCGGCGGTGGAAAGTACGAAGAACTTCCTGAGGGCCAGTATCGCCCGGCTGGTGCTTGAAATCGAGATTTCAGGCTTTGTCAAAAACACGCTTCGTTTTGTCGAGCCTACCGAGTTGTTCCATAGCGCGGAATTCCTTACGCGCGCCGACAAATTGTGGAAGGCAGGGGTTATATTTGTAGAAGGGGTTTCGGATGCCAGGAATGGGCAGAAATTGGTGGCCGCGCTTTACGATGGCCAAATCATCGCCCAGGGAACGAGGATGGAGGTGATGCAGGAGTTGAAGGGGGTGTCTGATGATGTTTTGAGGGAAATAGCTGATGATGTCCCTAACCTTTCCAAGTCTGAATTGGACTGGATGGCCAGTCGAAAAACGGGGAACTTAGGCGGTAGAGTCTTAAAAGCATCTCAGATAAGGCAGTTACGCGGGATTTTAAAACGAAAAGGAATTCATTTGATTGCAGAGGGGGACGCGAAGTATATTACCCGGTTATTCAAGCCTGTCGACGGTTTTAAAACTATTGAAGATTTATTCGAGGCAATGAAAGGTGACGGCTTACGGGGTGCATTCAATGCGCACACTAAGCAGTTTTTTTTAAGTAAGAGTGCTACAGAAATAGTTGTATTCCATGAAATGGCGCATTTGAGGCATTTTGAAGAGGTTGGTGAGATTTACCTGACCCTTTCTCGGTTGGAAAAAGAAACATATGTTTGGGAGCAAATCTTAGCAAGCAGAAACAAATGGTCTGATTCCGAACTAAGAGATGCTTTAAACTACATCAATGATATTAGAACTAACCCAAAGTACGGACACAATTTGACACCATTAAAAATTATAATATAATGACCCACACCGAACAGCAAATTTTAGAAATCGCGAAGACTGTTCTTCAGGGACTGAGGGGCGAAAGATATAAAGAGTCGGACATTGAAAATGCGTACTTTAATGAGGCGAAAGAGATGGCCCGGGATATCAACAAAGGTAAACCACATCCTAGTTGGACGGTCGCCATCAAAGCACCGTTTGATAATGTGGATTTCCTCACAATATCTGATAGAACTGGAGAACCTCTATATTACCAAAATTTCAATATGGTTGTATACGAAATAGTTAGAGATAATAAGGGTAATTATCATCGCAAAGACAACTAGTCAAAGATATTATCGTTTGAGGACGGGAACGAATTTTTGATACACTCTTACAATAATCGAAAAGAGAACCAGGGAACAAGTAGCGGGTAAACAGGATTGTCTACCCCTGCCTTCGCAACCCCCGCTGGCGCGGATTTGCAATCCGTGCCCGTGGTTAAAATGAAGAGCAATACTTCTGTGAAAAAGTGCTGTGCCCTCAATTTGCGGAATTCTAAGTACTGGATTATTTGAGCACGCACGGATTGCAAATCCGCGCCATCGGGGGTTGGTGGTTCGTGGTTGATAGTTCATAGTTCAGGGTTCGTGGTTCGTGGTTGTGCGAAGTGAGAGTTGAGAGTTCATAGTTCTTGGTTGCTGGTTGAGGGGCGACCTTGGAGACAGGTTTAGCGTTTGTTCGAGTTTTGCAGAAGCGTTTAGATATCAGGAGCGCGTGTAGGTCCCTCACGGGGTTCGGGATAACGAGGGCGTATCGCAGCTTTTAGATTTCCCGGCTGCGCTCGAAATGCGGTGGCTACTGTCAACCCGGACTTGTTCCAAACAAAAAAATCGTACCTTTTCCCTACCAAAACCGCCTTCGGGCCTAAACCACCGCATATAACAATGGCAACACTTAACCCACACGTCAATTTCAATGGCAACGCTGAAGAGGCGTTTACCTTCTACCGCTCGGTATTCGGCGGCGATTTCGCCATGGTCATGCGCTTCAAAGACCTGCCCGGTTTTCCGTTCGCGCCGCACGAGGCCGATAAGATCATGCACATCGCGCTACCGGTGGGCAACAGCGTGCTGATGGCCAACGACGTGCCGGAAGCCATGGGACGCACCAACGAAAACGAAAATCGCAGCAAGATCGCCATCGGCGCCGCCAGCAAAGAGGAGGCCGACCGGCTGTTTCACGGACTATCGGAAGGCGGCCAGGTGGAAATGCCGATCAGCGACAGTCCGTGGGGTTCGTACTTCGGCATGTTCCGCGACAAGTATGGTATTGAGTGGATGGTGGATTTTGATGCGAGGAGGAGCGGGGAGTGAAAGGTTGAGGGTTGGTAGTTCAGGGTTGGTAGTTGGTGGTTGATAGTTCAGGGTTGACCGTGGAGACGGACGCGACGTTTATTCGGGTTTTGCAGGATCCTGTAGATATCGGGAGCGGATGTAGGTCCCTCGCGGCGCTCGGGATGGCGGGGCGTAGACAATTAGATAATTCGTCAATTAGATAATGAGATAATTGGGTATCCAGGAACACTGCCCACTTCGACTGCCTACTGCGCACTCCTGAGACTGTGACTGCGACTGAATACCGGATAGGCCTCTCGCGGCGCTCGGGATGGCGGGGCGTAGACAATTAGATAATTCGTCAATTAGATAATGGGTTATCCGGAAACACTGCCCACTGCGACTGCCTACTGCCCACTCCTGCGACTGTGACTGCGACTGAAGACTGGTTAGGTCCCTCGCGGCGCTCGGGATGACGCGCTCCGTGCCGTTACGTTGGATTTCTCGGCTGCGCTCGAAATCGAAATGTCTAGATGGGTCGTGGATATCACGTTGAGGGCCGGCGTGCGATAGGAATCTGTCACACGATACGCTTTAGATACGCTTTATATAGGCTTTATCTACGCTTTATACAGGCAGTATCTGGGTATCGTTATTTCAGGACAAGACAGGATGAAACAGGATGCGGGCTGTTGTGAAGGAGCGGCTAATAAGGGTTGCCCAACGTCTACGTCTTTTGTGCAGCAGGTCACGCAAAATGCACCGCCGGCATTCCATTTCTTGAAAATGTCAACAGGAATTTGTAATATCGGCGCTGTAAAATCCTACCTGACATGAAATACTTCCTCAATGTACTGAAGCAGTATGCCCAGTTTCGGGGACGTACTACGCGCCGCGAATATTGGATGGCTGTCCTCTTTCACATCATCTTTTTAATTGCTGCGTATTGCCTTGACCAGGCTCTTGGCCTCAATTTCGAGGAGGGTTCCGGCGGTCCGTTTTACCTGCTGTATTTACTGGGTGGGGTACTGCCGATGGTGGCCGCGGCGGTCCGTCGTTTACACGATACGGGGAACAGCGGTTGGTACTTCTTTATTCAATTCGTGCCCTTAGTAGGTCCGATATGGCTGATCGTATTGTTAGCAGGTGAGGGGCAACCGCGCGAAAACCAATACGGACCCGACCCGTATGGGAACGAAATCGACGAAATCGGGATGTAGGGAGTTGAGGGTTCATAGTTGTTGGTTCTTGGTTCATGGTTCTTGGTTGTGCGAAATGGGGGTTGAGAGTTGCCGGCCCTGCGGTAGCCTTTGATTGCTCGGCGGCGCTCGAAACGGGTGAAACCCACGTGGCTATGTTTTTCGATAGGAGAGGTCGCGCCATGGGAGAAGACGGCTTAGCGTTTCTTCGCGACGAGTGCATACGCCGGTTTCGACATGCTACTCGCCCATCTGTTTCTTTAACTGGTCCAGAAAATCCTGGGTGGTGGGGAGGTTCCCGATTTTTTCGCCCACTTGTTTGTTCAGGTTTTCAAAGCTCTTCTCTCCATTGAGGGCGGCCAGCGCATACTCAAAGGGATACGCGAACAAAACCCCGCCATTCTTTTCATACTTCATCACCATTCCCCGTAGTTCCGAGTCTGGGGTAAGGTCTTTATAAAGCTTGAAGCCATGTTCCGATTCGAAAAACGCGGCAAAGGAAGCCGCCAGCGTAAAAATGATTTGCACATCAGGCAAACCAAATCCCCGGCAATAGTGTAGGAAGCCATCGTTCTCGTTGATCTGGTCGAGGTTCAACGGACTGTTCAGTGGCTCGGCCACTTTCGGCACGATAGCGTTATCTACGTAATAGCTTCGTATCATTTTTTCATTACCCTCCCGTATCTTGTCTGGGATTCTCTCCTCCTTGTAGCGCGTATCGATATATTCGTCGGTTGCGATAAACTTGGGAAGCGACGCCGTTTCCGGTTGTTTGTCTTTATTGGCGGAAAACAATTTTTTAAAGAAGCTCATAGTGGTTTTTTTACGTGTTTATTTCGATACGCTACTTCCGCATTGCTTTTATAATACGGTTGGTACGCCGGTCGGCATACATGCGGTTTAAGGAGGTGCATGCCCAGATAAAGGCGGGGATCCAGCCGATGAGGGTGAGCTGGAGGATCAGGCACACGATACCCGACCCGATCTTTCCCTGTAAGAGCAGGGACAGCCACGGGAAGAAAAACGCAAGGACGTAACGCATAACAAGTCGGTTAATGGGATAAAGATAGGTATTTTGAGGTGTGGCTGCACGCCGTTAGCAGCGGGATGCGGTTTTGATACATTCGTGATACAGTATCCATACAGTATCCATACTCTATCCATGCTTTATCTGTGTATTGCTAGGACAAGACAGTGGGCAGTGGGTAGTGGTTGAGGGTTCATGGTTCATGGTTCATAGTTCATGGTTCATAGTTCTTAGTTCTTGGTTGTGGGATGTGGGGGTTGGTAGTTCAGGGTTGACCTTTTATTCGGTAGTTGCGGGGATTTCTTTCGATTTCGGGAGGCAGTGAGAGGTCCCTCGCGGTGCTCGGGATGACGCGGGCCGTACCGTTTCTTTGGATTTCTCGGCTACGCTCGAAATCGAAATGGCTATAGGGGGTTCTTGGTTTATAGTTCATGGTTCTTGGTTCTTGGTTCTTGGTTCTTGGTTTTTGGTTAGTGGTTCGTGGTTCGTGGTTGTGCGATGTGGGGCTGCACCCTCGGGGATGTTTGCGGAGCGGAGCTGCAAAGCGCTATATTTACCACCACGATAAAACAACCTCATCCGTGCTTTACGTTAAAAAGATACTGCTCTTTATCGGTTGCCTTGCCATTCTCTATTACTTCAGGGATGTTTCGGTCAATGTAGGGCGTGTCGTTTTTAAACGCATCACGGATTACCCTTCCGGAACGCCCGTACAGACCATCCAACAACACCGGGTTTTGATGGACGTTGCGCTCCATATCACCCTTCTGGCGGCAGCGACGGTTGGTTTTCTTGTCGTATCAAGATACCGGCGGCTTCCCGGACTCTTTTTACTTACTGTGCTGCTTTGCCCATTGGTTTACGAAGTCGGCAATCTTTTCGTTGACAAATCCTGCCTCAAGCCCTACCTCGAGTGGCATAAGGCCCTGTGGTATGTGCCGATGCGCCTTTCGGTAATTGTTTTGTCAGGTGTTTTGATGTATCGCCTCCGACGCCACTTCACACCATGGAAAGGCGAGCTTTGGCTGATTGTCGTAGCGGCTGTAGTGTACCAGTTTATTAAAAAATGGTGAGTTGGTTTTGATGTGAGGGCGCAAGGTCGCGCAAAGTAGGAGACGGGTGCGCGGCGGAGTTTGCGCAGTACAATGCTTCATTGGAGATGTAAAATAGTTGTTAACACTAAAATCGACTGAATCAAAATATATTTGTTTCAAACAAATTGTCATGCTCCGTACCGACTATTTACCCATACCAACTTTAGAGAGTATCCTCTTAGAGGACGAGTTCCTTTATTACTCCCGGAAGTCAAAGGATGCGGACGACAGGAAAGAATACAAACTAATCGATCTATTCTGTGGTGCCGGGGGGATGACATTGGGTTTCACAAGAGCATTTGGACATAATTTTAAACCTATTTGGGCGAATGATTACAACAAAGAATCTGTTGAAACTTACAACAAGAACTTTGGAAACCACTGCATAGAGGGAGACATAGTAGAAATTCTGTCCGATCCAAATACGAAGATTCCAAAGGCTGATATTGTAATTGGTGGTCCTCCTTGTCAGGGTTTTAGTTTGTTAAACAGAAATCGGCAGGGGGATCCGCGACGCGAATTGTGGAGGCCATTTCTAGAGGTTGTGCGACGTAGTGAAGCGAAATTATTTATCATAGAGAATGTACCCCAGCTTCTTGGTTCACAAGAACATGCGGACATTATCGAGACCGCGGAAGCAATGGGATTCAGGCTCGCTTCTGGGAAATTAATGGCTGCTGATTATGGCGTTCCCCAAAAACGTACGCGGGCGTTTATCATCGGTGTACAGAACATCGACCCAACAATGGCATTCCCGCCGCGTAAAACGCACTATAATCCAGATGGGCCGAAGGGTCAGGCTCCGGATTTGTTTATGCCTCAAATGGAGAGATGGCAAACCGTGCGCGACGCCATTTACGATCTAGCTCCGCCAGACGGAACAAATGTTTCGGAGGTACGACCACCGATGAACCTACATTTCGGCCGGACGCCTACCCCATTGAGCATCCGTCGTTATCATGCAATTCCTCTTGAGGGAATGAATCGATTTGATTTACAAAAAAATGCCCCCGATATTACGCCAGACTGTTGGATCCGCAAAACTACCGGAGGAACCGATTTATTTGGAAGACTCTGGTGGGATCGTCCGGCGGTTACTATCCGCACGGAGTTTTTCAAACCTGAAAAGGGAAGATACCTCCACCCTGAGCAGCACCGCCCTATTACACACAGGGAAGCAGCCCGTTTACAGAGCTTCCCCGACTCGTTCGTATTTGCCGGCAGTAAGATTGAAATAGCGAAACAGATAGGCAACGCCGTGCCACCCGTACTGGCCGCCCGAATCGCCGATGTAGCATACGTTTTACTGAAACACTTCCATGAAGAAAATCAGCAGTGACCTCCCGGCTCTGAAAGCGAAGTTGGAATCGCTTTTGGGTAATTTTGAAAAAGAACTCGAAAGCGACGACTTGAGAAGAAAAGTGAAGTCGATTATCCCGATATTTCATTTATTGCGGGATACCGGCAAATCCCTAATTCCGAAAACTACCGCGTCGAGCGCTCGGGATCGTATCTTGTTCTATTTTAAAAAGTACCCGCGGGTGGTTATAAGTGGTGATGAACTTTTAGTGGTTTCCGGCATTCAGGAGTATGCCCGCCGCATACGGGAACTGAGAGTTCAATTTGGATGGTCGATCATAACCGGGATGACAGCAAAAGAAATGGCTCAGGAGGACGACCTGACCATTGATAAACAAGCGCTGGCTGCCATGAAACCCGACGACTACCTTCTTTTATCGGATGAACAAGACCGTGATGCGGCCCTGCGTTGGAATATTGCAAACGATATCCGAAAGCGTCCTGATGGCGTGAAGATGAAGTTGTTGGAATATCTCAAGGCAAACGTGGGGAAGCCGGTGACAGGCGAGGAATTGAGGTATGTGGCCAATAACGCTACGGAGTGGGCCCGACGCGTGAGAGAATTGCGCACGGAGGAAGGCTGGAGCGTCGTGAGTAAGAGTTCCGGCAGGCCTGACCTACCCATTGGCACCTATGTCTTGGAGTCTGACAGGCAAAGCCCTACACACGACCGCCGCATTCCGGACAGCGTCCGCAGCAATACCCTGCGGCGAGACAACTATACGTGCCAAAATTGCGGCTGGACTCAGGAAGAATGGAATCGTTCTGACCCGAGGCATCTGGAGCTGCATCACATCATATCGCATAAAACCAAAGGAGCTAACACGGAAGAAAACCTGATCACTTTATGCACGGTTTGTCATGATGAAGTGCACAGGAAGGAGAAAGGGTAGAGCCACTCCGGTCACACTTTTCTAAGATGATGTTCAATTTTGTTTATTACACCTGTAAGGTCCTTTTTAATTTCAGCGGACCAGAATCGTAGTACGATCCCCCCTGCTCGGTCAAATAGCGATTTACCTCGAGGTCCCGAGCGATATTTCGTTTTATCTTTTTATCCCAAAACTCAGCATTTGTTTTTGGTTTCTTCTTCGTCTGGAAGTCTTTTCCGTGAAAAAACTCCGAATCTACAAAAATCGCTATTCTTCGTCTCTTGAAAGTAAAATCAGGTTTACCGATAACAGTTTTATTATTCTTCCTATATCTATATCCCTGCGACCACAAGGCTCTTCCGAGTTGAATTTCTGCCTTTGTGCCTGACGATTTTATCGCAGCCATATTTCTAGACCTCTGTTCACGAGAATGCACATCCATGATTTGCAGGGTATTAATTTTTTTTGTATTAGTGCGAATTTTATCGGTAAATTTGACACACTAGCCAAAACTTACAAAATTCCGTAGAATTTCTTATATTAATGAGCTTTAATTACATTGATTTATTTGCGGGAGCCGGAGGTTTGTCCGAAGGATTCAAGGCTCAAGGATTTAACCCTGTTGCCCACGTAGAAATAGATACGGCTGCCTGTTTTACTTTAAAAACAAGAGCGGCCTATCACCATTTAAAAGAGAACAATTCTTTTAGTACTTATTGCGAATACCTTCGAGGCGAGATAAGCCGCCAAACGTTATACGGGTTTTTACCTAATGAAGTTTCAACGAGCATAATCAATAAAGGTATCGGGCCGGAGAATAATCTCGATATTTTTAAACAGATCGATAACCAAATTTCTAACCTAAAAAGGAAGGAAATTGATTTAATTGTTGGAGGGCCGCCATGCCAAGCCTATTCCCTTGTCGGGAGGGCCAGATCTGAAGATAATATGAAAGGAGATAGCAGAAATTTCCTTTATGTTCAGTATGCCGCTTTTCTGGAACGCTACCAGCCAAAAATGTTTGTTTTTGAGAACGTAATTGGACTATTATCCGCAGGAAAAGGCATTTATCTTGAGAATATGCGCAAACTTTTTTCGAAGAAAGGCTACGAGATCGAAATCTTCAGGGTAAATGCTGAGAACTTTGGCGTGTTGCAAAAGCGCAGGCGTCTTATCATCGTAGGATGGAAAAAGGACTTGGTGCCCTTATTACCTAACCTCGAATCTCTGACGTCAAACATGTTTGCATTTGTTAATGATGTGTTCAATGACCTTAGTAGGTTGAAGGCGGGCGAAGGCTCAGAAAGATTTATAAATTATAGCTCTCGACCATCTACGTATTTGACGGAAGCACGCATCAGAAATGGACTTGACTTTGTCACGCAGCACATTGCAAGACCTCATAGCGATCAAGACAAGGAAATTTACAAATACGCGGTTGACAAATGGGAAACCAAGATGGAAAGGCTCAACTATAATGATTTGCCTGAAAAATTGAAGACTCACGTGAATCGTACGTCCTTTACCGATCGATTCAAAGTTGTTGCCCATAACCTGCGGTCTTCGCATACAGTTGTAGCGCATATTGCAAAAGATGGTCATTATTATATTCACAATGATTTCGAACAGAACCGTTCGATATCAGTAAGAGAAGCTGCCCGTTTGCAATCATTTCCGGATGATTACTTTTTTGAAGGCGTCAAGGAGGGAATGAATAGGACAGCAGCATTTAAACAAATTGGAAATGCAGTTCCTCCATTGATGGCGAGAAAAATAGCTGCAGCAATTCACAATATACTATAGATGGATTTAAAGTCCCAAAAAAATTTCTTCCAACCTCGCGCTCGTTTACTCCTTCAATTAGGAGACAAACTAATTAAAAACGAGAACATTGCTCTTTTAGAATTAATAAAGAATTCCTACGATGCGGATTCGCGATGGTGTAAGGTGAAACTAAGGAACATCGACAATTCAAAATTGGGGTACATTGAAGTTCTAGATGAGGGAGAGGGCATGGACATGGAAATCATAGAAAATGTATGGCTAGAACCTGGTAGTGATTATAAAGCAGAAATATTTCAAAAAAAAATTCGCACAAAAAAATATGGCCGTTTACCTATTGGAGAGAAAGGCATAGGCCGTTTTGGAGTACATAAGCTAGGGAACAATATCGAAGTTGTTTCAAAAAGAGAAGGGAAAAATGAGGTTGTTGTCAGAATAGACTGGAACGAGTTTTCAAAGAATAAATATCTTAAGGATGCTAAATTCGAAGTGTTTGAGCGAACGAATCCGGAGTATTTTCGTGGGACTAAAACCGGTACTAAAATAACGATTTCAAGCCTCAGAAATATTTGGGACAAGAAAATGGTGAGAGATTTATATCGGGCGATCTTTACTCTGAATTCGCCCTTTCACAAAACCGGGCGATTTAGAGTTGACCTTGACCTAGATAATAAAGATTTAATCGATCGGATGCCCGTTTGGGAAGATATTCATCAATTTTCGTTATGGCATTTTAAATGTAAAATAGTTGGATACGAGATAAAAGAGTTTTTGTATGAGTTTAAACCCTGGGAGAGCTTAAAAGGAATACAAGAACGTACTCTAACTGAAAAAGATGACTACATTTCCGATCGATCAACGATTGTTGTTACTGAAAATATAAAAGGAAAAAAGGTCGAAAAAATACTGAACCTATCAAAGAATTATGGCTCAGATACAAATCCAACTTCAATCGGTGAAGTGAACTTTGAAGGATATATTTTCGATCGTGATAAATACACATTAGAGCTAAGCAACCATCAGGGAATATCATTGCTTAAAGAATATCTGGATGAACAAGGGGGCATACGAGTCTATCGAAACGGTATTAGAATCAACGAATATGGCGAGAAAGGGAATGACTGGCTAAATCTCGACATTCGTAGAATAAATGTTCCGGCGAAGAGAATTAGCAATAACATCATCTTGGGAGTAATCGACGTCGACACGGAGAATAGTTCAGCATTAATTGAAAAGACTAATAGAGAAGGCTTTATTGAAAATGACGCATTTAATGATTTCTGTGCTGCGCTACTTTATACTCTCAATATAATAGAAAACCTTAGAAAGATTGATAAGGATTCTATTCGGAGAAAAGTTAATCCGACGGAGAAGCAGGAGCCTGTAATACATAATCTTGTAAAGCTGAGAGAGTTAGTCGAGAGTAAAGTTGAGGATGAGTCAGTAAAACAACAAATCAACAATCATTTACTTAAAATAGAGGAAGATTATAATCACATAAATGAGGTACTTCTTACCAGCGCCGGAGTCGGTTTAACAATGGGGGTAGGAATTCACGAGGTCCAAAAAGTGATAGCAGAACTCAATCATCTAATACAGGAGGAGGAAGTTCCAGAATCGATATTAAATCTTATTACGCATTTAGATAATTTAATTGAAAATTATAGCGATTTATTTCGTCAGGCAAAAAGTGATTCGGAAGAAATTAGCAAGATAATTAAAGGCGCAATATTTAATATAGAATTTAGGCTTCGAGCTCATGATGTCAGCATAAACCGTAAATATCTAAATCATACTCCAATATCAGTCAAATGTAGTAAGCGACTAATGCTAGGCGCAATTGTAAACATTGTGGACAATTCTATATATTGGCTAGAACGAAAATCCAAAAAACTCTCTATCCAAGATCAGACTTTTTCTAAAAGAATTTTAATTGATTTTGTAGACAGAAATTCTTACGTGGATATAATAATTGCCGACAATGGCTTTGGGTTTGGATTACCCACTCATCAATTAACGCGTCCTTTTGTTAGTGACAAACCCAACGGGATGGGCCTCGGACTGCATATCGTTAGTGAAGTTATGAAGGCGCAAAAGGGACAGATTATATTTCCCGAACATGGCGAGTACAACCTAGAAGAAGAGTTTCAGAACGGGGCAGTTGTCGTGTTGAGACTTAACAAATAAATTCATTTATGATTCTTCCTACTAATGGTAAAGTTGCAGTTTTTGATGACAAGTACGAGCAAGTGGAAAATTTACTCGGGGCTTTATCAAAAAACGGTGTTCCTTATTTGTATTACCGGGATGAAGGGGGTGATGACCTTCCAGAGAAGCCAATCACGAACGTTCGTTTGGTCTTTTTAGATCTTGAACTCGTTTCTGACGGAAGTGCTAATGCGGCAAATATCATTTCGTCAATCGGCGCAAGGTTAGCCAGGGTGCTGGAAAAAAAAGCCAATTATATACTAGTATATTGGAGTACAAAGGAAGATACTTATCGAAAAATTATCGATGATGCCTTTGATAATGAATTGTCTGATTATAAACCTATATTAAAGATGTCACTACGCAAAAGTGATGCATTGGCAGACGTAAACAAAACAATTGATTACATTGTTGAACAATTTGCCGCAAACGCCGAGGATTTCCACATCTTAAAAGTCTTTTCATTCTGGGAAAATCTCGTAAATGATTCAGCGGGGCATCTTGTGAATGCCTTTACCGGATTTATTACAAAAGACACTCAATGGGATGATACCGCAAAATTCATCCTTCACAAATTAGCTTACGCATACGGCGGGAAAGAAATTTCAGGGGCTCAAGAACTAGAACAAATAAAAAATTCTTATTACACGTTGAATCATACACTTATTGATTCTATTGAAAGCGTCATTTCTTATAAGGTTGATGCTGAAAAAGAACACTTTAAAGATGTAATATCAAACACACATGATACCCCCGATGCGTTTGTTCCAACCATCAATAAAAAGCTACTCGTATCTGAAAAAACGTTCGTCGCCAATATACCCGGATGCATTTTTTTCATAGATGAGGTGTTAAACGAAGAACTGCGCATCGCAAGTCAAAAAGTTGAAGCAATAAACAATAACCACAAAATTCCCGCGGACAAAAAAGCCGCTGCTGTACAAAAAGCAGAAAAGGCGTTCGAGCAAGAAAAACGGGATATTGATTTCAGGAAATCTGAGTTTAAGAGGAATTATAACGTTATTCTGAATGACATTTTAAAAGAAGAGTATCGGGACCAAAGGCAACAAATAATTAATGATTCTCTAAAGATTGAATTGAATATATCGCCCATTTGTGATTATGCTCAAAGCAAAATGCCTTGTTGCAGAATGTTGCCAGGATTGTTCCTTCCCGAAATACATGAAAATACAGTAAACAGAAACAGCGCTTTCAATTATATTGCAGATCCTAAAATAAACATCAATGGTATTAACTATTTATTGATTTTTGATTTTCGCTTCTTGCACTCAGTTTCAGAGCTAATTATGAGAAAGAAATTTTCTAATTTCAAATTACGACAGCAACTCCTATCAGATATTCAGTTGAAACTTGGTAGTCACGTAAATCGTGCGGGCGTACTATATCTGTGATTGAGTTTCCCCTCCCCCCGCTCCGCAAACTCTCCCATCAAACCCTACGCTGCGCAAATGTCTCTGACTTTGCGCCCATTTTAACTTCAATACGTCGATCGTTATTATGGAAACGAAGCTGCGCAAATGTATCTGACTTCACGCCCCCCCCTTAACACCACATTCACACAAAAAATCCTTACATTCGCAGGCGCTTTAAATAAACGCCTCCCATGAGTGTGAAGTTCCCTGAATATGACGGGCTTGACCTGCCCAAAACCGCTGACGACGTACTGGCTTTCTGGAAAGACCAAAACATCTTCGCCAAAAGTGTTTCTACCCGCGACGGACAACCGCCCTATGTGTTTTTCGAAGGGCCGCCGTCGGCCAATGGCCTGCCGGGTATCCACCACGTCATGGCACGCGCCATCAAGGATATTTTCTGCCGCTATAAAACGCAGAAGGGCTTCCAGGTGAAACGCAAAGCGGGCTGGGATACGCACGGACTCCCCGTGGAACTGGGCACCGAAAAAGAACTGGGCATCACCAAAGAGGATATCGGCAAGAAAATCTCGATCGCCGAATACAACGAGGCGTGCAAACGCACCGTCATGCGCTATACCGACGTGTGGAACGACCTCACCGAAAAAATGGGCTATTGGGTGGATATGGACGACCCGTATGTCACCTACGAGCCGAAATACATGGAGACGGTGTGGTGGCTGCTCAAACAAATCTACGACAAAGGCCTTTTGTATAAAGGCTATACCATACAGCCGTATTCGCCTAAAGCGGGCACCGGACTCTCCTCGCACGAGGTCAACCAGCCCGGCGCCTACCGCGATGTGACGGATACGACCATCGTGGCGCAGTTCAAAGCCCTGGCTGATACGCTGCCCGACTTCCTGCAAGGCTTCGGCGACGTGCACTTCCTGGCCTGGACGACCACGCCCTGGACGCTGCCGTCGAACACCGCACTGACCGTCGGCCCGAAAATCGACTATGTGCTGGTGAAGACCTTTAACCCCTATACCTTCGCCCCCATCAACGTGGTGCTGGCGAAGAACCTCGTCGGGAAACAGTTTGGGAAAAACTACTTCGAATCGACCGAAGACGCCGATTTCGAACAATTCACCGAAGGAAGCAAATCGATTCCGTTCCGCATCCTGACAGAATTTAAGGGCATCGACGCCGTGGGCATCCGTTACGAACAATTACTGCCCTACGCCCTTCCCTACCAAAATCCGGAAAACGCCTTCCGCGTGATCTCGGGTGATTTCGTCACCACGGAAGACGGTACCGGTATCGTGCATACCGCGCCGACTTTTGGTGCCGATGATGCCAAGGTGGCGAAAGAGGCGACTCCGGAAGTACCGCCGATGCTCGTGCTGGATGCATACGGAAACCCGGTGCCGCTGGTCGACCTGCAAGGGAAATTCACCTCGCATATGGGCGACCTGGCCGGAAAATACGTCAAGAACGAATACTACGAGGCGGGCACGGCGCCGGATAAATCGGTCGACGTCGAGATCGCTATCCGCCTTAAAGAAGAAAACAAGGCCTTCAAGGTCGAGAAATACGTGCACAGCTACCCACACTCGTGGCGCACCGACGAACCGCTGCTCTATTACCCGCTCGATTCGTGGTTCATCCGGATGAGTGAGGTGAAAGAACGGATGTTCGACCTCAACGACACCATCAACTGGAAACCGAAAGCGACCGGAGAAGGGCGTTTCGGAAACTGGCTCAAAAATGCCAACGATTGGAACCTGTCGCGTTCGCGCTATTGGGGCATCCCATTGCCGATCTGGCGGACGGAAGACAAATCGGAAGAAATCCTGATCGGATCGGTTGAAGAGCTGTATACCGAAATCGAGAAATCCATCGCCGCCGGCCACCAGCAGGACAACCCGTTCGCGGGCTTCGTAGCCGGTGACATGAGCGCCGAGAACTATAAAAAAGTCGACCTCCACAAGAACATCGTCGACGCGATCACGCTGGTGTCGCCGTCGGGCAAACCGATGAAGCGCGAAGCCGACCTCATCGACGTGTGGTTCGATTCGGGTGCGATGCCGTATGCGCAGTGGCACTATCCGTTTGAGAACAAAGACAAGATCGACAACAGCACCGACTTCCCGGCCGATTTCATCGCGGAAGGGGTTGACCAGACGCGCGGTTGGTTCTATACGCTGCACGCGATCGGCACGCTGGTGTTTGATTCGGTGGCGTACAAGAACGTGGTGTCGAACGGACTCGTGCTCGACAAAAACGGGCAGAAGATGTCGAAACGCCTCGGCAACGCCGTCGATCCGTTTGCGACCCTGGCGGAATACGGACCGGATGCGACGCGTTGGTATATGATTTGTAATGCCAACCCGTGGGACAATTTGAAATTCGATATCGAAGGCGTGGCGGAAGTCCGCCGGAAGTTCTTCGGTACGCTCTATAACACCTATTCGTTTTTCGCGCTCTATGCGAACATCGACGGGTTCTCGTATGCGGAAGCGGAAGTGCCGTTGGCGGAACGCCCGGAAATCGACCGCTGGATTTTATCGGAACTGCACTCGCTGGTGCGGGATGTGGACGGTTTCTACGCCGATTACGAACCGACTAAAGCGGCGCGTGCCATCTCGGATTTCGTGCAGGAAAACCTGTCGAACTGGTATGTGCGTCTGTGCCGTCGCCGTTTCTGGAAGGGCGAGTACGGGCAAGACAAAATCGCGGCCTACCAGACACTATATACGTGCCTGGAAACCGTAGCGAAACTCGGCGCCCCGATCGCGCCGTTCTATATGGAAACGCTTTATCGCGACCTGAACAATGTAACGGGAAAAGACGCGTTTGAGAGTGTACACCTGGCGGATTTCCCGCAGGCTGTCGAAAACTTTGTTGATAAAACACTCGAGAGTAAAATGGCTAAGGCCCAGACGATTTCAAGCCTGGTGCTGTCGCTGCGGAAGAAAGAGATGATCAAGGTACGCCAACCGCTTAGAAAGGTAATGATTCCGGTACTTGACGCAGTGCAGCGCGCTGAAGTCGAGGCGGTTTCAGACCTCATCAAGGCAGAGGTAAACGTGAAGGAAGTAGAGCTGCTGGACGATGCTTCGGGCATCCTGGTCAAGCAGATCAAACCGAATTTCCGGACCTTGGGTCCGCGTTTCGGAAAAGACATGGGGTTGATTTCCAAAGAGATACAAACCCTGTCGCAGGAGCAGATTGCGGAACTCGAGCGCAACGGGCAATTGCCGCTTGTTATTTCGGGAAATACTGTAATTTTAACTTCCGACGATGTGGAAATCACCTCGCAGGACATCGAAGGCTGGCTGGTTGCCAACGCGAATGGACTGACGGTGGCGCTCGACATTACGGTAACGCCCCAACTGCGGAACGAGGGAATGGCAAGGGAACTCGTCAACCGCATCCAGAACATCCGGAAAGACTCTGGCTTCGAGGTCACCGATAAGATTCGCGTGACGTTGGGTCACAACGAGGCGCTGGAAACGGCGGTGCGGGAGAATGAGGCCTACATTATGTCGGAAACACTCACGGAAGCCCTGACATTCGGGGAGGCCGCGGGCGGAACGGAAATAGAATTTGACGATATCAAAACAACCATTGTAATAACAAAATAGCAGAAATCATGACAGATGAAGTGGTACGCTACTCAGACGCCGACCTGGCCGAGTTCAAGGAGATCATCTTAGCGAAAATACAGAAAGCCCAGGCCGACCTCGACCTGATCAAGAGTGCGTATATGAACGACCTCAACAACGGCACCGACGATACGTCGCCCACGTTCAAGGCGTTTGAGGAAGGAAGTGAGACGATGTCGAAAGAGGCGAATTCGGCGCTGGCGATCCGTCAGGAGAAGTTCATCCGCGACCTGAAGAACGCGCTGTTCCGTGTCGAGAACAAAACATATGGCGTGTGCAAGGTAACGGGCAAACTGATCAGCAAAGAGCGCCTGAAGATCGTGCCGCACGCGACGATGAGCATCGAGGCGAAGAATTTGCAGCGGTAATACGAAACTAAAAACAGAAGCATTCCAAATTCCGGTTCTACCAATCGGGGTTTGGAATTTCGTTTTGAAGGGACGACAGTACATTTTCCCATTCGCTAATTCGCCAATTCGCTAATTTTCTAATTACTTTTGCCCGGTTATCCGCATACTATGTCGTTAAAGAAAGCCTATCTCATCATCTTCCTTGTGTTGCTTGCCGACCAGGTGTCGAAGTTGTATATCAAGACGCACTTCGTGTATGACGAAAGCGTGAATGTCTTCAGTTGGTTCCACATCCATTTCATCGAAAATGAGGGGATGGCCTGGGGCGCGAAGATTCCGGGTGATTATGGCAAGCTAATCCTGACATTGTTCCGGATCCTGGCGGTGGGCGGCATCGGCTGGTGGCTGTGGGATTCGGTGCAGAAAAAGGCGTCGAACTTCCTAATCGTGGCCATTGCGCTCATCTTTGCCGGCGCGTTCGGCAACATCATCGATTCGGTATTCTACGGCGTCATCTTCAACGAAAGCTATAGCGAGCCTGCCACCTTGTTCTCAACCGAACCCTATGGATCGCTTTTCCACGGAAAAGTGGTGGATATGCTCTACTTCCCCTTGTTCGAAGGTCGCTTCCCCGAATGGGTGCCGATCTGGGGCGGTGAGCCTTTTAAGTTCTTCAATGCCATCTTCAACCTGGCCGATACGGCGATTTCGGTGGGTATTGGGATTTTGATCGTGTTTAATAAGAAGGCGTTCCATAAATCATAACCCGTCGGCCGTTATGACGAAAAACGACATACGGCTCCACTACCGGGCACTCCGCGCCGCCCTAACGCCGGAGCAACACGCAGCCGACAGCCTGTCGATTGCGAACCACTGCCTGTCACTTCCCATCTGGAATGGGCACTACTACCACCTGTTTCTACCGATTGAACGCCTGCGGGAAGTCGACACCGAACCGCTGTTGCACCTGTTAGCGGGCAAAGACAAATCGGTCGTGGTGTCACGCAGCGATTTCGACACAGGTGCCATGCAGCATTTTTTATTGGAAGACGGCGTCCGGTTGCGCGCGAATGCCTATGGTATTCCGGAACCGGAAAACGGCACGCCCGTTGCTACGGATGTTCTTGATGTGGTGTTCGTGCCGCTGCTGGCGTTTGATGCGAACGGCCATCGTGTGGGATATGGCAAAGGCTTCTACGACCGCTTCCTCGCGGATTGCCGCCCTGATACGATAAAGGTGGGGCTGTCGTTCTTTCCGCCCGTGGCGTCGTGGGACGATGTGTGGGCGCAGGATGTGCGGCTGGACTTTTGCGTGACGCCGCAGGCCGTATATTCGTTTGCACACTAGCCTGGTGCAATGTCGGCCTTTGGCAGGCAGCTTCGGAAAATCATCCTCATCAACCGTTCCTATAGAATCTACTTTTCTTTACCTTTGAAAAAATGATGGTCCGATGGATTTGCAGACACGAAAAATAGTTTTTGTTCAAGAGTTTCTAAAACTACAAAGCGAGAAGGCGATTTCTCACTTAGAATCTGTGCTCAAGAAGGAGAAGGACGAAGCGGTTCGAAACCCAATGTCTGTTGAAGATTATCATTTTAGAATTACCCAGTCTATTGCCAATTCGAAAAACGATCAACTGACAGAGTCAGGCGATTTACTTTCCGAAATCGAAAAATGGAGTTAAAAATCTATTGGACAAATTTCGCGAAATCGGAACTGCAGACTATTTTCGACTATTATAAAGAAACCGCGGGTATAACCGTCGCCAAAAAACTAGTTGCCGGAATCGTAAAGGCATCCCAGAAACTTTCAGGTCTACCCCTAATGGGCCAACACGAAGAATTACTCAAGGATTTCGATTTGGGTTATCGCTATTTGGTCTACAAGAATTACAAAATCGTTTATCTGTTCGACACCAATCGGAATCGTATTGAAGTTCATGATGTATTTGATTCAAGACAGCATCCGAAAAAGATGATTCGAAAAAAGTGACGCCCTATTGTGTGACGCCGGATCGCGTGTATTTGTTTGCCCCCTAGCGGCGGCGCAAAACCCTCTTTTTAGGAAAATCGAACGGCACAATTGTCTACATTTGTTAGATAGCTATTTCTCATGGAAGAACTGGAAGAAGCCCGTCTTTTAAAGGACGAACTTGACGGATTGCGCCCGATTGACGCGGAACAGGAAGCCCGTGTCATGCAGAAATTCCGTCTTGACTGGAACTACCATTCCAACCACCTTGAGGGGAATAGCCTTACGTATGGGGAGACCAGGGCGCTGCTGCTGTTTGGCGTGACCGCCCAGGGAAAACCCTTGAAAGATACCCTTGAAATGACAGGGCACAATGAGGCCGTGGATTGGGTGATTGACATGGTGAAGGGCGAGCGACCGCTGACGGAAAGTTTCATCCGGGAATTACACACGCTGTTGCTGAAAGAGGCCTACGAAAAGAAAGCGGAAACGCCTGACGGACAACCCACTACCAAGCGCATTGAGGTCGGCAAATACAAATCGTCGCCCAATCATGTGAAAACCGTTACGGGTGAAATCTTTTATTTCGCCACTCCGGAGGAAACGCCGGCCAAAATGGGCGACCTGATGGCGTGGTACCAGGAAAAGCGGAACGACGATGCCACGAACCCGGTTTTACTGGCAGCGGAATTCCACTATCGGTTTATCCGCATCCATCCGTTCGATGATGGCAATGGACGGACCGCGCGATTGCTGATGAACTTTATCCTGATGCAATACGGCTATCCGCCCGTGATCATCAAAACCGAGGACAAGGAAAACTACTTTGCCGTGTTGCGGTTGGCGGATGCGGGGCAGTTGGAGCCGTTTGTGCGTTACATCGGGGCGAACTTGTTGCGCTCGCTTCGGATTATGATTGCGGGGGCAAAAGGGGAAGATATTACAGAACCGGACGATTTGGACAAGGAGATTGCGTTGCTGGAACAACAACTGGCTGGATTTGGAGAAAAAATAGAGCGGACTAAATCAGACTCTTTACGCGACGTTTTTGAAAAGAGCATTCGGACCGTCGCACGGGATATTGAAAATAAACTACGACCATTTTTTAAGTACTACAGGAATCCTGTCGTATCGATTTCTTTAGGAGAACATGTGTATCGTCTTGATGAACTTCCTGATTTCGACCCGGATCGGCTTACCGAAATACGGATTTTGGTAAAGCTGTACGATCTTGACAAAAAAGGACTGGAGCATTATCACTTCAACCAGGAACTTCGTTTCAGTCTGTCTGACTTTGCGTATACGGTGTACGATGGTTTCGACCAGCGGGCTTTGTTTAAAAAGTACTACGAGAATCTTTCTTCCAAAGAGGTTTCAACCCTGGTTTCAACAGTGGTGACCAAACATAATGAAGCGCTTAAAAAAGCCCTCAGCACAGAATAATCCATGACGCCCTCCGCCGATCTTGCCCTCCAGATACAGACGTTGCCCGACCGTCCCGGGGTGTACCAGTATTTCGATAAAGACGATAAAATCTTATATGTCGGCAAGGCGAAGAACCTGAAAAAGCGGGTTTCTTCCTACTTCAATAAAACGCACGACAACGGCAAGACGAATGTGATGGTGCGGAAGATCGTCACCATTCGCCATATTGTGGTGGCGAACGAAAGCGAGGCGCTGCTGCTGGAAAACAACCTCATCAAGAAATACCAGCCGCGCTATAACGTCCTGATGAAGGACGACAAGAGTTACCCGTGGATCTGTATCAAGAACGAACCCTTCCCCCGGATCTTCCCCACCCGTCGGATGATCAAGGACGGTTCGGAATACTTTGGCCCCTACACCACCTTCCGGACGGTGCACACCATCCTGGATATGATGAAGGAACTGTATCCGCTGCGCACGTGCCAGTACGACCTGTCGGAAAAGAACATCGCGTCGGGCAAGTTCAAGGTGTGCCTCGAATACCACCTGGGCAACTGCAAAGGGCCGTGCGAAGGCCATGAAGCGCGGGAGAATTACGACCTGCATGTGGCGCGTATCCGGGAAATCCTGAAAGGGAATTTCGGGGAGAGCCTGCGGGATTTCCGCAAAGCGATGAAAGACTACGCCGCCAACATGGAGTTCGAGAAGGCGCAGTTGATGAAGAACAAGATCGAAGTGTTGGAGAATTACCAGTCGCGGTCGCTGGTGGCCAACCCGAAAGTAACCAATGTGGATGTCTTTTCGATTATCTCGGACGAAGCCTCGGCCTATGTCAACTTCCTGCAGATTTCCTTCGGTTCGGTCGTGCGCTCCCATACCATGGAAATCAAAAAACGCCTGGAGGAAAGCGATCGCGAACTGCTGGAACTGGCCGTGACGGAACTCCGCGACCGCTTCCACCTTACCACCAAAGAACTGGTCGCGCCCTTTGACATCGATGTGGCCGACAACGTAAAAGTGACCGTGCCGCAGTTGGGCGACAAAAAGCAATTGCTGGAACTGTCGGAACGCAACGCGCGCTACTTCCGCCTTGACCAACTGAAACAGTTGCAGATCGTCGACCCTGACCGGCATACGAACCGCATCATGGCGCAGATGCAAAAAGACCTGCGCCTGCCGGCCGAACCGCGGCACATTGAGTGTTTTGACAACTCGAACATACAGGGTACGAACCCAGTGGCGGCGTGCGTGGTGTTTAAAGACGGGAAGCCGAGCAAAAAAGACTACCGCCATTTCAACATCAAAAGCGTAGAAGGCCCGAACGATTTTGCATCGATGGAGGAAGTGGTATTCCGCCGCTACAAACGATTACTCGACGAAAACGAACCGTTGCCGCAACTGATCATCATCGACGGGGGCAAAGGCCAATTGTCGTCGGCGCTGAAAAGCCTTGACGAACTGGGCCTGCGCGGCAAGATCGCCATCGTGGGCATCGCGAAGAAACTGGAAGAGATTTTCTATCCGGGTGACAGCGTGCCGTTGTATCTGGATAAGAAATCGGAGACGCTGAAGGTCATACAGCACCTTCGCAACGAGGCGCACCGTTTTGGCATCACCTTCCACCGCGACAAGCGGAGTAAGTCGGCCATTACCTCGTCGGTGCAGGCCATTCCGGGCATAGGCGAGAAGACCATGGTGACGCTGATGAAGCATTTCAAATCGGCCAAACGGCTGCAAGCGGCACCCGAAAGCGAGATCGCCGCGGTCGTAGGGCTTTCAAAAGCCAAAAAAATTACGGACTTTTACAAAAAAGACGCCACTACCTAAGCGCGTCACCCAAGTGCCATGCCCCATTCTTTGCGCCGGTTTTCCTTTTTACTCCTGCTTTTCGCTTCGGCGGCGATGGCCCAACAGCGGCCGAAGATCGGACTGGTGTTATCGGGCGGAGGTGCCAAGGGTTTCGCCCATATCGGTGTGCTGAAGGTCATCGATTCGCTTGGCATCAAGATTGACTACATCGGAGGCACCAGCATGGGGGCGGTAGTCGGCGGACTCTACGCAGCGGGCTATTCGGCCCAACAGATTGACTCGGTGTTCCGGTCGACTGACTTCGACGAACTGCTGCGGGACTACATTCCGCGGTCATCCAAGAACTTTTTCGAGAAGCGCAACGACGAGCTGTATGCCATCGCGTTGCCGTTCAATAAATTCCGTTTGGGGATTCCGACGGCGCTGTCGAAGGGCACCTACAACTACAACCTGCTGGCGGGACTGGCCCACAAAGTGCGGCACCAACGCGATTTTTCGAAATTGCCGATTCCGTTTTTCTGTATCGCGACCGATATCGAAACCGGCGAGGAGGTGGTGCTCGACAACGGCTACCTGGTGCAGGCGATACAGGCGAGTTCGGCCTTCCCGAGTCTATTTGCACCGGTGGAAATCAACGGCCGGATCCTGGTGGACGGCGGGGTGGTGGACAACTACCCGGTAGAGGAAATCCGCCGCCGGGGTGCCGACATCGTCATTGGTGTGGATGTGCAGGACGACCTAAAAACACGTGACGCCCTTAAGGATGCGACGCGGATATTGGTGCAGATTTCGAATATGGACATGATCCAGAAGATGAAGGAAAAGCGGCACCTGACGGATGTGTATATCAAGCCTGACATCACCGACTTCACCGTGGTGTCGTTTTCGGATGGGGAAGCGATCATCGCCCGCGGGGAAAAGGCGGCCCGTGCCAAAGCGGGGGAACTTTCGAAATGGGCGACGGGGTATCGTTTTGACCGCAAAGGACTCACCGGATGCGACAGCCTGACGATCAAGCGCATCATCACGCCGCGACTCGACAACTACACGCGCTCGTATCTCATCGGGAAACTGCGGTTCAAGCCGGGCAGCCGGATCAGCTATGAGAACCTGAAAACAGGCATCAACAACCTGAATGCCACGCAGAACTTCAGTGCCATGAGTTTCTCGCTGGAGACCAATGACGGGGGCGACGACCTGAAGCTAAACCTGACGGAGAACAAGACGAAGGCGTTTTTGAAGTTTGGCGTCCATTATGACAAACTTTACAAGAGCGCGTTGCTTACCAATCTTACGTATAAAAACGCCCTGATCAAGAACGATGTGGCGTCGTTTGACCTGATGCTGGGCGATAACCTGCGGTATAACTTTGATTATTACATCGATAACGGTTACTACCTGAGCTATGGCGTGCGGTCGAAACTGACGGCGTTCAACCGCAACATCGGTACTGACTTTACCGATGGCACCATCCTGGGACCTTTGGGGATTGATTCGTTCAATGTGGACTTTTCAGACCTGACGAACCAGATTTATTTCCAGACGCTGTTCGTGCACAAATACCTGATCGGGTGTGGGTTGGAGCATAAGTACCTCCGCATCGAATCGGAAACCCTGGGCAGTACGTCGTCGGTTTTTGAGAAGAGCAGCTACCTGAGTGGCTTTGGGTATTTCAAATACGACTCGCTTGACGACAAGTACTTCCCGTCGAAGGGCTGGCAGTTGGCGGGCGACTTCCAGTCGTTTCTCTACTCGACCGATTATACCCAGGAGTTCGAACCCTTTTCTATTGCCCGTTTGAACGTGTCGATCGCGCGGCGGCTGCTGCCCAAAACCACCTTGCGTTTCGACAGTGAGGCGGGATGCCAGATTGGCGAGCGGACGGTGGATTTCTTCAATTTTGTGTTGGGTGGGTATGGTTTTATGGAAGTCAACAACATCAAGCCGTTCTATGGATACGATTTCCTGACGCTCACCGGTGACAGTTTCGTGAAAACCGGACTGACGGTCGACTATGAATTTGCCCGTCGCAACCACTTCAATATGGCGGCGAACTTTGCCCAGATCCGCGACCGGATGTTCGACGATGCCGAGTGGTTGTCGAAGCCACGTTATACCGGCTACGCCCTGGGGTATGGCCTTGAAACGGTGATTGGCCCTATCGAGGCGAAGTATTCATGGTCGCCGGAAACGAGCCGCGACTTTTTTTGGTTTTCGGTGGGGTTCTGGTTCTGAGAGAGGTTAATTTTTCGGCCTGCTTGCGAAAAAACCGATATATTTGGAAACTGTTAACACAAAAATGAATTTATGTCAATCTGGAAACGAAAGAACCTGAACCAATTACTTGAGGAAGCGACCGAATCCGAAAAAGGCCTTAAGAAAACGCTGACTGCCTCGGGGCTGGTGGCGCTGGGGGTCGGCGCGATCATCGGCGCCGGTTTGTTCTCGATCACGGGGATGGCAGCGGCCACGAATGCGGGACCGGCTATTACCCTCTCTTTCCTTGTGGCGGCATTGGGCTGTATTTTCGCCGGTTTGTGCTACGCCGAGTTTTCGTCAATGATCCCGGTCGCGGGTAGTGCCTATACCTACTCGTTTGCCACCATGGGCGAATTCATCGCCTGGATCATCGGATGGGATTTGGTGCTCGAATATGCGGTGGGTGCCGCTACGGTGTCGATCAGTTGGTCGCGGTATTTAGGCAAGTTCCTGCACGATTTTGGTATTGATATACCGGCTCAGTTCATGTCGTCGCCGTTTGAAGGCGGTGTCATCAACATCCCGGCGGTTTTCATCGTGATGCTGATGTCGCTGTTGCTGATGCGCGGTACGAAAGAATCGGCCTTCGTCAACGGACTTATCGTGATGCTGAAGGTATCGGTGGTGCTGGTGTTCATCGCAGTGGGATGGCAATATATCAAACCTGAGAACTATACGCCTTATATCCCTGAAAACACGGGTACCTTCGGTCACTTTGGTTTCTCGGGCATCGTTCGTGCGGCGGCCATTGTGTTCTTTGCCTACATCGGCTTTGACGCGGTATCGACGGCAGCACAGGAAGCGAAGAACCCGAAACGCGACATGCCGATCGGTATTCTGTTGTCGTTGGGAATCTGTACGGCTTTGTATATCCTCTTCGCCCACGTCATGACAGGCGTGGTGAATTATACGGCTTTCGCCGGACAAGACGGTATTGCGCCGGTTGCGGTTGCCATTGATAATATGGGTACGCCGGATGCTTCGGGCATGATTACGCCGGCCTATCCGTGGCTGAACAAGGCCATCGTATTGGCGATCCTGGCGGGTTATTCGTCGGTGATCCTGGTGATGTTGATGGGCCAAAGCCGCGTGTTCTTCTCGATGAGTAAAGACGGTTTGATGCCGAAAGTATTCTCTGAGGTACACCCGAAATTCCGTACACCGGCCAAAAACAATATGTTGTTCATGGTATTGGTGAGCGTCTTCGCGGCGTTCATCCCGGCTGATGTGGTGGGTGAAATGACGAGTATCGGTACGCTGTTCGCCTTCATCCTAGTGTGTGTGGGCGTGTTGATCATGCGCAAAAAGATGCCGGATGCCCCACGTGCGTTCCGTACGCCGCTGGTTCCGGTGGTGCCCTTGCTGGGTGTAGCGGTTTGTCTGTTTATGATGGTGTTCCTGCCGCTTGATACCTGGATCCGTTTGATCGTATGGATGATGATCGGTTTTGACCTGTATCTCTATTACGGTATGAAACACAGCCACCACAACCAGGGCGGTTATAGCGCGAAAAGCTATAAAACCGTCGCCGGCACCGGACTCATCATGGTAGTGAGCCTCGTGGGGGTGGCGTTGCTGCACCACAGTGACCCGCTGGTAGAGGATACCTTCCTGCTTTACTTCTCGATGATTTTTGCGGCCGCACACGTGGTGATCTACGGATACAACTACCGTCGCGCGCGCTAAACGATACGACTACGATTACACGAAAAGCTCCTCATCGGGAGCTTTTCGTTTTTAAATATCCCGCAACGAAAACGGTTGAAATTTAAATTTTTCCGATATTTGTAGATATGAACCAGCGTTGGACAGGGCTCATGTCCCATTTGAAGTTCCTCATCAAACGGAACCCGGAGTGACGTAAAAAGCACCCCGCTTTTATACTTCGTATCCACTCAAAATGAAAACGCTATGCCTATTTATCACAAACTCGGCCAGCTTCCACACAAACGCCATACCCAGTTCGAAAAACCGGCAGGTGGTTTGTATTACGAGCAGCTCTTCGGCACCGAAGGGTTTCATGGCCATTCTTCGCTGATGTACCAGGTGCATCGGCCCACGCAGGTAAAGGAAATCCTGCGGTCGTATTCGGTTGAGCCGAAAATTGCCATTTCCAAGAACATCAAATCGTTATTGCTGAAAGGCTTTGACGTGAAGCCAACGGCAGACTTCCTCGACAGCCGCAAGGCGATGCTGGTCAACAGTGACTGTATCATCGGACTGGCGGCCCCGCAGGAATCGATGCGGTCGTATTTCTATAAGAATGCCGACTCGGATGAGATGCTGTTCATCCACCGTGGGAAGGGGAAACTCCGCACTATGCTCGGAAATATTCCCTTCGAATACGGCGACTACCTGATCATTCCGCGCGGGATGATTTACCAGATGGAGTTCGACACGACCGACAACCGGATTTTCTATGTCGAGTCGCATGCGCCGTTCTACACGCCGAAGCGCTATAAGAACGCGTCGGGCCAATTGCTGGAGCACTCGCCTTTCTGCGAACGCGATTTCAAATTGCCGCTGGAACTTGAAACCTATGATGAAAAGGGTGACTTTGTGATCAAGGTGAAGAAGGAGGGCATGATGCATGAACTGGTCTATGCCACGCATCCGTTTGATGTGATTGGGTGGGATGGCTATAACTATCCGTATGGCTTCAGCATCCACGATTTCGAACCGATCACCGGACGTGTGCACATGCCGCCGCCGATCCACCAGACGTTCGAGACCTCGACGTTCGTGGTGTGTTCGTTTTGTCCGCGTTTGTACGACTACCATCCGAAAGCAATTCCGGCGCCGTACAACCACAGCAACATCGACAGCGACGAGGTGTTGTATTATGTGGACGGCGACTTCATGAGCCGCAACAACATCGAGCAGGGCCACATCACGCTGCACCCGAAAGGGATTCCGCACGGTCCCGCACCGGGCGCGATGGAGCGTTCGATCGGCAAAACGGAAACGGTCGAATTGGCCGTTATGGTCGATACCTTCAAACCGCTGATGGTGACGGAGGAGGCGATGGCGATTGATGATGGGGAGTATTATAGGTCGTGGGTTGATAATTAGCGAATGATCATTGTGACCGATAAATAATGCGGAGAAAGTGGTTGATTAGCGAATGGGTTAATTAGCGTATTAGCGAATGATCATTGTGACCGATAAATAATGCGGGGAAAGTGGTTGATTAGCGAATGGGTTAATTAGCGGATTAGCGAATAACCACCGTGACCGATAAATAAAGCGGAAGAAGTGGTTAAGTAGCGAATGAGTTAATTAGCGAGTAGCGAATGATCATTGTGGCCGATAAATAATGCGGGGAAAGTGGTTGATCAGCGAATGGGTTAATTAGCGAATGGGTTAATTAGCGGATTAGCGAATGACCATTGTGACCGATAAATAATGCGGAGAAAGTGGTGAATTTGCGGATGAGTTAATTAGCGGATTAGCGAATGGCCATCTTGACCGATGAGGCGCCGCTGAAGGAGGTAATGAGCGATGGATGTCGCACTGAAAAATATAAGCCAAAATGAATTGTATATGCCTGAATTACGCCACTCGGGAAGTGCATTGTACTCCCAAAACACCATCGTCCGCTTGACGTTTGAGTTTTCAATTGCGGTTATATTGTATGCCGAGCAATTGGAACAACGAAAGAAGTTCATCCTGTCTAATCAGCTATTGCGATCGGGGACTTCGATAGGAGCAAACGTCAAGGAAGCACAAAACGCCGAAAGCAAGGCAGACTTCGTCCATAAGATGAAAATCGCCCTGAAAGAGGCTGACGAGACCGAGTATTGGATAAACCTATGTAGCACCATGGCACACTATCCTGATACCCGACACCTCGAGGAGAAACTAGAAGTAGTACTTAAAATATTGAACAAGATTGTCGGAACGTCTAAACGGCACTCCCACATTCGCTAATTCGCTAATTACATACAAGCAATTAAAAACGTAAAACAACTGAATAACAATGTCCGAACGTCTAAACGACACTGCGACATTCGCTAATTCGCTAATCATCTAATTCGCTAATTACCATGAGTGAAATAAAATCCGTTGAATACGGACTCGAAAAAATATTCGAAGGGGCACAAGACTTCCTGCCGCTTCTCGGAACCGACTATGTCGAATTCTATGTAGGGAATGCCAAGCAGGCGGCCCACTTTTACAAAACGGCCTTCGGGTTCCAGTCGCATGCGTATGCCGGGCTGGAGACGGGCGTGAAGGACCGGGCGTCGTATGTGCTGAAGCAGGATAAGATCCGGTTGGTGCTGACGACGGCGCTGAAAAGCGACCACCCGATTGGGGAACATGTGAAGAAACACGGCGACGGCGTGAAGGTGATCGCGCTTTGGGTGGAAGATGCCCGGGCGGCATTTGAAGAGACGACGAAGCGGGGTGCACGGGTGTTTATGGAACCTACGGTAGAAACCGACGAACACGGGGAAGTGGTGCGTGCGGGAATTTATACGTATGGCGAAACCGTGCATATGTTTGTCGAGCGGAAAAACTACAAAGGCACCTTCCTGCCGGGCTACCAGCCGTGGGAAAGTAGTTATAACCCGGCGCCGGTCGGACTCAAATACGTTGACCACATGGTGGGGAACGTCGGTTGGGGCGAGATGAACACCTGGGTGAAATGGTACGAAGACGTGATGGGCTTCGTGAACTTCCTGTCGTTTGACGACAAGCAGATCACGACCGAATACTCAGCCCTGATGTCGAAGGTGATGTCAAACGGCAACGGGCGCATCAAGTTCCCGATCAATGAGCCGGCGGAAGGCAAGAAACGCTCGCAGATTGAAGAGTATATCGACTTCTATGAAGGTCCGGGTGTGCAGCACATCGCGGTGGCCACGGATGATATCATCACGACGGTCGCGGATATGCGTTCGCGCGGAGTGGAGTTCCTGTCGACACCGCCACAAGCGTACTACGATGCGATTCCGGAGCGGTTGAAAGACCACATGTCGAAGTTCAAAGAGGATATCAGCGAACTGCAGAAACTGGGCATCATGATCGATGCCGACGATGAAGGCTACCTGTTGCAGATCTTCACGCGTCCGGTTGAAGACCGTCCGACGCTGTTCTTCGAGATCATCCAGCGTATGGGTGCCCGCGGATTTGGCGCCGGAAACTTCAAGGCCTTGTTTGAATCGATCGAACGCGAACAGGCGCTTCGAGGCACGCTGTAATCGTCTGGTTGATGAATAAAATGTAAACAACTGACCAAATACAACGTTTTCGTTGTGAAATTAATGTTAAAAACAGCTTTTGACTTGCTTTTCCTCGAAAAACGATTGTATCTTTGTAGAGCAAAAGAGGGGTGGTTCCCTCGATTGATATAAATTTTTCATAATTTATAGTTTTGGTTGGTTAATAGCATAAAAACCCGGTCATTCATTTGACTGGGTTTTTTTGTTTTGGTACCTTTGGTATGGATATTGCATCGAGGGCGGAAAATTGCTCTTTTCATGAAAAGGTTCTCCCTACTTTTACTGCTCGCCTCAACCCTCAGTTTCGCCCCCGCTTCCCAAAAAGAGCGGGCTTTTGATGTAGGCGAATATTTCAAGTTCCGCATCCACTATGGCATCGTCAACGCCGGGTACGCCACCCTGGAGGTGAAAGAGGATGTGCGCAACGGCAAAAAGGTCTTCCACGCCATTGGCCGCGGCTATACGACCGGCATGACGAAGTTCTTCTTCAAGGTCGCCGACAACTATGAAAGCTATTTTGACAAAACGACAGGCAATCCATACCAATTCGTCAGGCAAATCGACGAAGGGGGTTATACGAAGAACCAGGAAGGGTTCATCAACCAGTCGACCGATCGCGTCTTGCTGAAAGACTATAAGAAGAAAACCGAGAAGACGTTTGTAGTGCCCGAGAATGTGCAGGACGTGCTGTCGATGTTCTACTACCTGCGGAACCATCCGAATATCGACCGGATGAAAGTGGGTGAAGCCGTGACCGTCGATATGTTTTTTGACGACGACCTGATCAAGTTTAAGTTAAAATATTTAGGCAAGGAGGATATTACGACTAAATTTGGCACTATATCAACCATGATTTTCCGCCCGTTAGTAATGTCCGGACGCGTTTTCAAAGAAGAGGAAAGCCTCACGGTCTGGATCTCTGCGGATGACAATAAGATGCCGGTGCGGATAAAAGCCAGCCTCGCGGTAGGGTCGCTTAAGGCCGACCTCGATGCTTTCAAAGGATTGAAACATCCTTTTACCGTTAAAGTAAAACCATGACGAACACCACCCATACGGAAGAACTGCTCGGTCAGCTCGAAGACAAATTCAGGGCCATGGGCCAAAAACCCGAGGTACATTTAGAAGGCCTGCTTTGGTCGAAACCCATTACCTATTGGGATTATATCCAAACCGATGCGCTCCTGAGCCTACAGTCACAGCGGTCATTGCTTCCGGATGAAATGGTGTTTATCATGTACCACCAGGTAAACGAGCTCCTCTTCAAAATGGTGCTGTGGGAAATCGAGCAGATCTCACGGGCCGAGAAACCCGACACGGGGATGTTCACGGAAAAACTGATGCGGATCAGCCGGTATTTCGACATGCTCACCACCTCTTTCACCATCATGCGGGATGGGATGGAAGTGGAACAATATCTGAAATTCCGCAACACGCTGACGCCGGCCTCGGGCTTCCAGAGTGCGCAATACCGCCTTATCGAGTTCGCCTCAACCGATCTCATCAACCTGATCGACCACCGCTTCCGGGCGACGATCGACCGCAACACACCTTACAGCCACGCCTTCGAGCACCTGTATTGGCAGGCCGCGGGCAAAGATTACGAAACGGGACGCAAGTCGTACCTCATCGAACAGTTCGAGAAAAAATACAAAGACCAGTTCCTTCGCTTCATGGAGGAATACAATACCATCAACCTTTGGCAGAAGTTCCGCCAATTGCCGGCCCACGACCAAAACAACCCGGAATTGGTGGCCGCGATGCGTCACTACGACCGCACGGTCAACATCACCTGGACACTGGGACATATGTCGGCTGCAAGCAAATACCTCGAAAGCGGGGCGGTAAAGAAAGAGGCGACCGGCGGCAGCGAGTGGCAGAAATACATGCACCCGAAATACCAACGCCGGATTTTCTTCCCAGAACTCTGGACTTCCGAAGAACTGGCCACCTGGGGCGAGAACGTCTAATCGATCATACGCCTGACCGTTTTGAAAAGGATTCTCCCCGTTCTGCTTTTCCTGTTTGTATTCGCCTCCTGTAAGAAAGACGTGGCCGAACCTGCCGCGAAACCGAAGCCGGAGCCCATCGTCATCGAATTTGGCTTTCGCCTCAATGACTATAATGTCGTGCATGATACGCTGAAAAACGGCGATACGTTCGGCACGCTGCTTGAGAAGGAAAACCTGGGTACGTATAACGTGCATGTGCTCAACGAGAAAATCCAGGATTCATTTGATGTGCGTAAGATGCGTTTCGGGAAGCCGTATACGTTGCTGCGCACCAAAGACAAATCACACCGTCTGCAGGCCTTCATCTACCAGCCCGACCGCACGAGTTATTATGTGGTGGACCTACGCGATTCGGTGGTCGCTTATAAAAAAGTGCGTCCGATTACGCTGAAGAAGCGCACCATCGCAATGGGACTGGAGGGCTCACTTACGGAAAGTCTACAAAAACAAAAAGTCGATCCGGGCTTTGCGACGGAAATCGCACGGATCTATGCCTGGTCGATCGACTTCTTCAAACTGCAGAAAGAAGACCGCTTCGCCATCAGTTTCACCGAGCGCTATATCAACGACAGTATTTACGACGGGGTGGAACGGCTTGACGCGGCTTTTATCGAATATAAAGGGAAGCGGATCTATGCGTTCCCTTTCCAACAGGATACGACATCGGGGAAGATCGATTATTATGACGAAGACGGAAAAGTGTTGAAGAACATGTTCCTGAAGGCGCCGTTGAAGTTCATCCACATTACGTCGCGTTTTTCTCGGAACCGCTTCCACCCGGTACAACAGATCTGGAAGGCGCACAACGGCACGGATTACGCTGCGCCGACGGGCACTCCGATTATGACCACGGCCGCGGGCACTGTAGAACGCACGGGCTACACCGCCGGAAACGGCAACTTCGTGAAGGTGCGCCACAATGGCACCTATGCGACGCAATACCTTCACATGTCGAAGATACTCGTCCGGCAGGGACAGCGTGTCGGCCAGGGCGATGTCATCGGTCGGGTGGGCAGCACCGGTCTTGCGACGGGTCCGCACGTGTGCTACCGCTTTTGGGTAAACGGCCGGCAGGTCGACCCGCTTAGCCTCAAACTACCGAATTCTGAACCGATGCCCGAGCGTTTCAAGGCGCGCTATATGAAAGAGATGGCGCCGTTGAAGAAGACGTTGGATAGTGTTTTTGAGAGGAAGTTTGGAAGGAATTAGCGAATGTGGGAATTAGCGAATTAGCGAATGCGTGTGCGGCGTGGTAGTTGGGGCGGTGAAGTTGATTAGCGAATGGGGGAATTAGCGAATTAGCGAATGTGTGTAGCGCGTAGTAGTTGGGGCGGTGAAGTTGGTTAGCGAATGGGGAAATTAGCGAATTAGCGAATGCGTGTGGCGTGGTAGTTGGGGCGGTGAAGTTGATTAGCGAATGGGGAAATTAGCGAATTAGCGAATGCTTGGCGCGTGGTAGGTGGGGCGGTGAAGTTGATTCGCGGATGGGGAAATTAGCGAATTAGCGAATGTGTGTAGCGCGTAGTAGTTGGGGCGGTGTGGGAATTAGCGAATGGTTGTGGTACGCAATAGTTGCTGATAAGTAACGCCATCCCGCCCTGCGGTTTTCCAGAGCCTTGCGGATTTTACCAAATACATTTTACGCCGATTTCCATATCAAACCAGCCAACTCGTGACTGTTAGAATACTGTTGCGGTTTCGGATCATTCGCTAATTCGCTAATTTCCCCATTCGCTAATTAGAATAGTTTCAACCTACAACGTTATAATTCCCCTTCCCTTCCTACTCATTTTGCGGCTTCCGTGGGTAACTCGTACCTTTGCGGCTTAAATTAGCCCGATGGCCTTACCAAAGTACGACCCCACGACACTTCCTGCCTGGTCTAAATTGCAGGCGCATTATACCCAAATGGCTGCGGCCAACATGTCGGACCTGTTCCGGAATGATCCGAAACGGGCGGAAAACTTCACCATCGCCTGGAACGACTTTGTGGTGGATTATTCCAAAAACATACTGACCGCGGAGACGCTTTCACTTCTGACGCAGTTGGCGGAGGAAGCGGGACTGCCACAGGCGATTGCTTCGTATTTTGGCGGTGACGCGATCAATGAGACGGAAGGCCGTGCGGTGTTGCATACGGCGTTGCGGGCACCGGAAACGGCTGACATCCGCGTAGACGGTGAAAATGTCATGCCGGATGTGGCGCAGGTAAAGGCCCGTATCAAAGCTTTTTCGGATGAAGTCATTGGCGGACACCGTGTGGGCTTCACCGGAAAACCGTTTACCGACGTGGTCAACATCGGCATCGGCGGCTCCGACCTGGGTCCGGCTATGGTGGTAGAAGCGCTGCGTTTCTACAAAAACCACCTCAACGTGCACTTTGTTTCGAATGTGGATGGGGACCATGTGTATGAAAGCCTTCGTGGACTTGACCCTGAAACGACGTTGTTTGTCATTGTCTCTAAAACGTTCACCACGCAGGAAACCCTGACCAACGCCGAAACCATCCGAAAATGGTTCCTGCAATCGGCCCAACCGGAGGATATTGCGCGCCATTTCGTGGCGGTCTCAACGAACATCCCGAACGTGACCGCTTTTGGTATTGCCGAAGCGAACATCTTCCCAATGTGGGATTGGGTGGGCGGACGCTTCTCGCTGTGGAGTGCCGTGGGTCTTTCGATCAGCCTGGCCACCGGATACGAGCATTTTGAGGGGCTATTGGCGGGTGCACACGAAATGGACACCCACTTCCGGACGGCGGCACCTGAGCAGAACATCCCGGTGGTGCTTGCCTTGCTGAGCATTTGGTACAACAATTTCTTTGGCGCCGAAACCGAGGCGCTTATCCCCTATACACAATACCTGCAGAAACTGGCGCCGTATCTGCAACAGGGCATCATGGAGAGCAACGGTAAGAGTGTGGCGCGCAACGGCGTTCCGGTGACCTACCAGACCGGCACGGTGATCTGGGGTGAGCCGGGTACGAATTCGCAGCACGCGTTCTTCCAGTTGATCCACCAGGGCACCAAACTGATCCCGGCCGACTTCATCGGGTTTGTAAAACCGCTGCACGGCGATGCCGACCACCATCATAAACTGATGTCGAATTTCTTCGCACAGACCGAAGCATTGCTGAACGGCAAGACCGAGGCGCAGGTGCGGGCGGAATTCGAAAAACAAGGCGTTTCGGCTGAGAAGGCGGCGTTTTTGCTGCCGTTTAAGGTCTTTGCCGGTAACAAGCCTACTAATACGCTTCTCATTGACCAACTGACTCCGAAAAGCCTGGGGGCGCTGGTCGCGCTCTACGAACACAAGATTTTCGTGCAGGGGGTAATCTGGAATATTTTCAGCTACGACCAGTGGGGCGTGGAGCTCGGTAAACAGTTGGCGAACTCGATCCTGGGGGAAATTGAAACAGGACAGGTAGCCCAACATGATGCCTCCACTACGTTATTATTGCGTCATTTCCTACAACGCGAAACAAGCCTTAAATAAAGGTTAAATGCCCACCCCGCCCGAAAAGCGGGGTTTTTTTGCTATATTTGGAATCCTAACATCAATGCTATGTACCCATATATACGCGACGTCCATGCGATAACGGGCATTTTGGTCTTCGTTTTACTTTTGGCTGCTTTTATCAATGCACTCATGGGCTTCTCGGGAAATCGGGAGTTTACCCAGAAAGACCGCAAGCTTTCGCTGTTTGCGCTTATCTTCACCCACCTGCAATTTGTGGTCGGCCTGATTATCTGGCTGATCTCTCCGCTGGGAAAATCGGCCATGAGCCAGATGTCGGACGCGTCGCTTCGCCTGACTGCCGTTGAACACCCTTTCGTCAACCTTATTGCGATCGTCCTGATTACCATCGGATGGTCGAAACACAAACGCAAAACAGACAGCAAATCGAAGTTCAAATCGTTCCTGATTTTTTACGGAATCGGAATCGTACTGCTCCTGAGCCGCATTCCGTGGGACCTGCTGTCGGCTACACTTAAAGACCTGCTTTCATGAGGTTGCGGCTGCGTATTGTGGCCGTATGTGTGTTCCTGGTGTCGCTACTGGGGTATGGCCTTGTGCCTGCGGGTCACCTTCGGTTGCAGCAACCTAAGGGTAAGCAGGACAGTATCGTCAGCGACTCGATTGTGTTGTCGGGGAAATACCGTTTTAAATTACTGAAGAAGAACGCCCACGCGTCGTATTATGCCGATCGACTTAACGGACGGCGGACGGCCAGCGGACGGGTGTTCAGCAACTCGAAGTATACGGCCGCCCATCGGAAGCTTCCGTTCGGCACGAAAGTGCGTGTGACGAATGAGGCCAATGGAAAGTCGGTCATCATCGAGGTAACCGATCGGGGTCCGTTCACCAAAGGACGGGATATCGACCTCTCTAAGCGCGCCTTTATGGATATCGCCGGAGGTTCGCGCTACGGCGGATCGCTTCGTGTCACGCTGGAAGTCGTACAGCCCTGATGGCCGCCCGCAAGGCAACCCTCACGCTTTTTATGGTGGCTTCGCTACTGTTGGCCGCCTGTGGCAGTTCCAAACGCAGTGTGTATAAAGCAAGTGCGGAGGTGTCGTATTATGCCGATACTTTCGACGGGCGTAAAACAGCGAACGGCGAGACCTTCCGCAACCAAAAACTGACGGCTGCCCATCGTACCCTTCCTTTCGGCACCAAGCTACGCGTCACGAACCTCGCAAATGGAAAATCGGTTGTGGTCACCGTCAATGACCGGGGTCCGCAGAAAAAGAGCCGTGAGCTCGATCTGAGCAAGCGGGCCTTCATGGAAATTACCGATAACAAGAACCACGGCACGTTACGCGTCTCTATCGAGGTGCTGTAACGCTTACATGTTGTAGAGCCACGTCGCCGGATTGGCGTAGGTGGTGTTCTGCGAAATCATGAATTTCAGGATGGTTTTTCCGGTGTCGCCGTTGGTACGGATGCGACCCACTGCCTGTTTCGTCGAGACCTTCTCACCCTGGCTGACCGATACACTACTCAGGTTTTGGTAGACCGTGAAGTAATCACCGTGCTGGATGATGACGAGTTTGTTGACGGGCGATATATCGGTTACCTTATAGACCGTTCCACTAAAGACGGCGCGGGCTGTAGCACCTTTATCCGTTTCAATCTCCACACCGCTGTTTTTTACCGGTAGTTGGTATTCCGGGTGGATGACGCTGTTGCCATAGGGCATATACACCGTTCCGCGTTCTACCGGCCATGGGAGTTTTCCTTTGTTGGCCCGGAAGTTATCGGCGGCCAGTTTCGCTTCCGGCGTAAGGACAATCTTATTCGATTTGATGGTCGCTTCGGTTTTGGCGGCTGACACCGTTGGGTTTGCTTTCCTATTGGCTTCGGCGGCTTTTTTGTTGGCCGCAGTGATCGCGTCGCGGATCAACTTATCGATTTTTCGGTCGATGGCAGCCGACTCGCTTCGTTTCTTTTTGATTTCGGCGGCGATGCGTTTTTTGTCTTTCTTGATGGAGTTCATCAATTTCTCCTGCTCCTGCTTTTCTTTCTGCAGGGTTTGCCGCTCGGTTTCCTGCTCGGCCAACAGGTCTTGTTTTTCTTTCTTCTGGGTATCGAGCGTAGCGTTCAGGGCGCGTAACCGCTCGGCTTTCTGACGGATTTCCTCGCCCTGCATCTTACGGTAGGCGGCGTATTGCTTGAGGTATTGCGCCCGTTTGTAGGCCTGTAGGAAGTTTTGTGATGACAACAGGAACATGGCGCGACTTTGCTCGGAACGCGTTTTATATGACTTCCGGATCATTTCGGCATAATCGGCGCGGAGCGTGTCGAGTTCACGGTGCATCCGGTTGATCTCGAGTTGGTTCAGGTACATGTTATCCTTTAGCAAACGGGCCTGCTTCTCGGTGGTACGGATCAACTGCTCGCGCAATTTGATTTTCTCAGTCTGCTGCGCGATGAGGGACGTGACCGATTTCTGCTTCTGGTTCTGCTGTTGCAGAAGCGCTTCCTGCTCACGGATTTCGGCCTGTAACTGCGCTTTCCTCCGTTCGAGTTTTTCCTGCTCGTCGCCCTGGGCCGATGCCATGGCTACCAACAGTAACGCAACGAAAGTGAATAGGTGTTTGGTCATGTTTTGGCTGTTTTGGTTCAGTCAAGTTCTTCGCGGTCATAGCCATCCGGAACGCTGTAGGGGAAGGTAAGATCTTCGTTGAAGGTCGCGGAGGTATAGTCGATGTCGATGGTTGTTTTTTTGTCTTTGTTGAAGGCTTCTATGCCAATCGTCGACGGCAGCAGCAGCCCTGCGTATTCTTTATGCCCGTCGTAACTGACCTGCAGGACACGGCTGCGACTCGGCTGGCTTACCCCCTGCCGTTTCAGCAGGTATTTTGACGCTTCAAAGTAAAACACTTTTTCGGTGCCGTCCGACTGTTTTTCAAGTTTGTACATCTGTTCTTCCAGCGAGGCGATGAAACCGGCCGCTGTAAGGTCGTCCATTGCCTGACCGAGTAACAGGCGCTGCACTTTGGCGTAGTCGAGTTCGGTGCCCAGCCATTTGCTTAGCGAGGCATAATCGCCTTCGAAGTAGGTACCATTGGCTTTTTCGTAGTATTTGACTTCCGATGGCGTGATGAGTGCCTTGGCGACGGTGATGCCGAGCAAACGAAGGCTCACAAGTATCTTTTGGTCTTTCTGGATGCGGATCTCGGTTGAAAGCGACTGCGACTGGTTGTCGTCTTTGTAGCTGACCGACCCTTTGATATAGGCTGTGCGGAAATCGCCCTGGCTGGCGTAATGCCCTTTCGCGATTTCGGCAACCGATTGGGCTTCGCGTGCCTTCGCGGTCGCTACCACTGCCTGTTGGGTTTTACAGGAGACAGCCACGAGCGCAAGCAGGGCTATGATGATTCCTTTTTTCATTTCTTTTTATTAAGCAATTTGTCGGCTTTGAGGAAGTACTTTTCCTTGTTGGCCTCGTCTCCGAGTCCGTGATAGGCTTCGCCGATCTGTATATTGAAATTGGCTTCCAGCGGTACGCTGTCGACGATATAATCTACTCCGGTAAGCAACAGGTCTTTTGCCTTTGCGAACTGCTTCAACTGGTTGAGGGCGAGCCCGCCATAGTAATACAATTCGGGTTGCATCGGATAAAGTTCGATGGCAGCCGCGGCTTTGGCGTTCAGCTTGTCAAACTGTGTGGTTTCCGCATACGCCTGGAGCAACAACAGGGTGTTTTCGAGATCGGCCGGGTTGGCGGTCGCTTCTTTCTCGTAGTAAGTCGCGGCGCTCTTCCAGTCGCCTTTCCCCTGGTAGAACTTGCCGATTTCTTTGGCCGTCTTGGCCTGTTGGTCGCCCCCAAACAGCGCCGTGGCCTGGGCCAGCGCCTCGGCATACTGAGGGTTCTTCTGGGTAAACAGCAAAAACTCATTGATGACCCGGTGCTTGATCTTCGAATCGATCCGGGTGCTTTTGAGTAGCTGGTTCATGGCTGTAACCGCATGATCGCCATCATTGGCCGCGAGCGCGTTTCGGAACAGGCTCACCTGGGCCCAATCGGAAGCCGGGATGGCTTTTTCCAACTGTTTGGCGATTTCATTGGCTTTGGCTTCCTGGCCACTGTTGCTGTAGAGCGACATGAGTTCGAGATAGGCCGCTTCGTCCTGCGGGTCGGCTTTGATCCGGGCGAGCAGGTCGTCTTTCTCGCTTCCGGCGTATTTCGGATCCGACAGGATATCGGCCTTATACAAATCGCGCTTTTCGGAATGCCCAACGGTGGCGTTGAGTTCGTTGATCAGGGCCAGGGCTTTGTCGAACTGCTTTGTGTTCATATACAATGAAACGAGGTCTTCCTTCAGCGTATCGTCAAACGGAAGGAGTTTGGTGACAATACCGATGGCGCGGTTCCAGTCTTGCGTTTCGTAGGCCACGTCATACATGCCGTTCAGGTACCAACGGTTGGCGGGGTCGAGTTGACTCGCCTTCTCAAATGCCTCGTAGGCTTCTTTGTAGTGTTTGGCCAGTAGTTGGTTCCGTCCGATTTCGTTGAAAAGGGCGGGGTTATCGGGTTGTAATTTCAGGCATTCGTCGACATAGGAAATGGCCTTGTCGTAATTGCCGATGGCCTTTTGGCGCAGGGCTTCGAAGAACTTGTCGCGGAATTTATCTTCCGCTACACCGATATCTTCCGGTTCCCCCTGTTGGGCGCAGGCCGGCATCCGGAGGAAGCATCCTCCGAGAACCAGTGCGATGGTAAGCCATTTTTTGTACATCTGCCTAAAATACATCAATCTGTCGTAACAACCCTTTTTTTATCGTGCTCTTAAGAATTATTCCAACACGGAATAATCGCCTATACTGATGCTGGTAAAATTCCCGTCGAAGGTCGCGTGGCTTCCGATCATGGCGTTGTCAAGGTTCGCATTGCGGATCGTCGATTTCTCCTGCACCAGGCTGTTTTTGATGGAGCTGTTCTCCACTTTGGTTCCTTTGCCGAGTGAGACGTTCGGGCCGACGGTGGCGTTCTTCAACACCACTCCCTCACCGATAAAACACGGCGGGATGATGGTCGACGCTTCCAAAACGGCGCTATCCGACACCAGTTGCTCCCCATCGGCGTGCAGAAACTGCAGCATGCGCGAATTGGTTTCAACAGTGACGTTCTTGTTGCCGCAATCCATCCATTCGTCTACTTTTCCGGGCACGAACCGCAGTCCTTTTTGCTTCATGTTCTCGAGTCCGTCGGTCAATTGGTACTCGCCTCCCTTCACGACGTTATTGTCGAGCAGGTATTGCAATTCCTCGCGTAGCGCTTCGCCGGACTTGAAGTAGTAGATGCCGATGATGGCGAGGTCGGATACGAATTCCTTCGGTTTCTCGACAAAATCCACAATGCGGTCACCGTCTAACTGCACGACACCAAACGCGCTCGGATCGTCTACCTGCTTCACCCATATCACGCTGTCGGCGGTAGTATCTAACGTAAAATCAGCCCGGAAAAGTGTGTCGGCATATGCCACGACGATCGGTCCGGTCATACTGTCTTTCGCACACATGATGGCGTGGGCGGTTCCGAGGGCTTCGTTTTGGTAGTAAATCGTGCCCTTCGCTCCTAGTTTGGCGGCAATGGCGAGGAGGTCACTTTCTACCTGTTTGCCGAAGTCTTTGTGGATGATGAAGGCAATTTCTTCGATGGCCTGGTGGAGCACACCCGCGATATCCTCAACCAGACGGTGTACGATGGGTTTGCCGGCAATCGGGATCAGCGGCTTCGGTACGGTAAGCGTATGTGGCCTAAGACGGGAGCCACGACCGGCCATTGGGACAATGATTTTCATTTGTATAGGATGTTTTTGTTTGCTTTTATTTTACGCCGGTACTTCCGAACCCTCCTTCACCGCGGGCGGTTTCCGACAGGGATTCGACTTCGATCCATCCGGCGCGTTCGTGTTTGGCGATGACCAGTTGCGCGATGCGTTCGCCGTCTTCCACCACAAAATCTTCCTCCGAAAGGTTAATGAGGATGACCCCGATTTCACCACGGTAATCGGCATCGACAGTGCCGGGTGCATTGAGGACGGTGACGCCTTTTTTGGCCGCGAGTCCACTTCTTGGGCGCACCTGTGCTTCATACCCTTCCGGAAGCTCGATGTATAATCCGGTGGGGATGATGGCGCGTCCCATCGGGCGTAGCGTCACGGGTGTGGTGAGATGGGCCCGGAGGTCCATACCGGCCGAAGCGAACGATTCATAATGGGGCAGCGGATGCGATGATTTGTTGATGATGCGAATGGTCATACGAGTTGGTTTTCATTATCAGGCCCACCTGAAACGGGGGACTGTGGTTTTTCACGGCGTTGCAGCACCTGGCGGATTGCGTCTTTTTCGGCGATAAAAATGACGCCGAGGAAGGCGAGTAGCAACGCGCCTCCTACCAGGTAATTTTCCCGGAAACGGTAAAAATACACCACCGAGAAGACAATCGAAAGGGTGAGGTAGCCGCCGATCCGCTTTTTATCGTAGGGCACGGGATAATACCGTTGTCCCATCAGGTAGGAAATCAGCATCATACTGCCGTAGGCGCCGATGGTAGCAATGGCGGATCCATAGTAGCCTCCGAAGGGCCCGTCGAGCGGGATGAGCCAGAAATTCAACAGCAGGGTAACAACGGCTCCCACGAGCGAAATCAGCGCGCCGATGTACGTTTTGTCGATGAGTTTGTACCAGACCGACAGGTTGGTGTAAATGCCGAGGAAGAAGTTTGCGAAGATGATGAGCGGCACGACCTTCATCCCTTCCCAGTAGACGTCATCGCGCAGCATGATCTGTTTGAGGACGTCGGCGAACACAATCACCGCCAATTGGATGAACGAGCCAAAGATGACAAAATAGCGGGTGATCGTGGCGTAGGTGTTGGCCGCGTTCTCTTTGTCGGCATGGCTGAAAAAGAAGGGTTCGATGCCCAGCGTATAAGCCGTTCGGAAAAGCACCATGAAAAGGCCAATCTTGTAGCAGGCAGAATAGATACCAACCTGTTCTTCTGCTTTTTCGGGCGACAGCGGAAGTAACTTCTGCAGGAGGATTTTATCGAATTGTTCGTTGATCGCAAACGCGACGCCGGCTACCATGACGGGAAGGCTGTATTGCAGCATTTTCTTCCACAGCGCCCAATCGAAATGCCAGCGCATGCGGAGGTAGTCGGGGGCGAAGGCCAGCAGGGTGAGCAGGCTGGCTACGACATTGGAGATGATGATGTATCCGACCTGGAAATTCGAATAGTAAATGGAATCAAAGAAGCCTCCCGGGTCGTGAGCCGCCAGTTTGGGCAGGTAGATCAGGAAGAAGACATTGAGTACGAGGTTGACCAATACGTTCCCGACTTTGATGACGGCGTAGCGGATGGGGCGTTGCTGTGCGCGGAGTTTCGAAAAGGGGATGATGACGAGCGCATCAAGCAACAGGATCCAGACGAGGTAGGTGACGTATTCGACATCCACCCCCGCCCACACTGCCAATTGTTCGCGGAACAACAATGCGGTGAAGAGAAAGGCGAACGACGTCCATACCAACGACACCATCGCGGTTTCCACTACCTGTTGCCGGTCTTTCTCGCGGTTGTAAAAACGGAAAAACGCCGTTTCCATACCGTAGGCAAGCAGCACGTTGAAAAAGATCATCCAGGAGAAGAGTACCGACACGCGCCCATAATCGCCTTTGTTGTGAAGGGCATCGGTGTAGAGCGGCACCAGCAGGAACGAGAAAATCTTGGGCAATACGGCTGCCATCCCATAAATGGCCGTTTGCTGGAAGAGTTTCTTGTATAGTCCCACCGATTCTGCGTTTCGGCAAAAGTACGGAATTCGGCTTTGGTGGAAGGGCTCAGGGCCTACAAAAAGGAAACCCGCGGGAGGACATCCCACGGGTTTTTTAAAGTAGCAACAGGAGGACTACTGCTTGATCAGGCGGAAGCGCTTCACAAATTGTCCCTGGGTAAGGATTGCGTTATAAACGCCATTGCGGTAGCGGTCGCCGAGTGTCAATTCTGACAGTCGCTCTTTGGTGGTGCTGATGGTATCTACTACAACGCCTGACATATCAAAAACCACGATTTCTACTTTCTCATCCGACTCGCTGTCCAGTTTGATCTGGAAGGCGCTCGTAAACGGATTCGGATAGGCAACCAATGTCGCCTCCGTTGGACGTACTTCTGTTACCTCTTCTTCCTGCTCGAAACGACCCGTAGCCGGTGTGGTTACCGTACAGGCCGATCCGTAGGCCCCGAAGGTACCGTTCACCGAAGTGGCTACACGAACAGAATACACGGTGTTGGCTGTGATAGGTTCGCCACCCAGGTCGGTCAGCCTGAAGAAATAGCTGGCAGCCGGTTTATCGATGGTGCGAACCGTAGCGCCGTTGGTTACTTCATATCGGTATGCATCAACGTTCAATACGGTGTTCGCATAGATCAGGGTGTTGAAGGCGGCCAGTGTTACGCCACATTGCGTGCTCTTAAGTGTGGTAAGTGGCGCAACAGCCGGTGTCGTGACATTGCAGGAAGAACCGTATACACCCCAGGTGCCGTTGGTCATTACGGCTACCCGAACGCTGTAGGTAGTGCCATATTTGATGGCTTCTCCTGACAAGTCGGTCAGTTTGAAATAGTAGTTTGTTTTGTCGACCGTACGAATAAGGGCTCCGTTGGTCACCTCAAAACGATACATCTGGGCGCCGGCCAATGAGTTGGCATATAATACAGAGTTGACGGCCGCGAGTGTCGCGCCACAGGTTGCAGTTTGCAACGACGTCGTAGGGGCGGTAGCCGGAGTCGTTACGGTACAGGCGTCGCCATAAGCACCGTAGGTACCATTGAATTTAACCGCTACACGGATAGAATAGGTAGTCGCATAGGTTGCGCCGCCGCTCAATTGCGTAAGGTTAAATGTCGCGTCTATTGTTTCAAGTGTGCGTACGTTTGAACCGTTGGTCACTTCGAATTTATAGCCTTCTACAGATGGAACCGGTGTGGCGTTGATCGCTGTTCCAAGTGCTGGAAGTGTTACACCGCAGGAGGCCACTTTCAGTTTTGTTGGCGGGATGTTTGTCGTCGTCGTGATGTTACAAGCCGGACCGAAGTCTTGGTACACCCCGTTGAGTTTTGCTGCCACGCGGATACTGTAGGTCGCGCCATAAGCTGCTCCGCCTGTAAGTTGTGTCAGGTTGAAGTAGCGAACATTGTTCTCACGGAAACGAACATTTCCTGCAAGTGTCACTTCGAATTTGTAGTCGGTAGCACCGGTTACTTCATCGGCATAAATCGGAGTGTTGAGTGCCGGAATCGTCGTGCCACACTGTGATGCCATTACTTTTGTAGCGGCAGATGGTGTAGTGACAGTACAAGCATCACCATATGCACCCCATACGCCGTTCACCAGGGTGGCTACGCGGATCGAGTAGGTGGTAGAGAAAGCGCCTCCGCCTGGCAATTGGGTCAGGGCAAAGGTATTTGAACCTGCCGCCGGGATAAACGTTTGTATGTTGGTCCCATTGGTGATCTCAAAACGGTAACCTGATACGCCGGTTACGGAATTGGCTGACAACAGTGTTCCGAGGGTCGGTATGGTGACACCACACAGTGCGGTTTTCAGTTTGGTAAGCGGTGAAGCGGCCGGCGTCGTTACGATACAGGCATCGCCATAGTTACCCCATACGCCTTCTACTTTGATGGCGACTTTTACGGAGTAGGCTACACCATACGCAGCACCTCCCTGGAGAAGGTTCAGGTTGAAAAAGGCTTCCCCGGCATTGGCTGGGGTGTACTCACGTACGGTAGCACCATTGGTTACCTGGAAACGGTAGGCCTGTGCACCCGCTACGGCGGTAGCATACAACTGTGTCGTCAACGTACTGATGGTGATGCCACATTGTGATGATTTCAGTTTGGTAGTGGCAATCGGATTGAGGATACCGTTGAAATACGAATCGGTGAAGCTGGCACCATTAATTACACTTTGTGAAGCCGGACGGTAGTCGAGTCCGGTATATACCGTCGCATTCGACGTGTTATACGGAGCCGTAAGCAGCCCGCTGCTCGTCGCCAGTGTGGTGTTGCCGTTGGCCGCATACCAGGTGCTGATGTTGAACGATGGGTTGTTTCCGGATGTGTTGACCTGCAATACTTTGGTGGTATTGGTGATACCGGCCAGGATGTTGTTGTTCCAACGAAGCGTGCCGTTAAGGGCCGCTGTTTCAGATCCGACGCCGTCAACGTGAAGGCCTTCCGGATAATCCATGAAAATGGAGTTGTAGATTTTCAGGCGGGATGCACGACGGATACGGGCCGCACGCTTGTAGCCGGTGGCCAGTGTGCCTCCGTTTGGCAGTGTCTGACGGTACGACGGTCCGACCATGGTCATGTTGGTAAAGATGGCGCTGGTGTAAGGCGACACTTCTGAACCGGCCGCGTTGTTGTCAGACTCAAAACCTTCTGATGTGGAAACAGCCGGAGCGTCGGATATTTGTGGGTCGCGGATCGCCAACCCGAACTGAACGCGGCCGCTGTAGCCGTTATCGGTATCGAAGTCGTCGTCAAGGTTGCGATAGGCCACAAGGTGCTTACAGTCAACCGTTCCGCCGAACCATTCGAAAGCGTCGTCGTTGGTGAACGATACCTGCACGTAGTCGATGGTGGTACCGCTACCGACCGCTCCCATAGTCAGGCCGTTGATTTCGTTGTTTGGGGCGAATACGTATCCTCCGAATTCGATACGCACATACTTCAGCGTACCGGAGTTATCGTTAAGGATAGGAGACGCGCCGCCGCCGTATTGTGTGTCGGGAGAGTTGGTAATCCCTTCGATGTAATTCTCGCCTCCGTTCAGGTTGAACTGGCTTTTACCCAATAGGATGATGCCTCCCCAATCGCCTTTAGCGCGTTGGCCGACAGGCTTATCGGATGTGAATACGATCGGAGCCGCAGCCGTTCCGACTGCCATCAATTTCGCGCCACGTGTGATCACAAGGGCAGAACCGCTGTTATCGCCAAGGATTTTTACACCTGGCTGAATAGTAAGCGTGGCGTTGTTCTTTACATACACCAATCCTGACAAGAGGTAGGTGTTGCCTGACGTCCAGGTGGTGTTGGTGGTGATGGCCGTGTTGACCGTTACCGTCGCCGATGGGTAGGCGGTGTTTTGTGGATCGAAATTCGTCCAGCCGTCCGTCCACATGGCAGCGGGGGCTGGTGCAAAAGCTCCCTGATAGGAAGTTGGTACGATCTGGGCCGAACCAACGACTCCCAAAAGGAGCATCATGAGCACGCTGAGTTTTTTCATTTGTTGTGTTTTTTTGATGTTAAAGGATTGAAACGAAGGTAGAAAATGTGTTTACTTTTTATTATATTATATTGATTATCAATATGTTACGTAATTGTAATTAAAAATTGTAAAGCACGCTGAGGGAGAACGTACTACCGAACCGCGACGACCACACAAGGTCATCAACGCCTTCCTGGTACCCGTCGGCATTCTGTTTATCTCCGGTAAAAATCCCATTGGCCAGCGCACTGATGCCGGTGACATTTTTCCCTCCGGTTTTGTTCTGGTAGAAAATCAGGTCCTGGTCAAGCAGGTTCTGGATATTACATTTGATTTCCAGCTTATTGCCGAGAAAGCGCTTCGCCAACTGGGCGTCAAGCAGGGTGCGGCTCTTCTCCCACAGGTCGGGCTCGGCTTCAGTATTGCCTACAACCGCGATCCGGTTTCCGACGCGGTTGACGTTGACAGACACGATCCATCCGGAGCTTTCGTTGGCATATTGGAGCCCGGCGTTGAAAACGTAGGGTGACTGCCCTTGCATCGGACGCTCTTTTTGGTCGTCAGAGGCCGATGCCAGGTTCGATACGTCTACCTTCGAGTCGATGATCGACAGGTTCGAGAAGACGGTAAGGTCGTTGAGGAAGCCGCCTTCCTCTCGGCCGAACCACGAGCCTACGACGGTGCGGAATTCGAGCTCGAAACCGAAATTGCGCGCCGACTCGGCATTCTTATAACTTACTTCCTTATTATTGATACCGGCGATCAACTCGATGGGGCGGCGGAATTTTTTGTAGAAAGCCGACACTGAGAACAGTTGGTTGCGTCCTGGGAAGATCTCGTACCGGAAGTCGAAATTCTGGATGTTCGCGATGCTGAGTGCTGGGTTACCCGATGTAAAGAACTGGGTGGTAAAATCGTAAAACCCAAAAGGCGCCAATTCGCGGAACTCCGGACGGTTGATGGTTTGTGAATAGCTCAACCGGAGGTTCTGTTGCTCGGTCAGCGCGTAGACCACATTGGCCGATGGCAATACGTCGACCTGGTTTTCTTTTTGCCGCAGCCATTCGGTGTCGGTCAGCCGGGTGGTCAGTTGCTGGCGGTAGGATTCCATCCGGACGCCATATATAAACCGGAATTTCTTCCAGCGGTTATCGGCCATCATGTAAAACGCGGTGAGGTCGGCAGATGCGGTATAACTGTCGAAGTACTTACTGCCGTCGAAAAGGGTGAACCCGGCGGTACCCGGACCAGTGATGCCGATGTTCCCCGGATTGAATATGGTAGCATCCGGCAGGGTCAGCAGGCTGTCGTCGAATACGGCGGTGCCGGTGTTGAGTTTGTTGTACTGCAACTGGCGGGCATAGAAGTCGCGGTCTCTCCTGTGGAAGAACAGTCCGGTTTTGATTTCGCCTTCCTTCCCTATCGGCTGGGAAAAATCGGCTTTGACATTGAGGCCGTTCTCGCTGTTCTTTGAGAAGAACATCCCGCCGCCATAGTCGGCACCGGCATTTCCTTCGGCGATGCTGGCAACGGGCTGGAGGTCGGCCGGATTCGGATTGGACGGATCGGTTACTTCCTTATAAAAAGTGTAGATGTTACGGCGCAGGTTGGGGATGTCGCGCTGCACATTGCTATACGATACCAACCACGTCAGCCGTTGTTTGGCGGCGGTAAAGAAGTGCTCGCCGATGAGCTGTCCGGAGTAAATGCGGTTGCCTGTAAACCATCGCACGGAAGAGTAGAGTTGCAGCGGGTTGACATCGGTCGCCTGGAAGGGCGTTCCTGACCGGATGATGACGCGGTCATCGGAATTGATACTATAAATATTCTTGAAGCTCAGACTGTTGTTTGCGTTTAGTTTCAGGGTGAAGTTCAAAAGTCCACCTACCAGGTACTGTTCCACATAGTTGCTGTCGAGGAAATCGGCATAGAGCAACGATGGTTCTTCGGGTCCCGGATTTTCATAATCACGGCGAATCGTCTCGAAGAAGTTGTTGGTTTTATTATACGACGCCGACAATAGAAACCCGGCCTGTTTCCCGAAAAGGGAAAACCGTCGGGCATTCGTATACTGGAAGCTGATGTTGGGGGCGAAGGTCTTTTTGCGAAGGCTCCAGTCACTGTCGAGATACTGGGCGTACCCGGCGCGTTCGGAGGCCGTCAGGTCGCGGAAGTTGAAATAATCCGGAATCTGTGAGGGTAGCGCACGGGTTCCGTCGTCGATGCCTAGCCAATCGGTACTTCCTCCTTTATAATCGAGTTGTTCTTTGCCGGTGGTCTGGGTGTTGTATCCGCTGCCGATGGAAAGCGACTGGAAGTTACGGTCGGGTATTCCTTTTGTATTGATTTGGATGATACCGCCGGCGAACTCACCCGGTTGGTCGGGCGTAGCGGTCTTGGCAATGATCAGGTTGTCGACGATATTCGATGGGAAGATGTCGAACGAAAAAGCCTTCCGGTCGGGTTCGGTACTCGGAAGCGGCGTTCCGTTGATCATATTGGCGTTGTAGCGGTCGTTGAGTCCGCGTATGACGATAAACCGGTTTTGCTGGACACTGGCGCCGCTGATGCGACGAAGGGCGTCTGACACGTTGCGGTCGGGTGTGCGCTTGATGGTTTCGGCGGAGATGCCGTCAGACACATACGGACTGTTCTTCTGCAGTGTCAATAGCGATTTGAGTGATTCGGTGCGCGCTTTGGCCGTAGACACCACTACCACTTCCTGGAGTTCTTCCGAGCTTCCCGACATGACAATAGTAAGATCGGTTACCTCCCCTTTCTTCACCTCTACTCCTGTAACCGTCTTGGGGGCAAACGATACGAACGAGCAGGCGATGTCGTGGGATCCGACCGCTACCGTGTCAAAATAGAAATGCCCGTCGAGGTCCGACATGGCTGTGCGATTTCCGGTAGTTAATACAACGGTTACTCCCGGGAGGGGTTTTCCGTTCCCCTCGTCGAGAACGGTTCCGTTGATGGCGCCCGTCTGTGAGAACGCGAAGAATGACCAGAACAAACAAACAACAAAGGTGTTCACCTTCATAACGATACGATTTTACGTAGCGAAACTACCCGTTCTTTAAGTGTTAAGGGTTACTTAAATTTTAACACTTTTGGTCGAATGTAAATACAACGCTTTTAAATCGTTACGCAGTTTATGCCAGTGTAAAGCGGTGGTGTATTGCGAAAAACAAATCGGACTTTCTCTACATTTGCGAAATATCCCTCTTCATGAACCGACTCGTCGCAGCCGCTTTGTTGCTTTGCCTGAACCTTTACGCCCAAGTTCCCGTTGCCAAAAAACTGCCTGTTGTTGAGGAACACTTCGGCCTTCCGTTTACGGATAACTACCGTTGGCTGGAAACACTGGATAGCCCCGAGACCCTGGCTTGGGTCGAGGCTGAAAATGCCGCTACGGATGCCCACTTCGCTGAAATCAGGAAGACCGTTTCTTCGAAAGAGGCCATCCTCGACTACGCCAAACGGGCTACGTATTACTTGCCGTTCCAAAAAGGCCGTTATCTGTATGGTTATTTCCGCAGCTCCGCCAATCGCCCTTCTTCACTCTATCTGATACGAAATCTACAGTCGGATCCCGAACTTATAGTGGATCCTTCTAACGTGACGGGCGACACCGAAACGCCCATCCAGTCTTTTTATCCTTCAAAAGGCGACCAATACCTGGCGTATCTCATAAATCCGGGGGGCGGTGATCGCGGCGTCATACGGCTGAAGACCTTGAATGGCGGTAAAGATCCGGACGACGTCATCCATCAGGTAAAATTCTCAGGGGTAGCCTGGAACGGCGACAGCGGTTTTTTCTACAAGCGAAATGACAATACGAATGGCATGGAACGCGATTCGACCTTCCGGCTCATGTACCATCGGCTCGGCTCGGAGGAGGCGGTGGATGAAACGGTTTATGACACGAAGGAGAGTACGGGAAACATCTCCAGTTTCAGGGTCTACGGGGATGTCCTGGCGGTTTTGGTAGAGAATCCTGACGAATCGATTAAAGGATTGTATCTGGCCGACCTTACCCTGCCCCCTTTTGTTCCTACCCTATTCGACAAAGACCTGAAGGATTATCGCTTCAAGACCTATCGTAAAGGGAAAATATACTGCTCGTCCAACCAATATCCATGGGGTGACCTGCGTACGATTTCGGTAGTCGATAAAAGCGAACGCATCCTTATCCCGCAGATCTATATGAACCTGCTGGTGAGCGTCGCCTTTTTCAAAGACTATATCTTATGCAAGTATAAAGCGGATGGCCAGTTTTATATGGGTGTATATCACGACAACGGAACGTTCATCCGGCGGTTCAACCTTCCCTACGGACTGGACTATGAGATTGCCTTTTACGACTATGAAAAAGACGAAGTATATGTGACGTTTTCTTCTGATGTCATTCCTGCACAGAATTATCGCCTCAACCTTACAACCGGCGCGAGCGACCTTTTCGTTTCCCGCTATACGAAGGCCAAGCCAACGCTTTTCCCGTTTGATTATTTCGAAACGAAGAACATTACGTATAAAAGCCGCGACGGTGAAGACGTGCCCATCACGATCGTGCACAAACGCGGCATGAAACTGGATGGAACCAACCCCACACTGCTGGAAGGGTACGGCAGCTTCGGCAAGATCCATACCCCTCGTTACAACAACGGACTGGTGTATTTCCTTGAGAAAGGGGGCGTATATGCCTTTGCGGAAGTCAGGGGCAATGGCGACAAAGGCACCGAGTGGCATGAAAAAGGACGGGGTTCCAACAAAATCAACACCTTCAACGACTTTATTGATGCGGCCGAGTACCTCATTCGCGAGAAGTATACGTCGCCGTCCAAACTGGCGATTACGGGCGCCTCCCAGGGTGGGTTGTTGGTGGGTGCCGCCGTTACGCTTCGTCCCGAGCTTTTTCGGGTGGCGGTACCGCGGGTGGGTGTATACGACATGCCGCTTTTTTATCAATTTTCGGTAGGGCGCTTCCATGTCGATGAATACGGCGATATCTCAAATGAGAAAGGATACCGCGAGGTTATGGCGTATTCCCCTTATCACAACATCCGTGAAGACGTCAACTATCCCACCATGCTTATCATTACGGCCGAAAACGATGAACGGGTCCCTCCTTTTCAATCGTATAAATTCGCGGCTAAGATGCAAAACCGGCCCGGGCAGAAGAATCCGGTATACCTGAGGGTCGATCGCAACGCGGGCCACAACGGGGGAGGTACGACCGCGGCGAGCTTTACAGAAGCAACTGCCGCCTTTTACGACTTCCTGCTCTATCATCTGCAATGAAAAAAGCCGGCTAGTAGCCGGCTTTCTTGTGTAACATCTATTTTTCTTATCCGTTCAACGCTTCCGCGCCTCCTACGATTTCGAGGATTTCCCCAGTAATCGCCGCCTGGCGGGCTTTGTTGTAGGTCAGTTTCAACTGGTTGCGGAGCGCCGTCGCGTTGTCGGTTGCTTTGTGCATCGCCGTCATACGGGCACCGTGCTCGGCCGCAAATGAGTCGCGGATGGCTTTGTACAGTTGTGTCTTGAGCATCTTCGGGATGAGCGTCATGACGATCTCCTCCATCGACGGTTCGAAGATATAATCAACTCCGGATGCGTTTGACTGTCCTACTGATTGCAACGGCAGGAACTGCTCGGTTTTCACCACCTGCGTCGCCGCGTTTTTGAATTGGTTATATACCAATACGATACGGTCGTATTTTCCTTCGAGGAAAAGGGCCGTCAACCGGTCGGCGAGTGCTGCTACGTTGTCGAATGTAAGGGCATCGAAAACGGCATTGTCGTTGAACGCGATTGTGTTTGTCTTGCGCAGGGCGTCGTTTCCTTTCTTACCGATGGTGACGAACTCAATGTTCTTCCCCGCGTAGGTCTCCCGCACGGCGCGTACTTCTTTGACGACGTTGGAGTTGAAGGCACCGGCGAGACCCCGGTTAGAGGTGATGACCACGGCCAGTACGTTGCGTACCTCGCGTTGGGCGGTATAGTCGCCACCTACCTCACCTTCGAGCGTCGCCGAAAGGTTCTGTAGCAATTCGGTCAATTTCTCGGCATACGGTCGCATGGCCGTGATGGCATCCTGGGCCTTTTTCAACTTGGCCGCAGAAACCATCTTCATCGCCGACGTAATCTGCATCGTCGATGAGACCGACGTGATACGATTACGGATTTCCTTGAGGTTTGCCATTTTTAATTAGCTAATGTGCCAATTAGCGAATTAGCGAATGACATTCGCTAATTCGCTAATTCGCTAATTTACTTGTATTTCGCTGAAATCTCTTTCGCTGCTTTCTCCAACACATCGGTGATGGTGTCGTCGAGTTTACCCGCTTTCAGGGCGTTGAGCGTATCGCGGTGGGTGCTGTTCAGGTATTCGAGGTAGTCTTTCTCGAATTCTTTCACTTTGTTCACCGGCACGCTACGGAGCAGGTTTTTCGAACCGGCGTAGATAATCGCTACCTGGTCTTCTACCGTGTAAGGATCGTTGAGGCCTTGTTTCAGGATCTCTACGTTACGACGTCCTTTTTCGATTACGTTGAGCGTTACCGCGTCAAGGTCGGAACCGAATTTGGCGAAGGCTTCGAGTTCGCGGAACTGCGCCTGGTCGAGTTTCAGGGTACCGGCTACTTTCTTCATCGACTTGATCTGGGCGTTACCCCCTACACGTGATACCGAGATACCTACGTTGATCGCCGGACGCACACCTGAGTTGAAGAGATCCGACTCGAGGAAGATCTGTCCGTCTGTAATCGAGATTACGTTGGTTGGGATATACGCCGAAACGTCACCCGCCTGTGTTTCGATGATCGGAAGTGCGGTAAGTGATCCGCCTCCTTTTACGATGCCTTTCAGTGATTCCGGAAGGTCGTTCATGCCTTTTGCGATATCGTCGTCGGCGATGATTTTCGCCGCACGCTCGAGCAAACGGGAGTGGAGGTAGAATACGTCACCTGGGTAAGCCTCGCGTCCTGGTGGACGACGGAGGAGGAGCGACACCTCACGGTAGGCAACCGCTTGTTTCGACAGGTCATCATATACGATCAGCGCCGGACGGCCTGTGTCGCGGAAGTACTCACCGATTGCGGCACCTGCGAACGGAGCGTATACCTGCATCGGAGCTGGGTCAGACGCGTTCGCTGCCACGATTACCGTGTAGGCCATTGCGCCTTTTTCTTCAAGGGTTTTGGCGATACCGGCAACGGTAGAGGCCTTCTGGCCTACCGCTACGTATATACAGAATACAGGTTGGCCTGCATCGTAGAATTCTTTTTGGTTGAGGATGGTATCGAGACATACGCTCGACTTACCTGTCTGGCGGTCACCGATGACGAGCTCACGCTGTCCGCGTCCGACCGGGATCATCGCGTCGATCGCCTTCACCCCTGTCTGGAGCGGCTCGGTTACCGGTTGACGGAAGATAACGCCTGGTGCTTTTCTTTCGAGTGGCATTTCGTAAAGCTGTCCGCCGATCGGTCCTTTACCGTCGATAGGCTGGCCCAGTGTGTTGACGACGCGGCCTACCATCTCTTCCCCTACGCGAAGGGACGCGATGCGCTGCAGCCGTTTCACGGTGGCACCTTCCTTGATCTCGCCGGATGGTCCGAGGAGTACGACCCCTACGTTGTCTTCCTCAAGGTTGAGGACGATACCTTCCAGTCCGTTCTCGAACTGCACGAGTTCGCCGTATTGTGCGTTTGACAGTCCGTATACACGGGCAATACCGTCACCCACCTGCAATACGGTTCCTACTTCTTCCAGCGTAGCTCCGGATTCGAAAGCCGAAAGTTGCTTTTTCAGGATTGCTGAAATCTCAGCCGCTTTAATTTCCGCCATAACTATTGTTAACTAAAATCAGTTACTTAATTCTCTTTTCAGTTCGGTTAAACGATCGGCTACTGAGGCATTGTACTGCCGGTCGCCGATGCGAAGGATGAACCCGCCGATGATCGCCGGATCCACGATATTCTGGATGATGATGTTCTTGGAGGAAAACTCCTTGATCTTCGCCATCACTTTGCTTTCCAGTTCGGCTGTGATCGGAAACGCCGTTGTGACCACCGCCACTTCGGTACCGCTCAACTCGTCGAACAATATCTTATACTGTTGGGCTACCTGTGCCAGGATCTCAAACCGCTTGTTTTCGTGCAAGAGGCGGAACAGGGCTTTGGTATCATTCTGTACCGAAGCGAATACCTCGTTCAGGGCCGACAGCTTGATCTCGGAGGTGGTGACAGGATTGGACAGGAACTCTTTCAGTTCGTCGCTTTCGCTGATCGCACCCAGGATGGTCTCCATATCGGCATTGACGGCAGCCGCATTGCCTGCCGTTTCGAGTATCGCTTTCGCGTAGCGTATTGCAGCTCTCGACATGCCTTAGTTCAGTTTGACGTCACCCAGCATCTTCTCGACGAGTTTGGTCTGGGCTTCCTTGTTTGACAATTCCTCTTTCAGCAACTTCTCGGCGATGTCAAGTGAAATCGTCGAAATCTGTGCTTTCAACTCCGCGAGTGCCGCGTTCTTTTCACCTTCGATCGTGGCTTTGGCCTGCTCGATCATTTTCTGTCCTTGTGCAGCTGCTTCCGACTTCGCATCGGCAATCATTTTTTCTTTGATCTCACGGGCTTCCTTCATCAGGGCGTCACGCTCGGCGCGGGCTTCTGCCAACAGGTTCTCGTTCTGCGTCTTCAGGTTGGCCATTTCTTTCTTGGCATCCTCCGCAGCGCGAAGTGCCGAACGGATACCTTCTTCACGCTCGTTTACTGTGTCAAGGATGGGTTTCCAGGCGAATTTCCTAAGCAGGAAAATCAGCGCAACAAAAATGACCGTCTGAAGGATAAACAGTCCGATAGAAAAGGTGCCAAATAATTTTTCCATTACGGTATATCTAGTTGTTGTATTCTTTTTGTTTGAAAAAGTTGCCGCAACCAACCGTTACGGCACTCTTTCTTGTGAAGTGGATTACGCTGCGAAAAGAGCCGCGAAACCGATACCTTCGATAAGGGCCGCTGCGATCAGCATCGCTGTCTGGATTTTACCAGAAGCTTCCGGCTGACGTGCGATCGCCTCCATTGCAGAACCACCGATTTTACCAATACCCATACCGGCACCGATAACGATAAGGCCTGCACCTACAATGTTTGGAATAGTCATACTATATATATTAAATTAAACAACTCGTATTAATGGTGGTCGTCGTGTGCGTGCTCTTCACTGGCCGATCCAAAATAGAGAGCCGACAGCATGGTAAAGATATAGGCCTGCAACAAAGCAACCAAAATTTCAAGCAATGAGAGTACGAACGCAAGGAGGAACGACAACGGACTTCCTACCGGGTGGTTCGCGGTGTACATCAAGGCGATGATACTCATCAACACCACGTGACCTGCCAGCATGTTCGCATAAAGACGAATCATGAGCGAGAACGGCTTGATGACGGTGCCCAACAATTCAATCGGCGCCAGGATGATACGCATCGGATACGGCACGCCCGGCATCCAGAAGATGTGCTTCCAATAGTCTTTCTTACCGGTTGTAGTTGTGATGATGTAAGTAAGGATCGCAAGGGCTGCTGTAATCGTGATGTTACCCGTTACGTTTACCCCCAGCGGCGTCAGGCCGAACATATTCAGGAACCACACGAAGAAGAAAATCGTCAACAGGTGGCTCATGTATTTTTTGTAGTGCTTCTCGCCGATGTTCGGAATCGCAATCTCGTCACGGATGTAGAGGATCAACGGCTCCATGAAGCGCCCGGCACCAGTAGCGATGCCGCCGTTCTTTTTATAGGAACGCGCAAGGGAAGAAAACAACCACAACATGATGAAGCCGACCACCAAAATCATAAAGACGTTTTTCGTGATAGAAAAATCGATTGGCTTGATGTGGTTTCCGTCAGCGTCTTCCAGGATGTTTCCGGATGCATCGGTCTTATACACAAGACCGTGTTCTATTTTATAGTAGTTTCCGTTGCTTTCGGCTACGGCTGTCTCATGCTCGAATTTTGAAGACATAAAAACGTGCAGGCCACCATCCCAAAGAATGACGGGGAGTGGAAACCCTACATGCGTTTCGTGTCCGTGTTCGCCATACGAGAACAGGGTGAAATCATGCGAGTCGAGTAAGTGGTGCTTGATGTGTTCGGCACGCTCCTCTTTTCCCTTTTCTTCTTCTGAAACAACGGTGGTTGCCTCATTGCCTTCTACCTCTGTTGTCACTTTCGTATCACCAACGGTAACCGAGTCAACGGCATGCTGGGAAAGTCCTTTTAAAGGGAGAAGCGCGATCAGAAGTAATCCTAAAAATCGAAGCGGTTTTCCGGAAATCACCATATCTCTTGCACTTAAATTCTAAGGTTCTTGAAATTTGGTGCAAAGGTATGCGATTTCTGTCGTAAAAAAAACGGAAAAAAGTTTTTTTCAGAGCTTTCTGCAGAATCCCTGCTGTTTTATTGTTTTTTGTTTAAAATCCTAATTGTCAGGACGGTCTCTATTGCTAAAAAGAGAAGGAAGAGCGCCAGGAAGTGAAACTGCGCCAGGCGACCGTGTTCCGAATCGGGGAGCAGCAACTTCGCCAGTAGGCCCGCGCCGATAAACTTCGCCATCGTAACCACCAGAAACGACAAACCGACTATGTCTTTGTTCTTCTGATACACAAGGTGTACGACTGTCAAAACCGGTAAGGATCCCAGGAAAAACAAGCCGTAGGTTTCCGGGAGCGGCAACTGTTGCTTTACCTCTTCCCAACCGAAAAAAGAAATGAGTGCGTAATGTACGGAGCAGCAAACCGCAGCTACTATAGTGAGGTATACAAAGGTGTGTGCTGCCTGTCTCATTTTCGGTTCATCCGGTTTACCTGTAGGATGACGCTCGTCATCGACACGGCTACGCCAATCAGTGTCAACAATACCCGGTAATCGATGGTAGGATGTGGGTGTTCGCGGTCAAGCCATCCACCGCACCAGGAAAACAGAAAAATCACCGCGCCCATTTGCGCGGGAATACTCAAGAGCTCTAACCACTTATTGCGGTTTCTTTTCTTCTCCGGCTCCATCGGCAAGTGGGGTTTTAAGCTGGCGCATCTCACAGCTGGCGCTGAAGTCGGCCCCGGGTTCTACCGACAGTTTCGCACATACGACCTCGCCCTGTATCGATGCCTTGGCTTTGATATTAAGGGTTTCGGCCACCAGTATCTTTCCTTTGAAACGCCCTTCGATATCGGCATTCTTGCAGGTGATGTCGCCTGTGACGCTGCCCGCCGGACCGATTACGATTTTTCCTTTACTTGAAAAGTTGCCGACCAATTCGCCGTCAAGCCGGAAGTCGGCCTGCGAAACGATGTCGCCGCGTATTTGCGTGCCTTCGACGATCCGGTTGGTCTTTCCGAGGAGGTCCGTATACGATTTCTGGCTTTTCTCAAACATGGCTATGGGCGTTGGGGTGGCTGTGCTTTTCCTTTGTCGGCCGATTTGTCGAGTGAACCGTTGTTGCTGCCTTTACCAGGCGCCATTTTAGATCCGGCGGACGGTTCGTCTTTTTCGGTTGGCGGCACCGGCATCCCCGGTGGTCGCGTTCCCGAAGCTTTCGAAGCGTCGCGTTTTTCCTGCCGCTTGCCCGGTAACTTATCTTTTGGCTGCACGATTTGTTTTTCAGGCACGTATGTCGGTTCTGGCAACGGATCGCTTGGCGGCGTTTTCAGGTAGTCCTCGAGGTTTTTATTGGCCTGCAATACGATGTAGTTCTCGTTTGAGATGACGACACTTTCCTGTTTGACCTGATAGTCTTTGTAGTCGCGCAGGATGGTGGCGATGTCTTTCGCTTTCTGTTCACTCGGGATGCCGTGTATCACCAGGAAGTCGTCTTCCATCGTAAACAGGTCGCGTGACAGTTTCAGGCGCTCGGTGGTGCGTTCGGCGGTGAACGTTGTGAGCAATCCGACGAGCTTTTTGATTTCAGGTGTGTCGGTTGCGCTTATCTTATAAAGTATCTTCCAGCTTTCGGGTTTGGCGGCATAGTACTTGCGCGCTTCGAGCATGGCCACATCCCGCCCCAGCAATTTCTCGGCTTCCTTACCTTCTTCTGCATTCGGATAATTCAAAGCGAGGAAATTCAGGTTCGATTTATACTCTTTCAACCCTTTGATCTTTCCGGCCACGCGGGCCTTCAACAGCTCCATCTTCGGCACGATCTCTTCACCGGTGAACTGTGTGACGGCTGCTTCCACCTGCGGTAAAAGGGCGCGATATTCTTCTTTTTCGTACATCGCAAAAAGGCGGTCGTATACCGCTTCCGGCGATTGATTACTCGTGGCGGCCTCGGTTGGGTTGGTGAGGATTTGTGCGTATCGCGAATCGGGGTATTCCGTCGCAATCCGGTTTTTCATCGCCGCTGCCTTGTTCTTGTCAATGATCTCGTAAATCTTGAAGAGATGGTAGTAGGTCGGTAGCACCAGTCGCTCTTCCGGCTTGTTGCCGAGCAATTGTTCGAGTTTGTCGGCGGCCAGTTTATACTCCTTGAACTTCTCTTTATAAATAACGCCCAATTGGTAGTACGCGAAATTGCGCTCGACGGCCAAGCTGTCAAGTACCTTTTTGTCGGAAGGCAGTTGTTTGAGGTAAAAATCAGTTGTGTATTTCTCCGGAACGGCTTCCGTCGTTTTTCCTTTCGGATCGCGTGCAGCGGTAATCGCCGTCGAATCGGTTAGCAACTCATCGGCTTTCTCATCTGCCTGCTTGAGGGCCGACAAGCGCCAATTGGGCTTCAGCGCACGGGAACCCCATTTTTTACGGAATTCAAGTTTGCCAAAGGCCACGGTTTGCGGGTTGTAGAAATAAAAGGTGCTGTTGCCCGCGCTGGTTCCGCCGGTAGACTTAACCGGACTCACTTTGCTGTTCGGATCGTCTTTGACCGTCGCTACGATGGCCTTTCCGTCGGCCCGCTCGATGTCGTCGTTATCGGCGGCGCGGTTCTCGCGTTCGAGGCGTTCCTGTTTTTCTTTTTCGAGCTTGGCTTTGGCCTCGTCGGCTTTCTTGAGTTTGGCGATATAGGCTTCGTAGAACTCCTTTCGGTCATTGGCTGAAAGTGACGTGACATTGAGGATGCTGTCGTTGCGCTGGGCGATTGCTTCATACTTGATGACATCGGCCAGGTTGTCGCGTTTCTTCTTGATCGCCTTGAATTCGCGCGTCTTCGGATTCAGGTAGGTCATCGTACTGTCGTAATACAGTCCGGCGTCCTGGTATTTGGCCGTGTTGAATTTTATCTGCGCGATGTTGCGGTAATTCGAAGCGGTGAGGTAATCGTCTTTCGTGCGCTTTTCAATCGACTTGTTGTAAAACTTGACAGCGGCCGGATAGTTCTTCCGCGCGTCATGGTAGAGCGCCATCTGGTGGTTGAGGACGTCGAGGAACGGACGGTTCTCACGGTCTTCCAACAACGCGGTATACTTCTCCAAAAACGCCAACGTATCGCCTTTGACATAATCGAATTGACGGGCCTGACGGGCATGCGCCTCGATGACGTATTTCCGCGGCGACTTCCGTTTCATGTCGATCACCGCCTGGTAGTGCTTGTAGGCGCTGTCTTTCTCTTTCTGTTCTTCGTATAATTGCCCGAGGATGAAGTGGTAACGGGCTTTCTCTTCGTTGACTTCGGTATACTTCAGCGCGGTGCTGAGTTTCACCAGGGCACTGTCACGCTGTTCGAGGTTCAGGAAAGCCTGGGCCAGTGTGGCATTGGCATCGGCGAAAACCTGGTCTTTCAGTTTGATTTCTCCCAATAGTTTGGTCAGGTTATTGACCGCCACCTGGTCGTTGTCGAGGCGCATGTTGGTGCGTTCGCGCCAGATCTTCGCTTCGTAAATCTTATCGCTTTCGGGATATTTATACAGGATGTAGTTGAAGGCTTCGAGTGCCGGCACAAAACGGTTGTCGTAGTAGCGCGACTTGCCCAGGAGAAGGTGCGCTTCGTCCATCTGTGGGTTCCGCTCGCGTCCGTCGATGTTCATCGAGCGCTTCTGGATGGCTTTGGTCGCCTTCTCTTCCGCGCGTTGGAAATTCGCGTTCAATTCCGCCTGCTGTCCCGCCTTTACCTCATCGGTTTTAGGCGTCATCCGTTCGATGGGCAGCACTTCCCAGAAATTGTCGTTGTATTTGTCGCGTATATCCGCCAGGCCTTTTTCATAGGCCATGTTGCCGTTATACATGACATTGTATTTCGTGTTGAGCGCCTGCCATTGCCGGTTCACAAAACGGTCTTTACGGGTCGAACAGGCCGTGACGAAAAGCAGTAGCGCAGCCAACCCAGCGGCTGTCCGCAATATATTGGTAGTCAAATCGGAAGCGTTTTTATCCATTAACTGGCAAATGCCGTCTTTAGTATACTAACCGGTAAAAATACGCTTCTTTTCGGAAAATGGGGTAGTAAGCGCCCGTTTTTCGGCTTGCCCTATGCTTAGACGGCGAAAAAGGCCTCGAGCTCGCGAAGGGTTTCCTCTGACGTTACGATGTCTTTGACGATTTCACCCTTGTGCATGGCCACAATGCGATCGCTCACCTCAACCGTATGGTTCAGGTCGTGGCTGGATACCAGCACGGTTACGGTTGGGTCGTCGGCCAGTTCCTTGATGATTTTCTTCAGGCGGAACTGTGTCGTTGGGTCAAGGTTGGCAAAGGGTTCATCCAATACGATCACTTTCGGGCTTCCGATAAGGGTCGCGATGATACCGATTTTCTTTTGGTTCCCTTTCGAGAAATCGCGGATGTATTTCTTGGTATTCAGGATTTCACCGTTGAAGAATTCCTGGTGTTTCGCCAAAAGTGCATCGACATCGGCTTTATTCTGGCCGCGCAGTTCGCCTACGAAATAGAAGTACTCTTCGGCAGTCAGGTATCCGATCAGGAAACTTTCATCGAGAAAGGAGGCGGTGAACGGTTTCCAGTCTTCGCTTTTGTCGACTGTCACGTTGCGGTTGTCGATATGACCCGACGTCGGACTGATCAAGTCGAGCAACAGGCTGAAAAACGTCGTTTTACCGGCACCGTTATTGCCTACGAGTCCGAAGCTTTCGCCTTCCCGTATGTCGAGTTCCGGAATGTTCAGCACCCGTACTCCGTCATATACTTTACTAAGATTGCGTACCTGTATCATGTTTTAGTTCTTTTGCTTGTAAGCGTCCAACGTCGAATATTTTTCTCTCTTGTATATTTTCTCGATCTGCATGAAGACCCAATTGCGCGTCAGGAACCCAACCACGCCCACGGCGCCTACGAGTACCAACGCAGCCGTTTCGCCTGCAATCATGTCGCCGATTCCATACAGCAACACCGGCACCAGCAATTTCGGGATGGAAATCAGCATGGTCTTGACATTGAAACTCTTGTTATTCCCGAACGCTCCTTTGGTCGAGGCCAGGTCGATGGGGGTTTTGGTAAATGCACCGCCGAGCAACACCAGGTGTGAGTTGACACCGATATTGTAAATCGCCCCAATCAGGATCATCCGATAGATCTGCCAGCCGAAGTAGATGTAGAACGACGCCAGAATCGCCGAAACACCCGTCGCCACCACAATCAGGAACCATTTCGACCGCAGGTATTCGCGATACGGGATGTTCTGTGTCATCATCAGCGGATAATAGGCACTGTCCCAACTCGGCACAAACTGACCGAACGTAAACAGGAAGCCTCCACTGACGAAAATACCGGCGAACATGTGCATGAAGGTATTGTTATAGGCCTCGATAGAACCGGTGTAGAACAGCAGTCCGTAAAACAGGAACATGATGCTGGCGAAGATGGTGCCTTTCGAGCGCTTGTTCCGTTTGATCAGTTTGATGTCATTTTTAAGGAAAGTACCCAGTTTGCCGAATCGGTTCAGCCAGGTGAAATTCTCTGTTGACGCTACTTCGTGTTTCGAAGCAAGGCCGGCGTCGAGGTATAATTCCGAGCGTAAGAACCGGAAGGTAAAACGATAGGTGACCACAAAAATCACCACAGGAATAATCCAGAGCCATTGTGTCAAAAAGAATCCGTGGTAGAAGTGGACGGTGTAATCTGTAACGTTGAAAATGCCATAGTACTGACTGGCCGCCAAACCTGCCACGAGCGCGAGAAAGGCATAAAAAAGATTGTCTTTGTTATTCAGCAGGATGGCCAACAGGTCGTTGAACAACACCAGGGCAAAAACCGCTATCGTCCAGCACACAACGCCTACCGGTTCAACACCCTGCACGAGCATGGTGATGATGAACGGCACAAACGCGAACAGGTGCAGTACGGTAAAGAATGACAGGAAGGTTTTTCCGATCGTAAAATGCACAATCGTTTTACGCCGGATGTTCATCGCCAGCATGGGCCGGATGTTCATCACCGGCATTTTCTGCAACAGGAGACGAGTCAGAAGGTCACCGATGAAGTAATAAATCAGGTAACGGTTGACGGTTTCGAGTGGGTCGAGCCCGGCTTCATCCCGCAGGAGGAAAAACCCGCCGATGCCGGCTCCGAGGAAAATCACCGTAAAATACAGCGCCATGATGCCCATGAGGATTTTCATGGCGAGGTTCGTCCCGAAAGAAGCCGATCGGATGAAGGCCTTCCATTCGAGGTAGAGGAATTTTTTGATCATGCGTTCCTGTTTTGTGTGCGGTTGGTGTTGAAAAGTACAAAAAAGTTACAAGCCCTCCTTCAAATTTGTTTCCGAGCTGCAATTTGTACCTTTGTATGAAATTTCGACCATGGCTTTCTATAAACTCCCCATCACAGAAATCCGTCGCGAGACACCCGACGCCATCTCCGTTTTATTCTCGGTTCCGGAGGCGTACCGTGACGTCTATGATTTTGTCGCAGGACAATACCTCAACTTAAAACTCGTGCTCGACGGACAGGAAATCCGGCGGGCCTATTCCATCTGCTCGGCGCCCGGCAGTGGCGAACTGCGTATTGCCATCAAAGGCATCCGCAACGGGTTCTTTTCCAAATTCGCCAACGAACAGCTTCGTGTGGGCGATGTGTTGGAAGTGGGCCTTCCGGAAGGCAATTTCACCTTTCACCCCAATGCGGAACGCCAACGGAATTATGTGGCCTTCGCCGCCGGAAGTGGCATCACGCCGGTCATGTCGATCCTGCAATCGGTGTTGGAGGGCGAGCCGGAAAGCAGTTTCGTATTGGTGTACGGCAACAAATCGCCTGAAACTGCCATTTTTTACCAGCAGTTGCACGAACTCGAACAACGGTTCGTGGGCCGTTTCTTCCTGCACCATGTGTTCAGTGAAGCGAAAGTCGATGGCGCACTGTTCGGCCGTATCGACCGCTCGGTGGTCAACTTTGTACTGAAGAACAAACACAAAGAAATGACGTTCGATGGTTACTGGCTATGTGGACCGGAAGATATGATCCGTACGGTTTCGTCGGTGCTGACTTCGCAGAATGTCAAAGAGAAAGACATCCATTTCGAGCTCTTTACCTCGTCGGCACCGGAAAAGAAAATCGACGTGTCGGGTACGTCCCACACCAAAGTTACGGTGCTGGTCGACGGCGACGAGACGACCTTTGAAATGTCACCCCTGACTACGGTGCTCGATGCCGCGCTCAAAGCCGGTGCCGATGCGCCCTATTCGTGCCAGGGCGGGATTTGCAGCAGTTGTATGGCGCGGGTGAAATCGGGCGGTGCCTTGATGAAAAAGAACGCCATCCTCACCGATGGTGAAATCGCAGACGGCCTCATCCTGACGTGCCAGGCGCATCCGACGACGCCTGAACTGTATATCGATTACGACGACGTGTGACGCGTTTCCTCACCTTTCATCGCGGGTATTTCGCCGCTTCGGTCGCGTTGTTCCTGATAGAAGTGGCCATTGCGCTTTTCGTGCACGATCACTTCATCCGGCCTTACTTTGGGGATACGTTGGTCGTTATATTACTTTATTGTGCCGTCCGGACCGTCTTTAAGGTGCGGATGCTGCCCACCGCCCTAGGCGTGCTGTTGTTTGCTTTCTGGATCGAATTCCTACAGTATTGCAACTTTATTTATTGGTTGGGATGGGAGCATTCCACACTGGCGCGCACGGTCATCGGGCATTCGGCTGCGTGGGAAGATGTGTGGGCGTATATCGGCGGGTTCTTTCTTATCGTCCTTTTCGAAAGCCTCCGCGGACGGTTACTACGGCAGTAATTCCTTTATTTTTTCCACTACCAAATCAGGCCGAATGGTACGCATGGCGTCTTCATAACCGACCACCTCCTTGTTGCCAAACACCGACGTAGGCAGCATCGGATAGCGTTCCCGATCCGGGCACAGCGAATTTGAAAGTGGCTGTCCGAACGGCGCAAACCCCGCATACGGATGCGTCGCGCCCCACAACGTCACGACCGGCACACCGGCAATCGCGGCCAGGTGACCGTTTCCGGAATCCATCGAGAGCATGACGTCAAGGTGGGAAATCAACAGAAGTTCATCGGCAAACGAAAGGCGCCCGGCGACGTTGACCAAATGGGGTGACGAATCGGCAATGGCTTGCAGTCGGGCGGTTTCCTCTTTTCCACCACCAAACAACAGCACCTTTACGTCGGGCCAGGTGGCAAGTGCGTTTATGACATCCTGCATCAAATCCTCTGGGTACACTTTGGGAGCGTGCTGGGCAAAGGGCGCGATGCCGATCCAGCGGCCGGTTTTGGGTCCGGTAACGGCCCACACAGCGTCAGACAGCGGTTGGGGTTGGGGAAATTCAGCTGGGAAAAGGTCGAGCGGATACCCAAGGGAACGGAACACGTCGGCATAGCGCTCCGGACTGGTCTTCAACGGTTTCCACATCTTATTGTGCGGACGGGTCAGGGCTTTCTTCTCGCTTCGTCCTTTGTCGAGGCGGGCCACTGCATAGCCCGAAAGGGTAAAAAACAATCCGATGATACGCGATCTGGTGACGCTGTGCACATCCGCGAAAGCGTCGATTCCGGTTGCCTTCAGCTTCCGATAGAAACGGAAAAGTCCGAACACGCCTTTGTATGCCTTCTTATCGAACGGAACGAATGTCACGCCTGGCAACGCGTCGAACAACGGTTTCAGGAAGGGTGTGGATACCACCGTCAGCCGCACCTCGGGATAGCGTTTGCGAAAGGCCCGAAGCACCGGAACCGTCATCGCCACGTCGCCCATGGCGGAGAGTCGCATGACGGCGATATGCTGCGGTAGTGACGGCACGGTTATTTTTTCCCTTGGTAGAGTACCGGATTCAGGTCGTCGTCGTTGTACATCTTCATCTGTTTGTAGACTTTCATGTACTTGTCGCCGTTTTCAATATCCTGCAACAAATCCTCGATAGCCGTGGTCAGGTCGCGGCGTTGCTCCAGCAGGATGTCGAGTTTGGCCTGGCACTTATCGCGGTGTTCCTGTGACGCGTCGGCGCGGCTGGCCTCTTCGTTCATGTGGTAGATCTTGAGCGCCAGGATCGAAAGACGGTCGAAGGCCCAGGCCGGGCTTTCCGAGTTGATTTTCGCGCCGTCCTTTGGCTGCACGTGGGCGTATTTCTGAAGGAAGTAACTGTCGATATATTCTACCATATCGGTGCGTTCCTGGTTGGAAGCATCGATGCGACGCTTCAGCGCCAGCGCGGCGACCGGGTCGATATTCGGATCGCGGATGATGTCTTCGAGGTGCCATTGCACGGTGTCGATCCAGTTCTTTACATATAACAAATGTTCGAACTGCCCTTTCGGGTACGGGTTCGAAATCGGATGGTCGACATGATCGAACTGATGGTAGTCGCGGATGCTTTGTTCAAAAACGGAATAGGCCTGCTGCGAAATCATGAGATGGATTTAGAGGACAAAGATAGGGGTTTGGGTTTTGAGTTTTGAGTTTTGGGTTTTGAGTTTTGGGTTGATGGTTTTTAGTTCTTGGTTCTTAGTTCTTGGCTCTAGGTTCTTGGGTAGAGATCGTCCTCAAATTCAAAATCCCGTACATTTACATCAAAATACCTTCCTATGCGCGTGCATCACCTTTCGGAACACAACAGCATCCTCAACCATTTCCTGGCGCAATTGCGCGATGTGTCGGTGCAGGGCGACCGTATGCGGTTTCGGCGCAACATCGAACGCATCGGGGAGATTATGGCGTATGAAATCAGTAAAACGCTCTCATTCAGCGGGGTGGATATTACGACGCCGCTCGGGGTGAAATCGACCGCGGTCATCAGCGAACCGGTGGTGTTGTGTTCGATATTGCGGGCCGGGCTACCGCTGCATTTGGGGTTCCTGAATTATTTCGACCAGGCTGAGAATGGTTTTATTTCTGCCTACCGCCACCATTATAACCACGACGACGCGTTCGACATCCTTTTGGAATACGAAGCCATTCCGGACCTGAATGGCAAAACGCTTTTACTGCTCGATCCGATGCTGGCCACGGGGCAGTCGATGTCGGCGGTATTGCTTCGGTTGTTGGAGAAGGCGAAACCGGCTGCCGTGCACCTCGCCTCTATCATCGCGGCACCGGAGGGCATCGCACATCTACAGGAAACCCTACCCGACTCCTGCACCGTTTGGATTGCGTCGCTTGACGAGCGGTTGAATGAGAAGAAATACATCATTCCCGGACTCGGAGATGCGGGTGACTTGGCGTATGGGCCTAAATTATAAGTCGTTATAGTCCCACCTGCATCACGAAACACGCGATTGCCACCAGGCACACGCCAAGTGAAAAACCTTCCTTCGCCCACTGGCTGCTCAGTCCTTCTATATAGCTGGTAGCCATAATCGCCAGCGGCATATAGGTGAACGACAGCAACGCATTCCCTTTGGCCGGTGACAAGACGAACACCGCCACGCCCACCACAAACGAAAAGAGGATTTTCTTGTAGGACGAATGCAGGATCAATGGCTTACTGCCCAGCGAGAACAGCATGGCGAAGAAAAACAACACAGATACCGCGGCGTAGAGCGACAGCGCCAGGTTCTCGCGGTTGTCGCGGAAGTATTCAAAGGAGGTATCGACGTAGGCCCCGTCCCAGAGGCGTTCGATCCAGAGCGGTTCGAACAGCAGGGAACATAATACGAAGATGGTGCCGGCCGACAACAGGGCGATGAACGGGATGACCCAGTTGCGGTAATCGCGCGACACGTGGAAAATAATCGAGATAAAGACTATCAACAGGTACAGGATGCACCAGAACTTGAAGAGTGCAGCGGCGAAAATCCAGAGAGAGGCGTCGAAAATCTTTTCTTTTGGGGTGATCAGTGACTGCAGCGAGATGAGTCGCCGCAGGGCCAACAGCACAAAAAAGTTGGCAGCGATGAGCGAAGGATCGGAAAAAAGCCCCGGAAAAAACACCAGGAATACGAAGTAAAACAGGAACGGATAGGTGCTGTCTTTGCTCATCCCGTTTCGTTTCGTGACGAAATTGGTGAGGAAAAGCGCGAAAAGCAATAGCAAGAGACAGCCGGTTTTGATGATGATACCGCCGGACGAATTCGTCCAGGCTGTGTCGTGCGTCTCGCTTACAAAGAAGAAGCACACCATCAAGACGGTGACCAGGATGTAGTTAAACGGCCTTGATTTGCTGAAAATACTTGTAATCATCGGCAGATTTTATACTTTTGCATCGTAAATATAATACTTGTACAAGATGAAAGCATTTTTCGAAGCGATCCAGTGGTTATTCGTGGATGTGTTGTTCGCCCCTCTTGACTACCTTCGTCATCTCGAGCTGTCGAACTGGTGGTTTGCCAACCTCGTGAACTGGACCTTCATGATCATCTGCGCGTACTACATCGTGTATTGGGTAAAACAACTCAATATCTTCAACCAGAATCCGGGAGAGAAACAAGATACGACAGCGCACTCGTTCCTGAAGTAATTCAGAGGTCGAAGCCGATATCTTTTCTATAATACATCGTATCAAAATGTAGCTTCGCTATGTTTTGGTACGATTTTTTTATGGCCTCCTGGTAGTTCTCGCCATACGACGTTACTGCCAACACACGGCCACCGCTGGTCACAGCCTTCCCTTCCGACAGCGTCGTTCCGGCGTGGAAGACGATCGACCCTTCTACGGCATCGAGGCCGGAAATCACTTTTCCTTTTTCATACGCTTCCGGGTAACCGCCCGACACGACCATAACCGTGGTGGCGCTGCGCGTATCGATATCGAGGGAAACTGTATCAAGGCGGTCGGCTGCGATGGCTTCGAATATGGTCACCAAATCCGTTTTCAAACGCGGCATCACGACTTCCGTTTCGGGATCGCCCATCCGGACGTTGTATTCAATGACTTTCGGATCGCCCTTCACATTGATGAGTCCGATGAAAATAAATCCTTTGTAGGGAATCCCGTCCTTCGCGAGTCCGTCGACCGTCGGTTTCACGATACGCGTCTCGATTTTCTCCAGGAATTCCGGTGTGGCGAACGGCACAGGTGAAACGGCACCCATTCCGCCGGTGTTCAGTCCGGTGTCGCCTTCGCCTATCCGCTTATAATCTTTAGCGGTCGGCAGGATTTGGTAATGACGCCCGTCGGTGAGCACGAAGCAACTGAGTTCGATGCCGTCGAGGAATTCTTCGATCACGACTTTCGAGCTGGCCGCCCCGAATTTGGCACCCACGAGCATCTCGCGGAGTTCGTTCTGGGCTTCGGCAAGGTCTTGCAGAATCAATACGCCTTTGCCTGCTGCGAGTCCATCTGCTTTCAACACATACGGTGGTGTTAGGGTCTCAAGGAAACGGCAGCCGTCTTCCACCGTTTCGGCGGTAAAACTTTCGTAGGCGGCGGTGGGAATACCGTGACGGACGAGGAATTTCTTGGCGTACTCCTTACTTCCTTCGAGTTGGGCACCTTCTTCGGAAGGACCGATTACAGGAATGTTGCGCAGCGATGCATCGGCGAGGAAGAAGTCGACGATACCTTCCACCAACGGGTCTTCCGGCCCCACGACCACCATTTCTACCCGATGGTCGAGCACGAACTGTCGGATCGCGGCAAAATCAGTTGCGGCCAACGGCACGTTTTCAGCAATAGCGGCGGTGCCGGCGTTACCGGGCGCGACGTATAATTTCTGGCATTTCGGACTTTGGAGCAATTTCCAGGCAAGCGCGTGTTCGCGGCCCCCGGAACCTAACAGCAGGATGGTCATATGGGTGTGTGTTGTGGCGCAAAAGTACGCCGTTTTTCGGAAAAAGGATATATTTGTCCAAACACCTGACCATGGCTGAAAACTGTAAGAACTGCGCCTATGAAATTACGCTGAACTTCTGCCCGAGTTGCGGACAGAAGAAAGCGAAACGCATCGACGGGAAGTATGTGAAGGATGAGATACAGTACACCGTCCTGCATACGAACAAAGGGTTTTTCTACACCTGTAAACAACTGCTTATCCGCCCGGGCCATGCCACGCGGGAGTTTGTGGAAGGCAACCGGGTGAACCATTACAAGCCGTTGGCGCTGGTGTTTTTATTGGCGGGTATCAGTGCGTTCCTGTCGCATTGGGTGATTGATTTCCACACAGTTTATGCGGGAACAATGGAAGCCAAGCAGGCCGAGCAGGCCGCAAAAGTGGCGGAAGGCATGATGAAGTATTATTCTTTCATCCTGGTTTCGTTGATACCCCTTTTCTCGTTATTAACGTGGCTGGTCTTCCGGAAATGGGGCTACAATTATTTCGAACATATCGTCGTCAATGCGTTTTTCACTGCCACCCTCACGCTGGTTTCGATTGCCGCCCTGCCTTTGAGCTATCTGTCTACCATAGGCTATATCTCACTTAACACCCTGATGCTGATCCAAATGATTTGGTCGCCCCTGTTATTGTTTGTCTTCTTTAAGCAGTTCTATAACGGGCGCTCCGGTTGGGCTGTCGCGGGCCGCCTACTGATTTTTGCCCTTTCCGCCATTCTTGTTTTTGTATTGCTGACTTTTGCAGTTGTCTTGATTGGACTTGTGATGGGATTCCTGAAGCCCGCTACGCATTAATTTGCATGCTGCGCCTCTTCAACCTCTCCCTCCGCCTCAACGGTTTTCCGCTTTCCGAAGCGTTGCCGGAATTTGACCGGCGCATGGCGTTGGAGGGCACGGCGCATGCGGCATTTCTGGAGGCGAAAAAACAAGAAATCGTTTCTTTCCACCTTTCCCACAACGGCTTTTACCGGGCATTGGCACAAGAGGCTGACCCCAGCGACTGGCAGTCCTTGCCCATCCTAACCAAAAAAGACCTGCAACGCCCGTTGGCTGAGCGGTTGTCGGAGGGGTACACCGAACAAAATGTGTATGTCAACAAAACCTCGGGGTCGAGTGGCGATCCGTTTGTTTTTGGGAAAGACAAGTATGCCCATGCGCTGACCTGGGCTTCCAACATTCGGCGGTTTGGGTGGTATGGGGTGGATTTCAACTCGTCGTTACAAGCGAGGTTCTATGGCATTCCACTTGATTTTAAAGGATATTGGAAGGAACGCACCAAAGACTTCTTCCTGCACCGCTACCGCTTCCCCGTCTTTGATTTGTCGGATGCCGTATTGGAGCGCTACCTGCACCATTTCCGCACCAAAAAATTCGATTACCTCAACGGCTACACCTCGTCGATTGTGTTGTTGGCGAAATTTCTCGAACGTCGGGGCCTCGTGCTCAAAGACCTCTGCCCTACCTTACGGGTTTGCATCGTCACGTCTGAAATGCTGTTTCCGGATGACAAGGCGTTGATGGAGCGTCAATTCGGTGTGCCCGTAGTGAACGAATACGGCGCTTCCGAACTCGACCTCATCGCGTTTGAAAACCCACAGGGCGCGTGGCAGGTGAATGCCGAAACCTTGTTCGTTGAGATTGTAGATGAGAACGGTCGCGCGGTTCCCAACGGTTCAGAAGGACGTGTGGTGATCACCTCGCTTGACAACCGGGCGCATCCGTTCCTGCGCTATGACATTGGGGATGTGGGCGTGTTATCGAACGATACTACGTCGGGCAAGCCCATTTTGGAAAAGCTCGTGGGCCGCACGAACGATATCGCAATCCTGCCGAGCGGAAAGACGTCGCCAGGCCTTACCTTCTACTATGTCACGAAGAGCATCATTTCTGACGACGGAAATGTGCAGGAGTTCATCATCATCCAAACGGCCATCGACCGCTTCCGGATCGAATATGTGAGCCGGGACGTCCTTACGCCCAACCAGATTGCCGACATCGAAAAAGCCATTGCGCTGTATCTCGAGCCGGGGCTTTCGTTTGAATTCATCCGGAAAGAGGTGCTTGACCGCAGCCATCGCGGTAAGCTGAAGCAGTTCCGGTCGTTAGTCTGACCGTTTGACGAACCGGGGTTTAATCAGCAATTGGGTAAACAGGAACAGCGCCATGCAACCCACGGCCGTTACAAGGTTCAACCGATGGAACTGTCGGTAGACGGTGAAATTGTAGCCCAGCATCCCCACTTTTGAAGACGAAATAGAGTCGTTCCGCAGCCGGTAAAAAGCCAGTGATTCGGGCACGGGCGAGGCCAATCGGATTCGTTTCAGGACGGTCAGCCAAATCATCCAGTCTTGTCGCTTCCGGATGGTGGAAAACGGAATTTTTCCGAAGTAGTGGGTGTCGTATATCCCCGTCAGGTTTCCAACGAAGTTGCAGAAAAACAACTGCCGGTACGAAAGCGGCGCTGGTGCCGTGATGGTTTTTCCGGCGGGCCGTCCGTCTTCCGTCATCCACTCATAAAATGAAAAGGTAAAGGGTTGGCGGTGCTTGTCCATGAAAGCCAGTTGTCGTTCGAGTTTCTGTGGCTTCCACACATCGTCGGCATCGAGAAAGGCGATATACCGACCCTTCGCCGCGTCAAGGGCTGTCTGGCGTGCGGCTCCCGCCCCCTGGTTATTTTCGAGTCGGATGAAGCGGATGCGCCTATCCTGTTCGACGAAGGCCCTGGCTATGTTGGGGGTGTTGTCGGAAGAAGCGTCGTCGACTATCACCATTTCCCAGTCGCGATGCGTTTGTGCAAGCACTGAGCGGATGGCATCGGCAAGGAACCGTTCTGAATTGTAAGCGGGCGTTATGACCGACACGAGGGGCATCAGTAGGCTTTTTCTTCTCCGCGCACCGCGTTGATGAAGGTCATGAAGATGATCCGGATGTCGAGCAGCAGCGACCAGTTCTCCATATAGAAAATGTCGTATTTGACGCGGTAGATGATGTCTTTGTCATTTTCGACCTCGCCACGGAATCCGTTCGTTTGCGCGAGTCCGGTGATGCCGGGTTTTACAAAGTGGCGCACCATGAACTTATCGACCCGACGGGCATACATCTCGGTATGGCTCACCATGTGCGGGCGCGGTCCTACGACCGACATATCACCGATTAATACGTTGTAAAACTGGGGCAGTTCGTCGATACTTGTCTTCCGCATGAACTTCCCGATACGGGTGATGCGCGGGTCGTTTTTCGACACCTGTTCCAAATCCGCGATGGCATTGGGTCGCATCGAGCGAAATTTAAAGCAATTGAATTCGTGGTAGTTGAGTCCGTTTCGGCGTTGTTTGAAGAACACCGGCCCTTTCGACTCAAGTTTGATGAGCAATGCCAACAGCGGTGTCAGCCAGGAGAGGAACAAAATGATGACACCGGCTGAAAAACCAATATCAAAAACGCGCTTGATGGCTTTGTTGATGGGGTCGTCAAGCGGAATCGTACGCGGCGAAATGACCGGAATATAATCGTAGTAATCGACTTTGAAATTACGGGAGAGCAGCTCTCGGTTATCGGGCAGGAACTTGAGTATCTTGAGGTTATTGTCGGTAAAGTCGACAAACATATTGATCTGGTGCTCGGTCAATTCGTGCAGCGAGCAATAGATTTCGTCAATCTTGTTTTCCTTTACAAACTGGAAACAGGCGTCGATTTTACTTTTCTTGTCGCCGGCGCCCTGAAGGTCAAAAACGGAGATCAGTTTATAGCCGTAATCCGGGTTTTCGTTGAAGAACTCGGTTAATTGAGGTACCGATTTTCCATTACCGGCAATGACTACCCGCCGGAAGTTGCCGCCCCAGATCGAGCGGTATTTTCGAAGGAAGTAGAAGATAAACAGCTTGAGACTGGCAATCAACACGAGGGCCGTTCCGGTGTATCGGAGCGTTCCGTGTTCGTCGGCATTTCCGATCAGGAAGCCTGAAAAGGCATAACAGAGGACGGTAAAAATGAAGAATTGCCGTAGAATCTTCCCAAAGATGGCCGATACTTTTGTATACCGATAGACCTCGTAAAATCCGGTATTGAGGGCGATGATAACCCACGAAAGGGAAATGAACGACAGGAAATACAACGAAAAAAAAGCGTGTGGCAGCAACGCGTACGTCAGGAAGTTGATGACGAACAGGTCGGCCGCATACGTAAACGGGCGGATGTAAACCGAATATCTTCCCGATTTCGCCTTCATCAGTTCACCATGTAGCGGGAGAAGTCTTTATGTTCTTCCTTGAGGAGTTCCTCTTTGGGCAGTGCCTTGAAATACTCATAGGTTTTCCGCATGCCTTCGGCGCGGCCGACCTTCGCCTCCCATCCGAGTAGTTCGCGGGCCTTGGTGATGTCGGGTTGCCGTTGCATCGGATCGTTGACGGGCAATGGCTTGTAAATGACTTTTTGGGTGGTCCCCGTTAGTTTGATAATCTCTTCTGCAAAGTCACTGATAGTGATTTCATCCGGATTTCCGATGTTGACCGGCAACACATAGTCGGAATGCAGCAGGCGGAAAATCCCTTCCACCTGATCGTCTACATAACAAAACGAGCGTGTCTGGCTGCCGTCGCCGAAAACGGTGAGGTCTTCACCGCGCAGCGCCTGTCCGATAAAAGCGGGAATTACGCGTCCGTCGTTGAGACGCATCCGGGGTCCGTAGGTATTGAATATCCTCACAATACGCGTTTCCACTCCATGGAATGTGTGATATGCCATGGTAATCGATTCCTGGAAGCGCTTGGCTTCATCGTAGACGCCGCGAGGGCCGATGGTGTTGACATTGCCGTAGTAATCTTCGGTTTGCGGATGCACCAGCGGATCGCCGTAGACTTCGGAAGTAGAGGCAATAAGGATGCGTGCTTTCTTGACCCGCGCCAGCCCGAGCAGGTTGTGCGTGCCGAGCGAGCCCACTTTTAATGTCTGGATCGGGATTCGGAGGTAATCGATTGGACTGGCCGGTGAGGCGAAATGCAGGATATAGTCGAGATCGCCGGGTATGTGGACGAACTTCGTGATATCGTGATGGTAGAATTCGAAGTGTTCTTCCTTAAAAAGGTGTTCGATATTGCGGAGGTCGCCGGTAATGAGGTTGTCCATTCCGATGACATGGTATCCTTCCGCCAGGAAACGGTCGCAGAGATGCGAGCCAAGGAAGCCCGCTGCGCCCGTGATCAGGACTCTTTTCATGCTTTTTTACTTTGCCTCTTCCGGCGCCGTGGGCTTTACGGCGTTAAAAAAGCAGTAGAGCGCCACGAAGAAGATGATCCCTCTTTGCCGGCAGAAAAACGATTCGGTCAAAAATAGGACTAACATCGTTATGGCGAAAACAATATGGGGGAAATTTTTAGTAGAAAATGCCTTTCTGAGGTTCCCGATCACCATCGCGATTACGATGAGGAATCCGAGGATGCCTAACTCGGCGAAGGTTTGTATGTATTGGTTGTGGAAGTTGTAATCGCCGTAGCCCGCGTGTAAGTTGTGTTCAACCTCTTTCTCCTTGATTTTTGCCTGGGTAGCTTCAAGTCCGAAACCAGTCGCAATGCGAGACGGTTCCTCTTCCATCATTTCTACGAACGTGCGGGTTTGGTATACGCGCAGCGCACCTCCGGGAAAATAATGGTAATCTTCAAACCGTTCTTCGTTCCAGGCCTGGCTTAGGCTGATATTCAGGATGCTCTTGTCGTCACGGTTGATCGTATTATCGACAAACGCCGTTTCGTACTCCACCAGAAACCGTTTCCTGACGTTCGGAATGAACATAATGGATCCGGCCACAAATACCAGGGCTGAGGCAGCGGTCAACCACTTTACGCTATTTCGTATCGAGGCGAAATACAGATAGTAACAGCATACCAGGATAAAATCGATGAAAATCACGCTTTTCGACGACAGCAGTACAATTACCACGGCCAGAAACCCCATTGCGGTATTCTGGAGGCTGGTGCGGTTCGGGATGGCAAAAAAGTGAAAAAAGGCCAACGACATCAGCACGGCCACATAGATGGCATTGACATCCAGTGTTACGAGCTCGTGGTAAAAGAATACCTCAGGATTACCCGTTTCGAAAAAACGAAGGGCGGCTTTCGCTACATACATGACGCCCAGAACTACCATCCCCCATGCGTAAATTTCCAGGGTGCGTTTTTGCTGTGATACGGTGAAATCAGGAACGAAAAGGAAAGCAAACGGTAGAAGCAGGAATAATGCTTCTTTCCGGAGTCCGGAAAGTGTAAGTTCGAGATCGCGGGTCCACAAAACAGATGCGGCCATCAAAACATAGAGTAACATGGGCCATAGTAGTGCCATCCGAAACCGTATTCCGTTTCGTTTTGCCGATACCAACGCGCTAAAAATAAAAATCCCGCTGATAATGCTGCCGATCGCATATCCTAATGGGATTGCTATGAGATAGGCGGCCAGCAGGTAAACGAAAATCTCGTTTGACGTAACGATGTTACGCGCGGTCGTGGTAAAGTTGGAAAAAAAGCTGTTCGTAGGCTTCATTTATGCTGTTCCAGTTGAATTCTTGCACGATGGCTTCCGAATTTCGCTGAATCCGCTGCAAGTTATCACTTTTTTTTGTGTTGGTGAGAAGGGCCGCCACATCTGCCTTCTGTGAGAAATACAACCCATTGGCCCTCAAAATAGAAGCGTTGAATTCATTTTGGTGTGCCGCGATGAGCGCGCCCGAAGCCATGGCCTCAAGTAGCGAAGGGTTTGTGCCCCCGACACTGTGCCCGTGAAAGTAGAGCTTCGAGAAAAACCGCAGATTGTTCAGGTGGTTGAGATTGTAGACGCCTCCTATAAAGCGAATTTGGGGATAACCGCCGAATTTGCTCTTTAAATACGCGCCGAATTTGGTTTCGTGTTTTCCGATCACGAGAAACGGCGTTGGGTCTTGGGCCTCTACGACACCGTCGAGGATCATCTCGATGTTATTTTCGGGTTCCAGTCGCGCAATCAGCATGTTGTATGCTTCTTTTACCACGTCGTATTCGGCCAATATACCTTCGTCGGGGGTGGTGAAAAGGTCGGCGCCATAGGCAATGTAGGTGGAGGTAGCGCCGTATACATCCTGAAGGTGGCGTTGTATGCCGAGGGAATCGGCCACCAGTGCGTCACTGCTTTTCACGGCAAGTTTTTCGGCCCATTTGAGCATTCGTTGCACCGGTCGTGAGAATTTCGTCCGTTTCCATTCGAGACCATCCATATTCGTAATGATGACCGGTTTCTTGGGTAAAAGCCGGTACCACACGGAACTGCTGGTATAGCCCAATTGCAGGATGATGTCGAAATTCCGTTTGCGGGAATCGAGTATACAATTCAGGTCATATAAAAACTGCCCCGCCGTGCCGATCCGGTCTTCCGGATCTTTGCAATGAATCAGATGGACGCCGCGAAAGTGGCTTTCTTTATACGGATGGTTCGCCGAACAATAGGTGTACACTTCATGTCCGCGGGACGCGAGGAATACCGAGAAAAACTCCGCGAACTGCTCAAAACCGCCGTAGTGGTTTGGAATTCCGCGCGTGCCAAGTATCGCTATTTTCATGGAAAAACTCTCAGGGTCGACAAAAATAGGCAATTCCAACCGGACGAGCCCTACCTGCCTATCCTGTGTTAACATGATTTTTGTCAGCCTTTTTTCGTCGCGAAATTGCTAATATTGCAATTCATATTACCTTCCTATGATTCGTTTCGACTTCCTTGAGCAAAATATTGAATCACTACGTATACAATACCTGGCGGCCAAGCCCTTCCCGCATTTGATCATCGATGATTTCTGTGAGACGGATAAGTTGGAGCGCGCCTATGCAAGCATTCCGGAACTCAGCAACAAAAGCCGGGATTATGCTTTTGCCAACAACAAGTTTGAGAAATCGAATTATAAGGAATTAGGGCCTGAGTTGGCGGAATTGCATGCCGACCTTCTCTCAGAACGTTTCAATACCATCCTCTCGTTCATCACGGCCAAAACGGTTTTCGTCGACCCGAAGAACCACGGTGGCGGTCTACATCAGGGGAAAAAGAACAGTTTCCTTGATATGCACCTTGATTTCAACTACCACCCCATCAATAAAAACTGGTATCGGGAGTTGAATTTGCTGTTGTATCTCAATAAAGACTGGAAAAAAGAATATGGTGGCGAACTTAAGATCCGGGACCTTCGTACGGACGATGAAGCAGAACTAGATGTTCCCTTCAACCGCCTGATTATCCAGCAATGTGCGCCGTATACACTTCACGGCTACGATATGACACGTTTCCCGGAGGGCCGTTATCGTACCTCAATTGCTACGTATGCCTACCAGGTGCACCAGCGCCTCATCGAAAAACCACGAACTACGGACTGGTTTCCTGCGGAAGATGCGTCTTTTATGAAGAAACAGCTGGCCAAGAATTATAATACGCTGGTGCAGGCCAAAAACAAACTTTTCGGAAGCGGTACGGCCAAGAACCAATAGCGCCTATGAAACGCGTTTTGGTCATCAACCAATCCTCAGAACTCTACGGCGCCGACAAGGCCCTGCTTGAGTTATTGGATCATTTCCCAACAGGATATGTGCCTGTCGTCGTACTTGAGCACGAGGGGCCTCTCAAGGACATACTCGAACAGCGGGGCATCACCGTGATCAAGAGCCCGGTGATCAAAATATCGCGGGCGCTCTTTTCGTTCCGCGGACTCTTGAAAATCCCGGTAGAATTCATCCGTTCGCAGTATATATTGTGGAGGGCCACGCGCGCACTACCTATTTCGCTTGTTCATTCAAACGCTATTTCGGTCTTTGCGGGCGCTTTCCATTGCTTTTTCTTTCGCCGCAAACATGTTTGGCATGTCCATGAGATAATCGAGCATCCCCGGTTTCTGGCAGCGTTGTATCCACGTCTGGTTTACTTTTTTTCCGATAGGATCATTTACAATTCGAACGCCTCTTACGAGAATTTCCGGGTGCGGTATCCAAAAGTGGAAAAGAAGTCGATTGTGGTGCCAAATGGCCAGCGCAGGACGGTCCCGGTTTTATCGGAGGCCGGCCGAACAGAAATTCGAAGCCGCCTGTTTGGGGTATCCGACGAAAGCCCTGTTATTGCCTTGATTGGCCGTATTAGTCGCTGGAAGGGACAGTTGCTTTTGCTGGAGAGTTTCCTAAAGGTTCATGCCGCGTTTCCCACAAGCCGTCTCGTGTATGTGGGTTCCACTCCTCCGGGTCAACCGCATTTTCTGGAGACATTGGAAAATGCCATCAGCGCTTCGGGCCTTTCCCATATGATTTCCATTGTCGACTTCCAGGAAGATATCTGGCCTGTTTACGATGCGGTCGATATTTGCGTGGTTCCGTCTACTGAACCCGAGCCTTTTGGCCTGGTGGCAACAGAAGCGATGTTGTCGTCAAAACCGGTTATTGCGGCCAATCATGGCGGGTTGACCGAAATCGTAGAAGAGGGTGTTACGGGCTTTCTCTTCACGCCGAATGATAAAGACGACCTCGCTTCGAAATTATCCATCCTGCTCGCAGATGCGTCGAAAATGGTGTCATTTGGACAAGCGGGTAAACGTCGCGCAGAGGCCGTTTTCTCGGCAGAGCGATACGCGTCGTCCATCGGACACGTCTATGACGCGCTAACCGAAGACTGAACCGGCGATACGCGCAATTTCCACTCCACAGCAAGAAGACCTCCGAGGAAAAGCATGATGCAGTCTTTCGGAATATAGATGCCTGTAATAATCAGCGTCGTAAAAAAGTAAAACAGTCCTACGGAGGAAAGTAACTTCAGCACGAATGCATGCCGTTCGTCAAAAGGTGGGCGATAGAGATAGCGATACAGCCTTACCAGGAAGAAAAGCAACACACACAATCCGATCAGTCCGGTTTTGTAGAATACGAATACATATCCGTTGTGCATAATGGATATATAACGCATTCCATGGCCGTCAGGACCATCCAACGGAGCACGGAATTTGAGGTTGATCAGCGAGCCGTGACCTGTGCCTACTACCCAGCTTTGGGGTTGGTCTCGCATAAGGTCAAATGCGCGCTTGGCTTCATAGGCCCGCCAATGGTCCCATAACTCGCGGTGATTGTCGCGGTCTACTTTTGCATTGAAGACTTCGCTGGGTGCGTTCTTGATTTTATAAAGAAACGCTTCGATGCCTTTTGAATTACGGGCAGGCTTGCTGAAACTCAGGTATACAAACAACCCTCCTACCACAATTCCGACAAGCACTAGGGCCTTTAATGCCGTTTTATTAAGGCGGGAATAGCCAAGTGCCGACACGGTGAGCAGAATGGCAACGACGAACGTCGCCCTTGAAAAATATAGTGCGGAAGAAAGGCCCAATAAGGCGAGAAACAGGAAGCGCTTACGGGGTCCGAACAGCGGGAATTCTTTACGGCCGAACCACAGTATCACCATGGCGAATAACTCGATGAAATTATCGAGAAACCCCTCCCGTACATCCTCGATAGACGAATGGATCCCGACCAGAAAGAACACGTTAAAAATGTGAATGGCTGCGGCCAGCAGCGCTACCGTGACGATAATTTTGAAAAACGTTCTGTAATCGGACAGACTTCGGGCGACAAAGTATCCGATAGACAGGGCCAGTAGGGGCTTACCAAAGTGCAGCACGTCTTTTACGATCTCTTTTAGTGGGTACCCCTGGAACAATAACCCTATAAAACCCAGCAAAAACAGCACCACCAAAGGCGTAGCTTGCGATAGGACGGAGGGCGGCATCTTAATCCGCTTCAAAGAAAACACGATCAGGGTCAACACTCCCAATTGCAACAACACGTTGAAGTGGAAGGAAAAATACATCTCACTCAGTAAGACCAGCGAAAAAAGGACCGGAAAAAAACGGTTGGTACGCTCCATGCAAAGGGTTGATTGAACAAAAATAACGGAAATACGCTGCGCCAAAGGGCGCGCTGTAAAAAAAGACGTTCGTTGGTGTGTGTTTAGTATATTTGCTCCTTACTTTATTTACATGAAAAAAGCGCTTATCACAGGCATTAACGGGCAGGATGGTTCTTACCTGGCCGAGCTCCTGTTGGAGAAAGGCTATGAGGTGCACGGGATCATTCGGCGGAGTTCCACTTTTAATACCGAGCGGATCGAGCACCTGTATATAGACTCCCTTCTAAAAGATTTACATCAAAAGAAACGGATTTCGCTTCATTATGGGGACATGACGGATTCAACGAACCTGATCCGGCTTGTCCAACAGCTAAAACCCGACGAAATCTATAACCTGGCGGCGCAGTCGCACGTAAAGGTTTCCTTTGAACTTCCGGAATATACCGCCGAGACGGACGGCATCGGTACGCTCCGTTTGCTGGAGGCCGTCCGGATTTGCGGACTTACGGAAACCACGCGTATTTACCAGGCTTCCACATCCGAATTATACGGAAAAGTGCAGGAGGTCCCGCAAAAAGAAACCACTCCTTTTTACCCGCGGTCTCCCTATGGCGTAGCAAAGATATATGCCTACTGGATTACCAAAAACTACCGTGAATCGTACGGCATGTTTGCGGTAAACGGCATTCTTTTCAACCACGAATCCGAACGTCGGGGTGAAACGTTCGTCACGCGTAAAATTACGTTGTCGGCATCGCGTATCGCACACGGCATACAAGAGAAATTATATCTCGGAAACCTCGACGCAAAACGCGACTGGGGGTATGCAAAGGATTATGTAGAGTGTATGTGGCTGATGCTGCAGCAGGAAACGCCGGAAGATTATGTCATTGCGACGGGCGTTCAGCATTCGGTGCGTGCCTTCTGCGAGCTGGCATTTCGCCACGCCGGTATCGAACTTGAGTGGACGGGTGCGGGCGAGTCGGAAAAAGGCGTATGCCGCAAAACCGGACGGGTTTTGATTGAAGTAGACCCTAACTATTACCGGCCGGCAGAGGTCGAGAGCCTACTGGGCGACCCCACAAAGGCGCGTACGCAACTCGGCTGGGACCCTGGCCGTACCTCACTTGAGCAACTGGTCGCCATCATGATGAAACATGATTTGACCTATGTCAAGCGTTTCGCCGACCGCGAATCATTAAAGCTTTTCGAATAATGAAAATCTTTCTTACCGGCGCGGGCGGGATGGTCGGGCGCAACATCCTGGAGCATCCGTCAGCCGCTGGTGTTACTTTTCTGACGCCTTCGCGCACGGAAGTCAATTTGGAAGACTATGATGCCGTGTATACCTTTATCCGCGAACAAAAGCCGGACCTTGTTATCCATGCGGCCGGACGTGTGGGTGGTATCCAGGCGAACATGGCGCATCCCGTCGATTTCCTGGTGCAAAACCTCGACATGGGACGAAATGTCATCATGGCGGCCAAGAACGCAGGCGTGCCGCGTTTGCTGAATCTGGCAAGTTCGTGTATGTATCCGCGGGAAGCCATAAATCCGTTAGGGGAAGACCTCGTGCTGAAAGGCGAACTGGAGCCTACCAATGAAGGATATGCTATCGCGAAAATCGTGGCGACGCGCTTGTGTGAATACATCTCACGGGAGCATCCCTCCCTTCTCTACAAAACAGTTATTCCATGTAATCTCTATGGCCGATACGATAAGTTCGCGCCAGAGCACTCCCATATGGTTCCGGCGGTAATCCGTAAAATCCACTTTGCTGCGGCCAACGGACAATCGGAAATCGATATCTGGGGAGACGGTATGTCACGCCGGGAGTTTATGTATGCCGGCGATTTGGCTGATTTTGTCTTCTTTGCGCTTGACCGTTTCGAAAAGTTGCCTCAGAACCTCAACGTGGGACTTGGGCACGACTTCACAATCAACCAGTATTATGAGGCCATTGCACACGAAATAGGGTACCGTGGCCGTTTCATACATGACCTTTCAAAACCAACCGGAATGCGGCAAAAACTGGTCGACACCACCCTATTGAAACAATTGGGGTGGCAGCCAGAAACTTCCTTACCGGAAGGCATTCGAAAAACATACGATTATTTCAAAAACCGCATCTTACATGATTAAGTACTCGCTGGCGTCCTCTACCTGGGACGAAAAAGAATTGCAGGCAATTCAGTCGGTCATCGACAAAGACATGTATACCATGGGCGACGCCGTAAAGCAGTTTGAACTCGATTTCGCGCAGTTTCTGGGTTCAAAATACTGCGTTATGGTCAACTCCGGATCGTCGGCCAACCTGTTGGCGGTGGCGGCCTTGTTTTACACGAAGGTCCCGAAACTGCAGCGGGGCGACGAGGTGATTGTTCCGGCCGTATCCTGGTCAACGACGTATTACCCACTTCACCAGTATGGCCTGAAACTCAAATTTGTGGATGTCGACCTGCATACCCTGAACTTCGATCTCGACCAATTGCGTCAGGCGGTCACCGACAAAACGAAAATGATCATGGCCGTCAACCTGTTAGGCAATCCGAATGACTTCGATGCCATCAACGCCATCATTGCGGGCAGGGACATCCTGTTACTTGAAGACAACTGTGAGTCAATGGGCGCAGAATACAAAGGAAAACAGGCGGGTACGTTTGGGATCATGGGCACCTATTCTTCTTTTTATTCCCACCATATCGCAACGATGGAAGGCGGTTTGGTTTCAACCGATGACGAAGAACTCTATCATGTCATGCTCTCGCTAAGGGCCCATGGATGGACACGTCACCTTCCGAAAGAAAACCGGGTTTCAAATAAAAGTGATGATTGGTTCGAAGAGTCGTTTCGGTTTGTGTTGCCGGGCTATAACCTACGGCCCGTTGAAATGAGTGGCGCCATTGGTGTCGAACAACTTAGGAAGCTTCCGGGTTTTCTGGAAAAACGTCGCGAAAATGCAGCCTATTTCTGCTCGCTTTTTGCCGATCACCCCGACTTCATCATCCAAAAAAACATCGATAACAGCAGTTGGTTCGGATTTAGTTTCATCATCAAACCAGGCTCTGACAAAACCCGAAAAGAGATTGTAGAACGCCTTACGGCACATCAAATCGACTGTCGTCCCATCGTCACCGGTGACTTTACCAAAAATGAAGTGTTACGTTTCTTCGACTATGAATTGTTCGGCGAGATGAAAAATGCCTCCTATCTGGATAAGCATGGGTTTTTTGTAGGTAACCATCAAATCGACCTCAAAGAGGAAATCACGTATCTTCGAGAGGTCCTTTCGTAGTCTTTGCGTACCTCAAGGCTTCTATACAACTCGTTCGCAGCCATGGTCCAGGTGGTCGTGGTGGGTCTGTGTTATGTCATCCTTTACCGCTACCTGCTTGACCGTCTAGGCGCCGAGCTTTTGGGCGTATGGTCGGTTATCGTGGCCACCACCTCGTTAGCGTCCGTCGCGAATCTTGGCCTCAATACCAGCATTGTCAAATTTGTGGCGTCATATGCCGCGCGGGGGGACGAATCCAAAATCAAGCAATTGCTTTTCACCTCTTTCATTTTTATAGGAGGACTTTATCTGGTGTTATCTGGAATTATATTGCTTGTAGCCGGATGGCTGTTACCGATGTTCATTCCGCTCCAATTCCTGGAAGTGGCGAAGGGCGTGCTGCCTTTCTCTTTACTATGCCTGTGTATCAATGCAATTGGCGGTGTCGTGGGAAGCGCACTCGACGGTATCCAGAAAAATTACATTCGCAGTGCCGTACTATCGGGGTCTTCCGTGGTGCTGGTGGTGCTGTCGTTTATCATGACGCCTCTATATGGGTTAAAGGGACTCATTTACTCTCAAATTTTGCAGGCCCTGATGGTGCTCGCTATATGTGTCATCGCCTTCAACCGGTTTCGGCCCGGTTCGTTTTCTCCGGGATGGCACTGGAGTCGAAGCATCTTCCGGGAAATCCTCTCCTACGGCTCAAAAATTCAGGTCCTCGCGTTATTACAACTTTCCTACGAGCCGGTTACGAAGCTTATACTCAGCCGATGGGGCGGACTGGCCGCCGCAGGCTATTACGAAATGGCAAGCCGTCTGGTGTCGCAGGTACGGGCGGTGATTGTAAACGCCAACCAGGTGGTCATTCCGATTATTGCGGAGGCCTCGGAGCGGGATAGTGATCGTGTGCGCGATCTGTATATAAGATCGTTTCGCACCATTCTTCCCCTCGATACCGTATTAACCCTGGCGCTTATATGTACGTCTCCTTTGGTATCGGTTTTGTGGCTCGGCCATGCCGAAATGATCTTCGTTTTCGCGATGACGGCTAATGGAATCGGCATGTTTCTAAACATTTGTACCAATCCCGCGTATTTTGGTTTCATGGGAGAAGGAAAGTTGAATCCGCTCTTGATTTCCGCATTTACCATGGGACTTGTCAACGTCTTCGGAGGTTGGTTGCTCGGAACCTGGCTGGGTGGTTATGGCGTCATCATCGCCTGGAACCTTGCCTTTGTTGCGGGTTCGCTGCTTGTAATGCTGCAATACCATCGGGTGAAGATGCTTCGTTGGCATGAACTGGTTTCCCGACAGGATGTTTACATATTGCTTATGGCTACTATGATTGGTATGACCACAATGCGTATGTATGTAACTTATAACTCATACAATTGGAAATACCTGCTGGTTCTTGCCGTCGAACTCACCCTTTTTGCGGGGTTGCTCTTCCGAAATGCCGCGTTACGTGCGGTCATTGAAAAAATACCGGGGTTGAACCGACTAAAAAAATCCTCATGAACCACGGTCCTTTTTTTTCTGTTATCACGGCTGCTTACAACAGTTCCGCCACAATCAGCGATACGCTTGCGTCATTGCTCTCTCAGGATTTCACCGATTTTGAATACATTATCGTTGACGGGTCTTCAAAAGATACTACTGTCGATATTGTAAAGAAGTATGTGCCTTTATTTGAGTCAAAGGGCATACGGCTTCGATGGATAAGCGAACCCGACCGGGGTATATACGATGCCTGGAACAAAGGCGTTCGCCTTGCAGAAGGCCGCTGGATCAGTTTTATCGGGTCGGATGACACCTACGTGGCGGGTGCGTTGCACCGTTATAAACAGATAATAGACGAAAGCGACGCTGCGGTCAATTATATTTCGTCGCGCGTCGAGGTTATTGACCACCAAAAAAAGACCCTTCGTGTATTCGGATCAAAATATGACTGGCGGCGTGTGGTGGCCGACTACGATGTGGCGCAAGTCGGTTCCTTCCATAAGAAAACACTTTTTGAGGAGGTAGGGCCTTTTAGTGAGGCATACCTGATTGCGGGAGATTTGCAATTCTATATCCGTTGCCGCGACGTCATCCGCCCTTCGTTCTTCCCTGAGATTACAGCCCGGATGCTCGACGGCGGCGTCAGCAACCAACCGTATCCGGCACTTCGGGAAGGGCTTCGGGTAAAACTTGACACCCGCGCGACACATCCGCTGGATGCCTACTTTCATTTCTACCTGTCGCTGACGAAATGTTATGTGAAGATGGCGCTTCGAAAACTTGTCGGAATTCGGGCCTAACGGCTAGATCCAGAAATGGATCATGACCGGTTTCGGCTCTTCTCCGTGAATGCCTTTGACAAAGGTGTTGTATTCGGGCACATACGACTTCACCAATGCAATCATTTCAGCCGCATCATTCTGTGGATGATAGCTGGTAATGGCAATCTTTGGCTTGTTCCGGCGAATGGTAGCGCCGGCACCCTTTAGCATATCCAGTTCAAAACCTTCGATATCCGCCTTCAGGAAGGTAATCTTCTGTTCGGCCGGAATCAGGGTGTCGATCTTATGTATGGGAATCCGTGATCCCGTTGTGCTCACATGGCCCTCTAGTGAATTTTCGTCGAAGTAGACCTCTCCGTCTGTATTGCCGACCGCTGAGCGGAAGAGGGTCACTTTGTCTTCTGCTCCCTGAAACGTCTTTGCCAGTGCTTCCCCGAACGCGGCGCTTGGCTCTACCAGAAACAACTTTTTGCATTGGTCAAGCACTACCAGGGGAAATAACCCCTCTGCCGTACCGACGTCAAGAAGGATGTCTCCCTTCTCGATAGGCGTCTGCGGCTTTCGATAGTAATGCCAATCGGCTTCGTCGAACGTTTCCGCTGAAACCTGGCTTAACCCAGCCATTGGGAACGACGCCGGCCAAAACATAGGGCGCGACACCGACGTGAATCGGATTTGGTGGAAATCCGCTCCTTTTTGCACGTTTTCTATGTATCTGCCGCCTATTCGACTTACCACGGGTTTGACGAGAAAGCGAAGTAACTCAACGAAGGATACGTTGTTTTTTGCGTAAAAAAACCAGTAAAATAAGATACGGAGTCGGCGCATGGAAAGGGGATAAGGGAAAACGAAAAAAAAAGTTACCTATACAAGTAACTTTTAAGAGATATTCTGTTGGTGTACGGTTTATTTGTTCCCGTACAACTTGTTCAGCTCGTCTTTCAGAGGCTGTGTGCACGCCATAATCGGATCGTATGCCTGTCCTTCGATGGCTTGATCTTCGCCACGCCCGCCACTGTATCAAATTCAACCTGTACCGCTGGATAGAAATACTTGAAGATTTCAGCTCCCTTGGCATTCATTTCTTTCCCTTTATACTTGACCTTGAAGTTTTTGAACGTTACTTCTTTCTGGTCTTTATTTGCACCGATATCCAGTCGGAGCGCCATTGGCGTATAGTCATCCGGAACCTCAAATACGATGTCCTGGGCATCCGGGCTACCTTTCACGTCAACTGTAACGGCTTGGTCAGCTGGCCATGTTTCCGTTCCGTCTTCGTTATAAAAAACCTGGAATGTGTCGTCTTTCGTTACTACGGCGTTGACCGTCACGCTGAACAAGGTTTCTTTTTTCGCTTCGGCAGCAGGCGTTTCAGTCTTTTTGTCGTCTTTACACGACACAAAAAACAAACTCAACGCAAAGGCACTAAGTACGGCAGATTTCATATGTTAAAAAATTTTTGCAAATATTGATAATTATAGCGGTATATCCAAATTTATTTGGTGATTTGGACAGTCCTTCCTAACAACGCGTAATGTTCTTTTTTCGTATCTCCGTCTACAATCATTATAGCAATTTGGTAACGGCCCTGTTCGATGTCAGTCGTATTTACGGTGGCCCTAAAACCGCTGCGGTCATAGTTGTATCCTGGATTACCCGCTGTGACGTCGGGTCGCGCCACGAAGTCGGTCGCGATCCGGTAGTTGTGTTCCCCCAGGAGTACCAGCGAAATGGTGTTTGCGTCTGAGGATTGCCCTTTGACGACGGCCCACCCGCTCATGGATAATGTCCGTCCGGTTTGCTTCATCTCTTCCATATTGTAGAGCAGGGGTGTGTCTGACAGTTGGTAAATGCGTTCTGGCTTTTTGGTGTAGCCGGCCTGTTTAATCGGTTGTGCAACGGCTAAATGGTAGGCGCCGTTCGAGTCGCGTATTGCAATCCCGAAGTCATAGGTGTCGCGGGGCAGCTTATCCAGGATAACGGTTGACCGAAAACCGGCATTATCCAACTTACCTCCGTACGTGGCCGATATATCGGCTCTGGTAACCGGAGCGACCGGAGCAAGAAAGGTCTTTTTTCCAATTATCGCGACAAAAAGCGAATCGCGTGTATTGTCATGACTTCCTTTAACCATCGCCCATCCATTGACCGACAAAACGTTATTGGCAAATTTCAGTCGCTCGACCCCGAGAAGTATGTCTTTCTTTATCGCGTTTGCCTCGGGTAATTCCCGAAACAGGTTCCTTTGGCCTGCGTATGATTTGGCAACCGAATCGGCAAAACGGACGTTCTCCGGGCGTTTGTCGAAGTAGGGCTCCATTCCCGATCGTTTGGCGTACAAAATAACAAACCCTCCCATTCGCTTGACCGCAACTTTGTTTCGATAAAGCAACGAGCTGAAATCAGCCAAATAGGTTTCGTTGGTTATGAAAAGCTGCCCCGGTGCTATGGTGCCCATGGTGATCTGACCCGACAGCTTATCAGCGTATGCAGTGGCCGCGTCCCGGTTTTCACGGGCCACATAACCGTTCGTAATGGGCTTTCCGGCTTTTAATGCGAGGAACATCAGATCCTGGTAGTCCATTGGGTACACCAAATTATTGGTATAAACCGGATACGTTACGATCATGTCGAACTGTGACATCAGGTTGATCCATCGCGTGTCTTTCAATTTGGTGTAATACTCTCCGGATGGCAGCTGACGCGCCGTGAGCAATCCCCATGTATCGTAGACCTGAAGAGCTAACAACAGCATAAGAAGTCCGCGCACCACCAGTTTGTTCAACCTCATCCTGGAAAAGACCAAAATACCACCGAGCATGATGAGATAGTAAAGAGGCCACACAAAACGGCCTGAGGCACGGAAGGTCCCGAGTAACTTCTCGTAAAAAGTGGGCACTGGGAAATGGAATAGTACGTGCGTACCAAAACTAACATAATTGGTAATGGCGAATACTGTATATGCCGAACAGAGCCCGACGACCAACAGCATTCCTTTCGAGACTTTTCTTTTCCCCCGAAAAATCATGACGATGCCCACAAAGGCAGCAACGGCCAATACCAGCATAAAGCCAAGTCCGAGATACGCAAAACCCTCATATTGCCGGTCAGAAATGGTGCCGATCTTAGGCAAAAACCGGGAATAGTACCCATAGGAATCAAAAAAAGAAAGGAGATTGAATCCGTATTCTCCATTAGCGTAACCGGCATCAAGATTGGTTGAAGGACCTGTTTCTATCATTCCGAAAGCCAACCAAAAGCCGAGCACTGACGCTGCGGCGCCTGCTGGAAACAGCACGGCCGACCACCACCGAATCGACTTATCCACCAGATAATGACGGAGCGGAAGCACTATCGTGAAGCCGGCCACCATCAAGGCGAGATACGCCGAAACACCGGCACTCAGGAAGAAGATGATCGCCTGTTTCCATTCCAGTCGCTTCGCCACTACCGGATCGGATGCCTCTTTCAAACAATAGTAAATCGAGGCCATCACTAGCCAGTGTCCGCACAACGCCGGATGCAGGCCGCGAAAAATCAGAACCGGGTTGGCGGTGATAAAGACGGCTGCCAGGAAGCAGATCCAGTCCTCCGTCTTGTACAGTTTCAGAATACGCACGGTATACCATGCCACGGCAATGTGGCAGAACAAAAGCCAGATACCGAAATACTGGAAGTCATCCGGCAGGACGGCCGAGAAAGGCTTAAATAGCAGCGCAAGAAGCGGAATGGAGTCGGTAAATCCTACATTGGTGCCGACAGGCGCATAGAAATTATCCATCCTGCCCAAGGGCCAATGCCAGGGTTCGTTTCGATAATATGCCCAACCAAGATAGTGCTGCCCCCAATCATGATAGGCCGACATCAGCCAGTTGATATTGGTCGGATCCAGTGTTTTGAATCCGTAACCGATTCCATAGACAATGCAGGCCGCCACCGTAATGGCTATGTAAAGAGCGGATTCCCTACGGAAAAATAGTTTCTTCATTCGCTGTTTCCGACAGTATAAATTGCTGATATAAAAGATCGTTAGGGGGTTGCACTTTCTTTCGTGAACTCAGTTGCAGCAACATGGTCACCAACGTCACGGAAAACAGCTGTACCATGATGACGCCGATAATCAGGATCAGGCTTGAAGCCCAGCCCGGAATCGCGTTGTCCGTAAATAGTTTCTGGTAGAGGATGTAGGCAATCCCGGTGGCACACAAAAGGAAGCCTGCAGTACAAAAGCGGAGAATCCGAAGCGACAACTGGTCAAAGTAAACAGCAATGGAACTAAGCCCGTGAAGCACCAAGGCAGAGACGTTCATTTTCGACTGACCCTTATAGCGCTTACCTCTGTCAAGCACCACTTTATCGTGGGGTATTTTCGATTGAAGGATGCCTCCGGAGTAGTGGTTCCAAATTGCGTCAAGATAGACGACCCGTTTTAGAATGGGAGCCGGTATGACACTGAAATTGCCGAAGCTGATTTTCTGTCCGGTCAGACTATAAAACAAGTACTTGTAAACGATATAGCCGAGTTTGAAAAAGCGTGACTCCTGGCGTTTGTTTCGCGCTGCAAAGATGATTTTTCGGTCACCTGACAGCCTCGCCTTTTCCAATAAGGCGGTCAGATGTGCGGGTGGATCTTCACCGTCGCCATCCATCACGATCACATAGTCTGATTGGGCCACTTTTTGGTTGACGAACTGCAGTCCGACTGCAATAGCCCGCTGGTGGCCTACATTCCGTTTTAAGGTCAGCAGTGTCAGGGGAAGGATTGACAACACACGATCAGGCCGTTCTTCAAATGATCCGTCATCCACAACGACCGCTGAAAAGGTGTAAGCATCGTGCTGCGCCTGCACCTCCGCTATCTGCGTAAGGAGGATTAACAGGCTGTCCCAGTCGTTAAAGACGGGTATCACACAATACACATGGGATCGGTTTACCGACATTTCGTTTTTGGGTATGTGGCAAAAATAGCAGTTCCGTATAACTTACCGGCCTTAATCTTCGAATCTTTGTCAGATAGCAACCTGAAAACAGATGCGTATTCGTCTATGGGGTGGTAACGGCCGCGATTACCACAAAAACGCGGGTGCCCGGCTGCTAAGCGGGCTTGTTTTTAGAAAAAGAGTGCTTACAATGCATAAGACCCTCTTGCCAGGAAGGTATATCAGCGTTAAAGATTGCCCTAAACTTCTCTTTCGACAGAACGCTGTAAGGAGGGCGCATAGCCGGGGTCGGATAATCGTGGGTCGTAATGGGGGTTACCTCTGTCTTCTTTTCAAAAGCTTCAAATAGGGCCCTGGCAAACTCATACCAGGTGCAAGAACCTTCATTGCTGTAATGATAGATACCGTATGGCCGTTCTTTTTCCCGGGTACGTTCGATGATGATAAAAAGGGCCCGGGCTAAATCGCCAGCATAGGTGGGGGTGCCCGTCTGATCATTCACCACTCCTACTCGATCCCGGTCTTCCGATAGCCGCAGCATGGTCTTGAGAAAATTGTGTCCGAACTCTGAGAAGACCCAAGACGTCCGTACGATAAAATGCCTCTCCCAAGTTTCCGCCAGTCGTTTTTCACCTTCCCATTTTGAGTGCCCGTATACACTTTTTGGATTCGGCGATTCATCTTCTGTGTAGGGACTTCGCTGCCTTCCGTCGAATACGAAATCGGTCGAAACGTGAAGTAAGACTGTTTCATGTCTCTTACAGGCTTCCGCAAGATAAGAGGGGCCCTCTGCGTTCACCTGATAGGCGCGGGCGGCGTCACTCTCTGCCTTATCCACGGCAGTGTACGCGGCAGTGTTGATACAAAAATCCGGTTTTACGGTGGTAAACGTCTTTTCTATTGCATCAGGGCGGGTGATGTCAAGTTCATCAGAGGCGAAAAAGAAACATTCAAAGTCGGGATATTGCGCCGATATACCTCTAAGCGCCTGTCCCAACTGTCCGTTGCCTCCGGTTATAAGTACCTTTACCATACTGCACGCGCCTTCTCAAGAACCGGCAAGACCTCATCTTTGTCAGATATCAAAGGCGCCACACCCAGGTCGTGCCATTTTATGGCGATGGTAGGATCATCAAAGCGAACGCCCCCTTCCGATTCTTTATTGTAGAAATTATCGCACTTGTAGAAAAAAACAGCCGTTTCGCTCAGCACCTGAAACCCGTGGGCAAAACCCCGTGGTACAAAAAACTGTCGCCGGTTCTCACCTGAAAGCACGACCGATTCATAGTGCCCGAAGGTGCTCGAGTCTGGTCGGAGGTCAACGGCTACGTCCAGTACCTCGCCTCGTAAAACCTGAACCAATTTGGCTTGCGCGTGGGCACCTGTTTGAAAATGGAGTCCGCGTATAACTGCCTTTGTAGAAAAAGACTGGTTATCCTGCACAAAAGTTACGTCCTGGCCCACGCCTTCATTGAAGCGTCGTTGGTTGTAACTTTCCATAAACCACCCGCGGCCGTCATCAAAAACGGTAGGTTCCAGGATGTAACAACCCTTAAGTTTTGTTTCTGTGAACTTCATCTGTTACGCGAGATCCATTAGATGCTTACCGTATCCGCTTTTGAGAAGGGGTTGCGCCAATGACTCGAACTGTTGTTTCGAAATATAGCCCATTTTAAATGCCGCTTCTTCGATCGCGCCGATCTTAAGCCCTTGTCGTTCTTCTATTACCTGAACAAACTGTGCGGCCTGCATCAGGGAATTGAACGTACCGGTATCCAACCAGGCTGTTCCCCTGTCGAGAATACTGACTTTCAGGCGACCCCTTCGTAAATACTCTTTATTGACATCGGTGATTTCAAGTTCACCCCTTGGACTGGGGGCAATAGACGCTGCGATATCAACCACTTCATTGTCATAAAAGTAGATGCCCGGAACGGCGAAATTTGATTTCGGATGTGGTGGCTTTTCCTCAATAGACAATACATTCCCGTTGGGGTCAAACTCCACCACACCATAGCGCTCTGGATCGTGCACGTGGTAGGCGTAGATGATACCACCCTCTGGGTCGTTGTTGGATTGCAAGAGTTCGGCCAGGCCTGTTCCATAAAAGATGTTGTCGCCTAAAATGAGGGCGACCTTATCGTTCCCGATGAAATCCCTGCCGATAATAAACGCTTCTGCCAGCCCGTTCGGGTGCTCCTGAACCGCATATTCAAAACGGCATCCCAAAGCGGAGCCGTCGCCTAGTAATTTTTGAAACAACGGGAGATCGTACGGTGTCGAGATAATCAGAATATCCCGAATGCCGGCCCACATCAGGGTAGATAGCGGGTAATAGATCATCGGCTTGTCATAAACCGGCATCAATTGCTTGCTCACCGCCAATGTCAATGGGTGCAGGCGGGTACCCGATCCTCCTGCCAATATTATTCCCTTCATGACGAGGCGGTTTTCTGGGCTTGACGCTTTAAGAAGCCTCGCACTCCGGTTATGACCACAAAAAGGAACACGAACAGAAGCGGCAAAATGAACTTCATTTTCGTATAGATAGCCTGCTTAGATAAGATGTTGGTTGTTCTGCTCGCCTCCTTAATGATAGCGTCGTTATTGATCAGTGACAGACGGTGCAACCCCTGCTCGCCCACCAGGCGGTCTTTGGTGCCCAGGATGTCATTCATCTGGCTATTTTCCTGATTATAATAAATGAGATTACCGCTCTTTGCAGGATTCCCATTGGCGAGGTTTTTCAAAAGATCATCTACCTGCGCAATAAGCGAGTCGTTCCGCTCCATTTTGGTCCGCGTGTTCAAAAGCGTAGCCTCCTTTATTTTGGTGTAATAGTCCGAGGTATTCAAATAACGCAACAAGGGCTCGATTGTACCCGCTTCGTCCGTCCGTCCGGCAGTGGTTATGAGTATCTCGTGGAAGAGATAATTCTTACTTGTCGTCTCATCCTTAATGATTTGGTCGATATCGCCATCCTCGGCCATCAGTTTGATAAGCTCGAAGTTCTTGTCGTTTCCATCGATAAACCGGTACACATCATTGATGGGCTCGATTTCAATCGCTCTTACTTTTTTGGGATTGGAAAAGCCGACTACCTTTTTTAGAAAAAGGGTATCCCCTTCTTTAATTTTGGCTTCCAGAAGATCGATCTTGGAATACAGGTAGTCAACCGACCCGAAATTCGGCATCACAACCAGACGGTTCTCATAGGCTTTCCCCGTTTTGTCTAAATAGACCCCCAGTCCGAGTCCTAAAACCAGCAAAGCGCACAACACCACCGCGTTGCGCCTCAGAAAAAGGAAACGTCTGTAAACAAATGCTCCCATCCGATCTAAAAGAGAGGAGAATTTATTCCCTATCTCAGAAAAGCTGAGTTCCTGTTCATTATCGGGTGTCGCGTGTTGTTCCATCTTACTTTTTTACATTAAAAATCTGCTCCAATATCTTGATCGTAATCAAATATGTCGGTTTCACGCCGGTGGTACCCAATCCGCCTGATGCGAGCGTACTACCCGTCTCAAGTGGGTTGTCCGATGCGTAATAGGCATACCGCACTTTCACGTCGGGGTTGATGCTCTTGCGGATTTTCGAAGCCGACTGGATGGCCTTTTGGTAGTAGGCCCCTTCCATCTCGAGTCCGATGACCCCCCAGGTCGATTCGTGGAAGAACTTTAGCAAATCACGGTTCTGCAACGAGGTGCCCAATACGGTCACCATCGGCCCGGCATACACCGGAATGCCATCGCCTTCGAACAAATCGGGCGTCAATTCATTGTCAAACGGATAGTTATCACCCGTTCCTTCGTTGATATGGGCCGACGGAATCATGATGTCGCCTTTCCCGCCTTCCAAAATACCGGCTTTTCCCATAATCGACACCGACACAACGTTCAGGAAGTGCTTTTTATTTTTCGCCTCCACATAAGGTTTCAACAATTCGTCGATGGTTTCATAGGCCTGCTCGCCGAAGGCATAGTCCATTACGATGAGTACCGGGGCTTTATCGCCCACCTCCGCCGTCGGAAAGGCCGATTTTTTCCAGTCGATTTTTGCGGTGTCGAAAATCTGTACGTCGATGTTCGTGCCCGAGGCGTCCGGAATGGAAATCATGCCATGCTGCAACGCGAATTCCTCAACCTTCTTCCGAACGTCGTGCGCACCCGAGCGGCTTAATTCCTCATAAATGAAATACTCTGGTTTGTCCTTCATCTTCGCTTTCAGCACGTGGGGCGCGAAAATCGAATTCATCACACTGTGCATGTTCGCACTGATGATGTGGATCGGACGATCGAGCAACTGCTGCTCGTTCAGCGTCTGTTTGATATTGGTCGCCCAAATCTCACCATAGATGTGGTGCCCCAGCCGTTCGCGAAGGATCGGACTGAAGGAAATGGTGCGTTTGTTGTTTTCCAGGAGTTCTTCGATGGCCAGTTTCCCGAGCCAGTAAATGACGTGCAGGAAACGATCCGGACGGTCGGCAAAGGCAAACTCGTCGTAAATTTCCTGTACCTCAGCAAACGTGCGCCCGAGGATGTTCGCCGCGTGCGAGATGGCTTTCTCCCGCTCTTCCAATGGCAGGGGTTTGCCTTGCATCACCGCCTGTTCGAGTTTCTGCCAGTCGCGCGATACCTCACCGCTTTCATCGATCAACACACGGTCTTTGATTTTATGCGATTCGATGAAGATGAAGGTCAGGTGCGTGAGGATGTCATAGATGTCGGAACGCCCGCGGGTGATTTCGACATTCATCTGCTCATCGTCGATGCGGTAGCAGTTCCGGCGGCGCTTGGGCGGGATGATGGGCTTGAAATGCGATTGCGAATAGCCTTCGTCGGAGGTAAGGTTGATGAAACGGCACTCCTCGATACCCACCGGCAAACGCTCGATGACATATAAAAGACCGCGCAATTCGACTTTCTCTTCCGCAATCGATCCGTATATCTCCGGACGCAGCGACAATAGTGCCTCCCGAAGGGTTTCACCCGAAACGCCCATCGGCTTATAAAAGCCGCGGTTGAACAGATGACGGATGGTAATATAAAGACGCTCAATGGCCGCGGATGATTCCTGGGCCCTCGAACGTGAAATGGTTTTGCTTTGCTTCATATGGGGTAGTATTCTCTGGAAAAAGCCGGTTTTATTTCTTTTTTCGTGGTCATACGGCGTTTTCCTAACCTGCAAATGTAGGATTTTTATTTTTATCGGGTTTTTCGGGGTAATGCATCCGCAATACGACGGTCGTTCCCGAGTCGTGGCAGCTTGTTCTGACCGCCGAGTTTGCCGATGGATTTCATATACGCGGTAAAGCCTCCGGGGGCCACCGACGTTACCACGGCCGTCCGAAGCACTTTGCCCGAAATGAGGTCGTCGTAATACTTGTTCTGCTTCCGCAACGAGGTGTCGATCGCCCGTGCAAAGGCATCGGGGTCGCTGGGTTCCTTACCGAATTCGACCAGCCATTCATGATACGGAAGTCCGGTTTCCGGGTTGACCTGTGGCGCTACCGTAAACTCCTGTATGACGGCATCAGAACCCGCCACGGCTTCCCGCATCGCCTCTTCCACCTCCTTGCCGATGACGTGTTCGCCAAAGGCTGAGATATAGTGTTTCAAACGTCCGGTCACCACCACCCGATACGGCGCCAGGCTGGTAAACGCAATGGTGTCGCCGATGTCGTAGGCCCACAATCCGGCGTTGGTCGACAGGATCATCGCATAGTTCACACCCATTTCGACCTCACCGATGGTATAGCGGCGCGGGTTCTCGTCAAAGAAGGTATCGGCTTTGATGAATTCGTAAAAGATGCCGGCGTCCAGCAACAGCAGCATGCCTTTTTCAGCCTGGGTATCCTGGTAGGCGAAGAACCCTTCCGAAGCCGGAAACAGTTCGATGCTGTCGACCTCCCGTCCAATCAGCTCACGGAACCGACGGCGATAGGGCTCGAAGTTCACACCACCGTAAATAAACAAGGAGAAATCGGGGAAGATGTCACCCACGGGTTTTCCGGTGCGCTCCACCAGTTTTTCGAAATACATCTGCACCCATGACGGTATGCCGGAAATGACCGCCATACGCTCGGGCAGAGTTTCGGTAACAATCGCATCCACCTTGGTCTCCCAGTCGTCAATGCAGTTGGTTTCCCACGAGGGCATCCGGTTGCGCTGCAAATAGCCCGGCACGTAATGCGCCACGATGCCCGACAAACGTCCCAATTGGATACCGTTTTTCGTTTCCAGTTCCGGACTTCCCTGCAGGAAAATCATCTTGCCATCTACGAAATCGGCCTTTCCGGTTTCGTGGATGTAGGATAGGATGGCATTGCGCGCCGCCTTGATGTGATACGGCATCGACTCTTTGGTAAGCGGGATGTATTTGGCACCCGACGTCGTGCCGGATGTCTTTGCGAAATACAGTGGCTTTCCGGGCCATAGGATGTCTTCGTCTCCGGCCACCACGCGATCGACATACGGGCGCAAGGCCTCATAATCACGAACAGGCACCCGACGTACGAAGTCGGCGTGGTCGCGAATCGACCCGAAATCATGATCGCGGCCAAATGCGGTCTGACGGGCCTTTTCGATCAATTCACGAAACACCTTTTGCTGGCTGGCTACCGGTGCGGAGGCCCATCGGCGGGTTTGCCGGTCGACCATCGCGGCGAACCATTTGGCGGCGGTTGATTTAAACGACATAGGACTTATTCAAATTCGATGAATTGGGTGGGGTCGATGGGATAGCCGTCTTTCCAGAGTTCGAAATGCAGCTGCGTACCACCTTGTCCGTGCGTATTGTTTCCGGCCGCGCCGATTACTTCCGCGGTACGGACGATATCCCCTTCCGATTGCGACAACGAGGCGCAGTTCTTATACACACTGATCACACCATCGCGGTGGCGGATGATGGCCACGTAGCCGGAAGCGGGTGTCCATTCGGCAAAGACGACAGTGCCGTTGGCTACCGACTTCACAGGCGTGTCTTTGGTGACCGAGACGTCAACGGCATAGTGACGGCGCGCGGCCTGATAGCCCTGAGTGATATGGCCTTTGACGGGGGCAAAAAGCACGAGGCCGCCCATAGGTTTGGCCTGTTCAAAAAGGTTGTATTTGTCTTCCTGCTCGACGGCACGGCGCAGCGATTGTTCGGCTTCGGACGCGGCGGGTACGTCCTGGTCGGCCGTGGGTGTGGCGGTAATCGAATCCTTGCTCAGGCGGGGGTAGTCGATATCGTTGGTCAGCACTTTCCGGATCGATGCCAGGTACGCCTCATTCTTGCGGACGGCCTGATCAAGCGAATCCGATTTCAGGGCCAGGTCGGTGGCCGCCTCACGAAGGCCGGGTGTGGCATAACCCGGAATGTACTCCCGCAACGGCGTAAAGGCAATGATGAGGGTCGTGAAGAAGATGATCAGCACCGCTCCGATGGTGGCAACGACGAAGACGTTCATGAGGGTGAGGCGCAACGAGAAAATCTCCGCAAAGGTGTCTTCATTCAGGATCACCAGACGGTTCTTCGTAAAAAGCCGTTTCTTGAGTTGCTGTCGTTTGTGTCGTTTCTCGGCCATGGCGAATCGGGATGCGCAAAGATAGGCAAGCACGGCGCACGACCGTAAATTTATCACAATTCGGCGTTCCGTCCTTGTTGTTTTCGTTATATTTGTTGACAGCTTAAAGCCAAGAACATGTCTGCACTTACCGTTTTGTTAGGCGAATTCGGAGTCAAGGAAATCCTGCTGATCGTCGTGGTGATCCTGTTGCTTTTCGGTGGAAAGAAAATTCCGGAATTGATGCGCGGACTCGGCTCCGGCGTGAAGGAATTCAAAAACGCCGCGAAAGACGAAGCCAAACCGGTGTCAACCGACCCGATTGCGCCCACTTCGCCGCTCACGCCGCCGCCATCCCCTACATCTGAATTGCCTGAAAAAGACAACCCTTCGGCGTAATTTTAGCGAAAACCCTGCCGTTTTCGGATTTCGTCCCTATCTTTGCGCACTTTTAATTGTGAAATCATGATTGCAATGCACCTATTGTTGGGCGAATTCGGGGTCAAGGAAATCCTGTTGATCGTCGTGGTCATCCTGTTGCTTTTCGGCGGAAAGAAAATTCCGGAACTGATGAAAGGCCTCGGATCCGGCGTCAAGGAATTCAAAAACGCCGCGAAAGACGACAGCACAGCCAAACAGGAAGAAGCGAAATAACTACTTTCGAAAATATGCAAACCGGACGACTGTCCGGTTTTTTTTTTGCTAAACAACCATCGTCAACCCAATCCGCTTCCGTGCCTCATCTACGTCGAGCACTTTGACCTGCACGTGTTGGTGGAGTTTCACCACTTCATTGACGTCTGATACGAATCCGGCTTTGAGTTGGGAGATGTGCACCAGGCCGCTTTCCTTGATGCCGATATCCACAAAACAGCCAAAGGCGGTGATGTTGTTGACGATGCCGGGCAACACCATCCCCGGACGCAGGTCGTTTATTGAGCGAATGGTATCATCAAAAGAGAAAACGGCTGCCGCCTGACGCGGATCAAGGCCCGGTTTCTCCAATTCCTTTACAATATCCTTCAACGCCAGGACACCCACCGTTTCGGTTGTGTACTTTTCCGGCTGTATCTGCGAAATACGGTCTTTCTTTCCGACCAGGTCAGCCACGGACAAACCGTGGTCTTTCGCCATCTTTTCCACTACCGCATAGGCTTCCGGATGCACGGCCGAATTATCAAGTGGGTTGCGGGCTCCGCGTATCCGCATAAAGGCCGCCCCCTGCTGGAAGGCTTTGTCGCCCAATCGCGGCACTTTCTTCAACTGCGCCCGGCTTTCAAATGGGCCGTTCTCGGCGCGGTAGTTCACTATATTCTCGGCCAGCTTCTCCCCTATTCCGCTTACATAACTCAGTAAGTGTTTACTGGCCGTGTTCACGTTCACCCCGACCGCGTTCACGCAACGCATCACCACAGCATCGAGTTCTTCCTTGAGTTTGGACTGGTCGACATCGTGCTGGTACTGCCCCACGCCTATCGCCTTGGGGTCGATTTTCACCAATTCCGCCAAGGGGTCCGACAGGCGTCGCCCGATGGACACTGCTCCCCGCACCGTCACGTCGTATTGCGGAAATTCGTCCCTGGCCACTTTCGATGCGGAATAGACCGACGCGCCGGCTTCGCTTACCACAAATACCTGCAGCGACTTGTCAAAGGCAATCTTCTTGATGAACTGCTCGGTCTCGCGCGAGGCGGTGCCGTTGCCAATTGCGATCGCGTCGATTTTATAGGCATTGGCCATCGAACGCACTTTCTTCATCGCCAATTGCAAATCGGATTGGGGAGGATGCGGGAAAATCGTTTCGTTATACAACAAATCACCTTTCTCATCGAGGCACACGACCTTGCAGCCGCTGCGGAAGCCCGGGTCGATGCCCATGATGCGTTTCTCTCCCAACGGCGGCGCCAGCAACAATTGCGACAGGTTGTTGGCAAACACCTGGATGGAGTGTACATCTGCCCTCGCCTTTGCCTCCTGCAGGGCTTCGTTGGAGATAGCCGGCGCCAGCAGTCGTTTGTAACTGTCGGCGATGGCCTGCTCGAGATGGGGCGTGGTGTCGTTCTCACTTCGGATGACGATACGCGCTACCAGTTCGAAGGCTTCATCGGCATCGACGTCGACCTTCGTCCGCACAAATCCTTCCTTCTCGGCCCGTAGCATCGCCAGTAAGCGGTGGGCCGGCGCTTTTGACAACGGCTCCGACCAATCAAAATATTGGGTGAATTTCTGGGCGGCTTCATCGTCTGCCTTTCCCTTCACAACCTTGGCTGAAAGGGTGGCCGTGCGTTGGAACAGGCGTCGCAACTGGCGGCGGACGTGGGTGTTTTCGTTTACCCATTCGGCCACGATGTCGCGCGCACCCTGCAACGCTTCGTCTTCATTGCGGACGTTATCATTGAGGTAGCGCGAGGCGAGGAAGTCGACATCGTCGTTTCGCTGCGCCATCAGGATGCGCGCCAATGGTTCGAGTCCGTTTTCACGGGCGACATCCGCGCGGGTTTTCTTTCTTTTTTTATAGGGAAGGTAGAGATCCTCCAGTTCGGTCAGGTCATATGTACCCTTAATCTTTTCACCAAGCTCCGGCGTAAGGGCTCCCTGTTCGGTGATGGCGGCCAGGATGGCTTCCCGTCGCTTTTCGAGCGCTTCAAAAGCAGCGGCCTCTTTGGCGATCCGTTCGATGGCGACCTCATCGAGGTTGCCGGTCTGGTCTTTTCGGTACCGCGCGATGAAGGGAACAGTACAGTCTTCAGACAATAAGGAAAGGGTGTTCTCGATTCCTTTTCTCGGAACCGAAACCGATCGGGCGATGTACTCAACAAGCGTCATGGGCAACGTATTCAGCGATATAGCGATCTCGGATCAGGCCGCGTCTTCCTATTCCTGGCAGACGATCTCTTTGGGTCCGTATACTCCGAAATCGGGCTGCAAGGTACAATGTGTAATGTGAAAATCGTCGTGCAAACGCGTTTCTATTGCCGATGCCAGTGCCTTGAACTCGGCCACCGTCATATCGTGCTGACAATCAAGCCGGGCCTCGAAATGGAGTGCGTGGTCGGTGAGCCGCCAGATATGGACGTGGTAAAGCCGATGCGGAGCGATAGTGGGCTGCAGGCGTTTGGTAACCTCCGACAAGACGATTTCATCGGGTGTAAACTGCATCAGGATGCCGACGGAGGCCCGCAGCACGTCATACGCCAGATAGACCAGGTAGATGCTGATCGCAAGCGTGATGGCGCCGTCGATCCAAAACCAATGGAAATAGCGCATGAGGAGTCCGCCCACGAGTACCGCCACCGACGCCAACGTATCGGAAAACAAGTGGAGGTAGGCCGACTTCATATTGAGGCTTTGGGACGCGTCTTTATGGAGGAGAAGTGTTGACACTCCGTTGAAGACGATTCCTGCCAACGACAGCCAGATGACAGCGTCGGGCGCGATCGAAACCGGTGTGATAAAACGGGAAATGGCTTCGTATCCCAACAGCAGTGCCACCACGATCAGGGCAGCGGCATTGAGGAACGCGCTGATGATTTCGGCCCGCTTATACCCAAACGTACGGCGTTCGCATGCCGGGCGATGGGACAGCCGGTGTGCGACCAAACTGAATACGAGCGATAGCACATCGCTGAAGTTGTGAAGGGCGTCTGACAACAGCGAAAGACTTCCCGACAGCAGGCCACCTATGACCTGTGCCAGGGTAATCACGCTGTTAAGCAGGATGGAAATGACGAGGTTTCGTCCGGTTACAGGGGCAGGATGATGGTGTCCGTGGCCCATGTTCTAATCAGGAACAGGCGATCTTGGCGACACGGCCGGCATGGCGCCCGCCTTCGAACTCGGTGCTGAGGAACGCTTCCACCATCTCTACGCATTGCGTGACCGACGTGAAGCGTGCCGGAAGGGCGATGATGTTCGCGTCGTTGTGTTGCCGTGCCAAAACGGCGATCTCTTTCATCCAGCACAAAGCGGCCCGCACGCCCTGGTGTTTGTTGGCCGTCATGGCGATGCCGTTTCCGCTTCCGCAGATGACGATACCAAACTGCGCCCGCCCACTTTCTACGTCAAGGGCAACCGGATGACCAAAGTCGGGATAGTCGACGCTGTCAGAGGTATCGGTACCGTGATTCAGGAGTGTGTGGCCTGCTTTTTCAAGAGCGGCGACGAGGGCTTTTTTGTAGTCAGGACCGGCGTGGTCATTGCCAATGGAAAGGATCATTTTCAGGAGTGTTGTGTGCGTACAAAAGTACGGATATTGCCGCATTCAATGGCGTAAAACGGTGTAATTTAACCACTTCCGAAAATGCAAGGAAATCTCTGGGACGATAGCAGAAATGCAGGGTCTTTGTTAAAATCTTACGTTTGTTAATAGAAAAACCTAAAACACTGAAAACCAGTGATGCGTTCATCAACACGATCGGTGGATAACTTATCAATGAAAAAAGGTAACTTTTCCTTGGTGGTGTTTTCTTTTTTCGCATACCCAAACGGCATCGGGAAAAGCAAATGTTTTTGTCGGTATTTATGGGTTAGTTATGAGTGTTTTTTCACGGCTTATCAACAGCTTTTGAAAGGGTGTTTTTTCGACAAATTCGTCTTGTTTATAACTATCAACAACTGTCGATAAACTTTCAATTTTCCTTCGTTTTTAGGAAATTACCCCTGCATAGCTGTGTTAGCAAATTGTTATAAAAAGGTAAATCGAGAGTTACAAGCCGTCCGAAAAAAATTTATTGCAGCTATTCACACCCTATTATCATCATCAAAATTCAAATTTTAAATTTCCCTTTTTCTTTTGTTGTTTTTTAAATGTGTTGAAAACCTTTCGTTGGTTTGGGTACTGCTTTTCAATTAAACCGGTGACCGTGAAGCCGCTGTCGGGGTTATTTCGTACTTTCACTGGGTTAAATAGAAATAATGCGAAAAAAGAGTAAAAAGCTTGGCGTCAAGCAGAAGGATTTCACTGAGAAAATACTGAAGATCCTGTCAAAGCACGCCAACAAGGAATTCAATTACAAACAGATTGCGGCACGCCTGGAAGTAGATGACACACAGAGCCGCAACCAGATCATCAAAGATTTAAAACTACTGGCTTCCAAAAAGAAAATCGACGAAACCGAACCTGGTAAATTCGTCATGAAGTCAGACGGTAAGCACTATCACGAAGGTATCATCGATATGACCAGCCGGCGTACGGCCTATTTCGTCTGCCCGGATTTCGATGACGATGTATTCATCCCAACCAACAACCTCAACAAGGCACTCGACAAAGACCGCGTAAAAGTATACGTCTACAACAAACGAACCGGCCGTCGTGCGGAAGGGGAAGTCGTGGAGATCATCGAACGCGCCAAGACTGAGTTCGTAGGTGTGATCGATATCCAGAAGAACTTTGCGTTCGTCAGCACGGCCAACGCGAAGATGTATACTGATATCTTCATCCCGAAAGACAAAATCGGCGCTGCCCAACAAGGTGACGTCGTATTGGTGCGCATTGACGATTGGCCGCAAAAGGCCGACAGTCCGTTTGGCGAGGTGCTGAAAGTACTCGGTAAGCCGGGCGAACACAATACGGAAATGCATGCGATCCTGGCGGAATACGGACTACCCTCCGACTTTCCGATCGAAGTAGAAGCCTTCGCGCAGAAGCTCGATACCTCCATCCACGCAAGTGAAATCGCCAACCGACGCGACATGCGGCAAACGCTGACGTTTACGATCGACCCGAAAGATGCGAAGGATTTTGACGATGCCCTGTCGTTTGAAAAATTACCCAATGGCAATTTTGAAATCGGGATCCACATCGCCGACGTATCGTATTACCTCGAAGAAGGAACCGTCCTCGACGATGAGGCCTACCAACGGGCCACCTCCGTCTACCTGGTCGACCGCGTGGTTCCGATGCTGCCGGAAGTACTGAGTAATTTTGCCTGTTCCCTCCGACCGCACGAAGAGAAGTATACCTTTTCCGCCGTGTTCGAGATCAGTCCGGCCGCGCAGGTCATCAACCAATGGTTTGGCCGTACGGTGATTTATTCCGACCAGCGTTTTTCCTATGAGGAAGCGCAGCACATCATCGAAACGAAGGGTGCGACCATCCCGGCAGAGGTATCCCTTACCGGATCCGCCTATGAAGTGCCTGCCGAACTGCAGGAAGCCGTCCTCAAACTCGACGAACTTGCCAAAATCCTACGACGTGTGAGGATGAAGAACGGTGCGATTTCGTTCGATAAAGTGGAAGTGAAATTCCAGTTGAATGAAAACGATGAGCCGACGGGTGTGTACTTCAAAGTCGCCAAAGATTCGAACCACCTTATCGAAGAATTCATGCTATTGGCCAACCGAAAGGTAGCTGAGTTCATAGGAAAGCAAAAGAAAACATTCGTCTACCGGATCCACGACGAGCCGGATGAAACCAAACTCCTCAATTTCCAAACCGTGATTGCGAAGTTTGGCTACAAGATCGACTTCCGTTCGAAGAAACACATTTCGACGTCGCTTAATGAAATACTGACCGAAGCCAATGGACGTAAAGAACAGAACCTGATCGATACGCTGGCGATCCGCAGTATGAGCAAGGCGAAGTATTCGACGGAGAATATCGGGCATTACGGACTCGCATTCGATTATTACAGCCACTTCACCTCCCCTATTCGACGGTATCCCGACGTGATGGTACACCGCCTGTTGCAACACTACCTCGACGGTGGTAAGTCAGCCGATGCCGATCTATACGAAGATCGTTGTGAGCACGCGTCGAGCATGGAAGTGCTGGCGACGAATGCCGAGCGCGACAGTGTGAAGTATATGCAGGTCAAGTATATGCTCGACCATCAGGACCAGGAGTTCCTGGGTGTCATTTCAGGGGTTACCGAATGGGGTATTTATGTGGAAGTGATGGAAAACAAATGTGAGGGTATGTGCCGCATCCGGGAAATCAAGGATGATTACTACACCTTTGACGAACGCCAGTATGCATTGGTGGGCGCCGTTTCCGGAAAGATACTGCAGTTGGGCGATGAGGTTTACATCAAGGTGAAGCATGCTGATTTGGTCAAGAAACAACTTGATTTCACCTTCCTGCGTCGTAAAGACGAGCCGGAGGCAGAACCCGAGAAATCGAAACCATCACGCCGTAGACGTTAAATCATTATAATTTTTGGTGCAGGTGCAACGTTTTGTATCAAAACGACGTCTTTAGCCAAAAGAACATATGAAACGAATCCATTTATTGTTTGCGTTGCTGTCGCTCCCCGCCTTTTCGCAAGAGATCAGCCGTGAGGTAGGTGCTTTTGACAAAGTAAGCGCCTTTGACCAGATTGATGTATTGTTGATTCCGTCGGATGAAAACAAAGTCATACTGAACGGAAAAGAGGCTGAAAAGGTAGAGATCGTCAACAAGAACGGCGAACTCAAAATCCGGATGCCGCTTGGACGTTTATTAGCCGGTGATGCTATTTCCGCTACCGTCTTTTACACCAAACTCGAAGCAGTGGAAGCCAATGAAGGTTCCCGGATTGCATGTGAGAAAGCGGTTGAGACAACACTTTTCGAGGTCGAAGCCAAAGAAGGAGGTGAAGTGCGAATGGTGCTCAACGTAGGGAAACTGAACGTGAAAGCGTCTGGTGGTGCCCGTGTTTCGCTTGATGGCACGGCTACCAACCAGGAAGTCATCGTCAATTCAGGTGCGGAATACAACGCCTCAAAGCTCGTTACCGGACAAACGGTCGTGACGGCGAATGCCGGCGGTAATGCTGATGTAAACGCATCGGAACTGGTGGAAGCAAAAGTACGGGCCGGTGGCAATATCCGTATTTTCGGTCATCCGCGCCGGGTGGAAGAGAAGACGGTCATCGGTGGTACGATTGTTCGAATGGACTGATCACCGGAATCGAAATACAAGGAAGGCCCCCAACGGGGTCTTTTTTATTGCGGATATGTGCCATTGATTGTTACATTTGTGTTTCGACCAGGTGTTACTATGATGCAGGACATACTTTCGGCCATCCTTCCCGGTATCGTGTTGAGTTTCATGATCGGACCCGTTTTCTTCGTTTTGTTGGAAACCAGTGTCGTGAAGGGAATCAAGGCCGCTATTATCTTTGATCTGGGTGTGATCCTGGCGGATATCGTGTTCATCCTGATCGCTTATCTCGGAAGTTACCGCCTGATTGAGACGATAAAAGACGATCCGGCGCTGTTCATCTTCGGTGGGCTCGTCTTGCTTTCGTATGGTATTATTACCTTCCTGAAACACAAAAAAGGCTCTAAAAACCTCGATCCGGAGAATCCGGTAGAGTTGGCACGCGCGAACTATTTTGGCTTGTTTGCGAAGGGATTTTTCCTGAATTTCATCAACGTCGGCGTGTTGGGTTTCTGGCTGATGGTGCTCTTAAGCATCGGGCCTGAACTCGAACTCAAGCCGTCGCGCATGCTGGTATTTTTTACCACGCTGATCTGCACGTATTTCGTGGTTGATATCGGTAAGATCCTACTCGCCAAACAACTTCGGAACAAACTCAATCCGAAGAACATCTTATTGATCAAGAACATTATCAGCCTGATCCTGGCTATTTCCGGTGCGGTATTATTGGCAAAAGGACTCTTCCCGAAACAAACACGCATTGTGGATGAAGTCGTCAATAAAATCGAACAACGCGCCGATTCCCTTAACCGAAAACCATAAAAAAACCTCCCGTTACAGGAGGTTTTGGAGGCATCGAGCGGATTCGAACCGCTGTAGGAGCTTTTGCAGAGCCCAGCCTAGCCACTCGGCCACGACGCCATGATTTGAATGGACGGCAAATCTAACCAATTTTATCGGAAAAGGGAAAGAAACCGCAAAAAAATAGCCATTCTGTTGGCGGAAACGCGCGGTTTACGACCTAAATTCTTCTAATTCAACGGCCACCGATGCTACGTCACCACCTATCGGTGGATTGAGTTTTGCAACGGAAAGGCGTATGGTGGAAATTTCTGGTTTATCGGCAAAAATCCGGCTCACAATGCGGTGGGCTACATGTTCGAGTAGCTTGGCACGAATAGCCATTTCCTCGATGATGACGCGATTGAGATAGACATAATCGACGGTGTCGGCCAGTTCATCCGTGACTTTCGCCTTGCGTAAATCGGCTTTTACTTCCAGGTCAACGCGGTAATCCGATCCGATGCGGCTTTCTTCTTCGAGGCAGCCGTGGAAGCTGAACGTGCGGACATTGGTGAGTCGTATAATTCCCATAGGTGCAAAGGTATCAAATCTGCCCGATCCGTGCTTCTTCCTGATGAAGGATACATCTTGAACTAACGACTTCTTTACTACCTTTGCGCTTCAATATTTTAGTATGGCCACTGAAGAACGTTCCCTGAATTTCATCGAACAAATCATAGAGGAAGACTTGCGAAACGGCATGCCGCAAAACAAGCTGCGGTTTCGTTTTCCGCCTGAGCCCAACGGCTACCTGCACATCGGGCACGCCAGCGCGATTGCGTTGAATTTCGGTTTGGGTATGCATTATAAAGCGCCGGTGAACCTTCGTTTTGACGACACCAATCCAGCGAAGGAAGAACAGGAATATGTAGACGCCATCAAGCGCGACGTGCAGTGGCTCGGCTACCAGTGGGCTGAGGAGTGCTATGCCTCCGACTACTTCCAACAATTATACGATTGGGCAGTGGTGTTCATCAAAAAAGGAAAGGCCTACGTCGACAGCCAGTCGTCTGAGGCGATGGCCGAACAGAAGGGAACGCCTACCACACCAGGGGTCAACAGTCCGTTTCGCGATCGGTCGGTAGAAGAAAACCTCGACCTCTTTGAGCGTATGAAGAAGGGCGAGTTTGAGGAAGGAACGCACATCCTGCGGGCCAAAATCGATATGGCTTCACCGAATATGCTGATGCGCGATCCGATCATGTACCGCATCCTGCACAAACACCATCACCGCACCGGAAACGACTGGTGTATCTATCCGATGTATGACTGGGCACACGGCGAGAGCGATTACCTCGAACAGGTGTCGCATTCGTTCTGTACGCTTGAATTCCTGCCGCACCGTGAACTCTACGACTGGTTCCTTGACCAGATATATGACGACACTAAAGTACGTCCGAAACAAAGGGAATTCGCGCGTCGTAACCTGAGCCATACCGTAGTCAGCAAACGGAAGTTGCTGCAATTGGTGAATGAAGGACATGTGAAAGGATGGGACGATCCGCGGATGTCGACCATATCCGGGCTGCGCCGTCGCGGGTACACGCCGGCTTCCCTGCGCAACTTTACCCAGATGATCGGCATCGCCAAGCGCGATAACCTGATCGATGTGTCGACATTGGAATTTTGTATACGCGAAGACCTGAATAAAACCGCGCCCCGCGTCATGGCGGTAGTGGATCCGGTGAAGCTCGTGATCGTCAATTATCCGGAAGGAAAAGAGGAGTGGCTGGAAGCGGAAAACAACCCGGAAGATGCCGCAGCCGGTTTCCGGAAAGTGCCGTTTTCACGGGAAATGTATATTGAACGGGAGGACTTCCTCGAAGAAGCACCACCTAAGTATTTCCGTCTGAGTATCGGAAGGGAAGTACGTTTGAAGAACGCCTATATCATTAAAGGTGAATCAGTTGTGAAGGATTCGGAAGGAAAAATCACGGAAATTCACGCCTCCTACGACCCCGATAGTCTTTCGGGAAGCGGCACCGAAGCCAGCGAGCGCAAGGTATCCGGCACGTTGCATTGGGTGTCGGTGGCGCATGCGCTTCCGGCGGAGATACGGTTGTACGACCGTCTGTTTGTAGACGAAGCGCCTGATTCGCATAAAGAGCGCAATTTCCTCGACTTCGTAAACCCGGAATCGTTGAAAATCAGCACCGGATTTGTAGAGCCGAGCCTGGCCAATGCCCAGCCGGAAGCCCGTTTCCAGTTCCAGCGAATTGGGTATTTCGTAGTCGATAAAGACAGTCAATCCGGCGCTTTGGTGTTCAACAAGACCGTTGGTTTGAAGGATACCTGGGAAGAAAAAGGCAAGAAAGAAGAGAATGCCATCAACAACTCGCTCAAGGAAATCAACCGTTATTTCAAGGCCACTACGGCCGACGAGCGGATGGTGGTAGAGCGTGCGGTGGGCGACTATATTGCCTCCGTATCGAACTTCAGCCTCTTGCAGAACTCGCTTCGGAAGAACGTAAACAACAACAAGGCTTCTCTGCTGTTTGCGAACTGGCTGTTGAAATATAGCACGGTTTTGAAACCGAAAGACGTCGATACGGAAGTGATGGAGAAGCTATATGGTTTTTCCCTGAAAAGCGAATCGCCGTTCGTTCGGATGGAAGCCATCCAAAACCTAAAAGGGGATGCGCTTTACTTCGAAGCCTTCCAACCGCGTTTCGACGAGTTGAAGCAACAGGAAAAAAACGAAGAGGTGCTCGCGCTGTTGGCGACCATTTAATAGTATAGATAGAAATTATTATAAAGGAAGGGTGCTACATCCTTCCTTTATTATTTTTATAAACTATTAAAACTTTATTAATAATAGATATTACCTACTAAAAGTGACTTTTTTAAATAAACGGAGAGCCATTTAAAAAATAAGGTAAGGTGAATTCCTTTTGGGGGCGACAATCGTTTCTTAGAACGCTTTATTTTCATTTTTGAGGTTTAACGACGCCTTAACGGCACGGTTGACGTAAAAAACGTAACTTTAGGTTCAACTTTAAATACAAAGCCATGTCAAAGAACAGTTCGAACCTCCTTATCGCACTTTTGACAGGTGTCGCACTCGGTGCTGCCGCCGGTATTTTGTTTGCTCCTGACAAAGGATCAAAAACCCGTGGAAAAATTCGCGACGGTATCAAAGACGGAAAGAAAGCGCTCGGCGATACATACGATGACCTTTACGAAAAGTTGAAGGATCAGTTCAAAGGCGATCCGAAAGACTTCACCCAATCGTTTGACGATCTCGTAACAAAAGCCGATATGAAGGCGGAAGAAGTCATCGAGGCACTCGAGCAAAAACTGAAGCAGTTGAAACAGAGCGTCACCGCGTCGAAAAACTAAAAAAGAAAAGAGGCCCATCGGACCTCTTTTTTTAGTTAAGCGGGTTGCTCATCTTCGTGCGGTCGTTCGCCGGACTCCGATGATTTTGGCTTTCTTGCTTTGGTGGCCTTCATCATTTCGCCCACCTGGTTGGAGGCCGCAAACGAGGCGACCATGTTGTTCAGCATGTCGGTGGCGGCCTGTGGTGAGTTCGGCAACAGGATCAGGTTCGAGTTCGTATCCGAGCCAATTTGCTGCAAGGTGTCGTAGTGTTGCGTCACGACGATGAGGGAAGAGGCTTCCTGCGAATTGATTCCCACATTGTTGAGTATTTCCACACTTTCTACGAGTCCGCGTGCAATTTCCCGACGCTGGTCTGCAATACCTTGTCCCTGAAGGCGCTTGCTTTCGGCTTCTGCCTTTGCTTTGGCTACGATACGGATACGGGCCGATTCGGCTTCAAACTCAGTCGCCGTTTTCTCACGATCGGCCGCGTTGATACGGTTCATCGCGTTTTTCACCTGTATGTCCGGATCGATATCCGTTACCAGCGTGTTGATGATGTCGTAGCCATAGGTCGTCATTGCTTCGTTCAATTCGCGTTTGACCGCGATGGCGATATCGTCTTTACGCTCGAACACATCATCCAGTTTCAATTTCGGGACCTCGGCGCGCACCACGTCGAAAACGTACGCTGTGATCTGGTCATGCGGGTATTCGAGCTTGTAAAACGCGTCGTATACCTTCTCCTGGATGACCTTGAACTGCACCGACACTTTCATTTTCACAAAGACGTTGTCGCGCGTCTTGGTTTCGATCACGACATCTAATTGTTGGATCCGGAGGTTCACCCGTCCGGCGAGACGGTCGATGATCGGTATCTTGAGTTGCAATCCTGAATTCCGCACACTCTGGAACTTCCCAAAGCGTTCAATAATCACAGATGACTGTTGCTTTACGGTAAAGAAACACGAAAAGAAAATGACGAGGCCTACGATTAAGGCCACGATAAGCGGAATAGGAAAATCCATTTTGTCTGATTTAAGGTTAACGGTGTTTATACGCGCCCTTCAGACAAAAGTTACAAAATGACGTTTCGCGGTTACGATTCCGACCTGAAGTATGTCACGGCAGCCCGTATTCGGCGCAGGGTTTCCTCTTTTCCAATAACTTCGGCTATGTCGAACAGGTGTGGACCTTTCAACGCGCCCACCAGGCTCAAACGGAAGGGCTGCATGATTTTCCCCATGCCGATTTCGTTTTGCGCCATCCAGTCTTTGATCGTAGCTTCCAGGTTAGAGGAGGTGAACTCAGTTACCGACTCGATTACCGCCGCCAGACGTTCCATCAATGGGGACGTGTCGTCTTTCCAGTTCTTCGCCGCCTTTTCATCATACGAATTCGGTGCCTCAAAGAAGTAGGAGGAGAGTTCCCACAGATCCGATACGAAATCCGCACGCTCTTTTACCAGCGACACGATGCGGGTCACCGTACCGAAGTCGGCCGGGATTCCTTTAGCATACAACAACGGCGCAAATGCCTTCGCCAATGTGTCGTCGTCCTGGCGGATGAGGTATTGGTGGTTGAACCATTTATTTTTCTCCGGATCGAACTTCGCGCCGGCTTTGTGCACGCGCGCCAGGTCAAAGACGTCCGCTAGTTCGTCAAGCGAAAAGAGTTCCTTGTCTGTACCATCGTTCCATCCCAATAAAGCGAGGAAGTTAACAACCGCCTCCGGGAAATAACCCGCTTCGCGATAGCCTGACGAGACGCCTTCGGCACTCGTCCATTCCAACGGAAATACCGGGAATCCCATTTTATCCCCATCGCGTTTTGACAGCTTGCCGTTGCCGATGGGTTTCAGGATGAGCGGTAAGTGGGCGAATTCCGGTGCCTCCCAACCAAATGCTTTATACAACAGGTGATGGAGTGGGAGGGAAGGAAGCCATTCTTCACCGCGGATGACGTGCGAGGTTTCCATCAAGTGGTCGTCTACCACGTTCGCAAGGTGGTAAGTCGGCATCCCATCGGATTTGAACAGTACTTTATCGTCGAGAAGATTGGTGTCGAATTTTACCTCCCCACGGATGAGGTCGTGTAGCTCGAGCACTTCGTTTACGGGTGTTTTAAAGCGTACGACGTACTCTTCGGATGCGATGCGTTTTGCCGTCTCGTCCGGGGTAAGTCGCAGTGACGTATCAAGTTTTTCGCGGTTGTGCCAGTTATAGATGAAGGTTTTTCCGTTCGCCTCGTGCTGTTTCCGGTGCGCATCGAGCGCCTCGGCGGTGTCGAATGCGTAATACGCCCATCCGGAATCAAGCAATTGTTGCACGTAGCCACGATAGAGTTCCTTCCGCTCGCTTTGGCGGTACGGACCGAATTTCTCATTCTTCCCGACGGTTTCACTTGGCGCGATACCGAGCCATTCAAGCGCTTCGAAGATATACGATTCCGCACCCGGAACGAACCGGCTTTGGTCGGTATCTTCAATCCGAAGGTAGAAAACACCCCCGTGTTTCCGGGCGAAAAGGTAGTTGAAAAGGGCGGTGCGGACCCCTCCGATGTGGAGCGGGCCGGTGGGACTTGGCGCAAAGCGAACGCGTACCGGTCGGTTCATGACTCGAAAATTTCGGCAAAGATACAACAAAGCCGTGGGCATGGACAACGCAGGCGATAGGGAGAAGTTTAACACTTACTTTCCGTCGCAATTGTTACTTTTATCGGTTATTAACAATGTGAACCGCACGGTGGATAATTCAACGATCATTTACGACAAACTCGAAGGCTTCATCCGGAAGTACTATACCAATGAGCTATTGAGGGGAATCCTGTTATTTACAGGGCTCGGGTTGCTGTATTTTCTTTTTACGTTATGCCTGGAGTATTTCCTCTGGCTGCGTCCGTCGGGGCGCACGGTGTTGTTCTGGGCGTTTGTTTTGGTGGAAGTGTTCCTGCTTGGGCGCTACATCCTGTTTCCGTTGTCCCGCCTGTTCAAATTGCAGAAGGGGATTGGATACGATGAAGCATCGGCTATCATTGGACGGCATTTTTCCGAAGTGTCTGACAAGCTCACGAACTTTCTTCAATTGTCGCGCGATAACAACAAGTCGGAGTTATTACTGGCCTCGATCGCACAAAAAGCGGATGCCTTGCAGCCCATTCCGTTCACCAACGCCGTAAACTATCGCAAGAACCGGAAATACCTTCCGTTGGCGTTGTTGCCGGTGTTATTTTTCCTGGTGTTTTATATCTCCGGAAACGGCAGTGTACTGAACCAAAGTCTGGATCGCGTAGTGCATTTCCGCACCTCGTATACGCCGCCGGCACCGTTCCGTTTTGTAGTGGTGAACGAAAGCCTGGCCACCGAACAGGGAAGTGATTTCGTGTTCCAGGTTCGCACAGTGGGTCGCATCGTGCCGGAAGATGCCACGATCTTCATCGGCGATGAAAATTATTCGATGGAATCGGTTGAGCCGGGCCTGTTTGAGTACCGGTTTCAAAAACCATCCGGTACGGAATTGTTCCACGTGGAGGCCAATAACATCCCGTCGCGGGATTACGAATTGCAAGTGGTGGCAGTGCCGGCGATCTCCAACTTTGTGATGCGGGTGGATTTCCCATCCTATCTCCGCCGTCCGTCCCAAACCATCAAAGGAACCGGTAATGCGGTCGTGCCGGAAGGTGCGCGCGTTACCTGGGATGTAGGCACGGTCGCGACAGCGGCAGTAGAATGGGCCACAGGTGAGGCGACGTTTCCGTTTGCTAAAGACGGCAATCGTTTCCGCTTCACACGCACCATCCAACAGCCGATCGATTATCAGGTGCTGACGTCAAACGATAAGGTCCGTCATCACGAGCGGCTGACGTATCAATTGTCGGTGGTGAAAGACCAGTTTCCGTCGATCAACGTGGGCAATGCACCCGATAGCCTGAAAGTAGCGAAAGACGTTTTGGTTGGACGGGTGGCCGATGATTATGGATTGGCCGCGCTTCATATCGTGTATTATCCACAAGGAAAGGAAAACCTCGCAAAGAAGGCGGCGCTTCCCGTAAAGAAAGAACTGTTTGACCAGTTCATCTTTACTTTCCCGGCAAACCTCCCGGTAGAGCAGGGCGTGTCGTATGAGTACTATTTTGAAGTGTCGGATAACGATGCACCGCACGGCTATAAGAAGTCGCGCTCAACTGTATTCTCAGACCGTATCGCGACCGACGAAGAGAAGGAGGACCAGTTGTTCCAACAACAGAACAACACTATGAACGGACTGGAGAAGTCGGTCAAAGAACAGAACAAGCAGCTCAACGAGCTTGACAAATTGCAGAACCTGACCAAGCAGAAGGACAACCTTGATTTCAAAGACCAGAAGAAAGTCGACGAGTTCATCAAGCGGCAGGAGCAGCAGGATAAGATGATGAAGGAGTTCTCAGAGAAACTCAAGAAAAACCTCGACGAGTTTAAGACAGATAAGAAAGACGAATTCAAAGAAGAGCTAAAAGACCGTATCGAAAAGAACGAAAAGCTCTCAGAGGAGACCCAGAAATTACTGGACCAACTGAAGGAACTCAACGACAAAATCCGGCAGGAAGAGTTGATGGAAAAGATGGACCAACTCAAACAAAGCTCGAAGAACCAGGTGAAGAACCTGCAGCAGTTGGTGGAGTTGACGAAGCGGTATTATGTGCAGAAGAAGGCAGAGCAACTGGCGAACAAATTGAAGGATTTGTCGGAGAAGCAGGAGAAACTCGCCAACAACGACAAAGAGAATACAGCGGAGAAGCAGAACGAGATCCAGAAGGAGTTCGACAAGATACAGGAAGACCTAAAGGAGTTGCAACAGGAGAACCAGGAGCTGAAGTCGCCTATGGATATCCCGAAGTCGGAAGAGATGCAAAAGGCCGTCGATGAAGACATGAAGAACGCGTCGGATCAGTTGCAAAAAGACAATAAGGCAGGCGCCAAGCCAAAGCAGAAAAGCGCCGCCCGGAAGATGCAACAAATGAGTGCGAACATGATGCAGTCGATGCAATCAGGTGAGATGGAACAGATGGATGAAGACATCAAAACGCTGCGCCAGATACTCGACAACCTGGTGGCGTATTCGTTTTCACAAGAGGATTTGATGAAGGATTTCCGCGAACTGAAACGGAGCTCACCGTCCTACAATAAGAATCTCAAACGCCAGCAAGACCTCAAGCAGCAGTTCGTGCACGTAGACGACAGTCTGTTTGCAATGTCGCTCCGCAATCCGAAAATTGGTGAAACGATTACCGAAGAAGTGGGTAACGTGCATTACAACGTTGACAAATCGCTGGATAACCTGGTGGAGGGGAATGTGCCGAAAGGCGTCACGAATCAGCAGTATGCCACCGCGGCGGCCAATCGTTTGGCAGATATGTTGAGCGATGTGATGAATGGCATGCAGATGTCGATGTCGGGTATGATGGGACAAGGAAAACCGAAACCCGGACAAGGCGAAGGTATGCAGTTGCCGGATATCATACAGAAGCAAGGACAATTGGGCCAGCAGATGCAGCAGAGCATGCAGGGGCAAAAGCCGGGCGAGAAACCCGGTGAAAAGCCCGGAGAGAAACCAGGTGAAGGACAAGGCCAGAAGCCCGGCGACGGCAAACAGGGCAAAGATGGCAAGTCGGGCAAAGAGCCCGGCGGAAAAGGACAGTCGGGCCAGGGAGAAGGCGAGAATGGCGAAGATGGAGAAGGGCAGGCCGGTGAGATCATGCGTATATATAAGGAGCAGCGACAATTGCGGGAAGCGCTCGAACGCGAGTTGGAGAAGAAGGGAATGGGCGGCACCGGACAGAACGCCGTGAACCAGATGAAGGAACTGGAGAAGCAATTGCTCAATAAAGGTTTTCGTAATGAGACCTTGCAACGCATGTTCAACGCTAAGCAGGAGTTGCTGAAGTTGGAGAGAGCCATGCAGCAACAGGGCGAAGAAAAGAAACGCCAGTCGCAGACGAACCGAAAGGAGTTTACCAATACGGCCACACCAATCGACCCTGCTTTGCAACAGTACCTGAACAGTATTGAAATATTAAACCGGCAAACCTTACCTTTGCGCGCGAATTACAACCGAAAGGTGCAGGAATATTTCAAAGGCAATGATAACCTTTAACTACGAATCAGATTTTGAGCTCACGAATGAGTCGCGCTATGGCGATTGGATTTCTCGTGTGGTACAATCAGAAGGCAAAAAGGAAGGGGAGATTAGTTATGTGTTCTGTGACGACGCATACTTACACGAGATAAATGTTCAGTATTTGCAGCACGACACCTTAACGGATATCATCAGCTTCGATTACTCTTTAGGCAACGAGATTAGCGGCGATATCTTCATTTCGGTGGAGCGCGTACAAGACAATGCGGTCGATTTCAACGTGGCCTTTGAAGAAGAATTATTACGGGTAATGGCCCACGGCGTCCTACATTACTGTGGTTACAAAGACAAGTCACCGGAGGATGAGACGCTGATGCGAACAAAAGAAGAAGAGAAGATTGCGATGTTCCACGTGGAACACAATTCATAAATCAACCAATAGATGTTCCACGTGGAACACTTTCGATATGTTTCAAGATGTATATGATGTGATTGTAGTAGGGGCTGGGCATGCCGGTTCCGAGGCTGCTGCCGCCGCTGCTAATCTGGGTTCAAAGACTCTATTGGTAACGATGAGTTTGCAGAACATCGCACAAATGTCGTGCAACCCTGCCATGGGCGGCATTGCAAAGGGACAGATCGTTCGCGAGATTGACGCCCTCGGAGGCTACTCGGGTATTGTGTCGGATAAGACGGGCATACAATTCAAAATGCTAAACAAGTCGAAAGGACCTGCCATGTGGTCGCCGCGCGTGCAAAGTGACCGGATGCGGTTTGCGGAAGAGTGGCGATTGATGTTAGAGCGCACACCCAACCTCGACTTCTATCAAGAGATGGTTTCAGGGTTATTGATTGAGAACGGGAAAGTGCGTGGCGTTCGGACTTCGCTCGGAATCGAAATACGAGGCCGCGCCGTAGTGTTGACAAATGGCACCTTTCTGAACGGACTTATTCATATTGGTGAGAAACAGTTTGGCGGCGGAAGGGCAGGAGAGAGTGCATCGTTCGGCATTACGGAAGACCTGGTGCGCGCGGGTTTTGAGTCCGGCCGCATGAAGACAGGTACACCTCCCCGCGTCGACGGTCGCTCGTTGGATTATTCCAAAATGAATGAGGAGAAAGGCGATGCGCGTCCGGATAAGTTTTCGTATTCTGACGAAACACGCCCGTTGGAGCGGCAAAAATCCTGCTGGATGACGTACACCTCGAACGACGTACACGACATCCTACGGGAAGGGTTTGATCGTTCGCCCATGTTCAACGGCCGCATCAAAAGTCTCGGACCACGTTACTGTCCTTCCATAGAAGATAAAATCAATCGCTTTGCCGATAAAGAACGGCACCAACTCTTTATAGAGCCGGAAGGCTGGGACACGGTGGAAGTATACGTGAACGGCTTTTCCACGTCGCTGCCAGAAGATGTGCAATACAAAGCACTGAAGTCGGTAGCCGGTTTTGAGAACGTCAAGTTCTTCCGTCCGGGTTACGCGATCGAATACGATTACTTCCCACCAACGCAATTGAAACATACACTCGAAACCAAATTGGTGGAGAACCTGTACTTCGCCGGGCAAATCAACGGCACGACAGGATATGAGGAAGCGGCGTCACAAGGACTCATGGCCGGCATCAACGCGCACCTGAAGATTCACGAAAAGGATCCACTTGTGTTACGGCGTGATGAAGCTTACATCGGGGTATTGATCGACGACTTAATTACAAAAGGAACAGAAGAGCCCTACCGGATGTTTACGTCCCGTGCTGAATACAGAACGTTGCTACGACAGGATAACGCCGATTTCCGTCTTACGCCCAAATCGTTTGAAATTGGATTAGCATCGGAATCGCGGATGCGCCGTATGGAACACAAGTTCGCCGAAGCCGAGAAGATGGTACAGTTTTTCCGTACGACCAGCGTCAGTGTCGCGGAAATGAACCCGATTCTCGAATCGAAGGATTCCGCCCCAATCATACAATCCGATAAATTATTCAAACTGCTTTCGCGTCCGCAGGTGGATCTCGACGATTTGATGACGGTGGAAAGCGTGGCCACCTACATCAATGAGCACCAGCCGGACCGCGAAATCCTCGAACAGGCCGAAGTACAGGTCAAGTACGCCGGCTATATCGAACGCGAACGCAACAACGCCGACAAGTTAACGCGACTGGAAGATGTGAAGATTCCCGATAGTTTTGACTACGATAAAGTACGCTCGATGTCGATAGAGGCACGGCAGAAGCTCAAACACATCCGCCCGGTGACCATTTCACAGGCGTCGCGCATCAGCGGCGTTTCGCCAAGTGATATTTCTGTGTTGCTAATCCACATGGGACGATGAAGATGTTTCACGTGGAACCGATGTCGGTAAGGCGCATGCTTACTGGCCTGGCGACAATTGTACTATTGCTGACCACCTCGTGTGCCACGATGCGCGATCGTGATACGATTCCTGACTATGTCATTCGCGAAGGCGGGAAGAACGTCATCGGTTCCGCACCCCTGAACGCGTTCATTTTTGAAGACACGCGGCAGGATGTGTACTTCCAGGATTTTCTCACCTACCGTTTCCAAAAAAACAACATGGCGGAGAAAGTCTTTGAGGTCGACATCTCCGGTTCGCGTTTCCGCATCTTATTGTATGATGCGGCCGAATTCGAAAAATACTTCCGTACCTCCGACTACATCCCGACGGTAACCGTAACGGCAGGCGAACTGAATGCGGGAAAGTCGCGGTTCGTAGCGCTTTCCATGGTCGACGCGTCCAACCAAGACTGCCTCAGCGAAAACTCCCTTTGGCTGGCCACCGCCACCCAATACCTTAAGAAACTTAAAGACGACTATCTTTCTAATGCACGTTCCTGATCTTACGCCTCATCTCGAAATTCCCGACCATTCGGTATCCCATGAATTGTTTACGGTTTTCCGGAGTGAACGTCTTGACCTGTTGGCCACACACCCGCAGCCAGCTGCTGAGGCGCTCGGGCGGTATTACGAGAGTGACGATTATATCTCCCATACCGATGGGAAAAGAAGTCTTTTCGAACGCGTTTACCATCTGGTTAAATCGTATGCCCTCCAACAAAAATGCCGTTTGATCAGTCGTTTCGCTGCCAAAGGAAAACTGCTTGACATCGGTGCCGGAACGGGCGACTTTCTCGCTACCGCCCTTGCGCAGGGATGGGACGTAACCGGCTTCGAACCCAACGCCAAGGCGGCGGCTATCGCACAGGCGAAGGGTGTATCCCTGACGAACACTACATCAGCACTTCCCGACGGGACATTTTCCGCCATCACCATGTGGCACGTACTCGAACACGTGCCGGATCCCAAGGCCCAGCTCGACGAGTTGTATCGGTTGTTGCAGCCAGGCGGCTTTGCATTTGTGGCCGTTCCAAACTTTAAATCCTACGATGCGTCGTACTACGGAACGTTTTGGGCCGCGTATGACGTACCCCGTCACCTCTGGCACTTTTCCCAAACCGCTATCCGCGCGTTGGCCACTGAATCATCTTTCGAATTGGTTGATGTGTTGCCAATGAAATTCGACGCGTTTTATGTCAGTCTGCTTTCAGAGAAATACCAGAATGGGCGTATGCGGTTTTTACCTGCCTTTCGGGTAGGATGGCGCTCCAACCGCAAGGCAAAGCGCACGGGGCAATACTCTTCGCTGATTTACGTGCTTGAAAAAGCCATAAACGACAAATAAAGAACGCTCTTTAACCAAAAACGACCCACCCACACACAGACATCGCTGCGCGGCGAAAGCGGCTCAAAAGCCTTGAAAACGCGTTGTTTTTTATAGAGAGAACCAATACGGAAGAAAAATAGCATAACGATTGCTTATTTCATAAAATAGGGCTTCCTTAACCACAAACAACCCCCGATAATTTTCCTATTTTTGAGGGCTTAAATTTAGAAACCGACACATGAAAAAAATCCTTGTTATGCTCGCCATCGCCACTGCGGCAGTTTCATGCGAGACAAAAGAAACGACTAGTGCATCCGCCGGCGTCAAAACCGCCTACATCGATACGGAAAAGATGATGGAAGACTGCATCGAATGCAAAGACATTACTGAAAAATACAAAGCGAAAGGCGAAGAAATTGGCAAAAAGTTTGAAGTCGAGGAAGCCAACTTTAAGGCCGAAGCCGCCAGTTTCGAGCAGAACGCCCGTGCAAACGGACAGGCGTGGGCCCAGCAGAAAGGGGCTGAGTTGTCAAAGAAACAACAGTACCTCGAGTACACCGCCCAACAAGTGTCGCAGCAACTCCAAATGCAGCATGCGTCAGAGATGGACAGCGTAAAGAAATCGATCCGTGAGGTCATCAAAACGTATGGCAAGGAAAAAGGCTATGACTATATCTTCGGAACCGGTGATTCGCCTTCTGTGCTGTACGCAAAAGACAGCTACGATATCACCAAAGAGGTTACCGAACTGGTAAACGAGAAATACAAAGGCAAGAAGGAGGAAAAGCCGGAAGCCAAGAAAGAAGAGAAAAAGAACTAATACGAAGCCTCCTGAAAAGGGGGCTTTTTTTACGGGAAAACCGTAAAATCAATCGCCTGTCAATCCCTACTTTTGTGCCATGCAGCAGTTTTCAGACGCCGCCCGGCACGTGCTTCGTTTTGTCAATCAAACGCACCGCTCGCTTTTCCTGACGGGTAAGGCAGGCACCGGCAAGACGACACTTCTTCGCGAAATCATCCGCACGACGCACAAGAACACGGTGGTCGTCGCACCCACCGGCATTGCAGCGCTCAACGCGGGCGGCGTAACCATCCATTCAATGTTTGGCCTCCCGATTTCGGCCTTCATTCCCGATCATAGTGCGCCACACGTCTCCGATCGCTTTCGCGCCGAAACCCGACAATCGCTCAAACGACACCTGAGAATGAGCGCCCCTAAACGGGCGGTGCTGTCGGCGCTTGAACTGTTGGTAATCGATGAGGTAAGTATGTTGCGTGCCGACCTGCTCGATGCGGTCGATTTCGCGCTGCAATACACCCGAAAGAACAACCGCCCGTTCGGAGGGGTGCAGGTGCTGTATATCGGTGATTTACAACAGCTTCCACCCGTTGTAAAAGAAGAGGAATGGGCACTCCTGGGTCGCTATTACAAAGGCCGGTATTTTTTCCACGCCAAGGTCATTGAACGCCAACCACCGGTCTACATCGAACTCACCGAAATTTACCGCCAGTCCGATGCCGTTTTTATCGATATCCTCAATGACCTGCGCCACAATAAAGTAACCGCTTCGGGCATGCAACGGCTCAACAGCCACGTACGGCCGGGCTTCGAAGTGGCCCAAAACCCCGGTTACATCGTGCTGACGACGCATAATGCAAAAGCCGACACGCTGAATGCCAAGACATTGGAAGCCATTCCAGAACCAACTCAAACCTATCGGGCAGAGGTCACGGGCGACTTTCCGGATAAAATCTACCCCCTTGACGAAACACTGGTGCTCAAGCCGGGCGCCCAGGTGATGTTCGTGAAGAACGATACGTCGCCGGAACGTCTGTATTTCAATGGCAAAATGGGCGTTGTCCGCTCGCTTTCAGAGGCCGAGATATTTGTGTATTTCGCAGATGAAAACACCACCATCCAGGTCGAGCGGTACGAGTGGCAGAACATTCGCTATTCGGTAGACGAAAACACCAAGGAGATTGTGGAGGACGTCATCGGAACCTTCGTCCAATATCCGCTCAAACTGGCGTGGGCGATTACCGTACACAAGAGCCAGGGACTCACCTTTGACCGTGCCGCGCTGGATGTTTCGGATGTATTTATGCCCGGACAGGCCTACGTGGCACTGTCACGGTTGCGATCGCTTGACGGACTCGTTTTGCTTTCTCCCATGCGAATGAACGGCATGCGAACCGATGACGATGTGGTCGATTTCGCGTCGCAGCGGGCCGACCAGGCCACCCTTGAAGCGACCTTTGAAGTGGAAAGTCGGCTGTTTATCAGGGATTTCCTTCTCGATACCTTCCAGTGGGATGCACTGATTGCCGCCTGGCGGGAACATGTCGAATCCTACCGGCATGAAGGGAAAGGGGAGAAGGCGAAACAGGCTTCCTGGGCACAGCAACAGCTAAACACCCTAGCCGGATGCGGTGAACCTTCCCGTAAATTCCAGTCGCAACTTGCCCATCTTTTCAGTGTCGCAGAGCCTGATATAGACTTTGTTTCCCAACGACTTGACGCGGCCATCGCGTACTTCCAACCGATGTTAGAACAGGTGTTGGAAGCGGTCATATGGAAAATGGAGGAAGTGGCCCGATGGAAGAAAGGCCGGCAATTCTACCAGGAACTCGAGGAGTTGGAAAACGAACTTACCATCCGGATACTACGCCTGTTCCGGGCACGTGACATGGTAGCGGTCATACGCGATCGTCGACCGTTGGAGAAAACCACGCTTACCGAAAATCATTCCGGTTACCGCGACGCCATTCGAAAGCGCGTGCGGGACGCCTATCGCGAAGCAAACGGAGGAAACGGATCAGACGACCGTCCATCTGCACGGAAAGGCAAGAAAGAGCCTGCGGAAAAGAAAAAATCAACGGTAATACAGACCTACGAATTGTGGTGCGAGAAACGGTCGGTTCGCGAAATAGCTGAGCTGCGAAGCCTCACTACGCAAACCATCAACGGACACATCGCGAAACTGGTAGAGGCGCGTGCCATCGCCCTGCACGAGGTGTTGCCAGAAGAGCGGATAGCGGAATTGGCACAGATATTCGAAGGGTACGAAGATCCGTCACTCGGGCCGTTAAAGGAACGTCACGGCGAACGTTTCACGTGGGACGAACTAAAACTCTATAAAGCCGGCCTCATAGCAGCCTCGCAGGTTGTCGATTAGCTACCTAGAAAAAATACGCACAACACCGCCGGAACGAAATAAATCACAATGGTGCGCGCACCGTCGTAGTCTTTTGCCATTCGCTGCCCGATCAGGAGGACTAGAAACGTGAGGCATGACAGGATCGCTCCATATTGCCCAAACGTACGGCTTTTGTTGATCATCAACTCCAGGAAGCCGGCGATGGAGAATATACCCGACACCAGTTCCAACACGAGAATGAGCCCCAGTGAGAAAGGAACCATATTCTTGATGGGCGTCTGCGCGAAATGCCCTTTCAGCCATTCCAGATTGCCTTTCCAATACATGATTTTGTCATAGGCCGATTGGATGAACACCGCGGCCAATAGCAGTAATACCAGTTTCGAGGCGGGATTTTCAAGCATATCGTTTATTTTTTATGGATAAGACGTGTGAGTTTGATCGATAGATCAGTGAGGATGATTTTAGCGTTTCCGTTGCGTTCGATGTGGTAGAGCGCATCCGACAATTCATTGAAAATGTCCTGTATGTTATTGCCGTGCACGAACGGCGCAAATTTCTCAAACTTGAAGGAATCGACTTGCGGCTCCATGAATACCAACGGCTCTGCCCGATAATTGAGCAATAAAGCCTGACGGAACATATCGGTGCAGAACAAGAGGAACTTCTTCTGCGTTTCCCGTCCTAGTCCCGCAATTTCCTCGCTCCACCGGATCAGGTCCTGTATGGCGGCGGCATTTCCCTTGGCCCGAAAAGCCGATCGGACCCAGTCGACAAACCATTTTTCAAACCGCGCCTCTTCGCCGTCTTCCCCACACAGTTCCAGGGCCTTGTTGAAATTTCCCTGTGCCCGGTGGGCGACCGTACGCGCTTTCGATGCCTCGATACCTCTGGCCTGCAGGGCCGATGCGATTACCGCTTCCGGAAGCGCGCCGAAGGTGAGTACCTGACAGCGCGAACGGATGGTCTGCATCACATCTTCTTCGTTTTCGGCAATCAGAATCAGCAGGGTGCGATCCTGGGGTTCTTCGAGCAATTTCAGGAGTTTATTGGCCGTCGCGATGTTCATTTTGTCGGCCATCCAGATAATCATGGCTTTGTAACCGCCTTCATACGATTTCAGCGACAGTATGCGCATGATTTCCTGGGCATCGTCTACCCGAATTTCGCCTTGTTTGTTGCCCGAACCCAGGAGGCGGTACCAATCGAGTAAGCCACCGTAAGGGGTATCCGAAAGGAACTGACGCCAGTCGGAAAGGAAATCGACACTTTTCGGTTTCGACTTCACATCTTCTGTCGTTACAGTCGGATACACAAAGTGCAGGTCCGGGTGCGAAAGCCCGTCAAATTTTAAGTTGCAGGCCGCATTTCCACCTTCGTTTTCGCCCCCCACATTACGGCACAGCACATATTGTGCATACGCGATCGCCATGGGAAGCGTACCACTCCCTTCCGGGCCGCAAAAAAGTTGCGCATGCGCGATACGACCCGCATCGGCGCTGGTGGTCAGATGGCTTTTTATGTGGTCCTGGCCAAGGACATCCCGAAAGTGCATGAGCAAATATAGCCAAAGTTTCCGACGCCATAGGAAGCATCCGAACGGCAACGCCCCCAAAAACGGCCCGTTCACCGCTATTTTTTCGAAACCCGTAACAATCCAACTATTTTTGTGGCAATGTCTCAAAAAAGTCTGTCGCCCACCACCATCCTGTTGCATGTTTGCATCTGTCTGGCATTCATGTGCCTGCCGTATGTATTCAGTTCGGATGGCGGCCTGCTGCATTGGCCTAACTTACTTCACAGCGGCCACGACCGCACCTATTTCGTGATCTATGCCATGCTGCTGGCCTTTTTTTACGGGAACTACTTTTATCTGTTGCCCCGACTCTATTTTAAGGGCAGGTACGTCGCGTATTTTGCAATCGTCGTATTGGTCATGTTCTTTATCCTATGGCTCTCCCATTTTCTTGACCGTCCGTTTGAGGATATCATTGGCACTCATGTACGACCGCAGCACCCAATACCGTTTCCAGATGAAAAATGGGGCTCTTTGGCTCCGCATCACGGGCACCATTCGACGGGATTCCGCGGTAAGCCCACGCAAAATGAGCATACCCTACTAGTGTTTATCGTCGGATTGATCGGCTGTCTGTGTATCGCCGTCAACGCACGTTTCCTTAAAACCCGCGACGAGAAGATGCAGGCCGAGCTCTCCTGGCTGAAAGCGCAGATCAACCCCCATTTCCTTTTCAACACCCTCAACAGTATTTACTCGCTGGCGCTGGCAAAAGACGAGAAAACAGCCGATTCCATCATTCAATTGTCGGAGCTCATGCGCTACATCATGCACAACGCCAACCAGGATGAAATCCGGTTAGAGAAGGAAATCAATTACATCAACAACTACATCGCACTACAGCGGTCGCGGCTGGGCAATACCGTGGCAATACGCTATGAGGTCGAGGGAAGCAGCATCGGCAAGACCATTGCGCCGCTCATCCTGATCTCGTTCATCGAAAATGCGTTCAAGCATGGTGTCAATCCCGAGGAAAATTCCGAAATTGACATTACTATCACGCTCACCGATACCGATCTTACCCTTCGCTGTTTCAACAAGAAAGTACATTCGGTGCAATCTGACAGCGGCATCGGCATGCAAAACACACTCGAACGGCTGAAATTGCTCTATGCCGAGCGGCATCAGGTGACGGTGACAGAAGACGACGAAAGTTACACCATCCAGTTGACCTTGCAGATATGATGATCAAAGCCATAGCCCTTGACGACGAACCGCCTGCGCTGGCAGTGCTCGAGAACTTCTGCGGGAAAACGCCCTTCATCGACCTGCAGAAGACGTTTACCAAATCGGATGAAGCGCTGAAATACCTGCGCAAATATCCGGTTGACCTATTGTTCCTCGACATCAACATGCCGTCCATTACCGGCATCGACTTCCACAAGAAGCTTCCCCACAAGATCATGGTGGTGTTCACGACGGCCTATTCGGAATATGCTGTGGAAGGCTTTAACCTGCGGGCGACCGACTACCTGTTGAAACCCTTTTCCTTCGATCGTTTCTCGGCCTCGATGGAGCGCGTGCGCGAACAGCACGAACTTGAAAACCAGAATGCCGCGGCGAATTACCTGTTTATCCGGGCGGATTACAGCCTGCAAAAAATCCCAATTGCGGATATTTTGTTTGTGGAAGGACTCGACGATTACCTGAAAATTCACATCGCCGGACAACGGACGGTTGTCGCACGGATGACCATGAAGGCGATTTTGGAAAAACTGCCGGCGACCGGCTTCTTCCGCGTACACCGGTCGTTCATTATACCGCTGGCCAAAATCGCCCGTATCCGGAACAAAACCGTATTCATAGGGGAAGCGGAAATCCCGATCAGCGCCAGCTATGAAAAAGACTTCCTGGCGGCGATACGGGCACTCGAATAGCAAAAGCCTCCGTTTACCGCGCGTTTTTTCCCGTTTACCTCAAAAAATTCCACACGTCCGCAAACCGCTGTTTCTTTGTAGCATCGGATGGATGTCCTGTGGCACTCAGGCTCCGTCGGGCGGTTCAGGCATGCCGGAGTGAGTTGCGGTATGCCGGAGCGTCCAGCCCCTACACAACAGATCGGCGTAACGCCACTAACGATAGTAGTAGATTGATTTAGATTATTTTTCGGAGAAGGCCGCGACCACCATTGCGGCCTTTTTCTGTTGGTGTAGGGCCGGTTTTCCCTTCCGCAAAAAAGCCTATATTTGTGAATTCTAAAAAAAAACCAGCAAAAACGCGACATGAAGACGATCCAGGATTTTGATTTCAAGGGAAAGAAGGCGCTGATCCGCGTCGATTTTAATGTACCACTCGATGAGCAGTTCAACGTCACCGATGCCACCCGGATCGAGGCCGCGAAACCCACCATCGACAAGATACTGGCCGACGGCGGAAGCGTAATCCTGATGTCACACCTCGGTCGTCCGAAAGGGAAAGAAGACAAGTATTCGCTTCGTCACATCGTGAAAAAAACAGAGGAAGTGCTGGGTCGCGAGGTACGTTTTGTAGACGATTCCCGTGGACCGGTGGCCCAATCGGCTGCGGCGGCGCTTCAGCCGGGCGAAGTGCTGTTGCTGGAGAACCTCCGTTTTTATAAAGAGGAAGAAGCAGGAGACGAAGGATTTGCGAAGGAGTTGGCCTCTTACGGGGATGTGTATGTGAATGATGCCTTCGGAACGGCCCACCGCGCCCATGCTTCGACTACCATCATCGCGAAGTTTTTTCCGGATGCGAAAATGTTCGGCACGCTTCTTGCGAAAGAGATCGAGGCCTTGGAAAAAGTGCTGAAGAATTCCGAAAAACCGGTTACAGCCGTGTTGGGCGGATCCAAAGTGTCTTCCAAGATCACGGTCATTGAGAACATACTGGATAAAATCGACCACATGATCATCGGCGGCGGTATGACCTACACCTTCATCAAGGCGCAGGGTGGCCGTATCGGCGATTCGATCTGTGAAGACGACAAGCAGGAACTGGCCCTTGAGATTCTCGCGAAAGCGAAGGAACGCGGGGTGCAGGTGCACTTGCCGGTCGATGTCGTGGCGGCAGATGCCTTCGACAACAACGCCCAAACGCAGGTCGTAGCTGTAAATGCCATTCCAGACGGTTGGCAGGGGCTCGACGCAGGTCCGGAATCACTGAAGCGTTTCCGCGAGGTAATTCTTGCCTCGAAAACCATTCTATGGAACGGCCCGTTGGGGGTTTTCGAAATGGAAAACTTCTCACATGGCACCATTTCGCTAGGGAATGATATTGCCGAAGCAACCCGTTCCGGTGCTTTCTCCCTGGTAGGAGGAGGCGACTCGGTTTCGGCGGTGAAGCAGTTCGGACTCGAGCCCAAAATGAGCTATGTCTCTACCGGAGGCGGTGCGATGTTGGAGATGCTGGAAGGAAGAACCCTTCCGGGAATCGCGGCCATCCAGGAGTAAAGATTGCATATTTAACAATAAACGTCAGGTTTTGCAGTTATTTACTGTTATGTTTGCAAAAGACGTAACTCTTTGCTTCACAATAACATGTAACATTTAGTTATGAGTAGAATAAAAAGTTCTTTCTTAGCGCTGTTCTCCCTTTCCCTCGGGGCCTTTGCCCAGGGAGGCGAGTCAACCCCTGAAGTACAACCCCAACAGCCTAAGATTTCCTATCTCGATTCGATTAAAGCCACCTTTGTCGAGCATAAGATTGCTACCTGTGTCGACAGCCTCTGGATGAACGAGTTGGCGAACAGTGATCTTTATACCGAGCTGTCAAACGATATCCGCAACATCAACCTCGACGAGAAAGTCGATTACGAACTCTCGACCGAATTGCTGAAGAAGCGCCTGAAGGAAATGGACGCGAAGTCGCCTTTCAACATCGAATACAACCCGGCGCTCGAAAACCTGATCAAATCCTTCCTGAAAAACCGCAAAAAAGCCTACGAACGCCTGATGGCGCTGTCGGAGTACTATTTCCCGGTGTTTGAGGAATCGCTTGCGAAATACAACGTGCCGCTCGAAATCAAATACCTCGCGATCGTCGAGTCGGCCCTCAACCCGAAGGCCGTGTCGCGCGTGGGTGCCACCGGACTCTGGCAGTTCATGTACCAGACCGGCAAAGAATACAACCTCGATATCGACAGTTATGTAGACGAGCGCAGTGACCCGCTGAAAGCCAGTGATGCCGCCGCCCGCTACATGAGCAATATGTATAAAATCTTCGGCGATTGGGATCTCGTATTGGCCTCGTATAATTCAGGTCCGGGGAATGTGGCCAAGGCCATCCGTCGCTCCGGTGGCCAGGAGAATTTCTGGAATATCCGTCGCAACCTTCCGAAGGAGACACAGGGGTATGTTCCGGCATTCCTGGCGACGATGTATATCTACACCTACCACAAAGAACATGGGATCGTGCCGAACCGCGCGATCATCAAGCACTTTGCAACCGATACGGTCGCGGTACGCCGCCAGATTACCTTCAAGCAGTTGTCGGATTTGCTCGATGTGCCCGTTTCGCAGTTGCAGTTGCTGAACCCGTCTTACAAACTCAACACCATTCCGGCGTATACCGACCAAATGCACTACCTGCGTTTGCCGGTCGACAAAATCGGCGTCTTCACCTCCAACGAAGACAAGATTTATGCTTACGTAGAGCACGAAGCAGCGCGTCGGGAGCGACCTTTCTACCAATACACACAACAGCGTGACAGCGCCCGTCTGGCGTCCCGCGACACCGCCTCTGTGAAGACGGAAGTAGCCGATCTGCAGTACCATAAGGTGCGGCGCGGCGAAACGCTCGGCAAGATATCACAGCGCTATGGTGTGTCGATTGCCCAACTGAAAAAATGGAATCGCCTGCGAAGCAACTCAGCGCCACTGGGCCGGACACTCCGGATTTATACCGAGGCGAAAGAGGATAACACGGCGGTAGCGACGACGACGCCACAACCGGAGAAAACCGATAAAACAGTTGCCACATCCGAACCTAAAACGACAGACACAACCAAACCAGATGTGTATGTCGTGCAGAAAGGTGACAATCTCTCTTCGATTGCGCGTAAGTTCGGCATTACCGTCGCCGAACTGAAAGCGTGGAACAACATCGAAGATAACAACGTGATGCTCGATGCCCGCCTGAAAGTGAAAGGCGAGGCCATTGTGGCCGATAACACCAAGCAAGAGCCTGCGGTCCCGTCGACTTCCTACATCGTGCAAAAAGGCGATAACCTGAGCCTAATTGCCCGTAAGTATGGGGTAACGGTTGCTGAGATCCAGGAATGGAATGCGATTGAAGGTAACAGCATCACCGTCGGATCGAAATTGCTCATCCTGAAGGAAAACCCGAAACACGATGTGGCCGCTGCACAGAAGGATGCGGCACGTCAGAAACATTACCTGGTGAAGAAAGGCGACTCGCTTTTCACCATCGCCAAAAAGTCGGGCGTGACGGTATCGGATATCAAACGCTGGAACGGCATCAAGGGCGACGAACTTCAACCCGGAATGAAACTTAAAATCAGCGGTTAACAACCGCTTTTTTTATGGATACACGCCAACACCCTTTCTGGTTCCTATTCGCGCTTCTGGCGGCTTTTTTGACGGCCTGTAGCACGAAAGAGACGCAGGACGACGGACACACCTCCGGGAATATCAATTCACTCGTTGTCGTCATGAGCGATCCGCTCTGGAATGGCGAAGTAGGCGACAGCCTGCGAAAGAAGCTGGCGGCGCCGGTTGACGGACTGCCCCAGGAAGAACCGCTTTTCAATATCAACCAATACGCCCCCCGTTTCCTGGATGATTTCCGGAACGCGCCCCGCAACCTGGTCATCGTAAAAGAACAGAAAGAAGCCGATTTCCGGATCGAACACGACGAGTATGCCTCGCCCCAGATCACCGTACATCTTTCGGGTACGCCGGAAGACATCATCGGCACGCTGGAACTGAATGCCGACAGCATCATCCGTGTGTTCAAAGCGGGCGAGATCAACGCCAGTATCCGCAACATGGAGCCCCATCGGCTCGATGACACCCATATCCGGAAGAAATTCGGGGTGACCCTGGCTGTTCCGGGCGACTATAAATATGCCATGAAACGGCGCAATTTCGTGTGGCTGAAACGCGATGTGATGAGCGGCAGTTCGAGTTTACTCATCTACAAAGTGCCGCTACGCAGCATCCAGAAAGGATCGGATATTGCCCGCAACATCATCCGCGCCCGCGACTCGGTGGGTCGTTTGTACATACACGGTCGGGCCCGCCATTCGCGTATGATCACCGAAGAATCGTATGCACCGTATTTCCTTTCGACCACCCTTTGCGGCCGTCGCGCTTACGAAACAAAAGGCACATGGGAGCTGCGGAACGACTTCATGAACGGGCCTTTCATCAACTACGCGATTATCGATCGCAAGCGCCGCCGTTGCCTTATAGTAGAAGGCTTCTGCTATGCGCCCTCGGCCCAAAAACGCGATATGGTTCACGAACTGGAAGCGAGCATACGGTCGCTTCGCATCATCGAAAAAGAATGACAATACGGGTTTCCACCTTTGAGGAATTAGGGCTTTTGGAATTGTACCGGGTGCTGCAATTACGCTCGGAAGTGTTCGTCGTTGAACAGACCTGCGCCTACCAGGATATCGACGGGAAAGACCCGAAGGCGCTGCATGTCTTGGGAGAATATGAAGGCGAAATCGTAGCGTATACACGACTTTTCCGCCCTGGTGATTACTTCGACGAGGCATCAATCGGACGGGTGGTCATCGACCCCAGGTTTCGCAGCCGGAAATGGGGCTATCCGTTGATGGAAGCGTCGTTGCAGGCGATAGCAGATCGGTTTGGAGAGACGCATGTCACAATTTCTGCCCAATTGTATCTCAAGCGGTTCTATGAAAATACCGGCTTTACGGCTGTAGGTGAGGTGTATCCGGAAGATGACATCCCCCACATCCGGATGGTGCGGCGTTAGGCTTTGGTGATGACAAATTCGACGCGTCGGTCATACTCCTGTCCTTTGCCCAAAGGGACGGTGTTGCCGTACCCCTTAAAGGTCATCCGTTTTTTGTCGATTTTACGGAAAATCAGGTATTTGTAGACGCTTTGCGCGCGGTTATTGGAAAGCTGTCGCTTCTTGGTGTCGCGATCAATCGCTTCCCGTTGGTAGGGAGGAACACAACACACGTGGCCCTGTATCTCGAATTCGATATTCTTATGCCGATGCAGGAACAAGGCGATTTTGTCAAGCGCCGCCTTTGACTTCGCGGTAAGTTTACTGCTGCCGCGCTCAAACAACAGGTTCTCGAGGTAAATATGGTCGCCGACAATGTGTTTTTTCTGTAACTCGGTGTAGAAGCCCGGCAATTCGATGGGCGGCAGCGGTTTCATGTTGAGCACCACGTCAACCCGGCGGTTTTTGGAGCGGACTTCCGGCAGGTTGTCCACGATATCGTCGTCGATGAGTACCTTTCCTTTACCTTCAATCGTTACGATGATCTTGTTTTTGACGCCGCTTTCGATGAGTTTGTCACGGATGGCGTTCGCGCGGTTATTGGAGAGCTTCTTGTTATAGTCGTCTTTCCCAACATCATCGGTATACCCAAAAATCTGGATGGATTCGATGCGCGTGCTGTCGGTTTGCGCGATAAACGCCACCACCTGCTTCGCCTGCTCCTCCCGAAGGGCATATTTGTTGGTTTCGAAATAAACAGAATGGACGATCTCTTCCTGTGCGTGAAGAAATCCGGCGGTGAGCAAGGCCAACCAGGTGAATAGACGCATTAGTTTTTCAGGATTTTGTTGTACTCGGCCGAATTGGCAAGCAATTCCGTAGCCTTTTTGATTTCCGGATTGGCGGTTGTGTAGTACTTATACAACCCTTCCTTGTATTGGTAGCGTTTGATCAACTCGTCGAGGATCAGGCCGCGGATTTCCTTCTGGAACTTGCTCAACTGGTCGTCCTGCCCTTTTTCAAGCGCCGCAATCAGTTGGTTGTAGGAAGCCGAAATGGCATCGTCGAGTTTTTCTTTCTTAGCCGTTTCCAGGGCCTGGCGCAACTGCACTTCCGTCTGCGTTTGGTATTGCAGTTTCTTCGCTTTTACGAACTGGCGGAAATCGGCATAATCGGCATCCGACAAAACCGGAATCGCTTCTCCCGGGTTCGGTTTGGCGTAGTAGTATTTTGTGGCGTAATCAAAGATGCCGTCGTTTTTCTGGAGGGCTTCCACAACAGCGCTTTGTTGGCCGTTTGCCACTTCAACATCCGGCTGGATACCTCCGCCGTCGTAGACCGTGCGTCCTTTGCGTGTTTTAAAGGCATTGTATTTGGTCGCATCCGTACGAACGGCTTTCCCATCGGCGTCGCGGTGGCGGTAATCCAACGCCTGGATGCAGCGTCCGGAAGGCGTGTAATAGCGCGAGATCGTCACTTTTACCTGTGCGCCATACACCAGGTCCATTGGGCGTTGCACGAGTCCTTTTCCGAAGCTTCGCGTTCCGATGATGACGGCGCGGTCAAGGTCTTGTAAAGCTCCTGATACGATTTCAGAAGCCGAGGCGCTTTTTCCGTCGACCAACACGGCCAGCGGAATTTCCGTATCGATGGGCTCTTTGGTGGTGCGGTAGGTATTATTGTGTTTTTCCACCTTCGATTTGGTGGTCACGATCACCTCGTTTTTCGGGACGAACAAGCCGCAGATGGCCACCGCTTCCTGCAACAAGCCTCCGGGATTGCCCCGCAGGTCGAGTACGATGCGTTCGGCTCCCTGGCTTTTGAGGCTTTCGAGGGCTTCCCGTACTTCCGATGACGCCGTGCGGGTGAACTGTGATAACGCGATATAACCCGTTTTGTCATCGATTTTGGCGAAATACGGAACGGCCTTTGTGCTTTCTTCCCCCAACACCAACTGCGTCGTGGCGGTTTTGCCCTGGCGGATATAGGTAATGTTGAATTTGGTGTTCTTGCCGCCCCGGAACAACTGCGCGCCGTCGTCTTTGAAATCGACCACGTCAATGTCGTTCACCTTTACGATCTCATCACCCGCTTTAAGCCCGGCTTTATCGGCGGCGTTTCCTTTATACGGTTCCCGCACGATGAGGTGGCCGTCTTTCCGGGTCATAAGCGCCCCGATGCCGGTATATTCCCCGGTATTGTTGATTTTATACTTCAGGACATCCTGCTCGTTGTAGTAATTCGTATACGGATCCAGGTCCTCAAGCATGCTTTTCGCCGCCTTGTCCATCAGTTCGCCCGGATTGGTCTCGTCTACATAATTCATGTTGACGGCTTTATAGACTTCCGTAAAAATCTCAAGCTGTTTGGCAATTTCGAAAAAGTCATCCTTGAAAGAACTCCCCACCACAAAAATGCCGGCAGCGGCTAACGGGAGGATATATCTTCGCCTGAAAAAACGGGAACGCGTCATAGTCATTTCGTTGTGGAAAAAAACAAAGCGCACTAATGTACGCAATACCACCAAAAAGTAGGTGAAAGTTGGCTAAAAGATAACGAACCTTCCGGATTTTTAGTGTGTGCTGTCGGGGTTTTCACGGGATGCCGCCGCCACAAACTTGTGCAGCAGCGCCTCCATAAGCACCTCGACCTGCGCAAACGGAAGACGATCGGCGGTTTGGTAAAACAGCATCACGGCGTAGGAGGTGTGCAACGGCGCCAACAATCCTTTTCGGGTGCGGTAGGTTTCGCGAAGGATTCGTTTGTAATAGTTCCGGTCGACGGCTTTCCGGAAGTACTTTTTCGAAACCGATACGCCCACCTGATGTCCGTCCGCGCCATTGAGCGGGACATACACGAGGCGCAGCGGGTACTTCGCCACGGATTTGCCTTCTGTAAACAGGCGGCCGATCGCGTCGTGGCTTTTGAGTTTGGCTTCTTTTGGGTAGCGGGCGTCCATCGGGGCAAAGGTAACGATTTGATTTCAGCGCAAACCCGTATCTTTAGCCCGATAATCCCACCCATGAAACAGCGTTTTTTCCTTCTTTTACTGGCCTTTTCTCTTGCTGCCTGGTCGCAGGATGCACCCGTTCGGCGGTGGTCAGGCGGACTCCTCTACGGCGTGGGGAATGAGTTCCCGCAGAAAGACTATAGTTATACCAACCGCTACTTCCAGGCGCAGGTGTATTATAGCTTCAACCCCGGCGCGCGATGGGAATACCAGGTGGCGCTTCAGCCGGAGTATAACCGGGCTACGCATCAGTTGCTCAATATGTACTTCGTGACGCCCGATGAGCCGAATTATGAAGAGAAGCGGGCGGAATACACAAAACTGAAAGACATCAACGAGTATATCCTGAACTGTTCGTTTTTCGTCAGGCGGCACTTTTCAAAGCGACTCAACGTCTATTTCATGGCGAATGTCGGCCCGATGATTACCGATACGGAAACCGAGCGGTTGTCGAAAGGATTTGCCTTCTGCGATGTGTTTGCGTTGGGTGTGGCCTATAAGATCGGCGATGTTACATTGGATCTTCGGCCAAATTACCGCCATACCTCCAATGCCGGACTGCAGAGTTCGAACGCCGGGTTCAACACCTACAACATCGCGTTCGGCGTTACGGTGCCGCTTTAGTCGTAGATATTGTAAACGAATTTCACGTCGTGGTAGTTGACGTAGACCTGCCGGCGGTTGTTTTGGTTTTTGCGCGTCACGATCTGGATGGTACAGAGGGACCCTTCGTTGTCGCGGCAGTCAAATGACACGATATCGTCTGTTTCGTTTGAGATCTTTTCAAGATACGCTTCAATCCGGAAGAGCTGCATTTCGTTTGAATCGATGGTGATACGGTCTTTTTTGCCGTCGAGGGTAATCACAACATTCGATTGCACGGCCTCTGACCATTTGCCCCATTTTCCGTTGGGCTGCATCTCGATCACACTGTAGCTGCTGGCCTTGAAACGGTATACCTGTGCATGGCCCGACACGGACGTTAGTACGAATAGGAAGAGCGAAAAAAAGCGAAACGAGTTCATAAACGGGATTTGCGCCAAAGGTACAAATTCCGGTGGAGGCGTTGAAGGCGGCGATAAAATCATGTAAATTACTCGTTATTAGATATAAGGGCGATGCCTTTCGCGTGTTCTACCTTTACCAAAGCAACCTTCGCAGCTAGTCCGCAGGTTGAAGAAACAACTGCTTGGTGCGGACAACTTTCCCAATAAAACAGGCGCAAGCCCTACACCCTCCCGACAAAGTAAGCGGGAGGGTTTTTGTATCTATACGCGACGGTCACACTTGCACCGCATTTGCCATTTGATGCGTATCTTTGCGGTGATTTATCTTTAAATATATATCGTATGTACCCAGAAGAAATGGTAAAACCCATGCGCGACGAGTTAGTGGCAGTGGGTTTCCAGGAAGCATATTCCGCCGACGCCGTTGAAGCGGCCCTGTCGCAGCCGGGCACCACGTTGGTGGTCGTAAATTCGGTTTGCGGATGCGCGGCCCGCAATGCCCGTCCGGGCGCCCGTATGAGTCTTGACCACGGCAAGAAGCCCGATCACCTGCTGACGGTTTTCGCCGGTGTCGATCGTGAAGCCGTTGATGCGGCACGCCAACACATGTTCCCGTTCCCGCCGTCGTCGCCCAGTATGGCGCTGTTCAAAGACGGTGAACTTGTGCACATGCTCGAGCGTCACCACATCGAAGGCCGCCCCGCCGAGATGATTGCGGAGAACCTGAAAGAAGCGTTCGACGAGTTTTGCTAAGAAACCGATTATGTGAAAGAAAGCCGTGTTTGAAACGCGGCTTTTTTTATGGAAGTAAACCGCCTCCAGTCTCCTGTTCATAGAAAAAATCAACCGACAACTGCGGCAACTGCGACGCCATGACCGCCAATTGGTCGCAGCGCTCGTTTTGCGGGTGGTTGTTATGGCCTTTGATCCATTTGAAATCGACCTTGTGTTGGCGGTAGACTTTCAGGAAACGACGCCAGAGGTCAGGGTTTTTCTTGCCGGCGAATCCTTTCTTTTCCCAACCCATCACCCACCTCTTTTCGACGGCATCGACCACATATTTCGAGTCAGATACGACCAGCACGGCTGTCCCCGGATTTTTGAGTTTTTCCAGCCCGACAATCACCGCCAGCAACTCCATACGGTTGTTGGTCGTCAGCCGGAAGCCCTCGTAGAATTCCTTTCGGTAGCCGGTACCTACCTGTTCCAGTACCACGCCGTAGCCTCCGGGTCCGGGGTTGCCTTTGGCGGCGCCGTCGGTATAAAGATGTACGGTATGCATGGAAGGGAAGGGTATTGGATGGAACGAATCAGGATAAAAGTCGTTCGACGATGACTGGGAAATGCGCCTGTTCAAGGGCCTGCACCTTTTCGGCGATCGCTTCCGCGGAAGCACAATCGGCTATACGGACGCGGTGTTGCGCGATGACGTCTCCGTTGTCATAGTGCCCGTCGACATAATGGACGGTGATCCCGGTTTCGGTTTCGTTGTTTTCGAGTACGGCCCGGTGCACGTGCATCCCATACATCCCCTTACCGCCGTATTTTGGTAATAGCGCGGGGTGGATGTTGACCACCCTTCGCGGAAAGGCTTCGATAAGCGGGTCGGGAAACTTCAGCAGGAAGCCCGCTAACACGATGAGGTCGGGCCGGAAGGCCTGCAATTTCAACAAAACCGACTCACCCGCCAGTTCTTCTCGCGTAAAAAGTACCACCGGAACACCCAACGCCTCGGCACGTGCGATGACGCCCGCAGCAGGATTGTTGCAAAACACCGCTGCGACTCGGGCCAGTTTGGTGCCGTGGAAGTGCTGGATGAGGTTGGCGGCATTCGAGCCGGAACCCGACGCAAAGAGAACAATATGCTTCATCGGAAGGGGCGAAAACGCTGCAAAAAAACTGATTTTCGCGGGTTTATCGAAAGTTATTCTAAAATTAATTTTCTACCTTAGTATCCACATTTCGGAACTAAAAATCGGCAATTAGGGAAAGTTTCCTATTTTTGCCCAACAAATTTAAATTTAAAAACTAAGATTATGTCAGACATTGCATCAAGAGTTAAAGCGATCATCGTGGACAAATTGGGCGTTGACGAAAACGAAGTTGTTAACGAGGCTAGCTTCACCAACGATCTGGGGGCTGATTCACTGGATACCGTAGAGCTTATCATGGAGTTCGAAAAAGAATTCGACATCCAGATCCCTGACGATCAAGCCGAAAACATCGCTACTGTAGGACAGGCAATCTCTTACATCGAAGAGGCGAAGAAATAATACCAAAGCACCCGTTACCCCGCGTGACGGGTGCTTACTTTTTGTACATACCGATTGATCCTCAATCATCCTTATACGTAATACCTACCGTTTTTTTATGTTTACATGGAAGTCAGTAGGTATTATTCTTTTCTAAACAAAAACACGGACGTATGTCATTACGAAGGGTAGTCGTCACGGGCCTTGGTGCCCTTACCCCGATAGGAAACTCTATCGAGGAATATTGGGACGGGCTGGTGAACGGCAGAAGCGGTGCCGCGCCAATCACCTATTACGACACAGAGAAGCACAAAACCAAGTTCGCCTGTGAGGTGAAAGGGTTCGATATAGGCCAGTATATGGACCGCAAAGAGGCGCGTCGCCTCGACAAATTTGCACAATACGCCATTGCCGCCAGTGATGAAGCGATAAAAGACGCCGGCATCACACTTGAGAATTCAGACAAATACCGCATCGGCGTCATCTGGGGCGCGGGCATCGGTGGACTCGAGACCTTCCAGGAAGAAGTCATCTATTACGCCAAAGGCGACGGAACGCCGAAATTCAACCCGTTCTTTATCCCGAAAATGATCGCGGATATTGCACCCGCCCACATTTCGATGCGGAACGGTTATATGGGCCCCAACTATACCACGGTTTCGGCCTGCGCGTCGTCGGCCAATGCGCTGATCGACGCTTTCAACTACATCCGCCTCGGCATCTGTGACGTCATCGTTTCAGGAGGCTCCGAAGCGGCTGTCACCATCGCCGGTATGGGCGGCTTCAACTCGATGCACGCACTTTCTACCCGCAACGACAGTCCGGAAACCGCTTCGCGTCCGTTTGACGCGACGCGCGACGGATTCGTGCTGGGCGAAGGCGCCGGCGCGTTGGTTTTGGAAGAATACGAGCACGCGAAGGCACGTGGCGCCAAGATCTACTGTGAGGTAGGTGGCGGAGGGATGTCGTCGGACGCCTACCACCTTACTGCTCCGCATCCGGACGGTATCGGGGTTATGGCCGTTATGACGAACTGCCTGCGAGACGCACACATGAAGCCGGAAGACGTAGACCATATCAACACACACGGTACTTCGACACCACTGGGCGATGTGGCCGAATTAAAGGCGATCAGTGCCATTTTCGGTGAACACGCGAAGAACATCAACATCAACTCGACCAAATCGATGACCGGACACCTCTTGGGTGCGGCCGGTGCCATCGAAGCGATCGCGTCGATCCTTGCACTGCAACACGGCATCATTCCGCCGACCATTAACCATGAAGTCGTGGATGAAAACATCGACCCATCGCTCAACCTGACGCTTAATAAAGCGCAGAAACGCGACATCCGGGTAGCGATGAGCAACACCTTCGGTTTTGGCGGACACAACGCCTGCGTCCTCTTTAAGAAGCTGGAAGACTGAGAAACATGCGCTTTCTGAGGAAAATAATAACCAAATCCCGTCCTAAGGAAGGCGGGATTTTTTTTGACCAAATCCGGGAGATTCTCGGCTTCCCACCCCAAAACCTCGACCACTATCGCACGGCATTTACCCATCGCTCGGCCAATAAGACCGACGACAAGGGGAATGCAATCAGCTATGAACGGCTGGAATTTTTAGGGGATGCCATGCTCGGCTCGGTGATTGCCGCCCACCTGTATCGGGAAGTACCCGCCGGAGATGAAGGCTACCTGACGAAAATGCGGTCAAAGATCGTGAGTCGCGAGCACCTCAACGAATTGGGGCGCGACCTGGGCCTCATCCAGTTTGTGGAAAGCAAGGTGTCACCCCAACATTTCGGCGATAACATCCATGGCAACCTGTTCGAAGCCCTTATTGGCGCCATTTATCTCGACCATGACTATGCCCATTGCGAATCCTTCATCCACCAACGGGTGATCATCCCGTATGTCGACATCGCGCGGCTGGAAGGAAAAGTGATCAGCTATAAAAGCCTGTTGATCGAGTGGTGCCAGAAAGAGAAGAAGACGTTCTATTATGATGTCTTCGAAGACAACAATAGCACGGGTGAGCGTCTTTTTGGCGTGAAACTGTCGATTGACGGAAAAGTGGTGGCCAAAGCGAGGGCCGTTTCGAAGAAGAAAGCGGAGGAAAAAGCCTCCCAACGGGGCTATTTTGCCTTACAGAATAAAATTAACTTAAAATAACACGGAATCGCCAAAACTACATCGATTTCGTTGATTATTAACCACCTCGTAACGCGAACGGCTGTCTTTTCTCGTTTAGAAATAGTATCTTTACGCCTTATCCGGAACTAACTGAATGGCCGTCCATAAACTGCATTTTGACGATTTCGAGGAGGTTGACTACGACCTCATCGCTATCCATACCGCACTTGAAGACTACCGTCTGGCGTATTTCCTGAACCAGCACCTTCCGGTACTTTTCCGCAAGAACAAAGACGAAATCACCATCTCTTCGAAAGAAGGACATTCGTGGTTCTCGCGGTTTACCTATGAAGAAGCCGAAGCCGAAACCAGTTGGAACCTGGTGAGCAACAAAAATGAAGTCATTCCCGATTCGGCCGCCCCGCAAGACGGCTTGTTCGGATCGGTAGCGCCCGTCGCATCGAAAGTATGGCTGTTGCCGGAGTTCCGTAAAGTCGATTATTTCCTGAAAATCGAAAATGGCCCGATGCCAATTCCAGAGGTGGCGGCACGGATTCATGCCATCGACCGTATCTCGGCCGTTTACAGTGTAGACGCCGCCACCGTAAAATCAAAGCACAATCTAATTTTCTGATACAAAATGCCAACGAACAAAAAGTCGAAGATCGTCGCTACGCTCGGACCTGCCTGTAGCACCCGTGAAGTGCTCAAAGACATGATCGATGCAGGCGTAAACGTCTTCCGGATCAACTTTTCGCATGCCGATTATGATGATGTAAAACAGAAGATCGACCTCATCCGTGGCCTTAACGAGGAGTTCGGCTACCACACCGGTATCCTCGCCGATTTGCAAGGACCCAAACTACGTGTCGGCGTGATGCAGGAAGACGTAGTGGTAAAAGCAGGCGACCACATTACTTTCACGACCGCCGAGGACATTCCTGGTACGGCTGAAAAGGTCTATATGAACTACAAAGAGTTCCCGCGGGACGTAAACCCCGGTGAACGCATCCTCCTTGACGACGGCAAACTGATTTTTGAAGCGGTTTCCACCAACGGCACCACTGAGGTAGTCGCCAAAGTCGTACAGGGTGGACCCCTGAAATCGAAGAAAGGTGTAAACCTGCCAAATACCAAGGTATCGCTTCCGGCGCTGACCAAGAAAGACATCCGTGACGCGTTGTTCGCCATCAGTGAAAAGGTGGATTGGATCGCGCTCTCGTTCGTCCGTACGCCGAAAGATTTGCAGGAACTGCAGGAACTGATCAAAGAGAACTCGGAGCATAAAATTCCCATTGTCGCCAAGATCGAGAAACCGGAAGCGGTTGAAAATATCGACAAGATCGTAGCCTATTGCGACGGCCTTATGGTGGCCCGCGGCGATTTGGGTGTGGAAATGCCGGCCCATGAAGTGCCGCTCATCCAGAAAAAACTCATCAACCGCGCCAAAACGGCCCGTATTCCGGTGATTGTGGCAACACAGATGATGGAAACGATGATTACCTCGCTGACACCGACCCGTGCCGAGGTAAACGACGTGGCCAACTCGATCATGGACGGTGCCGATGCCGTGATGCTTTCCGGCGAAACCTCCGTTGGAAACTATCCGGTGCAGGTTATTGAGAAGATGACCCAGATCATTGAAGCAGTGGAAGATTCACCGCTTATCCAGGTACCACAGAATACGCCACAGGTGCGTACGAAGCGCTTCATCACGAAGTCGATTTGCCACCATGCCGCCACGATGGCGAATGTAATCAAGGCAAAGGCGATCTGCACGCTCACCAACAGCGGCTACACGGCCTTCCAGATTTCGGCCTGGCGCCCTTCGGCCCACATCCTGGTGTTCACGTCCAATAGAATCATCATGACACAGATGAGCCTGCTTTGGGGTGTGAAATCCTTTTATTACGACAAGTTCGTCAGCACAGACGATACGGTTACCGATATCAACCATATGGCCCGTGAACGCGGATTCGTCGATAAAGGCGACTTCCTTATCAACCTGGCGGCTATGCCGGTCACCGATAAGGGAATGGTAAATACCCTGCGGGTGTCGGAGATTGAATAGCCAACAAGGGCAACAGGCAAGCCTGAGGCTTCCAATATAGCATAAAGCGGATCCAAACGGTCCGCTTTTGCTGTTTTTATCAAGGTTCGGACTTACCGAAAATACCACATAAACGACCAGTTGGACCCCATTTCCTACCAAATAAGGACATAGTAGCAGAACGCATCGTTCAAGGGAGCTGTTTTGTATAGTTTTGCCCACGAAAACAGCGGAAATCCGCCAGGCGAACGCCTTTTTCTACGGGGCGTATTCGTCTGTTAAACGTCCTACAAAACACATGAAACTACTTCGGGTATTCCTCGCGGTACTTATCTTAGGTAAGTTTTTCTTGATTATATCAGGCACCGATGCGTACATTACAACACAGATCGACCTGCTCGACAGCACCGACGTGATGTGGCTGCTGGCTCCGTTCGTTATTGTGACGGTGCTATTCTGCGCGATAATCGTGTTGGATAACGCCTACCGCCGCGGCGCGATAAACCGACGGCTGAAGACGGCTATGAAAGTCGTGATTGTCCTTATTCCCTTGTCCGGGCTTCTCGTGATGCCAGTGTTCCACCGGTTGGGAAGGTAGTGGAGAGGGATGAGGTTAGGAGAACTTTCCGTTCCACTCCGCAAGAAACCGCGCAACGAATGCTTCCATATACTGGTGGCGTTCCTCAGCCAACGCCTTTCCCGTTTCTGTATTCATGAGGCCCTTTAGCAGGAAAAGTTTCTCGTAGAAATGATTCAGCGTCGGTGCCGCGCTGTTTTTATATTCCTCTTTCGACATACCCAATTTTGGAGGAACGGATGGGTCATACAAAGAGCGATTTTTGAACCCGCCATAATTGAAGGTACGGGCGATGCCGATGGCACCCAATGCGTCGAGCCGGTCGGCGTCCTGCACGATGTCCAGCTCTTTTGAGTGGAAGGTGCGGGCGGTGGTGCCGCCTTTAAACGATATGTTCTCGATGATCGAAACCACATGCGCAATGGTTGCGTCCGGAAGGGAAAGCGATTGCATCCACGCATGCGCCTTCGCAGGCCCTACCGTTTCATCTCCGCCATGGAACTTGCTGTCGGCGATATCGTGCAGCAACGCGGCCAATTCGACCACCAAAAGGTCTCCTCCTTCTTTTTCGGCAATGTGACGGGCGTTTTTCCATACCCGTTCGATATGGAACCAGTCGTGGCCGCCTTCTGCGCCCTGAAGTTCCTTTTGAACAAACGCCACCGTCTTTTCAATACTTCTATCCGTCATAGGTCTACATAAGAAAGTGAGGGAAAAGAAGTGAGCGATGCGGTTGGACCGTCTCTCCTCTTTTCCCCCACCTGATGTTGTTTTTGTTTATCGTGTGCGAACCAGTGCCGGTTCTACCCATTTGAATACGTGCGATTCGGCCGGGATGACCAGTCGTTCGGATACGCGGGCCATACGATCGGGGAGTTTCATCAGGAAATCACGGGCTTTTTCAGCCTCTTCCGACAGGTTCAGCATGTTGCCGATTTCCCAGCGCTCGATCAGTTTCCGCATGATGTCAACGTAGTCGTTCGCGGTGTAAACGCCGATGCGCTGCGCGGAATCTGAAAAATGTTCGAATGCCTCGCTGATTTTCTGCCCAGACTCACGAAGGAATCCAGCCGGCATAACGATTTTTTTCTTCATCATCTCCTGGAATGCCAGCATCATCCCGTTGGGATCAACGGTAAAAATCTGCTTGACGAACTCGCTGTAGGCATTGTGGTGGCGCATTTCGTCGCCGGCAATCATGTTGCACATACGCGACAATTTCTTGTCTCCGTAGGTCTTGGCCAACTTGGCAACACGGTTGTGGGATACATACGTAGCCAACTCCTGGAAGCTGGTGTAGACGAAGTTTTTGTAAGGATCCCGATCAGTTCCGATGTCAAAACCGTCGTTGATAAGGTGATGAGTGGTGATTTCAACCTCTTTCATGTTGACCCGTCCTGAAAGGTACAGGTACTTATTGAGAAGGTCGCCGTGGCGGTTCTCCTCGCCGGTCCAGTGGCGCACCCACTTTGACCAACCGTTGCGCTCGACGTTGTCAACGCCTTCCACGTCCATCAGCCACGACTCATAGGTCGGCAGGGCTTCTTCCGTAACGGTATCCCCGATCAAAACGATCCAGAAATCATAGGGAAGGTCTTTCGCGATCTCGCGCAGTTCGGTGACTTCGTCGAAAAAGTGCTCGCTACTCGTGTCAGGCAGGAAATCAGACGGCTGCCAAAGCGTTTCAACAGGGATAAGGTATTCGTTCACGAAGCCGTCGACTTTGTTTTCAAGAAAGCGCATGACTTCAAGTCGCATGTTGTGTAATGACATGTAATTCAGTATTTTATTCCGTCGACAACCGTTTTTTCGGTTAAAGTAAAAAGCTCGTCGAACGGATAGTCCTTGACGGACAGTGGGTTATGAACTGTAAAGGTAACGCGATTTCCCAGACCAAGCGGAAAAAAGCCGTATTTAACTAATTTAAAGGAGTTATTGATGCTAATCGGGACGATGACCGCCGAGGGGGCAAACTTGCATAGTATCTTGATCCCGTTTTGCGAAAAAGGCTTCGGTTGTCCGGTCTTGCTTCGGGTGCCTTCGGGGAAGATGACCGCCGAACGGTTGTTTTTCTCAATGTATTCGGCCATCTTTTTGATTTCCGGCAGGGCTTGTTTTGGATCCTTGCGGTCGATCAGCACCGACCCGCCAACTCGGAGGTTGTAGGATACGCTCGGGATGCCTTTTCCGAGTTCGACCTTGGCTACAAATTTCGGGTGGAATTTCCGTAGGTGGACAATCAGCGCGATGATTTCCCACATACTTTGGTGGTTGGTGACGACAATCAGCGGCGTGTCGGACGGGATATTTGAAACGCCCGAAAACACCATGCGGTTACCGGTCAGCAGCAACAGTCCGGCTTCCGACAGGAAATTCAGCACGTCGACCGAGAGTTTGTGTGCCTTGTAACCGAAAACATTGTGTGCCACCCATTGGATGGGATGGAAAACCACCAGCACCAATCCAAACCACAGGTAGAAAAGTGCAGACAACGGATACGATAGGATTCTTTCCATGTGACGATTCTTCGCGGCGAAAATACGCATTTTGGCGGGAACTTCCGTAATTCGAAATTGTTCATATTTCTGCGGAAAAACCGTAATCCACGCAGGAGAAAATGCCGTACTTTTACGAAAAATTAATCAGGAAAGAAACAATGAGTTCAGAGAGAGAAGCCAAACTAAAAGCCTTACAGTTAACGCTTGACAAACTCGATAAGACCTACGGAAAAGGCACCGTCATGAAGATGGGCGACCAGGCCGTAGAGGAAGTCGAAACCATATCGTCCGGATCGCTCGGCCTCGACCTGGCTTTGGGCGTTAATGGATACCCTAAAGGTCGTGTCATCGAAATCTTCGGCCCTGAATCTTCGGGTAAGACGACGCTGACCCTGCATGCTATTGCCGAGGCCCAAAAAGCCGGGGGCATCGCTGCCTTCATCGATGCAGAACATGCCTTTGACCGTAATTATGCCCAGAAACTCAATGTAGACATCGAGAATCTTATCATATCGCAGCCCGATAACGGCGAACAGGCGCTCGAAATTGCCGAGAACCTGATTCGTTCCGGCGCTATCGACATCGTCGTAATCGACTCGGTTGCGGCCTTGACACCGAAAAGCGAGATCGAAGGCGAAATGGGCGATTCTAAAGTAGGTCTGCATGCCCGTTTGATGTCACAGGCACTGCGGAAACTCACCGCCACTATCAGTAAAACCAACTGCACGGTGTTTTTCATCAACCAGTTGCGCGAGAAGATAGGCGTTATGTTTGGAAACCCGGAGACGACAACGGGTGGTAACGCGTTGAAGTTCTACGCGTCGGTGCGTCTTGACATCCGTCGTTCGTCGCAGATCAAAGACGGAGAGAATGTCATCGGGAACCGCACCAAAGTGAAAGTGGTAAAAAATAAAGTGGCACCTCCGTTCCGTACCGCTGAATTCGACATCATGTATGGTGAAGGCGTTTCGAAAGCGGGTGAGATACTCGACCTGGCTACTGAGTTTGAAATCGTCAAGAAATCGGGGTCGTGGTTCGCGTATGGCGAAACCCGCCTCGGACAAGGGCGGGATGCAGTGAAAGCACTCATCAAAGACAATCCGGAATTAGCCGACGAGCTTGAGGAAAAGATCAAAGACCTCATCAAATCGCAGAATTAAATAGAAAACCCGATTTTTTCGGGTTTTTTTGCGTGTATACGCAACCCATGCAATGAAAATCCATCTGTAATCGCAAATGATGCAGATTTTATAATACCCTAACGATGAAAAAGATTGCCCTGCTCTTTATCGCCGTGTTCGCCATTAGCGCCTGTTCGCTTGGTGATGACAGTCCTAACTATACGCTTGAAGTCCTGCCAGTAGAAAGCTACGTGCTTCCTGAGAGTTTCGGACTTGGCCATACCTATCCCGTGACGATTCGCTACAAGAAGCCTTCTGCCTGCTATGCATTCGAGGGCTTTTACTATGAGAAAAACGGAAATGACCGTATTGTCGGTGTGACGGCCCGAAAGGACGATCGAGCCGATTGTGCTGCCGATGACACGGTATACGAAGCGACTTTTAACTTTACCTGCACGGTAAATGACACCTATCGTTTCCGCTTCTATAAGGGCGATAACCCAGACGGGACGCCTATATTCGAAGACGTGGAAGTTCATGTAACCTATTAACCGCCTGCCTGCCCTTGACGTTAGAAGAACTCATTGCCGGATGCCAGAAGAACGACCCCAAGGCCCAGGAACAGCTTTATCGGCTGTTTTCTGCGAAGTTTTTTGGTGTCTGCCTGAAGTATTCCGGAAGTTATGAAGAAGCCCAAGATAACCTCCAGGACGGCTTCCTCATTATCTTCAACAAAATAGGGCAATATAACTTCAAAGGTTCGTTTGAAGGATGGGGGAAACGGGTCATGATCAACAATGCCCTACAGAAATACCGAGGGATGCGTTTTCTTGAAATCGTAAGCGAGAACATCCCGGAAGAGGAAACCGTAGAGATCGACGACGAGAACATCTCAATGGATTTCCTGACCACGATCATACAGGAGCTGCCGGAACGCTACCGGTTGGTATTCAGCCTGTATGTGCTTGACGGCTATTCCCACAAGGAAATCGCCGACATGCTCGACATTACCACCGGCACGACCAAGTCGAACCTGGCCCGCGCCCGGATGATCCTGAAAGACAAAATTGACCGGCATTCCGGCAAGCAACATACATCTGTACAATGAAGGAGAGAAAGAGTTTAGATCGCCTCTTCCAGGAAAAGTTCAAGGACTTCGAAGTAAGTCCCGACGAACAGGTCTGGAAAAACATAGAGGCCGCGCTGCACAAGAAGAAGCGGCGTGTCGTGCCGATCTGGTGGTACCAGGTGGCAGGGGTCGCCGCATTACTGCTGATCGGGCTTTTCGCCTGGAACAGCTACACGGATTTTGGCATCCAGAACCCACCTTCGGCACCTGTGCCGACCGGTCCGGCCGTCGTCAACACCCCCGATAACGAGGGCAAAGGAGGTGCGCAAACGGCGTCGCCATCCGAAGTCACACCATCCGATCAGGAAAAAACGGCTACTGGCGCATCGTCTTCAGCAACTGATGCGGTGGCGGCGTCGGAGGACGGATCGCGTCCTTCGGAGGTAAAAGGAACGGCGCCAAAAGACGGGCGTTCCAACACCAAGTCCCGTGGGCGAAACAGCAACACGACCGAAGTAGCTTCTTCCGAAGAGAAACCACAAGCCGGAGATGGAAAAACGACACCGAAACTACGGGGCCGGAAATCGGCTTCCCCGCTATTGAATAATGGCTCTTCGGTGGCCACGGCTCCGTCTCGTAACCAACGGCTTCAGGAGAAGCGGAACGAGACTGTAGCGGCACACGACCGCGCGCACAAGCCTGTGGGAAAAACCGTTTCCTCCGAACAAGGAGCATCCGGGGCGAACAAGCAGGAAGGAATCGCGACGACCACAGACCGCACCAAGGGTGGAAACGCCACCGATGCGATTGCCAACGCGGCCTCAAAGGAGACACCACGCACATCGGTGGGTTCAACCGTAAAAGACGGAACCACAACCGAGAGAATAGCACCTAAAACAGATGCGGCGATCGCATCCGTACCGACCGATTCAGCCAAGATTGCTGAAGACACTAAGAAGCTGGAAGAATTGCTGCAACCGAAAAATGAAAAAGAAGAAGCGATTGCTGAAGCCAAGGTAGACCGCTGGCAGGTAACGACCAACGTTGCGCCTGTCTACCTTGGATCGGCATCCAAGGCGGGTTCGGCCATCGATCCGCAATTCGCTTCGAACGGCAAGAGCTACAACAGCAGCACCAGTTATGGCGTAGGCGTGAATTATGCCGTGAACAAACGGCTTACCGTTCGCGCGGGGCTCAACAAACTGAACCTTTCCTATAATACCAACGATGTAATGTTCTTCGCCGCGATATCACCGCCGGCGATTGCGGCCATCAACCCGAATCCGGTTGGGGCGTTTATCCAGGTGATGAATCCGGATGAAGCACACATTGGAATGGAAAATTTCGAACT